>JAIRWF010000022.1 GCA_031253335.1 Streptococcaceae bacterium
GTTACCTCTAAAAACCTGCTTTTTCGTCTAACTTCGAGAACCGCTTGGCGCAAGACGCCAAGTGTATAAACGGTTCTCGGCGTTAGCCTTCAAAAGCAAAACGGTTTTTAGACACGCCCATAACATTTTCAAACTATAGGAGAAAAGATGGAAGACACATCAGCAACGATATACGATGTTGCGAATGCCGCAGGGGTATCTATGGCCACGGTTAGCCGTGTCATGAATGGCAATCCAAACGTCAAAGAGAAAACGCGTCAAAAGGTATTAGCCGCGGTAGATAAGCTAGACTATCGGCCCAATGCGATAGCACGAGGCCTCGCGAGCCATAAATCGACGACGATTGGGGTGGTTTTGCCTTCGTTTGTTCATTCTTATTATTCACGCATGGTTGTAGGAGTGGATGATGTGGCGCGAATGTATGATTATAATATCCTGATTGTCAACTCAGATGGTGATGCGGATAAGGAAATTATGGTCATTGATGATTTGATTTCAAAGCAGGTGGATGGGTTAATCATCATGGGAAATTCGATTTCGGAGCAGCTGAGAGGTCGGATTAGTCGGATGCGGACGCCTGTGGTTTTGGCAGGTATGGTCGATAAAGAAGAACAGATGCCTGCGGTGACGATTGATCATTTTGCTTCTGTCAAAGAGGCTGTAGGACTCCTTGCCAAACGCAATCAAGAAGTTTTACTGATCATTGGCCCGATGGCTGCGGCAATCAATACCGTGCGCTATGATGGTTATAAGGCGGCTTTGAAAGCGGCAAAGCGTGAGTTTAGTGAGCTGAATGTCATTGAGACGACTTATACCTACAAAAATGGTTATACACTCGCTGAACGTGTGATTGCGTCTGGTGCGACGGCGGCTTTTGTGACTGATGATGAAGTGGCGGCGGGGCTCTTAAATGGGCTTTTGGATAATGGGGTGTCTGTGCCTGAAGATTTTGAAATCATCACGGCGAACAACACAATTGTGACGAAATACACGCGACCAAACCTGACCTCAATTGATCAGCCTTTGTATGATGTTGGTGCTGTGTCCATGCGCTTTTTAACGAAGATTATCGCGCATGAGGAGATTGATGGGAAAACGGCGATTTTGCCGTATAAGATGGCGATGAAGGATTCAACGAAAAAATAAGGGAAAGAAAAGCTCAATGCTGAGCTTTTTTTTGTTGGGGTAGCAGGGGGCGGCTATTTTGGGGAAATTTTGCTAAAATAGAAGGCATGAAAAGTTATGATGTGATTGTCGTTGGGGCGGGTCCTGTGGGACTATATGCGGGTTTTTATGCGGGGATGCGAGGTTTGTCGGTTGCGATAATAGATGTTTCGGAAGAGGCTGGGGGACAGCCTGCGGAGATTTATCCTGAAAAAGCGATTTATGATATTGCGGGGATTCCAAAGATTTCAGGGAGTGCGCTAGCACAAAATTTAGTGCAGCAGCTTGATAAAGTGGACCATGACTTGAGGCTGGGAGAAAAAGTTGAACGCGTGGTAAAGACAGAGGCTGGGTTTGAAGTGACGACGTCTCAGGATGTTCTTACGGCAAAGGGACTGCTTTTAACGACGGGCAATGGGCAAATCGTCCCACGAACGCTTGGTGTAGAGGGAGAAGAGGCTGCGCATGCGGCGGGACGCTTGGCTTATTTTGTGCGGGATTTGGAGAGTTATCGGGGGAAGTCTGTGGCAGTGCTTGGGGGTGGGGACTCGGCGCTTGATTGGGCTTTGATGCTTCAGACGGTGGCGCGTGAGGTACATCTGGTGCATCGCAGGGATGCTTTTCGGGCGCATGAGAAGACGGTTGAGGAAGTTAAAGCATCTAAAATCATAATTCATACGCCTTATACGGCAAAGGAATTGATGGCAGATGGGATTTTGCTTGCCAAAGTCAAGAGTGAGGAGACGCTTTCGCTTTCGGTGGACCGGATACTTGTGACTTATGGTTTTTTGACGCAGCCAGAAGCCCTCATGGAGGGGCTTGAACTGAATCGTAATGGGCGAATGCGTGTGGATGGGACGATGGCGTCTAGCATCTCTGGACTCTACGGGGCGGGAGACAGTGTGGATTATGAGGGGAAGATTCCGTTAATCTCGGTTGGTTTTGGAGAGGCGGTGACTGCGATTTCGGCGATGACGCGGACGATTGACTTTGAGAAGAAATTAAACGCGGGACATTCTTCGACGTTATTTGAGGAGGAAAAGGTGTGATTCTATCGCTGATTATACTTGCTTGCCTTCTTTTTGGATTCTATCGGGGCTGGCGTCGAGGACTTGTGGCTCAGATTTTTGCGACGCTTTCGATGGCGATTTCTGCGCTGCTTGCGCTCTATGGCTACCAATGGGTGTCAGGTCTTTTGAAAAAGCTTATCAGTATCTCAACAGCGGGAACTCAGCTTGCTGTGCTAAATAACGGCATACTCTCGCAAATAGATATTCCACTTTTCGCATCCCTTGCTTTCTCGCTTATTTATCTTGTGGTAGGTTTAGTGCTACGCGTGATTCTCTTGATTATAAGACCCTTCAGACGGGTCTTGGGTCTCGGGCGCTTTGGGCGATGTTTAGCCGCTCTTTTGAGCCTTGGGGTGATGTTTTTTAGTTTGGCCATTTTGCTTACAACCTTGTCGCTCCTGCCTATCAATGGGGTACAAAGTTTTGTAGCTTCATCGAACTTTGCAAAGTGGATCATTACGCAGGCGCCGCTTACGTCGCACTGGCTCTTGCAGCTTTTTGTTGAGAATTTGACGCATCTGAAGGCTTTGAAATGAAAAAAATTGCGCAGGTTTTAGAATTTGAAAAAGTCAAGGCGCTTTTTGCGCCGTATTTGACGACGACTCAAGGAGAAGAGGCTCTGTCAAATTTGACAGACTTGAAAGAACTTGCCAAAATGCAGGAAGCCTTTGCGACGTTACGGGATTTTGTGGCTGTGCAGAGTGAAAATGGTGAGCTGAGGCTATCTGCAACAGTAGATGTTGCAGATAGCTTGATGCGTTTGGAACTTGAAGCAGTCCTATCTGGGGTCGAATTTGCGGGCTTGAAAAAGCTGCAAGCTGCATTGATACAGGCGATTACGTATTTTAAAGAGGCGGAAAATGTGGCCATGCCTGCGCTGTCAAATTTGACAGATAAGTTTTCAGTGGATGTAGCCTTTGAGAAGACCTTAGACATGTTTGATGCATCGGGCGTCTTATTGGATACGGCTTCTGAATCCTTAAATAGACTTCGGCGCGGCATTCACAAAGATGAAGCTGAAGTTCGTGGAATCATGCAAGATTTACTTTCAAAACATGCGTCAGATTTGACAGAGCAGATTATCACGATTCGTAATGAACGCCAGGTTCTGCCAGTCAAAGCAGAGGCTAAAAATAAGATTGCTGGAGTTGTGCAGGATATTTCAAGCTCCGGGGCGACTTATTATATTGAGCCTAGAGCCGCAGCAAGTCTGAATGTGCGTCTTCAGCAAGAGCGACTTGAAGAAAAAAATGAGATTGCAAGACTGTTACGACAGCTCTCAGAGCAGTTACGCCCTTTGGTGCCACAAATTAGGCAAAACGCCTGGTTGTTGGGGCAGATTGATCTGATTCGTGCGAAGGCGAGCTTTATGGCACGTGAAAAAGCAAGTATTCCAGAGCTCAATGAGGCTGGGAATTTGCAGCTCTTTGGTGCGCGCCATCCATTGATTCCGTTTCAAACAGCGGTGGCCAATACGATTTCTTTTGATGAAACGCTGCAAACGATTGTCATTACAGGGCCCAATACAGGTGGGAAGACAATTACCCTAAAAACGGTGGGGATTCTCACGCTGATGGCACAGGCTGGACTCCCCATCACTGCACAAAACGGCTCTCAAGTTACGGTCTTTGAAACGCTTTACGCAGACATTGGTGATGAACAGTCCATTGAAGCCAATCTTTCTACCTTTAGCGGTCACATGACAACGATTGTAGAAATCTTAAGTCAGGCAACTGAGAAAAGCCTTGTGCTACTTGATGAGTTGGGGGCTGGGACGGATCCTAAAGAGGGGGCGGCACTTGCTATCAGTATTCTTGAGACCTTGCGAAAACGTGGGGTCAAGACACTTGCTACCACGCACTATCCGGAGCTCAAGGCTTACGGCGTAGAAACAGAAGGCGTAACCAATGCATCGGTGGAGTTTGACCTTGAAACGATGAGCCCAAGCTATCGCCTGCACATGGGTATTCCGGGGAAATCCAATGCCTTTGAAATCTCGCGACGCCTAGGCCTTCGTGATGAAGTGATTGCTTATGCAGATAGTCTATTGACAGATGACGAACACGATGTCAATACTCTTATTGCGCGTCTCGAAGAAGAAGCCATCTCGCTTTCTGAAAGGCTTGACGAAGCGCAAAGCCATGCCCAGGAAGCCAAACGCAAAGAGGCAGAACTTGACAATAAACTCCGTGTTTTAGAGCGTGAACGCACGCAAATCATTGAAACGGCGCGTCAGGAAGCAAGTGAAGTGGCAGATAAAGCGCATGAGGAGGCGAGGCAAATCCTCAAACAGCTCAATGATAAGTCGACACTCAAACCTCATGAAGTCATTGAGGCCATGGCAACGCTTGATAGTTTAGCACCTGGACCAGATCTCTCCAAAAATAAAGTCCTAAAAAAAGCAAAGTCGCAACGTGGCCTGTCAGCTGGAGCAGAGGTCATGGTTGAAAGTTTCGGGCAACGGGGAAAGCTTGTTCGTCTTGAAAAAGATGGGCGCTGGACGGTTGCAATAGGCAACATCACAGCAAAACTGGCCGAAAGCGATTTTGAAGTGCTTGCAACAGCCAAAGCTGCACCAAAATCAAAAGCCATTAAGCGCTCAGTCAACTCCAGTATCAAAGCACAGCTTGACTTACGTGGGACACGCTATGAGGAGGCTGCACTTGAGCTGGATAGTTACATTGATCAGGCGCTTTTAGCCAATCTTAGCCAGATTACCATTGTCCATGGCATCGGGACGGGCGTCATTAGAGATCTCGTGCAAACAAAGCTCGCCAAAAACAAGCACATCAAGCATTTTGACTATGCACCGATGAATGCAGGTGGATCCGGAGCGACCATTGCGCAGTTAAAATGATGAAGCAAATTATTTGCTATTTACAAAAGTAAACGTTAAAATAGAGAAAAAGAAAGGATGTAAGTGACGATGGAATATACAGCAACAGACGCAACATTTGAGGAAGAAACCGGGACAGGAACAGTCCTCATCGACTTTTGGGCAACTTGGTGTGGGCCATGTCGTATGCAGGCGCCGATTTTGGAGCAGCTCTCCGATGAGCTGGATGAAGATCAGCTCAAGATTGTCAAGATGGATGTGGATGAAAATCCAGCAACCGCACAGTCTTTTGGTATCATGTCTATACCAACCTTGATGTTTAAAAAAGATGGACAGGTTGTGAAACAAATCGCGGGTGTGCATACGAAAGCTCAGATTCAAGAAATCCTGCAGGAAATCGCTTAAAAAGAAAGAGCGCAACGTACCTTTATATAAGAAAACGTGCATTTGGCGCGTTTTTTTGATATACTTTTCCCATGAGCAAAAAAGATACGGAAATTCAAGTTATAGATAGTGCGGACGGGGTTGAATTGAAAGTGGGGACGCACACGATTCGAAAAATTCGGGAACTTCCTGAGGGGAAGTTTGAAGTCCTGACGGCGGATGACAAGCACTTAACAACAGCAATGACCTATGCAGATGCAGAAGAAGAGGCCATTCGTAGCTATAATTTGGCTCTATGAGCGCTTTTGAGGAGATGGTATCATGACAAAGATTGTTGTTCCAATCATGCCAACGTCGCTTGAAGAAGCAAAGGCTTTGCGTGCAATTGATTATGTCGGGGCGGATATGATTGAGTGGCGTGCTGATTTTATGCCACTTGATTTGCTATTTAAGGCGGCTCCTGTGATTTTTGAGACTTTTCGCAATCTGCCAGTGTTGTTTACACTCCGTACGACTGAAGAAGGCGGAAAAGCAGCAGTGACAGATGGGGTTTATAGTTATATCCTGTCGCGTATTCTTGAGGAGACGCCGGTGCGCTATATTGATGTGGAGTATTTTAGCCATGGATCAGTCTTGTCAGATTTGACAGAGGTGAAAGATAAACTTGTCCTGTCATATCATAACTTCAAGGAGATGCCGTCAGATTTGACAGAGCGACTCAAGGAGATGGCAGGTATTGCTTCAGCAGTAGTCAAAGTGGCTGTTAGTCCTGAAACGCCTGATGAGGTACTTACATTCATGCACTATGCACGGGCTTTTGCAGATAGCTATGACCTGACGCTTGTTGCGATTGCGATGGGAGAAGTCGGGAAGGCGACGCGTGTTTTGTCAAATTTGACAGGCTCTTGTTGGACCTTTGCGACAGCAAAGGGAGCAGCTTCTGCTCCTGGGCAATACAGCTTAGATGAAACCCGCCAATTACTTGGCTTATTAGGAGACTAAATGCTTATTAACGCCTCTATTTTTAGCTTTTTTGGGCAAATCAATGCGCTTTTTCAAAAGTTTGCAGCATCGCCTGGCACCGAAATCTGGATTTTCGTGGTGCTGGGTCTTATCATCTTTATTGAGACAGGTATCGTGATTTTTCCTTTCCTGCCGGGAGATTCGGTTCTCTTTTTTGTAGGGAGTCTTTCTGCCATCAGCATGAAGCATGGGGGAAATCTTTACCTTTGGCTTCTAATCCTTGTCATGGGGGCGATTGCCTTTTTGGCAAATCTTTTGAACTTTGAGATTGGCCGTTTCTTTGGAGACGCAATCCCCAAGCATCCTTTGCTCTCGCGCTTTTTGAAACCTGAGTACATGGCAGATGCGCACAAGTTCTTTGAAAGATGGGGCGCATGGGCAATTTTCCTGGGCCGCTTCATGCCCATTATCCGCACGATTGTGCCTTTTACTGCGGGCGCAGGGAAAATGCCGCACCGCAAATTTATCCTCTTTAATCTTTTAGGAGGGTATGCTTGGGTGACAGTCGCCCTTGGGGCAGGGTTCCTCTTTGGTAATATTCCTTTTGTGCAAAAAAATCTCGAGCTCATTATGCTCGCCATCGTTGTCGTATCCGTCCTACCAGCCGTGATAGGCGGGATTCGTAGCTACCAAAAACGTAAACAAACACCTGAAAGTCCCAAGAAATAAGGGATTTCTCCTCATCTTATGGATATTAATGGATACACACGTCTTGCGGCAGTCGTCGCAAACCCTATCAAACATAGTCTTTCGCCCTTTATCCACAATCGGGCTTTTGAGCTGACAGCTGAAAATGGCGTCTATGTCGCTTGGGAGCTCAACGAAGATGATCCGACGGACAAAAAAGACACGGCTTTGGCGCAAGCATTGGTCAATATCCGCCTGCTCAACATGTATGGGGTCAACCTCTCCATGCCCTACAAGCAGCTTGCCATGTGGTATGTCAACGATCTTTCAGAGTCCGCAAAGCTTATCGGGGCGATCAACACGATTGTCAATGATCATGGGCAACTCATCGGACACAATACGGATGGGACCGGCTTTTGGCGTGCTGCAGAGGAGTCTAACTTTTATGTCGCGGGGCAAGAAATTGTGATTTTAGGCGGAGGAGGCGCTGCGATTGCCATTGTCGCGGAAGCGGCACTCCGTGGGGCAGGCGCAATTCATGTCTATGCAAGGCGCTCGGCAAGTTTTGAGCCCTTAGCAGAAAAACTCGCGAAGCTCCAAGAACTTACCCATGTTACCATCTCGCTGACAGACATTGCAGACGAGAGGCAGTTGCAAAAAACACTCCTCACAGCGCGCTTTTTGGCCAATGCAACTTCTGTCGGGATGGATGGCCTTGGCTCTCCCGTGTCTGAAAGCCTCACCATTCATCCAGAGACGCTTGTTATGGACGTGATTTACAAGGTTGAAAAGACGCCCTTTCTTTCCTGGGCGGAGTCGCAAGGTGCTAAGACGGCAAATGGTGTGGGAATGCTGCTCTATCAAGCTGCTGCAGCCTTTAAGCTCTGGACGGGTAAAGACATGCCAACCAAGCAGATTGAGCGGGAATTGCGGGAGAAGCTGCACGGATGATGTCTCTTCTTAAAAATCGTTCTTTTTTAGCGCTCCATGGGCTCTTTTTCCTGATGAGCGTCGTGGCTATCTGTCTCTGGGGCTTGCTCGATCATTTTAGTCGGACAAACATCACGCTAGCACAGGCTGGAGCGATGAATGATATTCCTTCAACCATGGCCTGGAACGTTTTTTTAGCGCTTGTGGCCTATGATGCCGCAAGACTTTTCACAGCAACAACAAGTAAAACCCTCAAAGTCCTCTCTGCTCTTGTATTCATCGCTTTTTATCCGAATACTTTTTACATGCTGACGGATGCAGTGCACTTTGCAGATTGGTTGTCACGGGATGGAAAGCTCGATATTATCCATACAGGGGCACATACGACGATTTATTTCGTCTGGCTGGGCTTGGGTATCTTTTTTGGACTTCTCTTGGGCGTTTTTGCGGCTTATCACTTGCTTGCAGCCCACTGGAGACTACACCCTGTCGTAGTTGGTCTCGCAAGCTTTGTCTTAATTTTTTTGTCGAGTGTCGCGATTTATGCGGGGCGGGACATTGCGCTGCGGCTGAATTCCTGGAACTTAGTGACACGACCGTTTGACACTCTGGGGAAGCTTTTTGCGATTATCTCCATACGAAATCTTCCATTTTTAATCAGTTTTACACTCTTGCAACTCTTTGCTATCGCACTTTTGGCAACACTCTTACCAAGAAAGGATACTTATGAAAATTAACGTCGACATTCCCCACCATCCCTACGATATAGTGATTGAACGAGGCGCTTTAAAAACGGTGGGTGCTTGGGCAGCTGGGATTTGGCAGCCGCAGAAGCTTGTCCTCATTACGGACTCCAATGTTAGTGCTCTGTACGGTGCGCAAGTCGCAGAAAATCTGCGGGATGCGGGTTTTGAAGTCGTCCTATTTGAATTTCCAGCTGGGGAAGCGTCGAAGGTTTTAGCCACGGCGGAGAAAGCCTGGGACTTTTGTGCGGAGGTAGGCCTCACGCGCTCAGACGGGATTGTCGGTCTCGGCGGTGGTGTGACGGGGGACCTCGCGGGCTTTGTCGCATCGACCTACATGCGGGGGATTCATTTCTTGCAGATTGCGACAAGTCTCACAGCGCAGGTGGATAGCTCCGTGGGCGGGAAAACGGGCGTCAACTCGAAACTTGCAAAGAATATGATTGGCACTTTTACCCAGCCGGACGGCGTCTTGATTGATCCAGATATTTTAGAGACTTTAGGAAAGCGCGAGCTGATTGAGGGCATGGGTGAGGTCGTGAAATGTGGCTTGATTGGCGACGTCACGCTCTGGGAGAAGCTGTCTGAGATGCCAGGGGATTCGATTTTATCAAATGCGGATTTCTTGATTGAACATGCTGTCGAAGTCAAGCGCAAGGTCGTCGTCGAAGACGAGCATGACAATGGTAAGCGCCTTTATCTCAACTTTGGCCACACGATTGGCCACGCGGTAGAGGCAACGGCGGGCTACGGCAAAGTCATGCATGGCGAAGCCGTCGCGATTGGCATGGTACAAATATCGAAAATTGCAGAAGGACGCGGTTTGATGCCCGCAGGAATTTCCGATCAAATCCGCGAAATGTGCATAAAGTTTGGACTGCCAGTTGACTACGAACCGTGGGATGTGGACGTGCTTTATACAGCGCTCACGCACGATAAAAAGGCGCGCGGCTCGCAGATTAAGACCGTACTCGTGCCTGAAATCGGAACGGCGCGCATTCACCAAGTGCCACTCGACGAGATGAGGGAGTGGCTGGTGAAATGAGCTGAGCTGTCGCATTCCTGCGCGGTGTCAATGTCGGTGGGGTGAAACTCACGGCACGCGAGCAGAAGACTTTGTTTGAAAAGGCTGGATTTACCGGCGTTTCGACCGTGCTTGCGACGGGAAATGTCATTTTTGACCTGCCGGAAAATCCGTCAAATTTGACGAAACTTGATTTTTTGCCCGTCAAAGCTTTTGTCAAATCTGACGCCGAACTGCGTCAAATTTTGGTGCAAAACCCATTTCCGTCAAATCCTGAAAAGCACTGCTATGTCTTGATTTCTGAAGACTTAGGCTTTGCTGAAATAGCGGTCAAATTTGACAGAAGTGCTGAAGATGCTCTCAAAGTTGTGAAAGGAACGGTTTACTGGCAAGTGCCTGTTGGGATGACGTTAAAAACGGCGTTTGGAAAGCTATTAGGAAAAAAGCATACTCAAGAAAGTTTCACAAGTCGCAATATCAATACGCTAGAGAGGATTTTGGAAAAACGTGATTTTTCGTAAAGAGTCATTTGAAGTTTTTGATATAGCTGGTTTAGAGCCACGAATGGTCGCTATTCGCGCTGAAATTCAGCCGATTTTTCAAGAAATTGGTGAAAAAATCCTTGTAGAATTGCAAAAGGCCATGCCTCGTGAGACGTTTTATCTGCACATTGCGCAGCACCGCAGACGCACGACTTATGCGCCGGAATCGACGTGGTGTGCGATTTCAACTCAAAAGCGGGGCTACAAGATGGAGCCTTGCTTGGTGCTTGCGATTTGGCGCCATCAGGTCTTTTTCAGCTTGTCCATTTTGGATCAACCAAAGGGACAAGTGGCTTACGGACAGTCTTTGGCGGTTGTCAAATTTGACAAGGGCTTACAGGTCTCAAAAAGTCATCTGACATCAGAAATTTTTGACCTGTCAGAGCTGACAAACTTTCTGACGCGTTTGCAGACGGTCAAACAGTCCGAATTTGAAGTCGGCAGGGCTTGGTCAGAAGAAAAAATGTTGACATTAAGTGAAAAGCAATTTCTGTCAGATCTGACAGACACGATGGGAAAGCTCATCCCCGCTTACAAGGCTTGTCTTGAGGTGCGCCCATGATTGCGTTTCTTGGTATTGCGCTACTTGCGGGTTTTCTCCTTGCGAATCAATCGCCCATCAACACGGACTTGCGTGGCTATGCGGGCTCTCCCTTGTCGGCAGGCTTGATTTCTTTTGCGGTGGGGACGGTCTTTTTGGCATTTGTCACCTTGATTGTGACGCACAGCTTTTTGCCAAGTCTCGCCTTTATCTCTCACGCGCCTTGGTGGATTTGGCTGGGGGGGCTTTTGGGTGCGATTTATCTGACGAGTAATATTTTGCTATTCCCAAGACTTGGAGCTTTGCAGACAGTCATTCTACCGATTTTCGGGCAAATTCTCATGGGCATTGCGATTGATACAAACGGCTGGTTCTTTGCGCCAGAGCTTCCCCTCACACTCATGCGCATTTTGGGCATTGTGCTCCTGATTATCGGGATGCTTTCTGCTGTTGTGCTCCCTAGCTTGACGGGGAAGAAAACTGAAAAAGCCAAGCAAAATCTCCTTCCCTGGCAAATCTGGGGCGTCGTGATTGGCATGATGGGCGCAACTCAGCAAGCCATCAATGGGCACCTGGGTGTCGCTTTGCACAATACCCCTGAAGCAAGCTTTGTTAGTTTTCTGGTTGGGACAGTCCTCATTTTCATCGTCGTTCTCATCGTGGACAAGCGCTTACCGAGCCTCAAAAATTTGCGCCAAGCAAAAGTCTGGAATTTCAGTGGGGGCATTCTAGGCGCCCTCTTTGTCTTTGCGACCGTTGTCTGTGTTCCGCAAATTGGCGCAGGTCTCACCATCATGATGGGCCTCATTGGCCAAATCGTAGGCTCCATCATCGTCCAACAATTTGGCCTCTGGCGTAGTGTGAAACTCAGCGTCAACCGCTGGCAAATCATCGGCGTGCTTATCATGCTAGTGGCAGTTGGCGTGATTAAGTTTCTTTAACAAAAAAATCCCCGCAGGGATTTTTAGTTTGTTAAGACATCATCGAACGTCCAAAGCTTGTCCTTTCTACGATCACGCTGGGCATCACTTGTATCAAGTGGTCGTAAAGCCGCAGCTGTCTTAGCTTTTGTGGCTTCATCATCAGGAAAAAGATGGGGTGGAAGACTCAGAGCAAGTCCCGCCTCGTCTTTGGTCTCATCTATCCAAAAGCCTGACGTGATTAAAGCCTCTTCATAGCTATCCACCTTGCTGCGACCTGCCTTTGCCATCTCAAGCGCACCAATCCCTGGCGTATCGGTCGCAATCTCAAATAGGACACCAGGCGCCACGCGGACGTACTCACTCGAGAAGTAAAAACGATCTACAAGTCCGGAGTGCGGCAGGCCATGTTCCTTAATCCGCTCAATCCAATAGGCAAGCGTCTCGGAGTTTTTTGTGCGCAAGGCCATGTGGTGAATCGTCCCGTAACCTTGCTGAGCTGTGGTTTCGCCTTGACTTTCCACGAGGATGACTGCTCCCCCGTTGCCACCTTCTGTGACCTCAAACAAATGCGCATTTCCTTCATGGGCCGTCTCACGAAAACCAAATACCTCTTTTACGATTGTCCGCAAGACGTCATAGTTCGCTACTCGTACGATAACAGGACCAAGACCCGTGATGGCATGCTCTTTTGCAACGTTTGAAAGCTGCCAAGGCTTGCCAGATGGGACGCCGACATTGCGACTGTCTGAGATGAGCTGATAATGTTGCCCGTCAAAGTCTTCAAAACGTAAGGTTTCTTCACCAAAACGCGTGCGAATCTTGCCATGCGGTACGCCCGCCTCTTGAAAGCGCTCTTGCCAGTAAATGAGCGACGCATCCGTTGGTACGCGGAATGACGCACGGTCGATGCTGTTTGCGCCATGTGTTCCCGCATCTATCCCAGGAAAGTCGAAGAACGTCATGTCTGTCCCTACATTGCCTTCCTCATCTGTAAAATAAAGATGATAGGTCTCGTAGTCATCCTGATTGACTGTCAGCTTAGCAAGACGCAGTCCTAGGATATTTGTAAAGAAATTGTAGATGTGCTGGGCACTTGAGGTGATAGCGGTCACGTGGTGGACGCCCCCAAGCACCATGGTGGAATCAAGAGTTGTCATAAGAAGCTCCTTAAAGTAAAGTATTTTCATTACCGTTTACAAGTGTAAACATTTATGATAAACTGATTATATCAGTTATGAGCGCATTTGCAAATGAAATGCAAAGGAGAAGGAAATGCCACATTTAGTTGTTCAGGGACGTAGAGATTTACCTGTCGTTATCCTGTTTCACGGGACGGGAGGCGATGAACGCCAGCTCGTGGGGCTTGCGCGCGAGTTGTTTCCTGAAAATCCGCTTTTAGCCATCCGTGGACGCGTGCTAGAAAATGGACATGCACGGTATTTCAAGCGCTTTGCAGAAGGCGTTTTTGACTTAGAGTCCTTGGCGCGTGAGAGCAAGTGGCTTTCTCAGCGAATCACGACACTTCTCAACCAAAACAACCTTGATGGGAGGACCCTCGTTGGGCTTGGCTACTCGAATGGTGCAACTATCATGCTCCATCTAACGACTTACGGTCTTGTCAAATTTGACAAGCTCTTGGCACTCCATGCGATGTCATTAGAAGACGTGTCACATCAGACAAAAAAAATCATTGGGACGCAAATTTTCCTCTCTTACGCGGAAAATGACCCCATCGTACCACTTCAAAACTTTGAGCGCTTGTTGTCAAATCTGACAGCAAGTGGTGCCTCTGTCGTGTGGCAAGATTTCAGAAGTGGTCATGCCATTTCGCAAGAAGAAGTCACGCGGTTGCACGACTTCTTAGAAAAAGAAGGTTCACTATGACTTGATACCTTAGAAAGCCAGACGTAAGCCTGACTTTTTGCTATAATGATGTCATGTTGGTCGAAGAAAAACTAGCAATCAAACCCACAACAAAACGCGATTTTGGCTTGGTCATGGTGCCTGGCTCGAAGTCCATCACGAATCGTGCTCTTTTGCTTGCGGCGATGGCAAAGGGCACATCAAAGCTCACGGGGGTGCTCTTTAGCGATGATTCGCGCGGTTTTTTGGAGTGCCTTGCAGGACTTGGTTATGATCTGGCGGTGGATGAATCGGGAAAATCGGTGATAGTGACGGGTGGTGCACCTCTTGAAAATGCTGAAATCAATGTCCGTTCGGCAGGAACAGCGGCGCGCTTTTTGCCGGCTTTTCTTTCGACGCAAAAGGGAACCTTTACGATGAACGCCTCGCAGCAGATGATGAAACGACCGATGGCACCTTTACTTAACGCTTTGCAGACGTTAGGTGCTACCATTGATTTTGCGGGAAAAGATGGCTATTATCCTTTTGAACTCACGGGAGGTCACTTGGAAGGCGGTCATGTCCAGCTGGATGCAAGTTTGTCGAGCCAATTTCTTTCCGCACTGCTCATGACAGGTGGTCTTTATGAAAAGGGCCTTGAGATTGAGACGGTGGGCAAGAAATTGGCGCCTGCGTATATTGAGCTGACCTTGCAAATGATGCGGGACTTTGGCGGGATAGTTGAGGTGTCGGGGAATAGTTATCAGATTCCTGCTGGGAACACATATACGGCGCGGGATTACACGATCGAGCCAGATATTTCGGCGGCTTGCTATTTCTATGCGCTCGCGGCTTTGCACGGTGGGTCGGTGACGGTCAAGGGGGCGCATTTGGATGCGTCGCAAGGGGATATTCAGTTTTTGCAGGTCTTGGTCAAAATGGGCTGTGAAATCGAGGAAACACCTGATGGCATGCGGTTGACAGGTCCTGAGAAACTTAGTGGGATTAACATTGACATGGGGGACATGAGCGATCAGACGATGACGCTGGCGGCCATTGCACCGTTTGCGAACTCGCCCACGCGAATTACGGGGATTGAGCATATCCGCAATCAGGAAAGTGACCGCTTGCAAGCGATATTGAACGAACTCACGCGGCTTGGCGTGACGTGTGATTACACGGATGGTGTGCTGACGATTGAACCGGGAAAACCACGGCCATGCGAGATTGAGACTTATCATGATCACCGGATGGCGATGAGTTTTTCGCTGATTGGGACGATGGTGCCTGGCATTGTCATTAAAGATCCTGCGTGCGTGGGAAAGACTTTTGAGGATTATTTTGAGACTTTGCAAGAGGTGGCCTACTGATGAAACGACGTGAATTAACGGAGTGCGACGACGCAAACTATTCTACTTTCAAAGCGGCGTGGCAAGCGGATACAAATCCCTACAAGTACTTGTGGCTCTTGACGGAGATGGAAAAGCGTGATTTCCCAGATTTTCTTGAATTTCTGGCGTCTCAGAAGTCATTAGAGGATTCTGGATATTCCGCAAGTACAGCTTATTTTGCGTTAGTTGGCGGCGAACTTGCGGGCGTCCTGCATGCACGTTGGGATATCACCAAGGGAAAGCTCCTTGAGACAGGCGGGCACATTGCCTACTATGTGGCGCCAAGCTTTCGTGGTCAAGGACTTGCAGCGCAGATGGTTCAAGAAATTTTGCCAGAATACCGTGCGCGGGGCATTCAGGAAGTTTGGATCATGTGCAAGGAAGAGAATGTGGCGAGTCGCAAGACGATTGAAGCTTGCGGGGGACTTTACGTAAATTCCGTGGGAAACGAGCGGAGGTATCATGTTTTATGACGATTTTGATTGGTTTTATGGGGGCGGGAAAAACAACCGTTGCAAGACTCTTGGATACAAACTTTATTGACCTCGACGCCTACATTGAAGCACAAGCAGGTCGCTCGATTCCAGAGATTTTTGCACAAGAAGGTGAAAATGCTTTTCGTCAGTTTGAAACTGAGACCCTATCAAATTTGACAACACAAAACATAGCGGTCATCGCCACCGGTGGCGGTATCGTGGAATCTCAATCCGCACGCGAGCTTCTATCAAACGTGACAGACGTGATTTATCTCAAAGCGACTTTTGATGAACTCGCACATCGCATCACAAGTGACAAAAAAAACGTTCGCCCCCTCGCAAAAGATGGCCTAGAAAGCCTGCGCGCCCGTTTTCTGAACCGTGAGCCCTACTATGATGCCTTGTCAAATTTGACAGTCGATACGACAGACAAAACACCCCAAGAAATCGCCCAAGAAATCATCCGCTGGCATTCCCAGCAAAAAAAGGAGACCTCATGAAAATTGCAACCTTAGGCCCTGTTGGCTCATTCAGCTACAACGCTGCCACACAAGCCTTTCCAAAAGCCGACATCATGACCAAACACTCTATTCGTGAGACGATTGCAAGCTACGAGCGTGGCAATGAGGACTACGCGCTGATTCCCATCGAAAACTCCCTCGAAGGCTCCGTCAATCAGGCGACGGACGCTCTCTTTCATAACAGCCATGCTAGCGTCGTTGCTGAGTTCATCCTTCCCATCCAGCAAAATCTCCTCGTGGCACAGGAAAATATTACGCCAATTCAGATTCTAAGCCACCCTCAGGCCCTCGCACAAACTCGTAATTTCCTGCAAGCCAATTACCCCGAGGCGACGCTCGAAGAAACAGACAGCACGGCACAAGCAGCGGAATATGTTGCAAACCACCCTGAAAAGGCCATTGCAGCCATTGCCCCTCTTGAAGCCGCTGAGACCTACCATCTCCTCGTTGCAGCTGCAAACATTCAGGACAATGACGACAATCACACGCGTTTCTGGCTCTTAGGACATGAACTCCCCGAGCTTTTCCCTCTGCGCATCCGCGAAAAAAAGACCTCCCTTGCATTGACCCTTCCCGATAACCTCCCAGGCGCGCTCCACAAAGCCATTTCAGCCTTTGCTTGGCGCGGTATTGACATGACCAAAATCGAATCCCGCCCCCTTAAAACCGTCCTAGGCCAGTACTTTTTTATCATTGACCTCGCAGATGACCCCAAAATCCCTTATGCCATCGAAGAGCTTAATGCTCTGGGCGTCACGACACGACTACTAGGCGATTACCCCATCTACCTGCTCGCTTAAGCCTTTAATCCAGAAACCCAATGCTTATCGCCAATTCGTCCTGCTTCGGATGATATCTATCCCGTTCAGCCCATCCCTCAAGACTTCACACTCCTAGCTCCTCTTTCCCCTCGAATCCATCCTAGTTCTTAGTTCCACACTGAAGTGTCAAATTTCTTTGACTTTTTATTAGAATAGTCTGAAAACTTTGCATTAAAGTGAATTTTTTGCTATAATTATGTCATCTACGCAAAATAGGAGCTAGAATGATGAAACAAACCAAACAAGCCTTATCACATAGCCTTTGGCAGCCTGATTTTGAGTCAGACGCCTGTGGCATGGGCTTCATTGCAAATATAGACGGCGTTGCAAGCCACCTCTTGGTGGAGCATGCCATGACCATGCTGACCCGCATGAATCACCGCGGCGGCACGGGTGCAGAACCTGAGACGGGCGATGGCGCAGGGACACTCCTCACGATGCCGCACGCCTTTTTCAAACGCATCGCACAAGATGACTTTGACTGCGTTCTCCCTGAGGCTGGCGAGTACGCAGTCGGTCAATTTTTCTTGACCCGAGATAGCGCAAAACAAGAAGAAGTGCGACAAGCGATTGAAAAAACGGTCCAGATGGCTGATCAAGAAATTCTCTTTTTCCGTGAAACGCCAACCGTCTTTGAAGCGTGTGGTGCCTCTGCACAGCGCATCATGCCAAGCTTTCTCCAAGTTTTTGTGAAAAAGTCTGCCAAAGTTCAAGCAGGTCGCGCGTTTGAAGATATCCTCTACAACATACGCCGTACCTTAGAGCGTAGTTACGCTGAAGAAGAACTTTACATCTGCTCTCTTTCAAGCCGTACGATTGTTTATAAAGGCATGCTCCACGCCTACCAGGTCAAACTCTTTTTCCCAGACCTCTTAGCTCCAGACTTCGAGAGCCATATTGCCCTCATTCACTCACGCTTTTCAACCAACACCTTCCCCAGCTGGATGCGTGCCCAGCCATTCCGCTTTTTAGCGCACAATGGCGAGATCAATACCCTCCGCGGTGGTGAGAACTGGATGGCTGCGCACGGGATTGAAAATTATAACCCTGAGAACTCAGACTCAGCCAAGCTTGAAAACTGCATGGAATATCTCTACCGCAATGGACGTGACATTCCTGAGTCTCTTCTCATGATGATTCCAGAAGCTTGGGGGTCTCAAGCAGGCCTCACACCTGAGCTTTCAGCCTTCTATGAATATGCAACGAGTTTTATTGCTCCATGGGACGGACCCGCAGCACTTGTCTTTACAGATGGTACCACTGTTGGCGCCCGTCTTGATCGTAATGGCCTACGTCCAAGCCGCTATGTCCTTACAAAAGACAACTTTATCATCGTCTCTTCCGAGTCTGGTGTTGTGGATATTCCAGCCTCACAGATTACAGAAAAAGGCGTCCTAGGTCCAGGTAATATGCTTCTCGTCAATACCTCAAAACATGAAATCATTCGTGACGATGCGGTAAAAGCGCATTATGCCAAGCAGCACCCTTATAAGGAGTGGCTAGATAAAGGCTTAAAGACTCTTGACATGTTGTCACAGAGCGTTCAAACCCCAGAGGTTGCACAAGAAGAGCTCAAAACCATGCAAAAACTCTTTGGCTACAACGACGAAATCATCCGTACTGTCATGCTTCCCATGGCTACAAATGGTCAAGAACCCACGATTGCCATGGGCTTTGATGCGCCACTTGCTGTCTTGTCAAAACAATCTCAGTCGCTCTTTACCTTTTTCAAACAACAGTTTGCACAAATCACGAACCCGCCGATTGATGCCATTCGTGAAAAGATTGTGATTGGCACCGAGACCTATCTGGGAGAGGATGCTGATATTTTAGCAGATAAGGCTGATAACTTCCGTAAGTTAAAACTGGCAAGTCCTGTTCTATCAACTCCAGATTTTGAAAAGATTTTAGCTTTGAAAGAGCCACATTATCATGCAGAAGTTGTCTCTACCCTCTATGATACAGACGAAACCCTAGAAGATGCACTCAATAAGCTCTTTTACGAAGCTAAAGAAAAGGTTGATGCAGGGGCTACAATCATTGTGCTCTCTGACCGAGGCTTTAAAAAAGGCAAGGTGCCTATGCCGATTCTCCTTGCGCTATCAGGCCTTTACCATTACATGCTGGGTAAGAAAAATGCCAATAACTTCAGTATCATTGTGGATACTGCTGAGGTTATTGAGGTACATCACTACGCCGTCATGGTGGGCTACGGTGCGTCAGGCATCCACCCTTATGGAGCCTATGCCACCCTCAAAGACTGGGAACAAGGCTCAGACGCTGAGCTTGAAAATTACCGCCAAGCAGCTGAAAAAGGGATCATCAAGGTCATGAGCCGCATGGGCATCTCGACTGTCATTGGCTATAAAGGGGCACAACTCTTTGAAGCTGTGGGCATTTCAAATGCCGTGATTGACCGTTACTTTGCAGGCACTACCTCGCGTATTGGTGGGCTTTCGCTTGCCCAGATAGAAGAGGAGTACCGCGCCCGCTACGATGAAGCCTATGGACAAGGTGCCAAAGACATCCTCAAAACAGGTGGCTCTTTCCAATACCGTGATGAGACGAATGCCGAGCACCATATCTATGAACCTGAGATGATTTATCAGATTCAAAATGCCGTTAGAAAAGACGATTACGAGCTCTTTAAGACTTATACGGCACGACTTCAAGCAGGCGCCCAGAAAGACCCTACAAGTTTGCGTCACATCTGGGAAGTGACGCCAAATCGTCCTGCAGTTCCACTTTCTGAAGTGGAGCCTGTAGAGACTCTTGTCAAGCGCTTCAAGATAGGGGCCATGTCCTTTGGTTCCCTCTCGAAAGAAGCTCACGAGACGATTGCCAAAGCCATGAACTCGATTGGCAGCAAGTCCAACTCCGGTGAAGGTGGCGAAAATGCCAAACGCTATGGGACAGACGTCAACTCAAAAATCAAGCAAGTCTCAAGCGCCAGATTTGGTGTGTCTGCTGCTTACCTCATGAGTGCAGAAGAAATCCAGATCAAGATTTCCCAAGGGGCAAAACCAGGGGAAGGCGGGCAGCTTCCTGGCGGCAAGGTCTTTCCTTGGGTCGCCGAGGTACGCAATGCAACACCTGGTGTGACCCTCATTTCACCACCCCCTCATCATGACATCTATTCAATTGAAGACTTTAGCCAACTTGTCTATGATCTCAAAAAAGTCAATCCTTATGCTAAAGTCACCGTCAAGCTCGTCTCCTCCGCAGGTGTTGGGACGATTGCAACGGGCTGTGTCAAAGCGGGTGTTGATAAAGTCGTGATTTCAGGCTACGATGGCGGGACAGGTGCAAGTCCGCGCAATTCGACACGTGATGCTGGTCTTCCATGGGAGATTGGTCTTGCAGAAGCTCATCAGACTCTGACGATGAATAACCTGCGCAACCGTATGACACTTGAGACAGACGGTAAAGTCGTGACAGGGCGTGACATTGTGATTGCAGCCATGCTAGGGGCTGAGGAGTATTCTTTTGCGAGTCTAGCGCTTGTGGCGATTGGCTGTATCATGACGCGAAACTGTCATTTGAACACCTGTCCTGTAGGGATTGCAACGCAAAATCCGGACCTCAGACGTTTCTTTTCTGGAAAGCCCGAGCACGTCGTGCGCTTGATGCACTTCTTGGCACAGGAAGTTCGTGAACTCTTGGCAGATCTTGGCTTCCGCTCTATGAGCGAGTTAATTGGCCATGCAGAGCTCCTAACTGTTAAAAAAGAAATTTCTGAAAAAGCAGCAACTCTTGATTTCACAAGGATTTTAGGAAAGACCTTACCGATTGAGACCAAGCATGAAAATCCATTTGAGGATAAGCGTCCGTGGAAAGAGCTTGACAACTTTACCAAAGCGGCGATTGATGCAGGTTCCATTGCAACTGTCAAACAACCCATTCAAAATACCGATCGCACGAAAGGTGCAAGAATGGCAGGCTGGGTCGCAGAGCGCTATGGCAACTATGGCCTTGCAGACGGTACCCTGAAGTATGAATTCACCGGAACCGCAGGCCAATCTTTTGGAAGCTATATCACACAAGGGATGGAGTTGAAACTTATCGGCGAAGCTAATGATTATATTGGCAAATCCCTCTCGGGTGGACGCTTGATTGTCGTACCACCAACCGATGCCGCTTATGACATCGAAAACAGTGCCGTCATTGGAAACGTTGCGCTCTTTGGTGCAGTGCGTGGAGAAGCCTACTTCCGTGGACGTGCAGGAGAACGCTGTGGCGTGCGTAACTCGGGGGCTCGCTTTGTCGTAGAAGGAACGGGAGACCACGGCTGTGAGTACATGACAGGTGGTGTGGCGGTTATCCTCGGGCGGACTGGGCGTAACTTTGGGGCTGGGATGTCTGGTGGTGTCGCTTATGTCTATGACGTCGATGGCGACTTCAAGTCGAAGGTCAACACTGAGATGGTAGATCTCTTTGCTGTCGGTGAGACAGAGGGCGATGAAGTCCTAAAACTCATGCTACAAGACCATCTGGACTATACCGACTCACAGAAAGCCAAGAAAATTTTGGATGCTTGGGAGACGGAAGTCAAAAAGTTCGTCAAAGTTTATCCACATGAGTATCATCATATCAAAGACGTTGAAGCAGAACTCAAAAAGACTGGCCTTTCGGGAGATGAGCTTGTTTATGAGACCTTTGAAAAAGTACAAGGAGGCAACTAATGGCAGATCCAAATGGCTTTTTGAAATACAAACGCGAAGACAACCCCTATCGGGAGCTGGCTGATCGCATCAAGGACTTTGCGGAGTTGCAAATCCCCATCTCAAATGAAGAACGACAGCGTCAAGCAGCGCGCTGCATGCACTGTGATGTGCCATTTTGTCATCATGGCATTTTTTACGGCGGGAAACGCGCTGTATCTGGTTGCCCGAACGACAACCATATCCCCGAGTGGAACGATTTGATTTACCGCGGGATTCAGAAGAAAGCCTATGAACGTCTCGCACTCACGAATCCATTTCCCGAGTTTACAGGACGGGTTTGTCCTGCCCCATGTGAAAAAGCTTGTGCAGAAGCCTTGAATGGCGAAGGCATCACCATCAAGGACAATGAACGATACCTGGGCGACTTGTCCAATGAAAAAGGCTGGGTGGAGGAAGTCGGCCAAAAAGGCGAAGTAACTGGCGTGAAAATTGCCGTCATCGGATCAGGCCCTGCAGGACTTGCGGCAGCTTGGCGGCTCAATCAGCTGGGTCACGAGGTCACGGTTTATGAAAAATCGGACCGCTTTGGGGGCCTTCTCATGTATGGTATTCCTAACATGAAGCTTGATAAAAAAGTGGTCCAACAGCGGATTGATTTGATGACCTCGCTCGGTGTGACTTTTGTTGCGAATACCGAAATCGGGAAAAACCTTAGCTACGAGGAGCTCGACGCGGAGTATGACCGAATCATCCTCGCTATCGGTGCTGGTGTACCACGTGATTTGAAGGTGCCAGGACGTGAGCTTCATAATATACGCTTTGCGGTAGATTTCTTGACTGAGACGACAAAAAAAGTACTCGAAGTCGGCGAAAACAATGTGCCAAAGTCCCTTGAAGGAAAGCATGTCGTCGTTATCGGCGGGGGCGATACAGGAAATGACTGTATCGGGACCTCCGTGCGTCTTGGGGCAGCTTCTGTCACCCAGCTAGAAATCACCCCAAGCCTTCCAGGCGAACGCTTGCCAAATAATCCATGGCCTGAGTGGCCGATGGTTTTGAAGCACGGCTATGGCCAAGAAGAAGGTGCCTTTGTAGGCAATGAAAACCTCACGCAATACACCGTGACGGCGACAGATTTTACCGACGATGGGCAGGGCAATGTGGCTGGGATGAATCTCATTCAAGTGGGGCCAGGCTTTAAGAATGTCGAGGGCACAGAAGCCTTCTTGAAAGCAGACTTGGTGCTTCTCGCTATGGGCTTTGTCGGGACGGATAAAGATGTTTTGGAAGAATTCCATGTCCAAGAAACGTTTGAAGACTATACAACAAACAATCCAAAAGTCTATGTAGCTGGAGACGCTAGACGTGGGCCAAGCCTTGTCATCTGGGCAATAAGAGAGGGACGTAAAACTGCGGAATCACTCAATACCTCCTTACAGGCAGTTGTCAAAAACGATAAAATTTGATAAAATAACCTCAACCTTTAATTTGTCCAGTGAGGCAAGAAGGACCTGAGAAAATGAACCCTTTCCCTGTCTTTCTGGACAGGGATTTTATATGGAGAAAATGATGACACAAAAAGAAATTATTGATGCACAGACCCTGCAACGTACTTTGACTCGCCTCACCTATGAGATTATTGAGCAAAATAAAAATTTGGATAACATTGTCTTGATTGGTATCAAGACGCGTGGCGTCTATCTCGCACAGCGCATCAAAGATCGCATTCAGCAACTAGAGAATATTGAGTTGCCCCTAGGTGACTTAGATACGCGCCCTTTTCGAGACGATGAAAAGGCAACGGATGATACCAGTATGATTTCAACAGACATCACAGCAAAGCAAGTCATCTTGGTTGATGATGTTTTATATACGGGACGTACTATTCGGGCAGCCATAGACGGGCTCATGACACTTGGACGTCCGTCACAGGTACAACTTGCAGTTCTTGTGGATCGAGGGCATCGCGAACTTCCGATTCGCGCAGACTATATTGGAAAAAATATTCCAACAGCGCGTGATGAAGACGTTGAGGTACTACTCTCAGAGGTGGATGGCAAAGATAGCGTGACTATTCATGGACAATAAAGAGGTTATCTTAGGCGTATATGATCGCCCCGAACCGCGTCAGTGGTTTGGTCTCAGCTTCCAACACCTTTTTGCCATGTTTGGCTCAACTGTCCTTGTGCCTATTCTTGTGGGCATCAACCCAGCAATTGCGCTTCTGAGCTCGGGTCTTGGCACTTTAGCACATATGTCAGTCACGCGTTTCAAAGTC
The DNA here is from genome assembly GCA_031253335.1 of Streptococcaceae bacterium. Lineage (GTDB taxonomy): Bacteria > Bacillota > Bacilli > Lactobacillales > Streptococcaceae > Lactovum. The sequence continues at coordinate 23,801 of JAIRWF010000022.1, forward strand.
CCCGCCTATATGGGATCAAGCTTTGCCTATATCGCCGCCATGCAACTCCTCATGAAACAAGGCGGTATGCCAGCTATTGCGCAAGGCGCGATTACAGGTGGATTGGTTTATCTGATTGTTGCGATTGCAGTACATTTTGCCGGACGCGCTTGGATTCAAAAAGTTCTTCCGCCCATTGTGGTGGCCCCGATTGTCATGGTCATAGGTCTCTCGCTTGCCCCAACAGCCGTCTCTGACTCCATGTATAAGACTTTAGCGAATGGCTCTGAGCAGTACAGTCTCATTTTTCTTGTTATTTCCCTCATTACGGTGCTTTCCATTGTAATGTATAATATCTATGGCAAAGGCTTCATCGCCGTCATCCCGATTCTCTTGGGCATTATTACAGGCTACATAGCCTCCCTCATCATTGGGACCCTTACCCACCAGCCTATTATTACTTTCTCGGGCATTACTAAGGCTCCTTGGTTCACCGCCTCAGCCGTGACTTTCCCTATGTTTTCAGAAAGCTTCAAATTCTATCCATCTGCGATTCTCACCATGGCGCCCATTGCGTTTGTCACAATGACAGAGCACTTTGGCCACATCATGGTGCTCAATTCCCTCACCAAAAAAGACTATTTCAAAGAACCAGGCCTCGATAAAACACTCACGGGCGATGGTGTGGCGCAAGTCCTCGCTGGAATTTTAGGTGCCCCTCCAGTGACGAGCTATGGAGAAAACATTGGCGTCATGGCGATTTCAAAAATTCACTCTATTTATGTCATTGCAGGCGCTGCGGGACTTGCCGTTGTCATTAGCTTTATCGGTAAAATCACAGCCATTTTAGAATCCATTCCAACGCCTGTTATTGGGGGTGCATCTATCGCTCTCTTTGGGGTTATTGCTGCCTCTGGCCTGAAAATTCTTGTCGAAAACCAAATCGACTTTGATAACAAGAAAAACCTTCTCATTTCAAGTGTGATTCTTGTTGTCGGAATTGGGGGCATGGTGTTAAATATCACGAAAAACCTCCAAGTCAGCTCAGTCGCCCTTGCTACCGTCCTTGGGATTGTTCTCAATCTCATTCTTCCAAATGAATGACTTAAAATCGCAAAAATGCGATTTTTTTGTAACAAATTCAATTTTTTTGCGAATAATAGAGTAGGAGGTTCTCATGAATAATTTTGATATTTTCCGTTACAAAGAAGCTGGGATGACAAATCTTGGGGTCAATCTACTCATTAAGTTCCATCATCAGCATTCGCAAAAACTTGGGCTGAGGCAAACAGCTCAAGTTGCACAGCTAAAGTCCATCGCAGACTTTATGGAGCGCTACAAAAATCAAGACGTCAAACTTTTGAGAGAGTGTTTTAATCAATTCCCTTCATTTTCGATATTGGATGATGTTTATCCGGCACGCCTCAGAGAAATCTACAATCCGCCCACCTTGTTGTTTTACCAAGGAAATTTAGAACTCTTGAAGCGCGTGAAACTCGCTTTTGTAGGCTCCAGAGACTGCAGCACAGAAGGACAGCAGGCCGTGACAAAAATTATCAAAGAGTTATGTCAAGAGACAGTTGTTGTCTCAGGTCTTGCACGGGGGATAGACACCGCAAGCCATGTTGCTGCCATCAAAACAGAGACACCAACGATCGCGGTTATTGGAACTGGACTTGATGTTCATTACCCCCTAGAAAATGCAAAGTTACAAGACTACATGGCTGAACATCAGTTGGTATTGACAGAGTATGGACCAGGAGAAAAACCATTGAAGTGGCATTTTCCCGATCGAAATAGGATTATCGCAGGTCTTTCAAAAGGGGTCGTGGTGTTTGAGGCAAAACTTAGAAGTGGTTCATTGATTACTGCAGAGCGCGCAATGGAAGAAGGACGTGACGTCTTTGCTGTACCTGGTAGCATTGTGGCTGGTTACTCAGATGGTTGCAACGCTCTTATCCAAGAAGGTGCAAAGCTTGTTTATTGCGGACGAGACATTTTAGATGAGTATGTCAGTGTTTAAGAAATATTCTAAGAAAAAAATAAGTAAGGTTTTCCTATAGAAATACACTTTTTGCTTGACAAAGAAAATTTTTTCCATTATACTATGCCGAGCAATTAGATTGGAGAGCCATGCCTACTAAAACAACGACAAAGAAAAAAACAACAACTCGCTCGAAAGCCTCTGCAACAGGAAAAAATCTTGTGATTGTCGAGTCCCCTGCAAAAGCACGGACGATTGAAAAATATTTGGGACGTAATTACAAAGTGATGGCCTCAGTGGGCCACATTCGTGATTTGAAGAAGTCCACGATGTCGGTGGATATTGAACATAACTATGAGCCAGAATACATCAATATACGGGGAAAAGCGCCCCTGATTAATGGCCTCAAAAAAGAAGCGAAAGCTGCTAAAGCTGTCTATCTCGCAAGTGACCCGGACCGTGAAGGCGAAGCCATTGCGTGGCATTTGGCACATGTGCTGGACCTAGATAATAAAGATAAAAATCGTGTCGTCTTTAACGAAATCACGAAAGACGCTGTCAAAGATGCCTTTAAAGAGCCACGTGCGATTGATTTGGATTTGGTGGATGCGCAACAAGCGCGTCGGGTCTTAGACCGATTGGTGGGTTATTCGTTAAGCCCTATTCTTTGGAAAAAGGTCAAAAAGGGCTTGTCTGCAGGGCGCGTGCAATCGATTGCCTTGAAGCTTATCATTGACCGTGAAAATGAAATTAATGCCTTTGTACCAGAAGAATACTGGACGATTGACGGTGATTTCAAAAAGGGCACGAAGAAGTTTGCGGCTAGCTTTTGGGGTGTTGATGGGAAAAAACGTGACCTCAAAAATAATGAGGATGTACTCGACATCATGGGGCGTTTGAAGTCCGATGATTACCGAGTTGACAAAGTGGAGAAAAAAGAGCGTCGAAGGAATGCTCCTTTGCCTTATACGACGTCCTCAATGCAGCAAGATGCGGCGAATAAAATTAACTTCCGGACACGCAAGACCATGATGGTGGCGCAGCAACTCTACGAAGGCTTAACACTTGGGCCTCAAGGACACCAAGGCCTCATTACCTACATGCGTACGGATTCAACCCGTATTTCGCCAGTTGCACAAAACGCAGCGCATGACTATATTAGTCAGCATTTTGGAGCAAACCACTCGAAACACGGCGCGTCTGCTGTGCGAAATGCAGCAGGTGCACAGGATGCGCACGAGGCCATTCGTCCCTCAAACGTCTTTAATGATCCAGAGACCGTAGCGAAATACTTGGATAAAGACCAGCTGAAGCTTTATACCTTGATTTGGAATCGCTTTGTGGCCTCTCAAATGGTCGCAGCGGTCTTTGATACGGTCAAAGTGACCTTGACGCAAAACGGTGTGACCTTTATCGCCAATGGCTCGCAAGTAAAGTTTGATGGGTATCTGGCGGTTTATAAGGATAATGATAAAGATAATATGCTGCCCGAGATGGCAGAAGGTGAGACGGTGAAAAAGGCGGCTTTGAAGCCTGAGCAGCATTTCACGCAACCACCTGCACGCTACTCAGAAGCGACTCTAATTAAAGCTTTGGAAGAGTCTGGCATTGGACGGCCGTCGACTTATGCACCAACTTTGCAGACGATTCAGTCGCGTTATTATGTGCGACTTGCTGCGAAACGCTTTGAGCCGACAGAGCTGGGCGAAATTGTGAATAACCTGATTGTAGAGTATTTCCCAAATGTTGTAAATACCGAGTTTACGGCTGAGATGGAAAAGGACTTGGACGAGGTCGAAGAAGGCGATCGTCAGTGGCAAGAGGTCGTGGATCAGTTTTATAAGCCATTTGCGAAAGAGTTGGGCAAGGCCGAAGAAGAGATTGAAAAAATCGTCATCAAGGATGAGCCTGCAGGCTTTGACTGTGATTTGTGTGGGCATCCGATGGTCATTAAATTGGGGCGCTTTGGGAAATTCTATGCGTGCTCGAACTTTCCAGAGTGTCACAACACGAAAGCGATTGTGAAAGAAATCGGGGTAGTATGTCCGACCTGTCATGAAGGACAAGTGATTGAGCGTAAGACGAAGCGTAATCGCTTATTCTATGGTTGCTCGCGCTATCCTGACTGCGAATTTACGAGTTGGGATAAGCCTGTGGGACGCGATTGTCCGAAATGTGGGCATTTCTTGGTCGAAAAGAAAGTCCGTGGGGGTGGCAAGCAAGTGGTTTGCTCCGAAGGGGATTATGAGGAAGAAAAGCAGAAGTAAAAACGCAGGCGAACCTGCGTTTTTTGCTGTTATCCTAGGATAACACAACATGTTTTGTATTGACATACAAAACAATCCTTATCAGTAAAGGGAAAAGTATGGAAAACTATAAGGGCTGTCCACGCTGTGGCTATGCTAATCAGTATGCTGCACATTTCTGTGCGAAGTGTGGTTTTAATTTTTTTCAACCACAGCAACCGGTTTTTGGGGCAGCTTCAAATTATGGTCAAGTGGAAAATCCTAATGACCGTCCCAGCTTTGGTTGGGCCTTTTTGTCTTTCCTTTTTCCAATAATTGGTCTGATTTTAATGGCCGTTTGGTGGAACTCAACACCAAAGCAAGCTCGAAACTGTTTACATGGGATTGTCGCCTGGTTAATCACAGTGATTTTAGGAGCAGTCCTTGCTTGGCTGATTATCTTTGTTATTTTGGGCTATAGTATTGGATTTGCATAAGGGGTTATTGAATGGTTGCAGAGATTTATTGTCCTAATTGTGGGACGAAAAATTATAAAGATGATAAAAAATGCTTGAAATGTGGAACAAAGCTACATCTTTCGCGTAGTGAAAAACCTGAAAACCTCGTACTTATCCCTTGTGAGCATTGTAGTGAGCCAAATTCGATTGAAAATAAATTTTGCACAGTTTGCGGGAATCCTATTTCGCCACAGTCTAAGATAACAGGAGTAACGCCCCTACCCAAGCAGCCTTTGGAAGAAACAAAGAAGCAGAGTTACTACATAGACGATGACGGAAAAACAACCTATACTGACGTACATTCTGCAGATTGGGAAAAGCGTAAAGGGATCTTGAACGCACGTATCAAAGAAGCGCAGCCTGAAATATTAGATCCGCTTTTTTATGAGTCCAGTTATATTAACAACGACGGGCGAAGAATTGGAGCTCCAATTGATAGTATTACTTGGAAAAAGCGAAAATCTGATTTACTTTATCGGCTTGAAAACGATGATACAGAAAGCCTGAGCAGAGATCTTGAGATGCTGGATGATATGGTCCAACAAGAAAAACACATCTCAACGAGTTATCTCAATGAACAAAATCATCGTATTCACTCTGAGATTGATAGCATTGCTTGGAAAACGCGTAAAAACTTTTTAATCGAGAAAATTCAAGCCAAACCGCTAGAAGATACTCTTTCCGAAACGAAGCGTCTAGACGATATGATTCAACAAGAAAATGCTGCTTTTGATCAAGAAAAGCTAGATGAGATGCTAGCGCAAGAAAAAGAGTATGATGAAGCTCAAAATCAGAATGTAAGTACTATTATGCGTTGCCCTAACTGTGGACATGAGCTCACGATAGGAGATGACTTCTGTACAAACTGCGGCACCTCAATCACTGGGAATGTGGCTTCTACTGGAACTAATCAGCCCAAGAGGAGCATGGCGTTACCGATCATATTAATTTCTGCTATTGTATTAATCGCAATCATCGTTGGTGTGATTGTAATGGCGCATAGTGCAGGTGAAAATAGCAGGAAGATTTTAAGCTCAGAAGAACAATCTATCTCAAGATCAATAGCAAATAATAGCGCCATCGTCCCATCTGTTGCTGGGCAGACCCTGTCTCAGGCAGTGAGCACGCTCAAAAACGATGGCTTCACCCACCTCTCAACGCAAGAAGAATACAATACTGACCAAAGCTCGGGAAATGTCATCAAGACTAACCCAGCTGCGAACAGCCGTGTCAATAAAGACATGACGATTACGATCTATGTGTCTAAAGGTACCCAGATGATCACCGTCCCTGATGTCACAGGTCAGTCCGAGGCGAATGCGAAGGCAAAACTGACTAATTTAGGCTTCAAAGTCACGACAACGACCCAGTCAAGCAATGACGTCGCAAGCGGGACAGTGCTCTCCATGAGCCCGGCTGCGGGTGCTTCTCAAGCCAAAGGCTCAACTATTGCCTTGACTATTTCCTCAGGAGCCACCCTTGTCACTATCCCCAACTGGAGCACCTCCATGACGGCAACCAATCTCCAATCGCAGCTTCAAGCGCTGGGCGTACAAGTCAATATGGT
>JAIRWF010000024.1 GCA_031253335.1 Streptococcaceae bacterium
CTATCGAACTTCTCGTAAGCAGCTTTTAATTGTTTAGATTTAGCCATTTTGCGAGTCCTCCTTAGCCTTCTACCACGATACCCATAGACTTCGCTGTGCCTTCGACGATGCGAATAGCAGCTTCGATTGAGCCTGCATTTAAGTCAGGCATCTTCTTTTCAGCGACTTCTTGAGCTTGTGCTTTCGTGATGGTTGCGACCTTTGTCTTGTTTGGCTCGCCAGATCCCTTTTGAATCTTGGCAGCCTGCTTCAAAAGCGCAGACATTGGAGGTTGCTTCGTAATGAAGGTAAATGATTTGTCATCATAGACTGTAATCACAACAGGAATCAGGGTGTTGCCCATCTCTGCTGTGCGGGCATTGAAGTCCTTTGTGAAGTCCATGATGTTGATGCCTGCTTGACCAAGGGCTGGTCCCACTGGAGGGGCCGGAGTCGCTTTGCCGGCAGGAATTTGCAATTTGACGAGTTTGTCAACTTGTTTAGCCATAAGAGCTGTCCTTTCGTTGTGGTATAACGCTTGCCTTGTCAAATTTGACAAGCTCCCACATACGCCAAAAGACGTACTTTAAAATTCTATCAAATTTGATAGGCCTTGTCAAGACTCAAGATAGTCTTGCCAAATGTCGTCAAAGAGTGTCAGGTTAAAGTAAAAGAGCGCCTGCGTTTCAAGATAACTTGAAATCTCGTTGTAATCGCTTGTGTGCTTAGGAAAAAGCGTATCTCCAAAGGCAAGATTTGCAAGCCTTGTCACATCATCTGTTTCTTTGGGTGCTCGAAAGCGCATGAGATAGGCATAAAAGGATTTCGTGGGCGTCGTCATGCATCTGACTCCTTTTTCCAGGTCTTTTTCAAAAAACGATGCCGCGTAGCGCTTGAGAGTTTGTAGCGCTCGGGATTTTTCTTATAAAAATCCTGATGGTATTCCTCAGCAGGCCAAAAGGTCTTTGCGTCTTCAATCGTCGTGACAATCGGTGATTTGAACTTCTCACGTGCCTCAAGAGCTGCTTTTGAAGCTTCTGCAACCGTGCGCTGCACCTCATTTTCGACAAAAATCACAGGTCTGTAGTTATCCCCACGATCTTCAAACTGTCCAAAGGCATCCGTCGGATCCGTCAGCGTCCAATACAAATCAACCAATTCGCGATAGGTTACCTGTGTGTCATCAAAAATAATTTCAACCGCTTCAGTGTGGCCTGTCGTATGGCTGCAGACTTGTTCATAGGTTGGATTTTCGACATGACCTCCTGTATAGCCACTTGTCACACTCAAAATACCAGGCCTCTCTTCAAAGGGCTGGACCATGCACCAAAAACAGCCTCCTGCAAATATCGCACGTTCTTGTGTCATCGTTAAATCCTCCATTCTTTCATGTTTGTCAAATTTGACAGAGCTTGTCAAAAAGCGATAAAAGTCTGTCATATCAGGGCTTAAAGTCTCGCGTAAGGCATGCGGCCGCAAGACCCACTCCAACTGCTCAACATTCCCTGATTCTTTTGCGCTCACAAGCTGAGTGCGCTCCCAGTCCCTCGTCCCAGGGTTCAAAATCAAATTTGTCAAATCTGTCAAAATTTCAGCGGTCATTTTCATAACAGATGCACACCCTCTGCCGTTTGACGAACTTTCCCAGCTTTCAAAAGCCCACCCAGAGCTCGTTTAAACTGTCCCTTTGAAATTCCAAATTGTGCCGAAATTGCCTCAGGACTTGACTTGTCATTAAATTTCATCGTACCACCTGACGCCCGTAAAAAGGCCAAGAGCATCTCTCCGTCATCTGCCAGCATCTCGTGCGCACGCGGTTTTGCCGACACATAAAGGGTCCTGTCTTCCTTGCGAAACCCCACCACGCGCACCATGACTTCCTCCCCAATGCGCAAAGTGCGAGGCCGCTCCGAGGGATGAATAAAGCCCAACATCTGATTATCCGGTAGATAGACAAAGGTCCCCGTCTCACGATTTCGATACACAATCGCCCGCAAATCCTCATCGTGCATATTATCAAAACCGGGCTTTGCCATTGCCCAAAAATCCTCATGCCAGGCAAGATGTCCCCAGAGACGCTCTTTTTTATCCACCTCAAGCCTTAGATAAAGCTGATCCCCAACCTTCGGCCATTCCTCTTTCGCCAGAGGCAATTCATCAAGAGATACCACGACATCTTTATCAGGCAAACCCACCGCAACAAAAACCCCCAAGTCACGACGCACTTCGCTCACTCTTCCCCATCCAAAATGCGTTATATCACAGGCCACAGCAAGTGTAGTTAAGCGCAAGTGATCCTCCTTATCTCGATACACGAGACCTGTGACCACATCACCCACTTCATGCGTCCCCTCATTTACCGCAAGGCGGAGAACGTCCTCTCCCGCACGCAAAAAGTAAAAGGCCTCTCCCACTTCATCAATTCGTGCCCGAACACGCTTTCCAAGCAAACTTTCCATAGCAGTAATTATAACACAGAAAAAACCGCTCCAGGCGGTTCCACTCTTCATCCTTTTAAGAAATTACAGGGCACCGAATCCAAGTAATCTCTCCACTGGAGAGTAACGTCGAAATGCTTCGCACTTCTTTCAGCCGTCAAGTGAAATGTCCACTGGAGAGTAACGTCGAAATGCTTCGCATTTCTTTCAGTCATCAAGTAAACAAAACCTTAAGCGACGTCGAAATGCTTCGCATTTCTTTCAGTTATCAAGTGAAATGTCCACTAGAGAGTAACGTCGAAATGCTTCGCATTTCTTCCAGTCGTCAAGTGAAATGTCCACTGGAGAGTAACGTCGAAATGCTTCACATTTATTTCAGCTGTCAAGTAAACAAAACCCCGTTTTGTTTACTCCCATCTCAGCCAAGCGCCATAGAAACCTTGTGAGTGGTAGAGTCCCGCTGCAATCTGAATCTGTGTTCCTAGAGAGGACCCTCGCGGTGCATTTAAGCATTGGAAAACGCCATAAGCTGACGAGTATGGATTTTGCGCCGCAACATTCCCGCCACTCTCATGTATGATGATATGATACCAAGTCGCAGCAGCGCCGCCGACATTGGCTGCCATGTAGTTGGCAAGCGTCGATGGATTCACCATTCCAGAGGTCTGTGCAAGGTTAATCCCCCCGCTACTTGTATCCAGATGGACATTCCCTGTGGGAGTTGACACAACTGGCGTAGAAGAACCACCGCTTGACGTAGAAGTTGTCTGGGCAGCTGCTGCAGCAGCTGCTGCTGCAGCTTGTGCCTGTTGCAGTTCTGCTTCTGCGGCAGCTTTAGCAGCTGCTTCTTTTTCAGCTTCCACTTTTGCTTGCAAGCTTGAAATATCGCTTTGCAACTGCGCTGAAAGAAGCTGCGCTTGCGTTTGTTGTGTTTGAATCGTCGCCAAATCCTTGGAAAGCGTTTCCTGGTCTTGTTGTTGCTGCTTCAACGTATCTGTTTCAGAGGACATGATGGTCGTAATGCTCATCGCCTTTGAAATCGCATCCGATAGCGACGAACTTGAGAGAATCTGCATCAAGAGATTACTCTGCTGTCCATTTGTTTGGGCGCTTCGCGCTTGATTAGCCAAGGCTGTCTGACGCGATGAAATGGTTGCATCAAGCTGAGCCATCTCCACCTGCATCTTTTGAGACTTTGTATTCAAGGTCTTAATCTGCGAGGCCGTCTGGGCATATTGATTTTGCGCTGATTGCAAGTCTGATGAGGTATCTGCACGTGCTGAAAAACTTGCGAGCAACAAAAAGCCCGCGAGCGTTAAAATGCCAGATTTCCGTAAACGAATCACGATGTCATTATAACAAAATAAAAATTGCCTCAAGTTTCCTTGGGACAACATTTTCGTTACAAGTTCATAACATTTCACGATTCTGTGGATAAAACCGTGGAAAAGTCTTGGGAAAAGTCTGCAAAACTGGAGACAAGCTTAAACTGTTGTGAGCTCTTTTTCTTTATCTGAAGCGACACCTTCGATACGCTTTACTGCGTCATCTGTTGCTTTTTGTGCATCTTTTTCAAAGTCCTTGAGATCATCCTCGGTCATCTCGCCCGCTTTTTGCTCTTTTTTAGCCACATCAAGCGCGTCACGCCGTGCATTGCGCACAGCCACTTTTGCTTCTTCGACGTATTTCCCCATCTCTTTGACGAGCTCTTTACGCCGTTCCTCAGTTAGCATCGGGATGGCAAGACGAATGGTTTCTCCGTCGTTAGCCGGAGTAATCCCAATGTCTGCAACATTGATGCCCGTCTCAATATCTTTCAAAGCTTTTTTGTCAAAAGGCGTAATTTTCAAAACACGCGCTTCTGGAATCGTAATCGAAGCGAGTTGTTTGAGTGGTGTTTGTACTCCGTAATACTCCACCATCACGCGATCTAAGAGACTCGCATTCGCACGTCCTGCACGAATCTGCCCAAGATTTCTCTCCAGATTTTCAATCGCTTGCTGCATTTTTTTCTCAGCAGCTTCAATATGTTCATTTGCCATTTAATCTTCCTCTCTCATTTTCTCAACTAACAGCAGTCGCCATCACATCTTCTGAATTGAACTTGCCCGCCTTGGACCCTCGGCAAATAGATAAAATCAGGAACCTGCTTATCAGCAGAACCGCTGATTTCCCTAATTTTCTCAGCTCCAATACAGTTGGGCTCGCATCTTTTGAATTGAGCTCTGGCGACTTGAAGTGCTGACAAAAAGATAAACGATTCCTTGATGCTCCGCATCTGCGTCTCATTTCCTATTTTGCAACACTTCAGAGCAGCCACCATCACATCTTATTTTTAATCCACCGTCGTTCCGATATTTTCGCCCAACACGACTTTTTTAATATTGCCCATTTCGTTCATGTTAAAGACAACGAGTGGAATATGATTGTCCATGGACATGGTCGAAGCCGTCGAGTCCATCACATGAAGGCCTTTAGTCAACACATCCATATGGGTCAAATGGTCGAATTTAATCGCTTCGGTGTCAATCTTTGGATCCGCATTATAGACACCATCGACGCCATTTTTCGCCATCAAGATGACATCTGCATTGATTTCCGCAGCCCGCAAAGCAGACGTCGTATCCGTCGAGAAGTAAGGGCTTCCTGTCCCACCAGCGAAAATGACAATCCGACCCTTTTCCAGATGTCGCTCAGCGCGCCTGCGAATATAAGGCTCTGCGATTTGTCGCATATCAATCGCTGTCATCACGCGCGTATCCACGCCTTCATTTTCCAAAGCGTTCTGGATAAACAAACCATTTTGAATCGTTGCAAGCATCCCCATGTAGTCCGCCTGCGCGCGCTCCATCCCTGCCTGCTCGCCTGTAATTCCACGCCAGATGTTCCCACCTCCTACGACAATCGCCATCTCAACGCCTAGGGCATGCACTTCTTTAAGCTCACGCGCTACTTGCTTTGCCATCTCTGGATCAAAGCCAATGCCCTTTTCGCCTGCAAGTGCCTCGCCCGAGAGCTTTAAGAGCACACGTTTGTATTTTAATTCTGCCATACTTTCCTTTCAGCATACCATACCAGGTTTACTGCGCTATCACACAAGACAAACCTGTACGATACGCACTCTTCTCTAAATTGGCTTCTCGCACATGCCTTCAAATTGCTGCGCAAGGTCACGCGTTGACTCTTCGTCAAAGTAAATAAACGCGACCTCTTGCTGCAATCGCAAGACAAACCTGCACGATACGCACTCTTAGAAAAGCCGTCATGTGGCGGCTTTTAATTTTTTACTTCTTAAGTCTTTCAACATCCCGAGCAATGACGAGTTCTTCATCGGTTGGGATGACGATGACTTTCACGCGTGAGTCATCTGTCGAGATAATCCCCGTTGCGCCAAAGACGTTTTTCTGCGGGTCAAGAGCCATGCCAAACCACGACAGGCCGTCAACAATCGCTTTGCGAACTGGCACAGAGTTCTCCCCCACACCTGCCGTGAATATTAGGGCATCTGCCCCGTTGAGGACTGCAAGATATTGTCCGATAAACTTCTGGACACGGTCAATATACATATCAAAAGCCAAAATCGACTTTTTATCCCCTTCTTCGCGGCCTGATAAGATGTCTCGCATGTCGGAAGACTTCTCAGAAATCCCTGCAAGGCCAGACTGCTTGTTCATAAGATCAATCACATCTTGCGCGTCTTTCAAATCAGGGTCGTGCGCAATCATATATGGAATGACTGATGCATCCATCTCTCCTGCACGTGTTCCCATCATGACGCCCGCAAGTGGTGTGAAGCCCATAGAGGTATCCACGGACTGACCACCCTTAACGGCTGTAATCGACGCCCCATTTCCGATGTGGGCTGTGATGAGTTTTAAGTCTTTAGGATCTTTGTCTGGGAAGTATTGTGCGGCTTCTTGCGACACATACATATGGCTTGTCCCGTGTGCCCCGTACTTACGGACATTGTAGTCTGTGTAGTATTTAGTAGGCAATGGATAGCGATAGGCCTTTTCGGGCATAGTCGTGTGGAAAGCTGTATCAAAGACAGCGACAGCTGTTGCGTTGGGTAGTAAATCACGGAAAGCCTTAATCCCTGCGGCGTTTGCTGGATTGTGTAGGGGCGCCAAGGAGCTCAAATCAACGATTTGTTGATAGACCTTGTCATCAATCAAGGCAGATTCTTTGAATAGCTCGCCACCCGCTACCACGCGGTGACCAATCCCTGTGATTTCATCGAAACTCGAAAGAACATTGTGCGCTTTCAAGTCATCAAGCAAAATCTGAACCGCCTGTGTGTGGTCTTTGACCTCAACTGAGCTCTCTTCTTTGGCATCGCCAAATTTGAAGGTGACATTTTGGATGTCTGATTTAGGCAAGCCAATTCGCTCGAAAATGCCTTTGGCGATAACTTTTTCCTCAGGCATGTCGTAAAGTTGCCATTTAAGCGAGCTTGAGCCCGCATTGACTGCAAGTGTTTTGGTCACAGTAATCTCCTATCAAAAGTTTTTTCGCTCCAAATTATACCATTTTTTTAGGGGGATTTGGGCGGCGTAAAAAAATCCTGCACATGCAGGATTAGTTCACATTATCTGTTGTTAAGCCAAGGAGTTCTTCAAAGGCATATTCGTATTTTTGAATGTCGCCCGCACCCATAAAGACATAGGCAGCCTTTTTATGGTTTAAGAGGGGTGAGAGATCGTCTTCTGGGACGATAGTTGCTGGCTTTTGAATTTTTTCAGCCAAATCACGAACATTGACCTCATGGGTATCTACCTCGCGAGCAGAGCCATAAATCTCCGCGAGATAGACACTGTCAGCATGGTTCAAGACTGTTGCAAAGTCGTCTAGGAGCGCAATCGTACGCGTAAAGGTATGGGGCTGGAAAACCGCAATGATCTCACGATCTGGATATTTTTGCCGTGCCGCATCGAGCGTCGCCTCAATCTCAGTGGGGTGATGGGCGAAGTCGTCAATGATAATCGTATCGCCAATTCTCTTTTCAGCAAAGCGGCGTTTGACACCTGGGAAGGTTGCCATGTAGCTTGCGGACTTCTCCAAATCCATACCAAGCTGGTGCAAAACCGCAACGACTGCGAGGGCATTAAGAACATTGTGCTTGCCAAAGGTTGGGACTTTGAACTGTCCTAAAAAGTCCTCATGATAGTAGGCATCAAAGGTTGAGCCAGCTGTTGTCCGAGTGATATTGCGTGCTTGGTAATCATCATTGGCCTCAGTCCCATAGTAGTGAATAGGAGTTGGCGTCTCTAATTTTCTCAGGTAGGGGTCTTCCCCATAGGCAAAGACGCCTTTTGTGACTTGCTTGGCATAGTCGTTAAATGCGGATGCGACATCTTCGATATCGTGGAAGTAGTCAGGATGGTCGAAGTCGATGTTCGTGATAATCGTGTACTCGGGATGATAGGGCATGAAATGGCGCTCGTATTCGTCAGATTCAAAGACAAAATACTTGGCATCTTTGTGTCCCTGACCGGTCCCATCCCCAATCAGAAAGCTGGTATCTGTCAAGTAACGCAAGATATGTGCGAGCATACCCGTGGTTGAGGTTTTTCCATGTGCTCCTGCGACCCCAATCGAGGCTTCAAAGCGCGTCATGAACGTCCCTAAGAACTCATGGTAGCGTTTATAGGGGAAGTTATTCTTTTCGGCAAAGGCGACTTCAATGTTGTTGTTTGCATGAAAGGCATTGCCCACGATCACTTCATGCTCAGGCGTAATGTTTTTCGTATCAAAGGGTAAAATCTTGATTCCTGCTGCCTCAAGGCCACGTTGCGTGAAGTAGAACTTTGTTTGGTCGGATCCTTGGACGTTTTCGCCCATCTGATGAAGCATAAGAGCCAGCGCACTCATGCCGGCTCCTTTGATTCCTGTGAAATGATAATTCGTCATAATGGTTTAGAGTGTGCCTCCACGGCTGAAGAGACCTTCACGTTTTTGCTTGAAATAGTCACGCTGCTGCGGGCTAAAGAGGTCATTGGTCTGGCGACGTGTGTTATCAGGTGTTGCAGCTTGAAGCGGACCTGCGTTGTCAAAGTTCATCTGATCCATAGGGACTGCTTGCCCCTTGCGCTGTTGGTACTCCATCCAACGCTCCTGCGTAATCTTAGGTGTTTCAGCTGCTTTTTGGAAGCCCTGCTGCTCTTTTTGGCGCTCAAGTATTGATTTGTAGCCTTTTAATTTTTTAGGTTGATTGTCGCGTAAATAGCGTTTTGCTTTTTCTTTGGACTCTTCTGAGACGGTTTTTTTAAAACTGCGCTCATAGGTATTAACCGCATATTGCCCTTGCATAGAAGCAGCATCTACTTGCTCGCCCGCGGTTACCCCACCCAGTGAGCGCTTTACGGTCGCATACTTGGTACGTTGGCCTTGTGGGAGGTTGCGTGAACTCATGGGGTAATTTGCTGCGCCATAATTACCAAAGCGCATCAAAGACTCTTCTTCAGAGCGATCGGGCTTTCTTGTGAAGATTTGTCGATTGGTCATCACCGTACGATTATCAGGCGAAAAGCTCTGCTCGTCGGGAAAGATTGGAAATTGAACTGTCATAATGTGCTATTTTTAAGCCTTTAGCGACTATTATACACTGTCTTTCGTGTTCTGTCAAGCCTGAATGCCCAAAATTTCATTGATATCGGCTTGGGTCAGCTGACTAGCGCTTCCCGTGTTGTCCAAGATGCTCGTAAAGAGGTCTTTTTTACGCTTTTGAATTTCAACAATTTTTTCTTCGATGGTGCCTTTCGTGATGAGGCGAATGACTTCCACCATATTTTCTTGACCCATCCGATGCGCTCGTGAGATGGCTTGTTCTTCCACGGCTGGATTCCACCAGAGGTCAACCAAAATCACCATGTCGGAACTCGCGAGATTGAGCCCTGTACCTCCTGCCTTGAGGCTAATCAAAAACAAGTCTCTACTGCCTGTATTAAAGGCGCGAACCATCTCAAGGCGTTCTTTTGCAGGGGTGGAGCCTGTGAGTTTATAGGCCGTGAGGTCATGTTTTTCTAGGAGATGCTCGATGAGCGGGAACATAGAGGTGAATTGGCTAAAGATCAAGGGGCGTCTGCCTGAGTCCTTGATTTGCTGAAGGAGTTCGTTGAGACTGTCGAGCTTTCCTGAGCTACCTGTATAATCATCCAGGAAGAGAGCCGGACTATCACAAATTTGGCGAAGGCGCGTGATACCAGCAAGGATTTCGATGTGGCTGCGTTTGAAGTCTTGCGCGCTCATGGCAGAAACGCGTTGTTGCATTTGCTCGAGTTGGGCTAAATAGATGACTTTTTGGCTATCTGTAAGCTCGGAGAGGTGGGTGATTTCAAGCTTATCTGGAAGTTCTTTGAGGACGTCTTCTTTTTTGCGACGGAGGACAAAAGGACTAATGGTTCGCAAAATGGCGTCCGGACGCATTTTGTTGAAGGCCTTTCGTGCGGGCAAAAGGCCAGGCATGAGGATGTTGAAAATGGCCCAGAGTTCATCGAGTTTATTTTCAATGGGAGTGCCAGATAAGGCAAAGGCATGCGCCGCTTTGAAGCTTGCAAGGGCTTTATTGGTCTTGGAGTTGAAATTCTTAACGACTTGCGCTTCGTCAAGTAGCAGATAGTCAATGTCCACATAGTCTGCCGCATCTTTTAGAAAACTGCCGTAGCTTGTAATACTGATCTGATGCTGTGCGGTGATCTGGCTTTTTCGTGTCTCTCTGGCGCCATCAATGGTCGCAATATCAAGGATGCCTGTGGCGAATTTCTCAAACTCTGAAGCCCAGTTATAGACGAGGCTTGATGGTGCGACGATGAGGGCTTTTTGATGGTCTGTCAAATTTGACAGGAGATAAGTAATCGCCTGAAGGGTCTTTCCTAGGCCCATGTCATCTGCCAAAATGCCTGACATCTGATAATGCGTCAGCATGGACATCCAACGTACGCCATCCACTTGATAGCTACGAAGCTCGGCTTGCAGGGTTTCTGGCTTTGTGAAAGGATAATTTTGAGGGCTTGTGAGATCCTGATAAAGCTTTTGGAAATTGGCATTGAAGCTCTCAGAATCTGTATTTTCAAAGATTTTTGAGATTGCTAAGGCACGAAAATTCGCTGTTTCCAAATGATTTTCATGGATTGTAATATCATCAAATGTTGTCAGCGCCTCTTTTAATGCAGAAAATCGGCTGTCAAATTTGACAAGCTTCCCAGAATCTGTGACATAATGGCTATTTCCCTTTTTGAGGAGGTCAAAGAGGGCGCCATACTCGTCTTCAGCGACATCAGGCAGGCTAAAGGAAATGTCTAACAGGTTGCCATGTGTGGATACGGCGACATCAGGCTCTGCCGTCAGGAGAAAGTCCTCTAAATCTTCGCCAAGCGTGACCGTACCCAGCTTTCCAAAGGCTGGCAGCATAATCTCGTAGAAATCAAAGAGCTCCCCTTTTGCCAAGGAAGGACGCGTGCCCTCAAAGGCACGTGGAAAGCCGGTTTCTGCAAGGAGATCGAAAATTTGTTTTTCAAGACGCAGATTGCGCGCAAACTCCAAGGTCTCAAGGTCGTGAAAATGCTTTATTTCAAAGTCTCCATAGTCAAAGAACATGGAAATCTGCAGATTTTTGCCTTGATTTTGAAAGGTAAAATTTGGCTTGAAGTCGTGTATTTTAAAGCTTTCTGGTGCGTTGACACGACCAAGTGTTGCAAATGCTTGTAGGGCTTGCGCAAGATTGTCTTTTTCATCGTAGGAAAAGCGCAATTTCCCGTCTGGCAAATGCTCCAAGCGGCGCAACAGCTCTATCTGCGTACCAGTCAGGCTATAAAAGGTATTTTCAAAATAGAGATAGTGCTGGCGATAGAGTGTGAAGGCCTCCTCCGCCTCAAAAGTCAGCAAAATATCGTCTTTTTGTGCGACAACGTTAAAGGTGAAGATATCCGAACGTTGATCAAGCGCAGCGAAAGTCCAATAGGGCTGCAATTCCCCCGCGATTTTGAGGCTTGAGTTTGCCGTATGCTCCAGCAAATCCAAGAATTCCTCCACAAGCACATAGGGCATGAGCATGTAACGGCCGGCTTTGCGATAAATCTCGGTCGATAAAATCCCCTCGGAATCAGCATCCAGCGTCAGTAAAAAATCAATCAATGCACGGCTATCCGCATCAAAACTCTCTTGTGTGATTTCTGAGAAATAGAGTTGCCCCAAAGAATAGGGATGATGCTGACGCAAGGCACTCAAAAATGCGGGAATATCCCGTATGACATAGCTTTTCGCATTTTCACGGATGAAAAGTCGCAAGGTAACCGCTAAAACGTCCGAACGGGCTGCGAAATCATCAGCCGTCGCACTATCGAACACCTCCGCAGAAAGGGAAAAGTGCTGTTTTTGGTGCCGCGTGAGGTCTGCATTGATGGTCGCCAAAAAGTCTCTCCCTTGGCTAAAGGCCTCTGATTCCTCCCTGCGTGCTTTTTCCGACTCGCGTGCCGTTTCTATCTCGTTTTTAGAGTCAGTTTCATACTTGAGATATTCTTCAATCGCAGCAATATGCGGACAGTAGCGATGATTTGTTTGAAAAATAGCGCAGTTACAAGCGTCTGCATTGCCATCAAGGTCGTAAACCACTGGCTCGCCTGAGACAGTTGCTGTGAGGCGAAGTTCATCAATGGTCACATCTTGCACGCGGCCACTTTTATATAGCGCAGCACCTTCAGAGCGTACTTTAGCAGGCATCATTCGACTCATCTTGCTTCTCCTCTCGTATTTTTGGTAGATTATTATAGCATTTTTTCATGAAAAAGCACGTATTCACGCACTTGTAATCATTTTTTCAATGAGGGCGTCACGCCGTAAAATCCACTGTGCCCGCTCATCACGCAGGTGTACCCGATTGGAGAGAAAGATAAAGGCTTGTTGTCTGCGGAGATTCATGAGGATAAAGGTTCCTGTGTAGCCAGTATGCACGAGCCAGCCGTCTTTTCGGAGTGCCCATGCAAGAGAACGCCTTTCTCCATTTGCGCTCCAGTCTTTTAGAAGCGCCAAATAGCTTTCTGTCGCAAAATACCCCTCTACAAAGCCTGTCAAATCTGACAGCGTACTAAAAAGCCCCGCAGATCCGCAATGAATGCCTAAAACACGGGCTTTTGGGTCATGCACGCTACCAGGTGCCAGGCGCCAATCCGTAGGAACAGCATGCACAACAGGGCCAAAGCTTGTCTGTTGCATATTCCATCGGTTAAATACAGCATCTTGTAAGACATCACTGAGATTTCGTCCCGTTTGCTGCTCAATCATCAAACCCAGCAAAATAAAATTCACATCCGTATAGTGAAAACGCTTGTCAGATTTGACAGACAGATGATTCATTGCCGTAATCAACCCGTCAAAACCCAGTTTTTCACGTTCTGGGATAAATGGATCAATTCCACTCGTGTGCGTCAAAAGCTGCCTGATAGTGACTGTCTCCTCCCGCCAATCCGAGTACAGCGCTTTAAGAGGCGTGTCCAGCACCAAATCGCCCACAATCACCTGATTGATTAAATAGGTTCCCACACCCACCACTTTTGACACCGACGCCAAGTCCCATAAGCAACCTGGCCGTAGCACTTCCCGCTCAGGCTTTATCGCAGCCTCCCCCAAGCAAAATTGCCGCACATTTTCCCCGTCAATCACTGCAAACTCGCAGCCTGGAAATGTCTCTAACTTTATCTCTTCTTCAATCGCCGCAAGAACGCCCCTCACATCCATCGTCACTTTTCAAACCACAGCTCAAGCCCTGTCCTGTCTGACACCGTCAATAGTTTTTCCGGCGCATCCAAGTAATAATCGTCAAATTCCTCCCCGTAGCTTGAAAGATCCGTATCTTCAGGCACTAAAAATTCAATTGCTTCCAAGTCCCACGTATCCCTGGCGGTCAGATCAACCTCCCCAGAGACCCTGTCAAATTTGACAAAGCGGGATTCCCATTTTGGAGTCTTTCCTGCAACACGCACCTCAGCCACTTCAACGTCTGAAAGTCCTTTGAGCGCAGCCGTTTCATCCGTATCAACTTTGACAGCCACCGCTGTATTGTCTGTCAAATTTGACAGGTCTTTCAACTGACTAGCAAGCACAAAAACATCTCCCTCAGGCGATACAAACTCAGCGACAAGGCCAGACGCTCCTTCAACCACACGCGTTGCCTGAGCGCTTACCTCCTCATGTGCCAATCGCCCCGCAATCTCAACAGGCTCCGCAATTAGCACCGTCCAAACATGGCGTTTACGCCCTTCCACCTTGCGAAAGCCCCAGTCCGCAGGCGACTCCTCAAGGAGCAAGCGTTTCACCCCATCCGTCCCCCCAAGCTCCACCATTGCCCCCTCTTCAAGCAAAACCTTGAGCCCCAGCACATCACGGTAAAAGCGCAAATTTTCCTCCCGATCATTCACGCGATAGACCGGCCGAATCCCAGTTGCCACCTCAAAAATAGACATTTTCATCTCCTAAAAGTTCGTTTTCCCTATGATACACCAACTCCCCCGCAAAATCAACCCTCACACCCTTGCAATTTACGCTATTTTCCGCTATACTGTCAACTATGGAAAATCTCATTCTCCACATCATTCAAGGCCTCCTCGTCCTAGGTATTGGCATTATCGCTTACAATATCACGCGTTTCATTCGTCGTGAAAAGCCTGACCTTGGCTCCCGCACGCAAAACATCAAAGGCTTTTTCATCGGTCTTTTTACAGATACCTTAGACACCTGGGGCATTGGCTCGTTTGCGACAACGACGACGCTTTTTAAAATGACGCGCTTTCTTCCCGCTGAAGACGACGCAAAGCTCCCAGGCACGATGTCCGTGGGACATGCCATTCCCGTGATTGTCGAAGCTCTCTTTTTTATTACCGCCGTCAAGGTCGAGCTCACAACGCTCATTCCCATGACGACCGCCGCTTTCCTCGGCGCCCTTGTGGGATCCAACATCACTAAAAATTGGCGGATTAACCTCGTTCGTCGTGTCTTAGGCACCCTCCTCATCGTCGCTGCGATTATCATGATTGTGCGGCTCGCTCTTAATATCGGTGGCGACGTCTCTGCAAGTGTCCACGGTCTTGCGCTTCCTTGGCTTATGGCTGGTGTCTGCTACAACTTTGTCTGCGGACTTCTCATGACGATGGGCCTGGGGAATTACGCACCAGAGCTCGTTTTCTTTAGTCTCGCAGGTGTCAATCCTTTAATTGCGCTACCTGTTATGATGCTTGATGCCGCAGCCATCCTCGTGACCAGCGCCCACAACTTTATCAAGCAAAAACGCGTCATGTGGCGCGGTCTCTTAGCCGTTTCCATCGGCGGAGTTCTTGGCGTTATTTTTGCCGCTAAAGTCGTCACAACAATCAATCTTCAAGTCTTTAAAATCGCGACCATCGTGATTGTTGTCTATACAGGCGGTATGCTGATTTACGAAAGCCTCACAAAAAAAGCCTAAACGGCTTTTTTAATTTTCCAACTCGCTCTTAGGCACGCGTTTCCACCTGTCCGAAGCGTCGCTGTAACACAAAGAGCGCCGCCATAAAGATGACATAGAGACCAAAAATCAAGAGCAAGGATTGTGCGTCTCCCCATTTCAAAATGGATCCTGTCCAGAAAAGACCTGATGCCACGAAGTTCAAGGACATGTGCATGACCATGTTCAGATAAAAATTCCGATAAACCAAGTAGCTCGTCGTCAAAAGGATTGCCATCGCCCCGTAGGTCGCTGCTGCTTGCCAGCTATTTGGTCCATGCGCCAGGGTAAAGGTACTTGCAGCCACAACAAAGGCCCAAAACTTGTGTTTTTTCAGCAAAATCTCAAACGATCCCACCCGAAAGAGAAGCTCCTCAAAAAAGCCAGCCGAAATCGTCGTAATCCAAAACGTTAGATACGGGACCTGCACCGCAAGACTATTGAGCGAGGCTTGATTGGACGACGTTTGATTGCCCGAGCCCCCTTCAATCGCCGCCGCTATGATATTGATGACGATTTGGGAGAGAAAAAGCAAAGCAAAGCCAATCGCCGCGCGACCAAAGCGGAAATAGCGCCAACGCAAGGGTGGAATCACATTGCGCTTACGCACACTCCGATAAGCCAGCCAGTAGATAGCTCCGAGCCCTATGATAAACAAGACCGTCTCAATCGCAAGCACCGGAAAATTCTCCGTCCAGTGCAAGGCCTTGTTAACTCTTGCATAGACCTCCTGTAAAAAGAGCAAAGGAACCTGCGACAGCAAAAACAGCCAAAGAATCGGACGCCCGCGCCCTGGTGAAAAGACAGATAAAAAGACAATGCCCACAATCAAGGCAAAGAGCATGTACAAGCTCATAATCGCAATGTAAGTAGGTTCATGCTTTCCCGTCTGTCCCGCAAAAACGGTACTCATCAAAATTAAGATAGCAACCGCAGAAATCGTCAGTACAAAGCCCACCACAGCAAGCACAGGATGAGATTTTTTCGGCAATGCCGTGAAAAGTTTCGGATTTTCCATACCGTTATTTTAGCATTTAATCTTAAAAAAACCTAGCTACGAGAGCTAGAGTTAGATTTAGTGATACAGCGGATACTTCTCCGTTAGCGCCCAGACGTCTTTTTTGACGGTTTCAAGCTGCTTCGAATCACCTTTTGCCGCAAAGGCACGGTCAATGAGATGCACAACGTCACGACTGGCGGCTTCATCAAAGCCACGCGAAGTCACCGCAGCCGCACCAATCCGGATGCCCGATGTTTTCGTAGGTGGCAGGGTGTCTTTTGGCAGACTTTCTTTATTCACCGTGATGGACACGCTATCAAGCAGTCCTTCGGCTTCTTTGCCGTTCACGCCGTGCTCCAGGACACTGACGTTAAACATATGATTGTCTGTCCCGCCAGAAATCACGTGATAGCCCAGTTTCATGAACTCATCGGCCATGGCCGCCGTATTTGCGAGGACTTTTTCAATATAAGTCTTAAATTCTGGCTTCAAGGCTTCGCCAAAAGCAGCTGCTTTGCCTGCAATGACGTGCTCCAATGGTCCGCCTTGAATACCTGGGAAAATCGCTGAGTTGATTTTCTTTGCCAGCTCCGCGTCATTGGTCAAAATCATCCCGCCACGCGGGCCGCGCAAGGTCTTGTGGGTCGTGGTGGTCACGACATCTGCAACGCCCACTGGATTGGGGTGCAAGCTAGTCGCCACAAGCCCCGCGATATGCGCCATATCGACCATAAGCTTGGCACCCACACTATCTGCAATCGCGCGGAATTTCCCAAAATCAATCACCCGTGAATAAGCCGAAGCCCCCGCTACAATGAGTTTGGGCTGATTCTCCTCTGCCAAACGTGCAATCTCCTCAAAATCCAAGAGCTCCGTCTCGGGATTCAGCCCATAAGGCACGAAGTTGTAGGTTTTTCCGCTAAAGCTGACTTTCGCCCCGTGCGTCAAATGTCCGCCCGCGTTCAAATCCATCGCAAGAATCGTGTCGCCGGGATTGACCAAAGCGATATAAGCCGCCATATTCGCCTGCGAACCGCTGTGAGGCTGGACATTCACAAACTCTGCCCCAAAAAGCTGCTTCGCCCGCTCAATCGCCAATGTTTCCACAACATCGACACACTCCGTCCCGCCATAATAGCGCCGTCCTGGGTAGCCTTCTGCATATTTATTGGTCAAAGCAGAGCCCTGCGCCGCAAGCACCTGCTCAGAGACGACATTTTCCGACGCAATCAGCTCAATATTGTGATTCTGCCGCGCTTCCTCCGCATGAATCGCCGACCACAAGTCAGGGTCTTTACTATCAAAATCATGATTTTCAAAATAAGCCATACTTTCTTCTCCTTTAGGTCTATTATAGCATGAAAAATGCGCTGCTTGGCTTAGCGCTTTTCGGCAGGTAATCACTATATCCGTTAGCCCAAACGGTCATATTTCACGCAAACGCATCCTCCAGTCCTTCCACATCAAGAATCTTGAAGCTTTTCCCGGCGTGCTCAATCAGCCCTTTGTCTTCAAGCATCTTGAGCTTGCGGCTAATGGTTTCGGGCGTCGTGCCGATGAAGGTTGCGAGGTCTTTTAGCGCCATGGGTAGCTGCAAATAAGGCGTTCCCGAGACTTTCGCAAGGTCAAGCAAGTAATTTGCGAGCCACATCTCGACAGATTCCATCATGAGAAATTTCGCTTGATGCTCGGTTTCTTGCTGTTTCTTGGCGTTCAGCTCAAGCAAACGCAAGGACAGCGCGGGCTTTGCAAGTTAGAGTGCCTTAAAATCCGACTGCCGCATATAGCAAATGGTTGTCTCCCGCATGGCTTCGCCAAAGAGATTGTCGCTCGTAACACCGAAAATGGCCTGTTCTCCTTCGTAGCCACCAGGCTCTAGCACGCGTAGGAGTTGCTCCTTGCCGTCTGATGCCAGTTGATAAATTTTCAGCGCGCCGCCGCCACAATCGTCAAAAGCGGTTCCACCGTAGGGTCAATCGAAATCTGCTTGACGCGAAGCGCCTCAAAGGCATGAATCGCAATGGGCACACCACCCAAAAGACTTGCGACAAGCATCGTCGCGTCCCAAATCGCTGTGCTGGAAAGCCCGTATTTTCCAATATAACCCAGGACAATCAAGACGGCTGATAGGGCCGTTAGTTGATTCGCGTGGTTCTGAAGAAATTTTTGAAGGGTCATGATGTCTGCCTCACTTTCTGAGGACAGTTTAACGCAAAAGCGGAAGAAAAAAATTGATATGGGTCAAGAAAAAATCTCGCAATTTGCGAGAGTGATGGGATTTTTTAGTTGCGAGGGGGCTTAGATAAATTTCAAATCTGGCACAACTTCTTGCAGGGCTGCTTTTGTCACGGCACCCTGACGCAGGATTTTTGCACCCGTTTGTGGATAAGTGGATAAATCAAGGATGGTCGTGTCGAGTCCTTGGATACTATCGTCTTGCAGGGCGACTACGGCTTCACGCAAGATTTCAGGCTGCAAATCCTTGAAATAGACGGGACTTGGGTCGCCTGTCAGGTTGGCAGAGGGGCCCACGAGGACGCCGACCTGCTGGATGATTTCTTGGGTCTCTGAAATACGTGGCATGCGAAAACCGATCGTGTCCTTGCCAACATGCACCCATTCAGGCACTTGGTCGGAGGCTTTGAGAATGATGGTCAAGGGTCCTGGAAGGAACTTTTCCACCAACTTGTCAAGAAAATCTGGGAAATCCCGTGCATAGGTATGGATAAGCACAGGATCTGCGATGTTGAGATTTAAGGCTTTCTCAGTCGGGCGGCCTTTAACGGCATAGAGCTTTTCCACAGCCGCTTGATTCGTCGCATCAGCAAAAAGCCCATAGACCGTCTCCGTGGGTAGAACTATGAGTTCTCCTGATTTCAGTGCCGTGACAGCTTTTTCAATGTCTGACATTTCTTCTCCATAAATAAATCAAGTTGCCCAGAGGCAATGCGAGATAAAAAATGAGTATCATAAGTGTGATCGGTAGTATTCGCTCAGGCATCGTGAACATCCGCACGCCGCTACTGTCATGAGCAACGTCACGATGATTTTGAGCCAAAACTGGCGTACCCAGAGGCTCGCCGTGATGACTGCTAGGCCAATGCCTGACGCTAAGTGAATTCCTGCGATGTTCAGGGCTTTGAGGGGCAGGACCAGTTGCACCGAGAGCATCAGGCCTGTAGCAATGAGTAAAAGTGAGATGATACCCAAAACGAGTGTTATTTTTTAAAGCCGCGACATAGCACGTAGCGATCTTTTCCATTCATATCTTGCTTGACAAGCACCTCATCAAACAAAGTTTCAAAAAGCGTACGCACTCGCGTGCCTTGCTTATAGCCAATCTCCAGATACATCTCGCCCCTCTCGCTGAGATGCTCTTTAACCCCCGCTGCAAGTTTTTCATAGACCACATAACCTTCGTGATCCGCAAAAAGTGCTGTTCGAGGCTCATGCAACAAGACATTGGCATCTACCTCGCCCCAGTCGTTCGGATCAATATAAGGCGGATTGGAGACGATAATATCCGCTGCTCCCATTAGCGTATCAAAGACACTGCTTCGTGCAAAAAGGACAGTCACACCAAGGTCTCTGGCGTTTTCAGCCGCCACGTCCAGTGCATCTTGTGAGATATCTGAAGCGAGTACTGTCCAGTTTGGGCGTGCTTTGGCGAGGCTAATCGCGATGGCACCCGACCCCGTCCCAATATCCAGTACCGTGAGTTTTTCATCATTCGTATGCGCCGCAAGGACTTCACGCACCAGCTCTTCTGTCTCCTCACGTGGAATCAGCACTTTTTTATTGGCCTTGAATTTCAAGTCGCAGAATTCTGCCCAGCCAAGGATATACTGTGGCGGTTCATTCGCAGAAAGACGCTCTGCCACTTCAGTGAGTTTTGCCTCCTCAGTGGGTAAAATTTCCGAGCGCTGCAGGTTGACCCAGGCAAGTTTATCTAGTCCCATGAGTCTGCAGTAGGTCCACTCCAAAGTCTCTGGCTCAGGAAGATTTGCTGATAATTGCTTCATTTTTTCCGCCCAAATCATTTTCAACTCTCCTCAGTCTTTTTTAGTGGTAGTCCTCGTTTATCAAGGCCATGTGCCAGACGCGTTCGCTGATTGGCGTGAGGCGTATAACGCTCCAAAGTTGCGCCCATAATCGCTGACGCTGCTAGTCCGCAGAGACCAAGTAAGGTAATCCCGAGGCCTAGAGAACCTATCCCAGCAAGTACCGCAATGAGTAACGGTCCTCCTGCGGCTCCCGCATCGCCAAACATCCGACAGACGGCCAAAAATTGCGCCCGAATATCAATCGGTGCCATGTCCGCAGAAATGGTCATAATCATGCCCGCACCGATGGCATTGCCAAAGCCCATGGCAAGTGATACAATCGCAATCGACGTAATTCCGTGTGTCAACGGAATAAAAAGAATAGACGTCCCCAAAATCAACATAGATGGTACCGCGACCCAAAGACGCCCGTAGCGATCCATCATTCTTCCCGCGGGATAAAACAAGAGTGCATCCAACAGGCCTGAGAGACCGTAAACATATGAAGTGACTGATGCTGACAGTCCAATATGCGCACTCCATAATGGAAGTGCCGTATTTGAGGTCTGCCGTACTGCGCCCACGAGGATAATCGCAATCCCGAGCGTTGCAAACATACGTGCATTTTTCTTTAAAATCATGCGGCTCGTGCCGCGCACGGCTTTCGCTTCAGCCACTTTTTTCTGCTGAGTCGCAAGCTCAGGAATCGCCCAGACGACAAGTCCTGAGATAATCGTCAAAAAGATGGCGACGCCATAAGCTGCTGGCAACCAATCCGCGCCTTTTGTGAGCCAAATGCCCAGCATGGACATGGCAAAGCCTCCTAGAAAAGGACCGATTAGTGAGCCGATACGCTGCATGCCACCCAGCATAGAAAGAGAAATGGAGCGCCGCTCGATCGGCGTAATTTCCGTTAGATAAGCTTGGCGTGCCAAGGTAAAGATAGAATTGACCCCACCCAAAACGAAAATCGCTAGCGCAAAAAGCCACCAATTTGGCGTGAGGGCTGCGAGAAATAAGATCACGAGTGAAATCCCTGCGCCCCAAATCATCGCTGTCCGGTCGCCAAAGCGTGCCGCTAGATGCCCCGCGGGAATATCCCCCACGACTTGTCCAATCCCAAGAAGTGCCACAATAAAGGCGGCAATCCCTGCATTCGCATGCAAATGCAGTGCCGTCAAGGGGATAACAGGCGTCACTGCGCCGACTCCTGTCTCAAAAAGCATCGTCGGCAAAAAGACTGAGACGAATTGTTTCTTGAAGGTCACACTCTCACTTGAAGTTTCCATTCCCTAATTATACCGCAAAGCGCCTACTTTCTCAGCAACCAAAAAAAGCGCCAGAAGACGCTTCAATTTTTTGGATTTTTAGTCACAACCTAATCTGCTTCTGGGTGATTGTAGTGCTTGCGGCAGACAGGGATGTAGCTTTCGTTGCCTCCGATTTGGACCTCGGGGCCCTCATAGACAGGCTTGCCGTCGTGAGTGCGCAAGACCATAATTGCTTTTTTGCTGCAATACCAACAGATGGTCTTCACTTCTTCAATTTTGTCGGCGTATAAGAGAAGATGCTCAGAGCCTTCAAAGAGTTCATTCTTGAAGTTATTTTTGAGGCCATAGGCCATGACAGGGATATTCAGCTCATCAACAATTTTGGCAAAATCGAGAACATTTTGCTTCGTAAGAAATTGCGCCTCGTCAATCAGGATACAAGCTGGTTTTTCGGGAAGGGCTGCGACATAGGCAAAGACTTGAAGAGTGTCGTCAATCGCTACAGCATCATGCTTGATACCAATGCGAGAGGCCACAACGCCCACACCTTCACGGGTGTCCAAGCTTGACGTCATGAGGAGGACGGGTTTGCCTTCTTCTTCGTAATTATGCGCGACCTTCAGGATATCAATAGATTTTCCAGAATTCATGGTGCCATATTTGAAATAGAGTTGTGCCATGCCTTTATTTTATCACATTTTAGCTACAAAAAAACGCCATCAAATCTGACGAGCGTCTTTTGAAGTCTGTCAAATTTGACAGGTTAATGACGATGCTGTTTTCCTGCATTACGGCCATTAGCAGGCTTGTCATCTGCTGAATTCGTCACATCTTTGAGCCCCGCACGCGTATTTGCCACAAGGTCATCAAGACCAGTTGTCTCAGCATCCGTCGGTGTCACGTCTTTTGGCAAATCAGCCATTTTCGGTGGGTTTGCCTTGAACTCTGCGTCAATCTGGCGCTTCATTCGTGGCTTCATGTAATAGGTCACAATGAGCTGCTGAATGATAACGACTAAGCCGCCCACAACCCAGTACAGCGTCACTCCTGCAGGCGACCAGAAGGAAAATAGAATAATCATCACAGGACTGATCCAGAGCATCGTTTGCTGTTGCTTGCGTTGTTCTTCATTGAGCCCTTGAATCATAATCCAAGACTGGCCAAGATAGAAGACACCTGCCAGAATAGCCAAGAATATACTCGTTTTCCCGAGATCAATCCCGTAAAAACTGGCTGTTGAAATCCCATTCGTATAACGCGCCGCATTGTAGAGCGCGATGAAAAATGGGTACTGTATCAACATTGGCAAGCAACCCATGGACGACAGCATATTGATGCCATTGTCACGCTGGGCTTGTTGCAGCTGCTGTTGTGCAGCGAGCATCCCTGCTTGATCACGTGCCTCACGCGCTGCCTTCATTCGCTCATTGATAGGATTGAAAACCGGCGCCAAATAGGCCATCTTTTCCTGCATATAGGTTGACTTGTACTGCTGGCGAAGCCCAAGGGGCAAGATAATCAGCCGTACAATCAAGGTCACAAAAATAACCGCCCAGCCAAACGAATTCGCTGCATGCGCCCCGCCAAAAAGCCTCACAAATAAATCCACAAAATCCGACATGGGCTTCACGAGGAAATTATATACCCAGCCAGCCCCCGTAGGCTCACCCTTGTGAGGACCCGACTTATAAACATCCACACAGCCTGAGAGAATCAAGAGTGCAATCGTACTCACGCCCAAGAGCTGTAGTTTTCTCTTCAAATTTCGTGTCAATTTTTTCATACGTGCTATTATAGCATAATTTCCCATCGTCAAGCTCCGTCAAAAGGCGGAGAACACCTCTGTCAAATTTGACAACCCTCTAAAATCCGACCCAAAAAACCTGTCAAATTTGATGAAGCTCAAAATTTACCTAAAAACCTCTGTCAAATTTGACAGAGGTCATTTTCTACTATCTTACTTACTTAGTTAGTTCCCCAGAGGCTTACATGCTAAAGCCTAGCGTCAATTTTGGATCTTCCATATAGACGAGCGCTTGCAAGACGGCGGCAGTTTCTTGCCAGTCGCGCACCGTGATGGTCTCAATGCCCATTTGGACAACGGGATAATCGTTCCCACCTTCTTGCGTCATATCGCCAAAGTAGAGGATCTCGTCTTTTGTGACATGGAGTTCTTCCATGAGGTGGTTCATGCCGAATTCTTTGTTTTGGCCGGGAACAAAGCCGTTAATCGTCGTCGTGCCTGCGACTTCAAATTCAAAATCAGGCGCCAATTCTTTCGCGCGTTTTGCGATTTTATTGCGCTTAGTCATATCTGGATCCCAGGCTTGCTTGGCTTCAACGCCCGCTTTTTGACCAATCGCGGAGTAGGCAATCATAGACTCACGGTTTTCATTGATGACGTCGCCAGGCGCCAAAACGCTCTCGTCCCAATAGCCAAATTCTTTGGCTGCTTTTTCTAAAGCGTCCATGATAGCGTTTGCTTGCTCGTCGGTCAAAGCAAAATTAAAGACTTGATCCCATTTGCCATTTTTGTAGGTATAATACTGCGTTCCCTGAGCCACAAAGAGGTGGAAATTCTCAAGTTTTGCGGTTTCAGGGAGATTATTGATAATTTGAATCAAAAATTGATCATATTTTTGCCCTGAAATCGGCGCAATGATGTATTTTTGGGAGAGTTGTGCAAGCAAAGTTGCAATCTCAGGACCGATCGGCATTTTGGGTTCATTGAGGGTGTTGTCGATGTCGAAACTCAGTATTTTTTTAGTCATGTTGAAATCCTCCAATTTCCTTTTTGTTACCGCTTACATTATAGCACATTGCCACTCGAAATAACTTAACCGGCAATCAAACCTAGCGCCAAAAATTGAAGCGTGGAATACTGCAATTTTCCACTCAATCTATGTTATGTGCGCCTATAGGCATCAGCTTATTTTTCGTGCAAGCTTTGATTGACTTTTTCTTCAATAGTGTGCGTCACGTAGTCCAATAAATCGTTCACGTCCGCAAGTTTAAGGGCATAGTCTCTAACAACTGGGTGATTTTTCAACCTTTTTTCGAGCTGCCCAGCGGCTTTAGAGGTTTCCTGATAGGCCTTCTGCTTACCAATCTGCTGATAGAGTATCGCCTCTTTCTGGAAGCTTTTCATGCGCTCATAGTCTTCCCAAAGCTGTTTTTCATGTTTTAATTTCTGCTCGGCTGCTTGAAAATCCTTGACATAAGAGAGGGAAAGGATTTTTTGGCTGAGGTTTCTCGTTGCCTCAGTCATGACGAAGTTCCTGAGCAAGCTCACTAGCAGCTCTCGCACTCGTGCAAATGACAAGCAAGGTATCTGCGCCTGCAACTGTCCCTAACACATCTCCTCTATCTGCGCGGTCAAATTCATTGGCCAACAAGTCCGCCTCGCCAAGCCCTGTATGGATGACCAACATAAACTCAACCGCAGCAACACGTGTGATGTAGTGTCCTGAAATCGTAGTTTGTTGCGGATTTTCAGGATTTTGCTGACCAGAAAAAGCGGCATAGACAAATCTATCTCCCCGTTTTTCCTTCGCAATGTGATAATCACGCAAATCGCGCGATAAAGTCGCTTGCGAGACATTCTCTCCCGCATCGTGCAGCGCACTGAGCAGCTCGTCTTGCGTCGTGATTTCCTGCTCTGAGATGAGCTGCTGAATAAAAGCAATACGTTCTTGGCGTTTCATACCGTTATTATACCATTTTGAAGGATTAAGGGCTGTGCGCTTTGCTGCTTTTTTTGATATAATCGAAGGCATGAATGATAAAGAACGTGTTGTGGAAATCATATTGTCGGCGCTACCTGATGATGCAGGGCTTGATGCACAAACAATTTCTGATCTGATCGAAACGCCAAAAACATCTGACTTAGGAGATCTTGCATTCCCTTGTTTTGCTTTAGCCAAGTCTCTCCACAAAGCACCGCAAGCGATTGCAGCTGAAATCGCAGAAAAAATTGAAACGGATCGCTTTGAAAAAGTCCTCGCTACGGGGCCTTACGTCAACTTTTTCTTGGACAAATCAAAGACCGCAAATGCTGTCATTGCAGATGTTTTATCCGCAGGTACTAGCTTTGGAGATAGTGCGGATGGCGCTGGGCGTAATGTGACGCTTGATATGTCGTCGCCCAATATTGCAAAACCCTTTGGCATTGGGCATTTGCGCTCTACCGTCATTGCGGATTCCCTCGCCTACATTTATCAAAAAATGGGCTATAATCCTGTGCGCATCAACCATTTAGGCGATTGGGGCAAGCAATTTGGGCTCCTTGCTGTGGCTTATGAAAAATGGGGCGATGAGGCGGCAGTCAAGGCACATCCGATTGATGAATTGCTGAAACTCTATGTGCGCATTAACGCTGAAATCAAAGGCGATCCCAAGCACGGTATTGCACCCAATAAAGAGCTAGACGATGCAGGTCGCGCACAATTTTTGAAAATGGAGCAAGGCGATCCTGGTGCACTTGCCATTTGGAAATGGTTCCGTGATGAGAGTCTCGCTGAATTTCAGCGCATTTACGACAAGATGAACGTCCGTTTTGATTCGATGAACGGCGAAGCCTTTTACAACGATAAGATGGACGCTGTGCTCGAAGAATTGGAAGAAAAAGGGTTACTCATAGAATCGCAAGGTGCCACGATTGTCGAGTTGGGCGAAGGGAAAAATCCCGCTCTCATCAAAAAATCCGATGGCGCAACGCTTTATATCACGCGCGATTTGGCGGCGGCCATTTACCGCAAAACAACCTATGACTTTGCGAAATCCTTGTACGTTGTGGGCAATGAGCAATCTGAACACTTCAAGCAACTCAAAGAAGTTTTAAAACTCATGGGCTACGCTTGGGCGGATGACATGGTGCATGTCAGCTTTGGACTTGTAACGAAAAACGGGAAAAAGCTCTCCACCCGCGCTGGAAACGTCATTTTATTGGAACCCACGATTGATGAAGCGATTGAGCGCTCTTTGGCGCAAATTAATGCCAAAAATCCCGAACTGGCAGCTAAAGAACAGGTCGCACAACAAGTCGGCGTCGGGGCCATTAAATTTTATGACTTGAAGACAGATCGCAAGAACGGCTATGACTTTGACTTGGAGGCGATGGTGTCCTTTGAAGGGGAAACAGGGCCCTATGTGCAGTATGCTTATGCGCGGATTCAGTCAATTCTACGGAAGTCGGGTAAGTCTGATTTTTCAGCAAACTTCGTAGAAGTTGATCCCGAAGCCTGGGAATTAGTCAAGCTTTTGCAGAGTTTCCCTGAGGTGGTCGCACGTGCAGCACGCGAATTTGAGCCGTCGGTCGTGGCGAAATTTGCGATTTTGCTCGCTCAGACCTTCAATAAATATTACGCACACGTGCGCATCTTAGAGGAAAATGCAGGGCTTGCGAGTCGTTTGGCACTTGCCTCCGCGGTGGCTACGATCTTGAAAGAAAGCTTGCGCCTTTTAGGCGTCGAAAGCCCTGAGGAGATGTAAAAAGGGCTGTCAATTCTGACAGCTCCTCTTTTTTATGAAAAATCCTGTCAAATTTGACAGGTTTATGTATTTAACACTTTTCCTAAGAAATCTTGGGTGCGGGCTTCTTTCGGATGCTCAAAGATTTCTTCCGGAGTCCCAGATTCGCAAATCATCCCCCCTGAGAGAAAGAGAACCCGGTCAGCGACTTCTTTAGCAAAGCCCATCTCGTGCGTGACAACGACCATGGTCATGCCTTCTGCGGCGAGCTCTTTCATAACAGCGAGAACCTCGCCCACCATCTCGGGGTCCAGGGCGCTCGTCGGCTCATCAAAGAGCATGACGTCTGGATTCATTGCAAGCGCGCGCGCAATCGCAACACGCTGCTGCTGTCCACCCGAGAGCGACTGAGGATAGGCATCCGCAAAATCCGCCAAGCCGACGCGTTGCAAAAGTTCTTGAGCTTTCGTTTGAGCTTCATTCTTTGTCATTTTCTTCGTCTCAAGCGGCGCCAGCATGACATTTGCAAGGACCGTCATGTTGGGAAAGAGGTTAAACTGCTGGAAGACCATGCCCATCTTTTCGCGGTGTTTAAAGACGTCAATGGATTTATCCGCGAGATTAATGCCCTCAAAATAGACCTCGCCCTTGGTCGGCGTCTCCAATAGATTCATCGTGCGCAAAAAGGTAGATTTACCTGATCCTGAAGGGCCAATCATGACAACGACTTCCCCGCGATGAATTTGAATGTTTAGGCCTTTTAAGACTTCATTTTTATCAAAATATTTGTGGAGATCTCGGGTTTCAATGAGAACTTCTTCTGTTTTGGTCATTTGGCGTACCCCTTTCCGACGCGCTTTTCAAGACGCGCAATCACACGATTTAAGATAAAGCAGACAACAAAATAATAACCCGCCGCAAAGAGCATCGGCGCAAGGCTAATGTAAGTCGCGTTTTGAACGGCTTGTGCCCCTGCATAGAGCTCGATAATTCCGATGGTATATAAGAGTGAGCTGTCTTTGACGATGGTCACAAATTCATTGCCGAGCGCAGGGAGAATATTGCGCAGAGCCTGTGGGAGAATGACGCGGGTCATTGTCGCCCATGGCCGAATGCCAAGCGAATGAGCAGCCTCAGTCTGGCCCGCGGGGACAGCTGTAATCCCTGCACGGACGATTTCTGCGGTGTAGGCACCTGAGTTGAGCGAGAGGACGATAATCCCTGGAATGAGGCGATTTAAATCTTCTGCGAGAATGCCGATGTGCAAGTTGGGAAGGCCCTGACCAGACATGAGAATAAAGCCAATGGAGATTTGTACGAGCATAGGCGTGTTTCTAAAGAGCTCCAGGTAGATATTGAGCAACCAACGCAGGGGAGCGATTTTCGACATTTTCCCGATAGCGACAAGGGTACCGATGATGCTGCCAAAAAGAACAACAAAGAACGAGACAATGAGGGTCACGATAATCCCATCGTTGAAGTAAGGGAAGTACTGGGGAAGAAATCTAAAGCTGAGCATAATTAACCTTTCTTTTTAAGGGTAGGGCGTGTCTATCTCCGCCACTTCGTGTCGGGCTGTCCGCTCTGATAACCCTACTAGCATCGCATTAAGGTGCAGACCGCACCAACAGACTTCCTTCGCTAAGGCACTTTAGTCACTTAGCGCGAATGGACCTGCTTTAGCTAGACGAAAAAGGAGGGAGTTGCCATGCGACTTGCCAGCAATGCTTGCTTAGCGAGCATGGACAGCGTAGCGCAAAGCGCGGAGATAGAGGTAACCGGTAGATTTTAGACTGTTTTCAAGTTCTTTTTTAAATTGGCAATCTGATTTGTCACGGCGGACTCAGCAGGACCGCCATAAGTAGCGCGCCCATTGACACAGGCCGTCAGATCAAGTGCAGCGTAGATGTCCTCTGTAAACTCGGGAGAGACCTTCTGAAAGTCTGCAAGCGACAACTCCTCCAGAGGAAGACCCTTTTCAATCGCCGTATGAACCAGCTCGCCCGTCATTTTGTAGGCACTGCGGAAAGGGAGACCCTTTTTCACGAGATAATCCGCACAATCCGTCGCATTGAGATAGCCCTTTTGGGCTGCGGCTTTGAGGACGTCTGTGTGAACCGTCATACTCTCAATCATCCCCGCAAAGGTCGAAAGGGCAAGCTTTGTATTGTCTAAGGCGTCAAAGATTGCTTCCTTGTCTTCTTGCATGTCCTTATCATACGCGAGGGGAATACCTTTTAACATGATGAGAAGCGTGTTCAAATCACCAATAACGCGGGCTGCCTTCCCCCGGCAAAGCTCAGCCACATCGGGATTTTTCTTTTGTGGCATGATAGAAGAGCCTGTCGCAAATGCATCATCGAGCTCAATATAATTAAATTCACTGCTGCACCAAAGGATGATTTCTTCACTAAAGCGTGAGATGTGCACCATGACAAGGCTCAAACAGCTGGCCAATTCGACGACGAAGTCACGATCACTCACCGCATCAATCGAATTTTCCGTCACAGCTGAAAAATGAAGGGCAGAAGCAACTTTTTCCCGATCAATCGGATAGGTGGTCCCTGCGAGCGCTCCAGAGCCAAGCGGCATGACGTCGAGCCGCTTTGTCAAATCTGACAGACGTCCCAAATCTCGCAGAAACATCTGAGCATAAGCCAAGATATGATGTGCAAATGTGACTGGCTGTCCATGCTGGAGATGCGTCATTCCTGGCATGATGGTCTTTTTATGGGCCTCAGCTTGTGTGATAATAACCTCTGTCAAATTTGACAGCAGCTCCTTAAGCTCTGGCACTTGATTTTTGAGATAATAACGCAAATCAAGTGCTACTTGATCATTGCGCGAGCGAGCCGTATGCAGACGCTTTCCCGCATCCCCAATGCGTTCCGTCAGCACCGTCTCCACAAACATATGGATATCTTCACTCGTAGGGTCAAATGCGAGCTTTCCCGCATCCAAATCAGCAAGAATCCCTTCAAGCCCCGCAACAATCGCATCTGCCTCAGAAGGCTCAATAATCCCCTCGGCACCCAGCATCGTGGCATGTGCCATGGAACCTTTGATGTCTTCTTGGTACATCCGGCTGTCAAATTTGATAGAGCTGTTAAAGTCATTCACACCCGCGTCAAGCGACTTCTGAAAGCGTCCCGCCCACATTTTCTCTGCCATTTATTTCTCCGTTGAAAGTTTGATATTGTTTTGAACCCACTGGTTCAACGTCCCTTTTGCCTGTAAACGCGCAATAATACTATTAATTTTCGTTTTAAGCGTGCCTGAGTTCTTCGGCATCGCTACCGCAAAGCCTGAAGCGCCTTCATCTGAGACCTTAATTTTCGCAATAGCCATATCTGGATTTGCTGCGACGAATTGCTCCCCCACGACCTCATCGACACAGGCTGCTGCAACTTTTCCAGTTTGTGCTTCGATAAATGACGACGACGAGTCTTGTAACCCAACATCCACAGAATTCTTAAATTGCGTTTTCACAACATTTTCCTGAATCGTCCCAACAGGTGCCGCAATCTGCTTCCCAGAAAGACTCTCAACGGATGTATATGTCGCAAGATTAGATTTCTTAACGACGAGTACATTGCCATCCTGAAAGTAAATAGTAGAAAAATCAAAAGATTTCTCACGCGCAGCAGTTTTTGAAAGTGCAGCAATCGCAATATCTGCTTTGCCTGACTGCACGGATGTCAAGACATTGTTAAAGTCCATATTTTCAATTTTGACTTTAACCCCAAGCTCTTTTCCAATTTCATTCGCAAGGTCAATATCTGAGCCTACAATCTGATTTTTCCCATCAATCACTTTTTGAAACTCAAATGGCGGATAAGGATTTACGGCAGCCGTCGCCACAATCAACTCTTTTTTAGCTTGAATCTTTTGAAGTGGCGAATTTGACGTCTGAGTACACGCTGTGAGTATGAGACAAGCAAGTCCCATCACTGCGAGCAACACGAAGCACTTTCTTTTGCTCATTGTTTTGCTTTCTTTTGATTCTGCAAGGCTTGCACCTTGATTGGTAGTCCATAGAGATTGATAAAGCCTTGTGCATCGCGCTGATCATAGACCCCATGATCATCCCCGAAGGCCGCAATATTCTCATCATAGAGCGAATAAGGCGAGGTGAGCGAAGCAGGCGTCACATTGCCCTTATAGAGCTTCAATTTCACTTCTCCCGTCACATTTTCCTGCGTCTTATCGACAAAGGCCGACAAGGCCGCACGTGCAGGGGTAAACCATTTCCCATCATAGACCAAGTCCGCAAACTCAAGCGCCAAGCGCTGTTTCAAATGCTGCGTATCTTTATCAAGCGTAATCTCTTCAAGCATCTCGTGCGCCGCATAGAGGATTGACCCACCAGGCGTCTCGTAAACCCCGCGGGATTTCATCCCCACAAGCCGATTCTCGACAATGTCAATCGTCCCAATCCCGTGTTTTCCCCCAAGGCTATTGAGCTTTGTGAGCAAAGCCACAGGGTTAAGTACCTCCCCATTGACACTCACAGGTACGCCGTTTTCAAAGCCAAGCGTCACATATTCAGCTACATCAGGCGCCTTCTCTGGCGACACACCGAGCTCTAAAATCTCATCGTATTTCGGCTCATTTTCAGGATCCTCAAGATCTAAACCCTCATGTGACAAATGCCATATATTCTTATCTTTTGAATAATTATTCTCGCGCGAGACATTCAGCTTGATATCATGCGCTTCCGCATAATCCACCTCTTCATCACGCGACTTGATGGACCACTCACGCCAAGGCGCAATAATTGGCATTTCAGGTGCAAAGGCCTTAATCGCAAGTTCAAAGCGCACCTGATCATTTCCCTTACCCGTGCAGCCGTGCACAATCGCATCCGCACCTTCTTTTTTGGCAATTTCAACCATCCGTTTTGCAATTACAGGACGCGCAAATGACGTCCCCAACAGATAGGTATTTTCATACTTCGCTCCAGCCTTCAAGGTTGGAAAGATATAATCTGTCACAAACTCTTCTTGCAAATTTTCAATATAACACTTAGAAGCCCCCGTCTTGAGCGCTTTCTCCTCAAGTCCATCTAGTTCTGAAGGCCCCTGCCCCACATCGCCTGAGACTGCAATCACTTCACAGTTATTGTAATTTTCCTTTAGCCACGCGATAATAATCGACGTATCCAAGCCGCCAGAGTAAGCAAGCACTACTTTTTTGATATCTGTCATAACTTTCAATTTTTCCTATCTATTTTTATGAAATGAAACAAAGGGGAAATCTCGTGATTTCCCAAGTAAAATTTGGAGGATTTTACTTATGCTAATGGAGAATAGCGTATTCTCACACCACAGACAAAGCGCTTATTTTTTCGCAGCCGCATTAGCTTTTGCAATATTGTCATCAATTTCTTTTTGGATTGTCCCATTCTTGATGAGTTTTTGCACAATGCTATCAATCTTCGTCTTCAAAGCGCCAGAGTCCTTTGGCATCGCAATCGCCATCCCTGCAGCTCCTGTAGGTTGTTTTAATGGAATCTTTGCAATCGCAAGATCACTATTTGCCATCACATACTGCTTGGCAACCACTTCATCAAGTACTGCAGCAGCTACCTGACCACCCTGAACCTCACTAATCTCACTATTTGTATCTGTTAGCGCAACTTCTGTTGCTTTTTTCAGCTGATCTGTGACAATGCCTTCTTGGATTGATCCCTTTTGCGCAGTCACTTGTTTACCTGCAAGACTAGCCACACTCGTATATTTTCCAACCTCTGATTTCTTGACCACAACTACGTTTCCACCGTTGTAGTAGTTCGTTGAAAAGTCAAAACTCTTCTCCCGATCTGGCGTATTGCTGATTCCAGAAATCGCAATATCCGTTTTCCCCGACTGTACCGCTGTCAAGACATTGTTAAAGTCCATATTTTCAAACTTCACCTTGACGCCAAGCTCTTTCCCTATTTCATTGGCCATGTCAATATCAGAGCCTACAATCGTATTTTTTCCATTCACAACCGTCTGATATTCATAAGGTGCAAAGTCTGCCGCTGTTGCAACAACTAAAGTCCCCTTGTCCTGTATTTTTTTCAACGAGTTTGTTGAGCTTCCCGAACAAGCCGCAAGTCCTATCAATGACAATGCTGCAACAATTCCGATTAAAAATTTCTTTCCCTTCATTTGCTCTCCTTTTGTATATTATTTACTTAATATTTATAATTATACCACTTTATTTTCCGAAGTCAAGCAGAAACTTTTCAGCAAAAAAGCCCATTCACTGGGCTTTTACATTCATGGCTTTCAGCCAATCACGCTCGACTTGGACAAACCTCCAAAGTGCCGCCTTCTCAACACTTTCATTGGGCTGATGAGCCTCGCGGCTTGGTCCCGGGCCATAGACGACCGTCCGGATACCTACACGTTCGTAAAAGCCCTGGTCGGTCGAGCCACGGCTCACACCAATCACAGCTCCAGAAAGCGTGAGTAATTCTTGAATAAAATCCGCCTTTTCATCCGTGAGTGTCGCATCCACATAAGGCACCGCATACTCCCAGCTAAAGCCATATTTTTCAGCAATTTCTGACATCACCCTATCAAAAACATGTTCAAGCTTGGGCACCGTCCGAAAATCGACAATAACTTCTGCTTGTCCTGCCGCCTTATTCGGCGCTTTTGGGTCTCCTGCAACAATCGACGATGGCACAAAAGTTGGACGCCCTAGGATTTTATCTGTATAAACTTGCAGTCTATCATAAATGTCGTCAATCGTACTCAAAAAATACACGGCTTGATAGAGAGCTGAAGACGCATAGTGCTTTTGTTCAGAAGCATGTCCCGTACCTCCTCGGAAAGTCAGTCGCACAAAACGATTTCCCCGGTGACCAATGCGCACCGTCTCAAGATCTGTAGGTTCTGAGATAATTGCACACGCCTCACTGTAATTCGTATGTGCTTGGTACCAGTCTGCAAAGTCAGCAGAACCCTGTCCATCCAACTCCTCGTTGGCTGTGACGACGACCCAAAGGTCACGTGTCAATGTTTCACGCGGGACGCCCAAAGCAACCTCGAGATGTCCCGCAACGCCCGCTTTCATATCCGACGCACCAAGGCCTATCACCCGATCAGTCGTTTCCTGCGCTTCCCAAGGTGAAGCCTCCCAAGTCGTCAAGTCACCCGCAGGTACTGTATCCACATGCCCCGTGAGAATAATCGCCTTCTCACCTTTTCCCTGAGCTGCATCAAGCCGACCTGCCACAAAGGTTTTTTGTGCCAACACAAAATCAAAAGCTGCATCTCGCAACAGCTTTTCAACAAAACCCAGGATTTCCACTTCATTACCCGAGACCGAAGGCCTGGCAATGAGCGCCTTTAAAAGTTCAACTGCATCCATTATTTCTTCAAATGATAAGTATAATTTGCCACAATAATATTGTCATAGCGTCCAAGGAAGAGTCGCAAGCGCAGCGCCATTTGGTTGTGGAGTGCGACTTGCCAGCGTTTATTTGGCATGAATTGTGGCACGACGACGGTCATCGTATGATTATTCTTCTGGGCTTTCCCTGAAACCAGCGCAATGTAGCGGATAACGGGCCGCACAATGTCGCGATAATTGGACTCGACGGTCTCAAATTTAATATCAGGGAAATACGTTTTGAACTCGTCATGAATTTCTTTATCTTTTTCCGCAGAATCTTTCGTCCCGACGTGCAAGGCAACTACCGTGTCACCAATTGACTCCGCATAAGAAATCGCATCGACCGTTGGCTTTGTGATATTGCCAACAAGGACAATCACGGTGTTTCCGGTATAGTGCTCTGCGTGAATATCTTCTGATGAGACGCGGAGTTGTTCGGCAACACGTCCATAGTGCGTTTTAATCCGTACAAACATGAAGATGAGGATCGGCATGATGATAAAGTAAGGCCAGACTTGACTAATGCGCAAGAAGACGAGAATCAAGACAATCCCTGCAGAGATGAGGGCGCCAATGACATTGAAAATCGCTTTAGTCAGGAACTTAGCGCCTAATTTCTTGTACCAATAGCGGACCATACCGGTCTGCGCAAGCGCAAAAGGCGTGAAGACACCAATCGCGTACAAAGGAATCAGGTTATCCGTTTGACCGTTGAAAATGAAAAGCAAGAGGATGGCCCCAACCGCAAGAGAAAAGATTCCGTTAGAATAGCCGTTTCGTGCGCCACGTTCCATATACATATGCGGCATGACCTTGTTCTTTGCCATGTTGAAAGCAAGCATCGGGAAGGCCGAATAACCTGTATTGGCTGCGACTGCAAGGATTAGGGCTGTTGCAAATTGGAAAATGAGAAAGAAAATATAACCAATCCCACCGCCGAAAACTTTCGTCGCAATCTGAGCGACCACAGTCACACTAGCTTTGGGTGTCACGCCCATCCAGTAGTTCAAGAAAATAATACCGACAAAGAAGATACCCAGAATGGTCCCCATGATGGCAAGTGTTGCAGCCGCATTATTTTCTTTCGGTTTCTTGAAAAATGGCACCGCATTAGAAATGGCTTCCACCCCCGTCAAGGAAGAGGAACCTGTCGAGAATGCCTTCAATAAAATAATAATGGTCAAGTTGCTTACGGTCGTCCCAATGTGCGCCGTGGCGTCAAAAGGAAGAGAGCCCGTGGCGACACGGATGACCCCCACAATCAAGAGAATAAAGGTGCTCACAATAAAGGCATAGACCGGAATCATGAGAAAGCTTGCCGACTCACGCAAGCCACGCAAATTCATGAGCATGAGAATGACTGCAAGGCCAATCGCAATCCAGAGGTTGTATTTATAAAGGACAGGCACAGCAGATGTAATCGCATCCGCACCAGAGGCTGTTGATACGGCAACGGTTAGCATATAATCGACCAAAAGAGAGCCCCCAGCGATGAGGCCTGGAATAAAGCCTAAATTTCCTGTTGCCACAAGGTAAGCGCCACCCCCTGACGGATAGGCATGGATAACTTGGCGGTAGCTCATGATGAGCGCTGCTAAGAGGATAAGAATAATAATGGCAATGGGCAAACTAAACCAGATGGCCGCAGCAGAGGCGACCATGAGGGCTTGAACAATCGTTTCAGGACCATACGCAACAGACGATAAAGCATCGCTGGATAACATCGCAAGCGCTTGCGTCTTTGTGAGCAAATGGGATTCGTCATTTCCGTCAGCAGATTTGAGCGGTTTCCCGATTAATAGATCTTTTATATTTGCCATAACGTGCTAAAAACTTCCTTATCTCTAAAGAAATACAAGGGCTATTATAACACTTTTTGCAGCAGCTGATTCATTTTGCTCATGCCTAACAAAATCACTTAAACACCCAATGCAGACTTCAAAGCTTCGACTTTATCCGTTTTCTCCCACGGAAGGTCAATATCCGTCCGGCCGAAATGCCCGTAGGCGGCTGTTTGTGCATAAATTGGGCGTTTCAAATCCAGCATTTTGATGATGCCGTTGGGCGTGAGGTTAAAGACCTGTCGAATCGCCGCTAGAAGCTTGTCATCTGAAACTTTTCCTGTGCCAAAGGTCTCAATCGCAATGGATGTGGGCTCAGCCACGCCAATCGCATACGATAGTTGAATCTGTGCGCGTTCAGCAAATCTTGCAGCGACAATGTTTTTGGCGACATAGCGCGCCGCATAACTCGCACTGCGATCGACTTTACTTGGATCTTTACCACTAAATGCTCCGCCACCGTGTGGTGCATAACCACCATAGGTATCGACGATAATCTTGCGTCCTGTAAGGCCTGAATCCCCCTGAGGCCCGCCAATAACGAAACGTCCCGTTGGATTGATGAAATATTTCGTCTCAGCATCTAAAAGTTCTGCTGGAATCACGGCTTGGATGACTTTTTCAATCACATCACGATGAATTTCGTCGTTCGTCGCACTGGCTGCATGCTGGGTAGAGATGACAACCGTGTCAATTCGTTTTGCGACACCTTTTTCATCGTATTCGACAGTGACTTGAGATTTGGCGTCAGGACGCAGATAGTTGATTTCTCCCGATTTACGGAGTTCGGCCAATTTACGCACAAGCTTGTGCGAAAGGTCAATAGCTAGTGGCATGTAATTTTCCGTCTCAGTCGTTGCATAGCCAAACATCAGGCCTTGGTCACCTGCGCCTTGTTCTTCCTCGCTTGCACGATTGACCCCTTGCGCAATATCAGGCGACTGTTCAACGAGCGAGACATGGACGCCGACTGACTTGTAGTCAAAGCCGTTTTCACTGTCGGTATAGCCGATTCGCTTAATCGTCTCGCGCACCACGCCTGCAATATCCACGTAGGCAGTCGTCGAGATTTCGCCAAAAACTTCGACGGTACCTGTATAGACAATGGTTTCGCAGGCCACATGAGCGTCTGGGTCTTGGGCAAGGATGGCATCCAGGATGCTATCAGAGATTTGATCCGCGATTTTATCGGGATGCCCCTCCGACACAGACTCTGAG
This sequence comes from Streptococcaceae bacterium, assembly GCA_031253335.1. GTDB lineage: Bacteria > Bacillota > Bacilli > Lactobacillales > Streptococcaceae > Lactovum. Next base: position 37,118 of record JAIRWF010000024.1, read on the forward strand.
GTAAATAATTTTTTTTCTGTCATGTTTTCTCCTTCTAAAATAATGAACTTCTTCGCTTTGCTCAGAAGTACTAAGAAACTAAGCGACTAAAGTCGCAAGTTTCTTAGCAAAAAAACCAGGCCAATGAAGACCTGATTTTGTATTTGTCTCCATCGCAACTCACTGGAGCACCCAACCAAATGGGTTGCTGACGGGTCATAGAGTGAGTTCTCTCGCCGTCTCTTGATAGTATACTGTTTTTGTAGGTTTAGTTTAGCAAAAATGTGTGGCCTTGTCAATTTAAAGGGCTCAACTGACTTTTGCAGCAAGCTCACTTGCGAAGGCTTCAAGGCGTGCAATGTCGTCATCTTCAGGGGAGAGATCTACTTTAACAGATTCTGCACCACGCGTTGCACCACGGCTTGCAAGCTTTTCATCAAATTCATCGACCGATTTGCAGTAATCATCCTCGTAGAAGGTATCGCCAGAGCCTACAACACCATAGACTTTGCCTGTCAAGTCTAAATCATCGAGCTCTTCGTAGAGATCTACCATCTCATCGGGTAAGTCTCCTGCTCCATAGGTATAGGCAGCAAGGACGATAAGATCATAATCCAAAAGATCTTCACTGTCAATCGTCGTGGCTTCTACCATTTCAACGTCAAGACCCAGATTTTCAAGTTTATCTGCAACCACTTGGGCGCATTCTTCAGTATTGCCTGTCATAGAGGCATAGTCAACGAGTACTTTTGTCATCTCTTCTCCTTTAACGAAAGAAATTATAACATAAAAGTGCTAAAATGGGGATATGATTACACTTAAAAGCGAACATGATATTGAACAGATGAAGATTGCGGGAGACTTTTTAGCTTCTATACACATTGCTTTGCGCGAGATGATTAAGCCTGGCCTAGACATGTGGGAAATTGAGGAATATGTCCGCAAACGCTGTAAAGAAGATAATTTTCTGCCGTTGCAGATTGGGGTGGATGAGGGTTATGTCAATCCTTTCCCCTATGCGACTTGCTGCTGTCTGAACGATGAGGTAGCGCATGCTTTTCCTAGGCATTATATCTTGAAAGAGGGGGATCTCCTCAAGGTGGATATGGTCCATGGCCTTGTTTCAAAAGATGAGCTGGACGTCTCAAAGCTTGATTTTAATGATGGCATGGCGATGAAAAAGCATATTGAGGCCTTTCGTGGGGCGCTCGCTGACTCTTGCTGGGCTTATGCTGTGGGAACGCCCACAGATGAAGTGAAAAACCTCATGGATGTGACGCGCGAATGCTTGTACCGCGGAATTGCGGAAGCAAAAGTGGGCAATCGTTTGGGCGATATTGGGGCTGCTATCCAGGAATATGCAGAAAGTAAGGGATACGGGGTGGTACGTGATCTTGTAGGGCATGGTGTCGGGCCTACGATGCACGAGGATCCTTTGGTGCCACACTACGGAGTGCGTGGGAAGGGACTTCGTCTGCGTGAGGGTATGGTTTTAACGATTGAGCCTATGATTAATACGGGAGATTGGGAAATCACAAACGATCACACGCATGGTCGGGGTTATGTAACCGCAGATGGGTCTTTGTCTTGTCAATATGAGCACCAGTTTGCTGTGACCGCAGAGGGACCTGTGATTCTCACGAGTCAAGGGGAAGAAGGGACTTACTAAGTAACATGAAAAGCCCACGGAACTGGGCTTTTAGTGTATAATAGAGGCGATGAAAAAGCTTTTCTCAAAGATTTGGCACTCGAATCGGCTAAATTTGTTTATTAACTTTTTTAAGTCGTCTGAGATGAGTTTATCAAGCATTGCGGTAGCTTATTATTTACTGCTATCGCTTTTTCCGATGCTTTTGATTGTGGGCAATATTTTGCCCTATTTTAACTTGAATACGGGCGTGATTACTCGTTTTTTGAATGCGCATTTGCCTGAGCAGCTGGCGTCATCTATGGATGCTATCGTGCATTCTGTTTTGTCGCAACCTAATACAGGCTTGCTGTCTATTTCGGTGGTGTTTGCTTTATGGACCTTTTCGCGGGCGATTTCTGCGTTGCAGATGGCTTTTAACAAAGGCTATGAGGTGAGTGAGCATCGAGATTTTGTGATGGCGCGCGTCTTTGGGATTATTGCGGGGCTTGTGCTCTTGCTCTTTTTGTATGTCGCAGTGGGACTTGCAACTTTTGGGGAGATGGGCTTAGAGCGCTTGCAGTCAGTTGTTCACATGAATGAGGCACTGTATCATACCTTGCATAATATGACGGTGCCTGCGGTGGCGATTGCGACTTTTCTCGTGCTGGGCGTTTTGTATTTTATTTTGCCCAATGTGCAGATTGGAAAGATTCGTCACGTGCTGCCGGGGACGATTTTCTCGACCTTTGTCTTGGTGTTTTTAACAAACATTATCGCAAAGATTATCTCGCGCGCACTAGCAAATTTGCAGGACTTTAAGGTGGTGGGGACTTTAGCGGTGTTTGTCCTCATGCTCTGGTTTATATTTCTAGCGCGGGTGTTAATTTTGGGGGCGATTTTCAATGCGGTTTATCAGCGGCATCAGACGGGTGAAATCAAGCCACGACGAGGCGATATTGTGCAATTGCTTGCAGATCGTAGAAAAAAAGAAGGTTAATCTTCTGAGGATTGATCTTCTTTTTTGCTTTTACGAAAAACGATGAACTTGCTATAAACCCAGTTGACAAGGATAGTAAAGACTTGGATGAATCCGTTCAAGACGGCCACAAGCGTGTTTTTGCTCCAGCCGAAGGCGTTTTCTAGGATTTGAGGATGAGCGTCAATAAAGTAGGCATTCATGGCAATGCCAAAGAGCAGCATGACGATGCGCCCTGAGACGAAGGTCAAGAACTCTTGATAGAGGGGTTTGTTGGACTTTTCAAAGACCCAGAGTTTATTCGTCACAAAAGCAAAAAGAATGGAAGCTGACTGAGCAGCCGTTTCTGAGGCCCAGCCACTGTGCCAAGCGCGCCACGTGATGAATTTAACGATGATATAAACTAAGGTCGCAAGACCCCCAAAAAAGAGATAGCGAATCGTTTCAGAGCTTGCTAGAGATTTGATTTTTTGCATAGGGATATTATAGCAAAAAAGTAAGCATAATCGCTTAGAAGTTGAGCAAAATAGAGGGAGGAAGGTTCTTTGCGAAGCAAAGGTTCTTGGGCGACTCTTTTTGCCGAAACTTCTGTGCATGCAAACTAGAGGTTACCTCTATCTCCGCGCTTTGCGCTGCGCTGTCCATGCTCGCTAAGCCAGCAAAGCAAAGCGAGGGCTGCGAAACGGACATTCAAGCGTGGCGCAGATGACGCTTGACGCAAAGCGTCAAGGTAACAAATCAAGAAACGAAGTTTCCTCAATCGTCGGCAAGTGAATAAACAGTTCTCGG
>JAIRWF010000042.1 GCA_031253335.1 Streptococcaceae bacterium
TGCTATTCGCATCGTCGAAGGCACAGCGAAGTCTATGGGTATCGTGGTAGAAGGCTAAGGAGGACTCGCAAAATGGCTAAATCTAAACAATTAAAAGCTGCTTACGAGAAGTTCGATAGCAGCAAGCTCTACCCTGTCGAAGAAGCTGTTAAGCTCGCGCAAGACGGCTCATTCGTTAAATTCGATGCAACTGTTGAAGTGGCTTACAACTTAAACATCGACGTCAAGCAATCTGATCAGCAGATTCGTGGTGCGATGGTCTTGCCAAACGGGACAGGGAAAACCTCCCGCGTGCTCGTCTTTGCACAAGGCGCGAAAGTACAGGAAGCTGAAGCAGCAGGTGCAGACTTCGTTGGCGCAGACGATCTCGTTCAAAAAATCAACGGCGGCTGGCTCGACTTTGATGTTGTCATCGCAACCCCTGATATGATGGCACTTGTCGGTCGTCTCGGGCGTGTCTTGGGACCACGTAACCTCATGCCAAACCCTAAGACAGGGACGGTCACGATGGATGTCGCAAAGGCTGTTGAAGAATCTAAAGGTGGGAAAATCACTTACCGAGCTGATAAAGCTGGGATTGTTCAAGCACAAATCGGAAAAGTGAGCTTTGATACCGAAAAACTTGTTGAAAATCTTAAAGCCTTCCACAATGTCATCGCTGCAGCAAAGCCTGCTGCCAGCAAGGGAACTTACATGACTTCGGTTTCTGTTTCAACAACCATGGGCCCAGGCGTCAAGATTGACGCTGCAACCTTCTAATACTAAAAAAAGCGCTCTAGGGCGTTTTTTTGTTGCCTTGAATATGCTATAATACAAGCATGGAAAAGCGCTACACGACCTGGAATGACTACTTGAGACAGAAATACGGTGGAAAAGTCTGCAAATTGCCGATTGATGCGGGCTTTGACTGTCCAAATCGAGATGGCACAGTGGCTTACGGGGGCTGTACTTTTTGTACGGTGTCGGGCTCTGGGGATATGATTTTGGAACCTGAAGCTCCGATTGACGTGCAGATGACGGCAGAGATTGAGAAATATCACTTGAAGTGGCCAAGTGCCACAAAGTATTTTGCTTATTTTCAGAACTTTACGAATACGCATGGTCCTGTCCAACTTTTGCGTGAACGCTTTGAACCCGCACTTTCTTTCAAACCTAAAAATGGCGAAATCGTTGGGATTGCGATTGGGACACGGCCTGATTGCTTGCCTGAGGAGACGATTGGTTATTTGGCGGAGATTCAAGCGCGCGGTTTTGAAGTCTGGCTGGATCTCGGCTTACAGACGACCTTTCAGGAAACTTCTGATAAAATCAATCGGGCGCATGATTATGCGACTTATGTGGATGCGGTAGAACGGCTTCGCGCGCGCAATCTCAATGCCTGTGTGCATTTGATCAATGGTCTGCCTGGGGAGACGCATGACATGATGCTAGAAAACGTCCGACGTATCGTGGCAGATACGGATATTCAAGGGATTAAGTTACATCTCTTACATTTGATGCGCAAAACAGCGATGGTACGGGATTACCATGCGGGAGACGTGCGACTTCTCGGGATGGACGAGTATGTGCAGCTGGTTTGTGATCAGCTGGAAATGATCCCTGGGAATATTGTGATTCATCGCTTGACGGGGGATGCTCCGCGAGATTTGTTGATTGGACCCATGTGGTCGCTCAAAAAATGGGAAGTTCTGAATGCGGTAGATGATGAGATGGCACGGCGTGGAAGTGTGCAAGGCTTAAAGACGACACAGCCTTATGTCCTGGCAAATAGAGTGGAGCTTACTCATGTTTAACGCGTCAGAGGAGGCACATCGGCTGTTACGTGAAGCTGTGCAAACTGGGGATTTAGTCGTGGATGCCACCATGGGAAATGGCCATGATACCGTGTATTTAGCAAAGCTCGGTGCCCGTGTCGTGAGCTTTGATATCCAGCCACATGCCTTTGCAAATACGGCACAAAATCTGCAAGAAAATGGGCTAAAAGCTGAGCTCCACGTAATGGGACATGAGCGCCTGAAAGAAGTCGTCAAGGAACCCGTGCGAGCGGCAATCTTTAACCTGGGCTATTTGCCAGGAAGTGACAAGCGACTGCAAACCCGACCTGAGACAACTATAGCTGCTCTTGAAGCGCTTGTGGACTTGCTTGAAGTTCATGGGCGGATTGTTCTCGTCCTTTATCGGGGGCATGACGCAGGACAAGAAGCAGATGAAATCATTGCTTGGGCTGGGCATTTATCAAAAACGCACTGGCAGAGCCTCTTGACAGATATCATCAATCATGAAGCAGCATCAGTCTTGTGCTTGGAAAAACTTCGATAAAAAATATAAGCGCTTTCGTTCATTATTTAGGTTCCCTCTATCTCCGCGCTTTGCGCTGCGCTGTCCATGCTCGCTAAGCCAGCAAGCTGGCAAGTCGCATGGCAACTCCCTGCTTTTTCACCTAGCAAAAGCATGTCCATTCGCTCTAAAACGCTAAAGCGAATGGACAGCCCGACACGAAGTGGCGAAGATAGCCTTCAAAAGCAAACCGGTTTTTGCAGCTCGACTCGGCGCGGTCTGCGCCGTAGCGAAGGACGTCTGTTGGTGCGGTCTGCACCTTACAGCGATGCGAGTAGGGTTATCAAAGCGGACAGCCCGACACGAAGTGGCGCAGATAGACATGCCCTTTACATTTTCAAAATCCTCTAAAACAGGAAACCCATCATGGCTGATAGTTCTTTCGTGAATATGATACAATAGCGGTATGCTTGGAATTTTATATGCGCTGGTTCCTCTGGTGTGCTGGGGGTCAATCGGCTTTGTGGCAAACAAAATCGGCGGAGATGCGCACCAGCAAACGCTTGGCACGACGCTTGGGGCTTTTATCTTTGCACTGGGCGTTTGGCTCATTGTCAGGCCAGCTTTGACTTGGCAGATTTGGCTTATTGGCGTGATTGGTGGGATGATTTGGGCGCTTGGTAGCTCGCGCCAGTATCATGCCATGAAATACATGGGTGTCTCCGTTGCAGTGCCGCTATCTGCGGGTAGTCAGCTCGTTTTGGGCTCTGTGGTCGGGGTGCTTGCCTTTCATGAATGGACGCTTCCCATTCAGTTTATTCTAGGAACGATTGCTATGGTTGTACTCTGCTTTGGCTTTTATGCGAGTGCAAAGCGCGATCCTGAGGCTGAGTCAACTGTGACGCAGGTGGAAAATGCTAGTCCAGATGTGCGCAAAGGCTTGATTTCGCTTGCCTTATCGACTTTCGGCTTTGTGCTCTACGTGGTGATTTATAATAATCTCTCGGGACCTTTATTTGGCGTGCATTTTGATACTTTCCAGATTATTTTGCCGATGTCGGTGGGGATGATTTTAGGTGCTTGGGGGCTGTCGGGATTCCGCGTGAAGCTAGCTCCTGTTGTGGCCAAAAATATGTCAGTCGGCATCATGTGGGGGATTGGCAATATCTTTATGCTAGAAGCTGCAAAACTTGCGGGTCTTGCGATTGCTTTTACCTTTAGTCAGCTGGGCATCATCATCTCTATCGTGGGTGGGATTTTATTTCTTGGTGAAAAGAAAACGCAGCGAGAGTTGCGCTATGTGACGCTGGGGATTGTGCTCTTTGTTGTGGGAGCCATTTTACTTGCGATTGTCAAAGCCCAGTAAGCACAAAATGATGTCTGTCAAATTTGACAGATTAAAAAAGCCTTTGTCACATTTGACAGGGGCGTTTAACTACGTGTGACGTGTTTAGAGCTGTGTATTCACAAAACGAACAAAGTGATCCCATAAGACGACAAACGGATTGGCGCGCGCCACATCGTGATCAACTGTGAAATCACAGACTGTGGCGTGAAAGCCAGGCAAATAGCCTAGACCATTTTTATCCGTCACGGTGATGGTCGCTTGTGCAACGACTGTCCCTGCTTTGACAGGAGCCACAAGGGTACGTCCTTTACTGCTGTCAAATTTGACAGAATAGACGGGATCATTCATCGGCACCACCACTGAGATATCAGACTTCGCAACAACGTTTGACTTGTCTTCTTTTGCGTCCATGATGCTCATCGTCTCGTGGTGCGGCAGGCTCTCACCCTTTGCGACGATGCCGTATGCCTGCCAAGTTCCATAGACTTGATTCATGAGGTTATTTGTCTGGGTGAAGATGCTGGTGTTATCTACAGGGTCATTGATGTCAAGGATAACGGTAATAATCCGAAAACCATTTTGGACGGTGGTGCCCGCAAAACAATCCACAAAATTCGTGACAGAGCCAGTCTTGAGCCCATCAGATCCGGCGCGTGATGTTGCAAAGCCTGGTAACAGCTGATTCGTCGTTGAAATGTCGGCTTGAGACGCGCCACCTTGATCAAAGACAGCCTCCTCGGTCTTTGTGACGTTTAACACTTGCGGATAGTCCTGCAAAAGATGCATACAAATGATTGCGACATCTTCCGCACTCATGGTATTCGTCGCGCTGGTGCTACTTCCTGGATAGATATTACTGCCAAGGATGCTATTAGGAAGTCCAGACGCATTGACAATCGTGGCATCTGTCACGCCCCAAGCTTTCATTTGAGCGCGCATGAGATCAACAAACTTGGGCTCACTTCCAGCAATACCTTCTGCGAGTGCAACCGCCGCTGAATTCGCCGATGGAATAAGCAGGGCATTGAGCAACTCCTTCACTGAGATCTTTTCGCCTTGTGCCATAGGAATCCCCGAGGACGCAGAGTTCTCTGAGAGATCATGCGCATACTGAGAAATTGTAAACTTCGTATTGAGTGTGATTTTACCTTCAGAAATGGCTTGATAGACCAAGTAAGCTGTCAGGAGCTTTGTAATCGAAGCAATCGGCGTTGTCTGATCCGTCGCATTTTGATCATAGAGGATTTTCCCTGATGCCGCATCGACCGCAATCGCAGATTTTGCTGCCACAGAGAAGTTTGAGGTTGCCCCCGTATCATCGTCAGATTTGACAGATAGCCCACCAAGCCCTGTCAAATTTGACAGCAAGCCTAAAAGGACCAAACACAGAATTCCGAATTTTTTCATAGCTTTCATTATATCAAAACTCCTCATACTTGACAAACCATGCAAGATTTTGCTATACTATTAAACGGACTTTCACGTCCAAATATAAATAGAAAGCAGTCTCAGTGTGCTTGATAGGAGCCTCTCATGGTGACCTAGCCGTGATGAGGTAATCGCGCTCTGAGACAGGTACAAAAAATGCCTACAATTAACCAACTGGTGCATTCGCCACGCAAATCCAAAGTGACGAAGTCTAAATCACCAGCTCTCAACGTCGGCTACAACAGCCGTAAGAAGCTTCAGACCGCTGTTGCCAGCCCACAAAAACGTGGTGTTGCGACACGTGTCGGAACCATGACGCCAAAGAAGCCAAACTCAGCACTTCGTAAATTCGCTCGTGTACGCCTCTCCAACCTCATGGAAGTCACGGCCTACATCCCAGGTATCGGCCATAACCTCCAGGAACACAGTGTGGTGCTTCTCCGTGGCGGTCGTGTCAAAGACCTCCCAGGTGTGCGTTACCACATCGTGCGTGGCGCGCTCGATACAGCAGGCGTTGATGGCCGTATGCAAGGTCGCAGCAAATATGGCGCAAAGCGTCCTAAAGGCTAAGAAAGGAGCAACTAGAAAATGCGTAAAAATCGTGCCCCAAAACGCGAAGTTTTGGCAGATCCCCTTTATAACTCCATTGTTGTCACACGTCTCATTAACCGCGTGATGCTCGACGGCAAACGCGGTGTTGCTTCACAGATTGTCTATGGTGCCTTTGAACAAATCAAAGACGAGACAGGCAATAACCCTCTTGAAGTCTTTGAGTCTGCTATGGAAAACATCATGCCTCTTCTTGAGGTTCGTGCCCGCCGTGTCGGTGGTTCCAACTATCAAGTCCCTATCGAAGTGCGTCCAGAACGTCGCACGACATTAGGCTTGCGTTGGCTCGTACAAATCGCTCGTAAACGTGGCGAACACACCATGCAAGACCGTCTTGCAAAAGAAATCTTGGACGCAAGTAACAACACAGGCGCAGCCGTTAAGAAACGTGAAGACACGCACAAAATGGCAGAAGCAAACCGTGCCTTCGCTCACTTCCGCTGGTAATTTTGTCACGTTTGGCGTCGAAATTTCTTGGTTTTTCTTCCCTCGCCTACCAAAGTACGCGTCACTCAAAAAATCCATCAAAATTTTCTAGCCAACCGGCAAAAACCTATGAGGCGAGTTGGAAAGCTTGCTTCTAAGTCGAGACTCAAAATTCTTTGCGACAAACATCAGATTTTGCGCAGCAAAACTTGGCGACGCCAAGCGACAGAGTCGCCTGATGTCTGGGAGCAATGTTAAAGAAAAAATTTTACCGGGTAGGCAATGCCTGCTCGGTTTCACTTGAAACTCTAAATAAGGAGAAAACAAACAAATGACTCGAGAATATTCCCTCGAAAATACGCGTAATATCGGGATCATGGCTCACGTCGATGCCGGCAAGACGACAACGACCGAGCGTGTCCTCTATTACACAGGTAAGATTCACAAAATCGGTGAGACCCACGACGGTGCCTCTCAGATGGACTGGATGAAGCAAGAACAAGAACGTGGAATTACCATCACGTCCGCTGCGACCACAGCCTTCTGGAAAGATAACCGCGTCAACATCATCGACACCCCAGGACACGTGGACTTCACCATCGAAGTACAACGTTCCCTCCGCGTCTTGGACGGTGCCGTGACTGTCCTTGATGCACAGTCAGGGGTTGAACCACAGACTGAAACGGTATGGCGCCAGGCCACTGAATATCACGTCCCACGTATCGTCTTTGCTAATAAGATGGACAAGATTGGTGCAGACTTCTACTATTCCCTTGAGACCCTCCATGACCGTCTCAATGCCAATGCACATCCGATCCAAATCCCAATCGGGGCCGAAGATGACTTCACAGGGATCATCGACCTCGTCACGATGCGCGCCGAAGTCTATACAAACGACTTAGGAACAGACATCTTGGACGAGGAAATTCCTGATGACTACAAGGAAAAAGCACAAGAGTGGCATGATAAGCTCATCGAGGCCGTAGCCGAAGTCGATGAAAACATCATGGAAAAATACCTCGAAGGCGAAGAGATCAGCCAAGAAGAGCTCAAAGCAGCGATTCGTCGTGCCACAATCAACGTCGAGTTCTACCCAATGCTTGCAGGCTCAGCCTTCAAGAACAAGGGTGTTCAGATGATGCTGGATGCGGTTATTGACTACCTCCCAAGCCCACTTGACATTGCCGCGATCAAAGGGACTATCCCAGGTACTGACAAAGAAGAAGAACGCCCTGCAGGTGACGACAAACCATTTGCCGCTCTTGCTTTTAAGGTCATGACAGACCCATTTGTTGGTCGTTTGACATTCTTCCGTGTCTATTCAGGCAAGCTTGACGCCGGTTCATACGTGCGTAACACTTCTAAAGACAAACGTGAGCGTGTCGGACGTATTCTCCAGATGCACGCCAACACACGTAACGAGATTCAGACCGTCTATTCAGGCGATATTGCAGCTGCTGTCGGCTTAAAAGACACGACGACAGGCGATACCCTCTCAGATGATGACAAGAAGTACGATATTATCTTGGAGTCCATCGAAGTACCAGAGCCAGTCATCCAGCTCTCTGTTGAGCCAAAGACCAAGGCTGACCAGGATAAGATGGGTGTTGCCCTCCAAAAACTCGCTGAAGAAGACCCTACCTTCCGTGTGGAGACAAACGTTGAGACAGGCGAAACTGTCATCTCAGGGATGGGCGAGCTCCACTTGGATGTCCTTGTAACTCGTATGAAAGACGAGTTCAAGGTTGAAGCAAACGTTGGTGCGCCTCAGGTTTCTTACCGTGAGACATTCCGTGCCCCTAGCACACAGGCGCGTGGCTTCTTCAAGCGTCAGTCTGGTGGTAAAGGTCAGTATGGTGACGTTTGGATTGAATTCACACCAAACGAAGAAGGCGCAGGCTTTGAGTTTGAAAATGCCATCGTCGGTGGTGTTGTGCCACGTGAGTTCGTCCCAGCTGTCCAAAAGGGTCTTGAAGAGGCCATGGCAAATGGTGTCCTTGCAGGTTACCCGCTTGTGGACATCAAGGCAAAGCTCTATGACGGAAGCTACCACGAAGTCGATTCCTCTGAAACGGCCTTCAAAGTGGCTGCAAGCTATGCCCTGAAAGAGGCAGCAAAGCATGCCAACGCCGTCATCCTTGAGCCGATGATGAAAGTCATCATCACCTGCCCTGAAGATAACTTCGGTGACATCATGGGTCACGTGACAAGCCGTCGCGGCCAGATTAACTCCCAAGAAACACATGGCAAGTCCATGATTGTCAATGCCTTTGTCCCACTTGCTGAGATGTTTGGCTATGCGACAACTCTCCGCTCTGCTACACAGGGACGCGGAACCTTCATGATGACCTTTGACCACTACTCAGACGTACCAAAGGCAGTCCAAGAAGAAATCATCAAGAAAAACGGTGGCGCTATGAAAGGCATGGACGACGCAGAATAAAGAAATTCATATCTTTAAAAAGCAGGATTTTCCTGCTTTTTTTATGCTCATTTTTAGGCTTCAAAGGAATAATTATTCTTTTTAATGGTAAAAAGTCCTGTAAACGTTTTCTATCACAAAGTTCACAAGCGTTAAACAGACCTTAACTTTGAAATGGGTGTATAATTATTATGTCTGATTTTTAAGTGATAAAAATCACAAGCAATTATAGTTATTCAGGAGAATCTATGAATCCTTCAAAAGATGGCTTACAGGAAGCCCCATCAATCCCTAAACGCACGCATTATCGCACCTGGAAGTCTGGCAAGACTTGGCTTGTTTCAGCCAGTGTTTTGACGATACTTGCGGGTGCTGCGGTATCAACCGTGTATCCCTGGCCTGTCCAGGTTGTTTATGCGAATAGTACGACAGCGCCAACCTATACCAATGTTTCTTTGTTGGGAAGTTTTGGTGGTGGGGGTGGTGCTGATTCCTCACTCGGCCCTACTCAGGCTGGTCTTGCCAGCTACAGCCAAAAAGCAACTACTACAATTTCTATAAATGGGACTCAAAACGTTATTACCTATAATAGTGCCATTGTGACTCAAAGCGGAAATGTGACTCTCGAAAACATACAAGCAGTTATCCAAGCTATGGCTGTTACCGTAAATGGTGTGCCCTACAGTGTTTATTTAAATCAGCCTCTGTTAGTTGATAATCTTACATTTACGGGTTATCTTGTGCCTGAGTCTGGAAATGCAGACCCAGATATCGCTATTGTGGTTGATATCCCGGCCGGGGGACTTTCTGATTATTCTTTAGGACAAGCCATTCAAGTGTATGGGGGAGACCTTTACACTGATCTTGCTGGTGTGACATTAGCCTCCGCAGCAGACGAAGCTTCTAGCGCCGCCACTGTTGCACAAAGTGCGGCTTCCATCGCACAAGATGCGAGCTCTGCGGCTGCGACAGCAAGCTCTGTTGTGGCAGGCGCAACGACTGACTCAGATGATGCCTCTTTAGCTGACTCTTACGCGTCCGATGCGATTTCTGATGCCACAATGGCGAGTACGACAGCGAGCGAAGCCCTGGATGATGCCTCAGAAGCGAGCTATTATGCCTCTTTAGGTTCTTTAGCTGCAGCAACGTCTGACGCAGCACTCGCCAGCGAGTACGCCTCTGAAGCAAGCTCTTACGCGGCAAAAGCTTCTCAAGAAGCTTCTGAAGCCATTTCTTTAGCCAATAAAGTCAATCCATCTGGAGCGACAAGCGGAAGCTTGACTTCAGCCGCAGCCGCAGCATCCAGTGCGACAAATTTAGCCAATTCCTATATCTCACAAGCCATGAGCGCGGTCGTGCAAGCGTCTTCTGAAGCTCAAGCCGCTTCCAACGAAGCCTCTTCAGCCGTTGCAGCAACCAAAGCTGGCTCATCGACAGCTGCAAGTTCCTATGCGAGTGCGGCAACGTCTGATGCGACAGCCGCCTCGAGCGATATGTCTGCGGCAGGAAGCTATTTATCGGAAGCCTCCTCAGCCGTGAGTGAGGCAAGTTCAGATGCCAAAACCTCAAGTACTCCGTCCTCTGTGACGAGTGCCGTGGCAAGTGCCTCTTCAGCTTTATCTAGTGCGAGTGATACCGTGAGCTCTGATGACTCAAATATTACTGGCGAGATTTCGTCAGCGAATTCAAATGTCACTGTAGCCTCAAGCCTTACGCAAGAGCAATCTTCTGTAACGTCTGCCATTTCTAGTGCCGTGAGTGCGACAAATTCTCTTTATTCAGCAGCAACGAGTCAAGCTTCTGACTATCTGAGCGCGTTGAATGTTTATTACAGTGACTCCGCTACGAATAGTTCTTTGGCAAGCCAAGATTCACAGACAGCAAGCTCATTGAGTGATACGTTGACGAGTATTCTGAGTGACTATACGGCCACGTCCTCTACGGCTGATAGCCTCATGAATAGTGCGATGACTGCAGGCGATTTGGATGTCTCCGATGCAGATTCTCTGGCAAGTGCAAATCCAGATAATTCGGATTTATCCAGCTTAGCAAGTGCGGCAAATAGTGCCAGTATCGTAGCTTCAAGCGCCATGTCCCAACAAGCAGCTGACCAGTCTGCTGCAGATGATGCGTCTAGCGAAGCTGCTTCTTTGTCTGCTTTAGCTCAGTCCGCAGCGAGTGAAGCGTCCTACTATGCGAGCCTCGCGGCTATCAATGCCAACTCAGAATCAAGCTACGTAGCCCTTGCATCAAGTGCGGAAGACCAGGCTTCTACGGAAGCAAATAGTGCCTCAAGTGATGCGACACAAGCGTCGCTTGCTGCTTATGCAAGTGATGCAGATACTGCAAGCTCTTATGCCGCAGATGCCTCAAGTGAAGCACAAGACGCAAACTCAGACATTGCAGTAGTAGATACTGATTTGGTTAGCGCCTCAGATGCCAATAACGATGCGGTGATAGATGCATCAACAGCGTCTTCCTATGCGGCCATAGCCAGTGGCCTTGCGGATTCTGCGTTATCGGCAGCGCTAGTGGCTTCGCAAAAAGCAAGTGATGCAGCAAGTGATGCGGCCATCGTCGCAAGTGCAGCTTCAGATACGGCAAGTATCGCAGCAGCTGCAGAGTCCGAAGCAACGGCAGCATCGCAAGCAGTGCTTGACGCCTCAGGGACATCAAGTCTTGCTTCTAGCGCCTCAAGCGTAGCAGATAGTATCGCAAGTAGCTTTGATAGTACGACTTCGACGATGAGCTCTACCGCAAGTTCGATTGCGTCTGCGACGACGGACTTGAGCTCGACTGTGGCGAGTGCGAACTCTGTCGCTTCGGCATTATCTGATACGACGAGTCTTGTCGCAAGTACAGTTGCTTCAGCAGATAGTGCCTCAACTGTCGCTTCAAGTGCGGCCGACAGTTTGGCAAGCCTTGTGGCTGAAAATCCAAGTAACACGGTCATTGCAGATCTTTCCGATCAGGCAAGCGCAGCGAATTCTCTTGTCACTCAACTTTCAGGTACAGCTTCGAGTGCGGCATCACTAGGCGCCTCTTTAACCACGCAAGCCTCCGAAGAAGCGTCCTTAGCAAAAGCGGACGCTGTAGGCGCAAGTTCATTGGCCTCACAAGCAGCGGTAGATAATAGTAGCGCCTCCTCTGCCTTGTCTCTTGCGAGTTCAGCGGCAAGTGCAGCCTCTAGTGAAGCAAGCATCGCAAGCTCTTTAGCCTCAGAGGCTGCGAGTGCGGCAGACGCAGGGGATGATACGGCAGAGTCTTCCTATGAAGCAGATGCAAAATCTGCTGCAGCTGCAGCGTCGAGTGCAGCGGATGTGGTCTCATCAGCTAATTCTGCAGCATCGAGTCTTGCAACCTTGGCCTCAGAAGAAGGAGAAGGGGCTAGCCAAGCAGCAAGTGATGCTAGTTCATTAGCTTCTGTGGCCTCCGAAACGGCAGAGTCCGCTTCAAGTGCGATTTCTCTTGCTTCCTCTGCAACTGAAACATTGTCTAGTGCAGCTTCCACAGCTTCTAGTGCATTGAGCGCAGCATCGAGCGTCTCAGCTGTTGCGTCAAACGAAACCTCCTCAGCTGTGACGACTTCAAATAGTGCAGCACAAGCGTCAGACAGTGCAAATAGTGCTATCGCCTCTGCCTCTTTAGAAAGTACGACAGATGACACAACGAGTCAAGTGGCCTCCAGTGCGTCGAGCCTGGCCACAAGCTTGTCGAGTGATAATGCTAGTCTAGTGTCGAGTGCGGGAGATGCCGTCGCTTCAGCGACGAACGCCGAAAATGCAGCGTCTTCGGATGTTGCTTCAACGACGGCAAACAGTACGACCGCCGCTCAGATAGCGTCTCAAAATGCATCGAATACGGTCATCTCAAGCCTCGCAGATGTGGCTTCAAGCGCAAATAGTGTTGCGACGAGTCTCTCAGTCGTCGCAAGCAGCGCATCGTCTGTTGCGACATCCGCAAGCACACAAGCGTCAAGCGAGCTGAGCGATGCATCAGCCAATACCCAATCCGCAAGCAGTCTAGCGGTTGCAGCGAGCTCTGATTTGACCGTAGCGTCCAGCGCTGCGTCTGTGGCTGAGAGCGCAGGGAACGCTGCTTCAAGTGAAGCGTCATTGGCCTCGTCTTATGCAAGCGCAGCCTCCAGTGCTGCTGCAACTGGTGATGAGTCTACGGCGAGCGACTTGAACGAGAGTGCGGCCGATCAAGCTTCGTCTGCGTCAAGCAATGCGGTCGTCGCTTCCAGTGCGAATGTTGTCGCCTCTTTCGCAACCACACAAGCATCTGATGAGGCAAGTTCAGCTTCTAGCATTGCAACGAGTGCTGCATCGGCTGAAAGTGCAGCATCGAGCGATACGAAAGTTGCTTCCAGTGCTGCGAGTGTCGCAACAAGTGCGACAGCGGGGGTAGATTCGGCTTCTAGTATTGTGTCTTCAGCGGTTTCTAATGCGACGATAGCCTCCAGTACAGCTTCGAGTGAGAACTCGGTGGCTCAAGCGACAACAGAAAGTGCAGAGTCGGCATCCAATAGTGCTTCAAGCGTTGCTAGTGCCATGAGTGATGTGCCGAGGGCAGTCGCTTCATCAAGTGCTGCAGTATCGAGTGCGTCAAGCATGGTTTCAAGCTTGAGCTCGGGCTTGACGTCAACAGCTTCAAGTTTGTCGGCTGCGACTTCATCCGCAGATAGTGCGGTGACATCAACTGCAAGTGCGGTGGCTTCGGCAAATACTGCGGACTCATTAGCTAATTCAATTGCAAATGACTCTGCAAATACGTCAAACGCAGTCATATCGAGTCTTGCAGAGGTGGCTTCAAGTGCTTCAACAACCGCCTCAAGTTTATCGAGTCTTGCAACAAGCGCCTCCACCATTGCCTCAAGCGTAGCAAGTCAAGCAACGAGTGAATTAAGCGATGCGTCGTCTCAGACTGATTCTGCAAGTAGTTTGGCAGTAGGAGCGAACTCAGACTTGAGCGTAGCGTCAAGCGCCGCAACGGTTGCTTCAGATGCAGCGAGTGCGGCTTCAAGCGAAGCGTCTTTGGCGTCGTCCTATGCGCTAGCGGGTTCAAGTGCTGCAGCAGTGGGGAATTCGAGTGCAGCAGATTCGCTTAACACAAGTGCAGTCGCTCAAGCGAGCTCCGCTTCAAGTGATGCAGCCCTTGCTTCTAGCGCAGCAGATACAATGACGAGCGCCTTGAGTCAGGCGTCGAGCGAGACAAGCTCAGCGACGGAACTCGCAAATAGTGCTTCAGAACATGCAAGTGCAGCTTCTAGTGACTTGAAAGCGGCGTCCAGCGCAGCCTCACTTGCTTCAAGTGCAGCAACAGGCGCATCAAGCGCAGCAGAAGTGGCATCCAGTGCAGCAACTGACGCGGTCGTTGCTTCAAGTGTCGCGTCAAGCGAGACGAGCCAAGCTATAAGTACCGCAGGTGACGTGACGTCAAGCCTCGCTTCAGCGACGAGTAGCGTGACGGATGTTTCCAGTGCAGCGGATAGCGTGGCGAGTGCTGTATCGTCCATTGCAACTGTCTCTTCGATGGCCTCAAGCATCGCAGTTGAGACCAGCACGGCAAATGACTCGGCCTCCTCTGCGCTCTCCAATGCGTCAAGTTTATCGGGTTGGGATCCAACCAACAGTAGTTTAGCATCTCTCGTGGTAGCTGTTTCATCGGCAAGTGATGTGATTTCGCAGGCAGATTCCCTTGCAACGAGTGCGTCAACAGTGGCTTCTTCAGCGACGAATAATTTAGAGTCAGCTTCAAGTCTTGCTTCAAGTGCGGCAGTCGAGGCGAGTTCAGCCTTGACAGTTGCAAGTAGTGCGGCTTCTGCTGTGACCAGCTTTGCAAGTTTGGCATCAAGTGCTGCAGCGACTGGTGATTCTTCATTGGCCGATAGTTATTTGAGTGATGCTTCAAGTGCCTCGGTGGTGGCTTCAAGCGCTTCAAACGTTGTGGCAAGTGACTCTGTGATTGCTAGCTCTGCATTGAGTCAGGCATTGAGTGATTCTGCGACGATTTCAAATGCGAATTCAACTGCCAAGTCCGCATTGAAGGATGCGTCAAGTGCAACTGATGTTATCTCTTCTGCCTTAGCGAGTGCGTCGTCGATTGTCGCAAGCGAAGCAAGTGAGACATCAACGGTGGCTTCAAGCGCAAGTAGCGTGGCGAATTCGGCAAGTACGGTGGTTTCTAGTGTGTCCTCATCAGTCGCTTCAGATTCGACTGTTGCGTCAAGCCTCTCGAGTCAATTAACGGCGAATGCAACTTCGTCCTCAAGTCTCGCAAATAACGTTCAAAGCACTGCTGATAGTGTTTCCGCAATCAATAGTTCGGCTGCGTCTGTCGTTGCCTCGGTGACGTCAGATTCGACAGTGGCTTCAAGTGCTTCAAGCCTAGCGTCTCAAGCTGTTTCTAGTACGACTAGTCTTGCCGCTCTTGATTCGGATAATTCAGATGTGTCAAGCCTTGCCAGCCTCGCAAATTCTGCGTCGAGCGTGGCAGATTCTGAAGCGCAGATTGCGTCGAATAATGCATCTTCAGCAGTGAACGATGAAAATGTCGCGTCAAGTCTTGCTTCACAAGCAAGTGGCGTAGCTGATTCTGCAAGTTCCGCATTAGTGGTCGCAAGCAGTGTAGCTTCAACTGCTTCAGATAACATTGCTTCTGTGCAATCTGATTTGTCGCTCGCTTCAAGCGCTGCAACGGCTGCAAGTTCCGCAGCGAGCTTGGCTTCAAGCCTTGTGGATGATGCGTCTTCTGCGTTGAACGCGGGAGATAGCTCTACAGCGCAACAGGCTGCTGATTCCGCAAGTAGTGCGGCAAATGTTGCGTCAAGTCTTGCGATTGTCGCCTCAACCGCTGAAAGCAATGCTTCAGATGCGAATTCGGCCGCTTCAACTGTAGCAACAGTTGCTTCTGACGCATTAAGTAGTGCGAATAGCTTGAATGTGGTAGCGTCTAGTCTCGCACAATCTGCTGAAAGTGCTGCGTCACAGGCTAGCAATGAATCCAGTGCCGCAAAGTCCGCTGCGACAAAAGCCTCGAGTGCAGCAAGTCTTGCTTCAAGTGCAGCGTCTGAGGCTGTCAGCACAGCAAGTTCTGAATTGTCCAGTATAGTTTCAAGTGTTGCAACAGTGGCAGATTCTGCAACATCTGTGAATGCCTCGACGGTTACGAGCCTTGTGGATACGGCAGACTCAGCAACAGATATTGCCCAATCTTTAGTAGATGCCACAACTAGTTCTGACGCGATTCAGCAATCTTTAACGAGTCAAGAAAATTCTGCGGCGACGACTTCAACGGTGCCTGTAAGTACAACTTCTCAGGCCACCAGCCTTGCAAGCCAAAATGCGGATAATTCCTTGATTGCAAGTCTGACGAGTCTCGTGGTTTCTGCGAGTGGTACGGCCTCGGATGAGAGTTCGCTAGCAAATAGTTTACTTTCTCAAGTGTCTGATGATGTTGACACGGTGAATTCCTTGACGTCTCAAGCTTCTGACGCTAGTACAGCAGCCTCAAACGCAAGTAGTCAGGCTGCTTCAGAGCTTTCTCTTGCGTCTGAGGCAACGGATTCCGTGGCGAGTGCTTTGGCGCAAGAAAGTTCGGCGCTTGCTTCAGGGAAGGATTCACTCGCAAGCGCCTATGCCAAAGTAGCTTCTAGCGCGGCTTCTGTGGCGGCAGAAGAAGCTGCAAATGCATCCTCTGACGCTGTGGTGGCAAACTCAGCCCTCTCGCAAGCGTCTGAACTGGCTTCATCAGCGGCTAGCATAAACACGCAGATTTCTGACAACTTGTCAAGCGCGTCGTCAGCTCTGACGGCGGTCTCAAATGCGTCAGATTTAGCGTCGTCAGCTCTGACAACGGCGTCAAGCCTTGCGTCAAGCCTTGGTTCAAGTGACGTGGCGGTGGCTTCATCAGCTGCAAGTGAAGCTAGTTCTCAACAATCTGACCTTGCAACGTCTGTATCAAGCTTGCAAAGCTCTGTCAACTCTCTGTCAAACTTGACAAGTAGCTTAAACAGCGCCACGATCAGTCTGTCAGATTTGACAAGCTCTATCAATGCGTCGTCAAGCGCGACAACGAGCGCAGATTCTCTGACAAATTCATTGCTGAGCAGCTACGCGAATGATTCGAGTCTGAGTAGCTTATCGTTAGAAGCGAGCAATAATTCTGACGTCGCATCGAGTGCCTTGTCCAGTCTTATGAGTGACAGCGCAATATCAAAACAGTTAACGAGTTCCTTGTCTGACCTGGATCAACAAACATCAAGTCTTGCAGACATTATCCAATCTGCTGAATCCATGGTATCCTCAGCGGCAGATACTGCAAACTCAGCTTTGAAGACAGCTTCAAGCGCAGCAGCCTCAGGAGATAATTCGGATGCGAGTACAGCGGCGAGCCTTGCCTCTTTAGCAAATGCGCAAGTTTCCTCTGCGAATTCTTTGCTCAATTCTGCATCGAGCCTCGCCTCAAGCCTTTCGAGCCAAGCAACATCACTCACGTCGAGCCTTACTTCTCTAGCGAGCGAAGACTCTGACCTTGCGTCTCTCGCATCTTCCGCCCAAAATCAGACACTCTCTGATGCCTCAGCAGCCTCAAGCCTTGTCTCAAGCTATGTGGCCTCAAGCATTGCAGACATTATAAACCTTGTCTCATCGGCGAATAGTACAGCAACTGACATCGCACAGTCTGCGTCAAGCCAAACAAGCAGTGCATCAACTAATAGTGTACAAACGTCAAGCCTACTCACGTCTTTGACTGATTCGGGAACGTCAGAGACCTCTAGTCTCCCAGCTGAAAACTCACTATTAGCGTCTATGACCACCTTCCTGACCTCAGCTGAGACGTCAAGCAATACGAGCCTCACGCGTGATGCGACGTCAGAAAATGCGCTTCTGAGCCTTGCTTCATCGACTGTGGCGTCTGCTACTTCACAAGTCTCGCGCATCAAGGGCTTTATGACGTCTGAAGTAAGCGAAAACACCTCGCTCACGTCAAGCATCTCGGACGCATCCTCCACCATTGCAAGCGCCGAGTCCGAAGTCGCACAAGACTCCAGTCTTGCCCTCTCTGAAATTGCTGTAGGTAACTTATCATTGGCTTCGAGCTACGCAAGCCTTGCCCAATCTGAAGTGGCTGTCGCACAACTTGCCAAAGCACAGCTCAATCAGGATCTGACGCAGCAAACAGCACTGACTCAAATCATCACAGCACAAGCGTCAAGCTTAGCAGACCTCAATCAGACGATTTCGTCAGCATTACGCACGGCATCAAGTGCTACAGCACAAATCCAAAGTGATGCCGCTCAGTTGACTCCCGAAAGCTCTTCAGCAGTGGACGCGACCTACCCAGACCCGAGTCAGTCAAAAGCACTCACGCTCCACACAGATAGCAGTATTTTGGATCCGGTAGCGCCTGAGAAAACCTCTGAAAAAACCCTCGTAAAGACCGCTTCGAGGGCATTAGCGACATCCACCAAGCTCCCACAAACGGGAGATGCAGAAAACCGCCTCCCCGAAGAACTAGGAATTGGCCTCTTAGCACTTGCGGCAGGCCTTTCGAGACGGAAGAAGAAACAAATAAACTAAAAAATCATGCCTCGCCAGAGGCATTTTTTTATGCTAAAATAGACGGTAGGCGTGTCAAAAAACTGGGTTGCTTTGGAAGGCTAATTCTGCGACGCGTTTATGCACTCGGTGTATGCACCGAGCGATGTCGCGTAATTAGACGACAAAGCATGTTTTTAGAGGAAACTATTTTATGACTGAGAAAAAACTTCGGGTGCGTTATGCCCCATCACCAACTGGCCTTTTGCACATCGGGAATGCGCGGACAGCGCTCTTTAACTACCTTTTCGCACGCCACTACGGCGGGACTTTTGTGATTCGTATTGAAGACACTGACCGCGAGCGTCATGTGGAAGATGGCGAGCGTTCGCAGCTTGAAAACTTGCGCTGGCTAGGCATTGACTGGGATGAGTCCCCTGAAACGCACGAGAAATACCGCCAATCAGAGCGTCTCGACATTTATCAAAAATATATTGACGAACTTCTCGCAAGTGGTAAGGCTTACTACAGCTACAAGACGCCTGAAGAACTCGCTAGTGATCGTGAAAAACAAGAAGAACAGCACCAAGCGCCACATTATATCAATGAATATATCGGCATGACCGACGACGAAAAGGATGCTTATATTTTGGCGCGCAAAGCTGCCGGTATCACGCCAACGGTTCGTATCCATGTCAACGAAATGGCGCATTATGCCTGGGATGACATTGTGAAAGGACACGTCGATTTTGAGGGGGGCAACATCGGCGGGGATTGGGTCATTCAAAAGGCGGATGGTTACCCGACTTACAACTTTGCCGTGGTAGTCGATGACCACCTCATGGAGATTTCGCACGTTCTGCGAGGTGACGACCATATTGCCAACACCCCGAAGCAGCTCATGGTCTATGAAGCGCTGGGCTGGGAAGCGCCGCAATTTGGCCACATGACCCTCATCATGAACTCAGAGACCCACAAAAAGCTCTCGAAGCGCGATACAAACACTTTGCAGTTCATCGAGGATTACCGCGAAAAAGGCTATTTGCCCGAGGCCGTCTTTAACTTCATCGCTTTCCTCGGCTGGACGCCTGAGGGCGAAACAGAAATCTTCTCGAAAGACGAGCTCGTCAAGCTTTTTGATGAGAAGCGTCTCTCAAAATCCCCGGCTGTCTTTGATCAAAAGAAGATGGATTGGCTGGATGGTGAGTACATCAAGCATGCCGACCCTGAGCGGATTGTGGATCTCGTGAAGCCATACCTCGAAAAAGCGGGACGCGCGGATGACAAGCTCAAAGAAATCGCAGCTCTTTTTCAACCCCAGCTGAAATCGGGCGAAGAAATCGTACCTTTGACGGACATTTTCTATGAACCTTACCCAGAACTCGGCGACGCTGAAAAAGAAGTCCTCGCGGGAGAAGGGGCAACGACCGTTATTCAGGCTTTCCGTGCGAAACTGGAAGCCTTGCAGGACTATACAGCTGATAATATCTTGCCGCTTTTCAAAGAGGTCCAAAGCGAGACAGGCATTAAAGGCAAAGCCCTTTGGATGCCCATCCGCGTGGCGGCAAGTGGCCTTGTGCACGGCCCTGAACTGCATATTATTATGGCGGTTTTGGGGAAAGAAGAAGTATTGAAGCGTTTAGGGAAATATTGAGGACATGATGAAAGAATTAACAAAAGACTTTACAGATCAGCTTTATACTGACTTTGAAAGCAATGCAAAATATCGTGCGGTTGAAAATGCGGCCACAACCAACGGCCTTTTAAAGGCTGTGACGAGCCGCGTAGCACGTGGTCTTTACGAGCCAACTTTTAGCATTGACCTGACAAAGGATGCTGTGGCTAACCAAAAGGCATCGGGGCGCTGCTGGATGTTTGCGGCGATGAACACTTTCCGCCACAAAGTAATTAAAGCCTATAGCTTAGACGATCATTTCGAGTTTAGTCAGGCCTATCCTTTCTTTTGGGACAAGTACGAAAAGGCAAACTGGTTTTTCACGCAGCTCATTGCGCATCCGGACATGGATGACAGGCGGCTCAAGTTCTTGCTTGCCACCCCTCAGCAAGACGGAGGCCAGTGGGACATGATTACTGCTATCTTTACAAAGTATGGCTTGGTGCCAAAGGACGTCTATAAAGAGTCCGCCGCTTCTGAAAACTCGCACGAGCTTAACCAATATTTGAACAAACTCTTGCGTCAAGGTGCAGAAAAATTGCAGGCAGCAAGCGACAAAGAAGCCACCAAACAAGCGCTATTAAAAGACGTCTTTAACCTGCTTGCAGCAAGTTTGGGCTTGCCACCAAAGACGTTTGAGTGGTCATACCGAGACAAAAAAGGCGAGAACTTTACGCGTTTTTCTGGAACACCGCAGGACTTTTTTAAGACCTTTGTGGCAACGGATTTAGATAACTATGTGAGCGTTATCAATGCACCGACAGCGGATAAGCCGTTTAATAAGAGCTATACTGTTGAATTTTTGGGAAATGTCGTGGGAGATAAAGGGGTCAAGCATCTGAATCTTCCCATGACGCGTTTCAAAGAGCTTGCCGTGAAGCAACTCCAATCTGGCGAGACAGTCTGGTTTGGTTGTGATGTCTCCCAAGAGTCGGATCGCTCAGGGCGCCTGATTTTAGATGCCTTTGATTTTCCAGCTGCACTTGACTTTGGATTTACGCAGACAAAAGCAAGTCGCCTGGATTATGGGGAGTCGCTCATGACCCATGCCATGGTCCTTGCAGGGGTTGATTTAGATGCAGCAGGACAGCCTCGCAAGTGGAAAGTTGAAAATAGCTGGGGTGATGAAAATGGCGTAAAGGGTTACTATGTGGCCTCTGACGCCTGGATGGATGAATACACCTATCAAATCGTTGTAAGAAAAGATTTACTCACGCCAGACGAACTCGCAGCTTATGAGGCAGAACCCCAGCAACTCTTACCATGGGACCCAATGGGAGCTCTTGCTTAAAAATAGTCTTGTGGACGATTTTTGCATGGCTCATATGAGATGATGGAAGCTTATCTCTCGGGTTACCTGCTTGGGCAGCCCGACTTAAATCCTATCAACTCTGTCTAAATCGGCAGAGTTTTTTTATTCAAAATTTAGTATAATAGAAAAATGACAACAGATTCGGATATCATTTATGGGCTGCATGCTGTCAGGGAGGCGCTTGAGGCAGGTACGGTCAATCGTCTCTTGATTCAAAAGGATTTACGCGGGAAAAATGTCGATGACATCAAGTCTCTAGCTCAAAAACAAGCCGTCAAAGTGGATTGGGCAGAAAAAACGACGCTGTCAAATTTGACAGAAGCTGGTGTCCATCAAGGTTTTGTTGCCTACGTAGCCGCTTTTGCCTATGAAAAGCTCGAGAGCCTCTTGTCAAATTTGACAGGACGAGAAACCGCTACGATACTCATTCTTGATGAGCTTTCAGACCCCCACAATCTGGGTGCAATCGCTCGAACAGCGGACGCCACAGGGGTTGATGCGCTCATTATCCCGAAACACCGTTCTGTTGGCATCACGCCAGCTGCTGTTAAGGCCTCAACAGGTGCGTTTGAGCATGTGCCTGTCGTGCGGGTGATAAATCTTGCCCAAACACTTGAGACACTTAAAACGCAGGGCTTTTGGATTTTTGGAACAGATATGACTGGCACGCCCTACACCACTTGGAATAGTACGGGAAAAATTGCGCTCATCATAGGTAGCGAAGGGCGAGGCATCTCGCAAGGCCTCAAGAAACAAGTAGATGAGATGATTACGCTTCCCATGGTGGGCCATGTCCAGTCACTCAATGCCTCTGTGGCCGCCTCAATACTCATGTATAAAATATTGGAGAATAAAAAATGACTTACACCTTAATCACAGACTCTACAGCAGACCTCGACCAAACCTGGTGCCTGGATCACCAAGTAGACGTACTTGGAATGACCATCACACTTGATGGCAAACCGCGCGAGACGGTTGGATTCAATGCCCTCACAAGTGATGAACTTTTAGCTGAAATGGCAAAAGGGGCAGACGTTGCGACCTCGGCCATTGGTACGGGAGAGTTTGAAACAGTCTTCAAAAAACATGCCGAAGCAAATGAGGAAGTCCTCTACCTCGCCTTTTCAAGTGGGCTTTCTGGGACTTATCAGTCTGCAATGATTGCCAAAGACATGGCCTTAGAAGACTTTCCAGACGCCAAAATCACGATTGTGGATACCTTGGCAGCTGCCTCTGGCGAAGGTTATCTCGTTGAAGAAGCTGTTTCTTTGCGTGATGCAGGAAAAAGTGCTTCTGAAACGGCCGAGGCGATTGCAAGTCTCACAACGCGCCTAAGAAGCTGGTTCATGGTGGATGACCTCAACCATTTGGCGCGAGGAGGGCGGATTCCCAAAGCCACCGCTTTGATTGGGACGTTAGCCTCTATAAAACCTATTCTTGATGTGGATACGGCAGGGAAACTCCGTCAAGTCTCTCGAGCACGCGGCAGCAAAAAAGCCATCAGCGAGCTGATCAAGCAATCCACTCAAGAAGCAGATGTCGCCTATCCCAAGGTCATTGTGAGCTATTCGGGGGACGTGGCGCCAGCTGAGACGATTGCCCAGCAATTTCGTGACAGCAATCCTGCACTTACTGTGGCTGTGCGTCCCTTAGGACCAGTCATTAGTGTTCATACTGGCTCTGGAACCCTAGCAATCTTTACAATTGGACAAGAGGCCAAACACTAAGTTTTTAAAGTTTTCCACAAGAACTTTTCCACAGTCTGCGGAAAAATCGTAACAAATACTTGCAATTTCAGATTTTTCTGCTAGAATATGTTGTGAATAGTTTTTAATTTGGGAAAGTGTCAGGCTCAAATTGTATGAAAAACAAGCGAAAGGAAGTAATTTATGGCAAATGGGCTATATACCGGTATAGATGTCGGCACCTCCACCATCAAGGTGATTGTAGCCGAGTACGTCTCGGGCGAGATGAACATCATCGGTAACGGCAACGCCGAGTCCGAAGGTCTCAAAAATGGCATCATTGTGGATATTGAAAAGACAGCGATGTCTATCCGAAAAGCAGTTGATGCCGCTCAAGAAAAAGCCGGGATTATCATTGATACTGTGAACGTCTCTATCCCTGCCAATCAGCTAGGCATCGAGCCTTGCCAGGGGATGATTCAGATTCAAGGCGCCAACAAAGAAATCGTGGACAATGACGTGGTTGAGGTCATCTCAAACGCACTCATGAGGGGGCTTGTCCCAGAGCGCGAGATTATTTCAGTAGAGCCAAATGAGTTTATCGTCGATGGCTTTCCTGAAATCTCAGACCCGCGTGGAATGTTAGGCGTTCGTCTCGAGATGAAAGGGACCCTTTACACAGGACCTAAAACGTTGATTCACAATATCATCACCTCAATCGAGCGTGCGGGTCTTGCAGTGGGAAATATCGTCATCGCACCACTCGTCACAGCAAAACAAGTTCTCTCAGACCAAGAACGTGAGTTTGGGACGATTACCATTGACATGGGAGCAGGCCAAACAACGGTCACAGCCATCCATGACAATGAGATTCGCTATGTGAATACACGCCCTGAAGGCGGTGACTATATCACAAAAGATATCTCAGCGGTGTTAAATACTGACCTCAAGTCGGCTGAAGCAGTGAAGCAAAACTACGGCGAGGCCTCAACCGAGCGTGCCAGTCAAGATGAGTTTTTCGTGATTGACTCGGTGGGTAAAGCTGAACCTGAACAAGTCAGTGAATATTATCTTTCCAGCATCATTGAGGCACGTTTGTCTCAGATTTTTGAAAAGATCAAGGGCGACTTGCAAACGAACCGTATTCAAGACTACCCAGGAGGAATCGTACTTGTCGGCGGAACGTCTGCCATGCCTGGTATCCCAGAGCTGGCACAGCAGATTTTTGAAATGCCTGTCCGCCTGCATGTCCCAAGTGAGCTTGGTCTGCGTAACCCTGCTTATAACCAGGTCATCTCAACTGTTAAATATGTGTCATCACGAAGCGATATTGAAGTGCTGATTACGCGGGCTGTCCTTGGCGATGTCCCTGCACCGACGCCGGTTTATGAGCAGCCAGCAGCGATTGCTCAGCCAGCCTATGTGGAGCAGCCGCAAGTGGCGACCTTGGAAAGCTCTCAGCCAGCCCCACTTCCTGACGAGGATGATGAAGATCGTCCAGGTGTCGTAGATCGGGTTCGTGGATTGTTCACCAATATGTTTGACTAAGATGCTGAGCATGTCTGGAATGTGCTTGCTCTCGAAATAGAAAAAAGTTAAAAGCAGTAAGTTAGGAGAAAAAATGGAATTCTCATTTGATACAGAAACGACACAAGGCGCGGTGATTAAAGTCATCGGTGTCGGAGGGGGTGGCGGAAATGCCATTAACCGCATGGTGGAAGAAGGCGTCTCTGGCGTTGAATTCATCGCGGCAAACACCGATGTGCAAGCCCTGCGCATTTCAAAGGCAGACCGCGTCATCCAAATCGGGCCAAAACTGACCCGTGGCTTGGGCGCGGGGGCGAAGCCTGAAGTGGGCCGCAAAGCAGCTGAGGAGTCGATTGAACAAATCAATGAAGCTCTTAAAGGCGCTGATATGGTCTTTGTGACCTGTGGCATGGGCGGAGGTACTGGTACGGGTGCTGCGCCAATCATCGCGGGTGTCGCTCAGGAATTGGGCGCTTTGACGGTCGGCGTTGTGACGCGTCCATTTGGCTTTGAAGGCTCGAAGCGTAGCTACTTTGCCACACAAGGAATCGAAGATTTGCGTGAAAACGTGGATACACTCCTTATCATCTCTAACAATAACTTGCTTGAGATTGTGGATAAGAAAACACCGCTCGCTGAAGCGCTTCGCGAGGCCGATAATGTTTTGCGTCAGGGTGTACAAGGAATTTCAGACCTCATTACGAATCCTGGAATGATTAACCTCGATTTCGCCGATGTCAAAACCGTCATGGAAAAACGTGGGGATGCCCTCATGGGGATTGGTGTCGCATCAGGCGAAGATCGTGTCGTTGAAGCGACACGTAAAGCTATTTATAGCCCGCTTCTTGAGACGACGATTGATGGAGCTGAAAATGTCCTCTTGAACGTCACAGGTGGTATGGATATGAGCTTGAACGAAGCCCAAGATGCGAGTGAAATCGTCATCCAAGCGGCTAACAACGATGTCAATATCTTACTGGGTACCTCTATTGATGAGACTTTGAAAGATGAGATTCGTGTGACGGTGGTCGCAACAGGAGTCTCAAAAGAAGAAATTGGTCGTGTATCAGGTTTTGCAAATGAATACCGTACCAATCAAAACTTTGATACGCCACGTATCGCACCAGCTGGTCAACGAAACGCTTTTGAGCCAACGCCGATGGGCCAGATGCAAAACAACAATGTTTTTGGCGATTGGGACATTCGTCATGAGGCACCTACGTCTGCTGCGACACGTCCAACTGTGACAGGAAACATCCCTGGCGCAAGTAATGTCTCCACGTTTGGCGGGTTACCAAGCGCGGATGATGACTTGGAGACACCACCATTCTTGAGAAATCGCTAATGACGCTTGCGGAAAATATCGTACAGGTCAAAGCTTCAGTCGAAGAAGCCTGTGAAAAGGCACATCGAGATAGTTCGTCAGTCAAGGTGCTTGCTGTGACAAAGTATTCAGATAGTGCCACAACGCGTGACTTTGTCGCTGCAGGAATGCATGAACTCGCTGAAAATCGCAGCGATGTCTTTCTTGAAAAAGAGGCAGCACTTGCTGATTTGCCTGAGATTGTCTGGCATTATATTGGGAGTTTGCAAACGCGCAAAGTGCGTGATGTGATCGATAAGGTAGATGTTTTTCATGCCTTAGATTCGGTAAAGTTAGCGCATGAGATTGAAAAGCGTGCAACAAAGTCTGTTCAGTGCTTTCTTGAGGTCAATGTCTCAGGAGAAGCGAGTAAGCACGGCTTTACAGAAGATGAGGCACGCGAGGTGATTGAAGAAATTGCCGATTTATCAAAGATTCGGTTGATTGGCCTGATGACTATGGCTCCGATTGATGCAACAGAAAACGAGTTGCATGACATCTTTGGGAGGACGCGCAGGCTCAGAGATGAGCTCTTGCTCAAAGTTCCGACACTTACGGAGCTTTCTATGGGGATGTCGCAAGATTATGAGGTTGCGATTGAAGAGGGGGCGACCGTCGTTCGGATTGGGCATGCCTTTTTAAACTAACAGCAAAGGAAATCGAAAAAATGGGAATTCGAGATCAATTTAATAAATTGCGAGATTACTTTGTCGAAGACGATGAAGGAGATGATTATGAGTACGAGGATGAAGGCTATGAGGAGGCTGCCCCTGAGCCGCAAGTAGAAACGCGTGCGCCACAAGCGCCACAGCAAACGGCACCTCGCCCTGTTGCTCAGCCCCAACCTGTAGCTAGCGCACGTCCTCAGGCGGTTCCACCGCAACAGACGCTACGGACGGCGACACAGCCGACTTATTCAAATCGTCGTGGCCTTGGTACCAACACACAAGGGACTGTGCGGACACAAGCACCGGGTGCGACCGTGTTATCTCGTGCCGCTACGCAAACAGCTGTTGCTGCACAAACGATTGTTGTGAAATATCCAGCAGCCTATCAAGAAGTGATGGAAATCGCAAATTTCTTGAAGTCGGGCCAGTCAGTATTGATTAATTTTCATAATATGGCAGATCAACAGGCACGTCGCTCGATTGATTTCTTGACTGGGATTGCCTTTTGTTTGGAGGGAGATATTTCAAACGTGAGTGGGCAGACTTTTCTTGTGACGCCAACAGGTGTGACGGTTGAGGGAGCTCGTGAGATGTCCATGCTTGCTGGGCAAGATTTAGATAATTTCGAGTTGATGTGATGCTAGCTTATCTTTTGCAATTAGTGAGTACGGCAATTTGGCTCTATAGTTGGGTGCTTATCATTTATGCGCTCATGAGCTGGATTCCACAACTTGCGCGCACGCGTTTTGGTTATGTGATGCATGTGCTTGTTGATCCTTATCTGCGCTTATTTGATCGAATTCCGACGCGAATCGGGATTTTTGATTTTCGCGTATTGCTGGGCTATATTGTGCTGCAGATTTTGCTCTATGTGGTGACTTGGATTTGATGCGGGCGGGAATTTATCAGCACTTTCGCCCTGAGGAGCGTGAAGCCATAGACCGGGCAAGTGATTGGGTAGAGCGAGCCTCGGATATGCCTGTTCTGACGCCTTTTTTAAATCCCAGAGAGCGCTATATTGTGGAAACTGTAGCCCAAGGAGCCTCTGTCAAATTTGACAGCCTGCCAAAAGGCGAGTATCAGAGACTTTTAGTGTTTCCGGATTACTATACACCGACAGAATCGGACTTTGAAGTGGCTCTCCTGACGATTTCTTATCCTGTCAAATTTTACAGCTTGAAACATAGTCAGATTTTAGGGACAATTTTAGGGGAGACAGGGCTTGATAGACGCGAAATTGGGGATATTCTTTTGTCAGACGATTGTGCGCAGATCTTTGTGACAAGGCGCCTTGTCCCTGTTTTGATTGATAGTGTGCACAAGATAGCAGGCGCCCCTGTCAAATTTGACGAGGTATCATTAAACGCACAAATCTCTGTCAAATCTGACGAAACGAAGACAACGATTCTGCTAGCCTCGTTGCGACTTGATACATTCATTGCGACGGCGCTTAAAAATACTCGCAATTTCGCGGTAAATATGATACAATCAAGTAGAGTGAAGGTCAACTACGCTGAGACGACAAAGAATGATCTCGACCTTCAGCCTGGAGACCTCGTGTCCATCAAGGGTTTCGGCCGTCTCCGATTGATAGAGATTTTAGGACAAAGCAAAAAAAATAAACTCAAAGTCGAGATTGCGACGATTTTGAATCACAAAAAGTGAGGAACACCATGGCTCTAAATAGTTTAGACGTCCAAAACAAGACATTTAATTTGCAATTCCGCGGCTACCACAAGCAGGAAGTCGATGAGTTTTTGCAAATTATCGTCAATGACTACGATGAGATGACGCAGCGTATCAAGGACAATGAGCGCGAACTCAAGACCCTTCAAGAGCGTCTGCGTGACTTTGACAACATGAAGGACTCTCTTAATAAGTCAATCATCGTGGCGCAGGACACCGCTGAAAATATGAAAGCACAGGCTGAGGCAGGCTCACGCCGCATTCAACGCGATGCCCAACAGAAGTCTGATATGATTCTCGATTCTGCACAGCGTGAGGCCCGCGAAGTCTTGCAAAATACCTACGATGAAGCCCGTCGCCTTGTTAATGAATCGGACGAATTGAAACGCGGCATGCGCAGCTATTACCAGCGTATCACGATGTTGATTGAAGGCCAATTAGCCAATATCAAGTCAACCGAGTGGGAAGAGACCTTGAAGCCAAATCCTATCTACGTTGGGGACTCTGAAGAAAAACTTCGCGAAATCATTGAACACACGAACCAAGCTTTCCACCCAATCAATGACCAAGGCGAAGAACTTCCGCCACGCCAAGGCACTGCGCCTGAAACACTTGAAAGCTTTGAAAGTGCTCTGAACCCAGGACAACCACAAGTTCAGATCCCTCCTGTGCAAGGAAAAGGCAGTATCATTGACCAGTTCAAAGAGCCGCCAGTAGGGCCTAACCCAGACGCTGTTAACCTCGGAAATAACATCAGCTTCGGTGAAGATCAATAAAAAAAGTAAGACGCGAAAATCTTAGTGCACTGCCAAGCAAGCTGAGGACGATGAAAGCTCAGCCAGTTGCAGGAGATGGACATCACTTACACTCATGGGTTAGCGTCCCTTATCGCGCAAGAGGCTCTCAAAGCTTTACGAGAGCAAACTTAGGTGGTACCACGCAATCCGCGTCCTAACTGGGCTCGGATTTTTTATTTACTTCACAGAAAGGACAAGAGCACTTGCTCTCACAACTTCAATCATGACAAAAATCAAAGATACCCTCCATCTCGGCCAGACAGTCTTTCCCATGCGGGCGGGACTACCTACAAAAGAGCCCGAATGGCAAAAACATTGGGACAACGAGCATCTCTATGAACTCCGCCAGAAACTCAACGCAGGCAAGCCCTCCTTCATGCTCCACGACGGCCCGCCTTATGCAAATGGGAACATCCACATCGGCCACTCGCTAAACAAAATCTCTAAAGACATCATCGTGCGCTACAAGTCGATGGCTGGTTTCCGCGCCCCTTACGTGCCTGGCTGGGACACGCATGGTCTCCCCATTGAGCAGCAACTCACCAAGCAAGGCGTGAAGCGCAAAGAAATGGCGCCTGCAGACTATTTGGAACTCTGCCGTAAGTACGCGCTGGAGCAAGTGGAGCTTCAAAAGAAAGATTTCAAGAGCTTGGGTGTTTTGGGCGACTGGAACAATCCATATCTGACGTTGAAACCTGAGTTTGAAGCGCAGGAAATCCGCGTTTTCGGGAAAATGGCTGAAAAAGGCTATATTTATCGTGGCGCAAAGCCAATCTATTGGTCATGGTCCTCTGAGTCGTCACTCGCCGAAGCCGAAATCGAATACGCCGACGTCAAGTCACCAAGTCTTTATGTGGCTTTCAAAGTCCGTGACAGCAAGGGTGTCGTGCCAGAGGACACCGAGTTCGTCATTTGGACAACGACCGCTTGGACCTTCCCAAGTAACCGCGGAATTTTCGTCCATCCAGACTATGACTATGTGGTCGTCGCTGCCAACAACCGCAAATTCGTTGTGGCGAAGGACCTCCTTGCCCAAGTCGCTGAAAAAGTCGGCTGGACGGACTACGAAGTCCTCGAGACGCATAAGGGTTCGGAATTTGAATTCATCACAACGACGCACCCTTTCTACGACCGTGAAAGTCTTGTCATGTGCGGCGATTATGTCACGCTGGACAACGGTACAGGCCTCGTCCACACCTCACCCAACCATGGTGAAGACGATTACCAATACTCCCGCAAGTACAAGCTCCCCGTCATTGAAGATATTGATGATAAAGGTTATTTCACAGCGGTTGCGGAAGGCTTTGAAGGCGATTTCTATGATGACGTCGAAGACAAGGTTTTGGAGAAACTCCGTGCGACTGACCGGCTCCTTGCTGTGGAGCACTTTACCCACAGCTATCCACACGATTGGCGCACGAAGAAGCCCGTTATTTTCCGCGCGACCCCGCAATGGTTTGCTTCGATTGACAAATTCCGAAAGGAGATCATGGATGCTGTCAACAAGGTCGAGTGGGTCATCCCTTGGGGCAAGACTCGCCTGGGCAACATGGTGCGTGATCGTGGCGACTGGGTCATCTCTCGCCAGCGTCAATGGGGCGTGCCTCTTCCGATTTTCTACGCCGAAGATGGCACAGAAATCATCACGCCAGAAACGATTGAACACGTGGCAAAGCTCTTTGAGGAACACGGCTCAGGCTATTGGTTCAGCCATACGGCGAAGGAACTTTTGCCTGAAGGCTTCACGCATCCGGGTTCACCAAATGACGAATTCACCAAAGAAAACGACATCATGGACGTCTGGTTTGACTCAGGAAGTTCATGGAATGGCGTTTTGAACACGCGCGAAGAACTCTCCTACCCTGCTGATATGTATCTTGAAGGAAGCGACCAGTATCGTGGTTGGTTTAATTCGTCCATCACGACCTCCGTTGCGGTCAACGGCGTAGCGCCTTATAAAGCGGTGCTCTCGCAAGGCTTTGTCCTAGACGGCGAAGGCAAGAAGATGTCGAAATCCCTTGGCAATACGATTGGGCCAAATGACGTCACGAAAAAATTCGGCGCCGACATCTTGCGTCTCTGGGTGTCGTCGGTCGATTATGAAAATGACGTGCGCGTTTCCATGGACATCTTGGGGCAAGTCGCTGAAAGCTATCGCAAGATTCGCAATACCCTGCGTTTCCTGATTGCCAATACCTCTGATTTTGACCCACAAAAAGATGCTGTCACATTTGACAAACTCGCAAGTTCTGATAAATTCACTTTGGTCAAATTTGACGAACTCGTGGGCGACATCCGCAAGGCTTATGACGCTTATAGCTTCATGAATGTCAATAAACTCTTGAACAATTACTTGTCTGAGCTCTCGGCCTTCTATCTTAATTTTGCGAAGGACGTCGTCTATATCGAAGCCGCAAACTCTAGCCAACGTCGCGGGATGCAGACGGTCATGTATACGATCTTACGTGATTTGACAAAGCTCCTTGTGCCGATTTTGCCACACACGGCGGAAGAAGTCTGGACCTATCTCGAACACGAAGAAGAGGCCTTTGCTTATCTGGCTGAGATGCCAGAGCCTGTGCATTACAATGATGTCGAGGAGTTGACCGAGCATTGGGGTAACTTCATGGCCTTCCGTGACGAGGCGTTGAAAGCCTTGGAAGATGCGCGTGAAGCGAAGACCATTGGACGCTCCATGGAGGCGAAACTCATTGTGCATGCGGATGAGGCGACCTTTGTCATGTTGAATGAACTCGACGAAAATATCGCGAAACTCCTCATTGTCAGCGAGTTTGAACTCGTCAAGGCAGACGCCACAAGCTTTGAAGTCGTACTAGCTAACGGCCAAGTCTGCGAACGTTGCCGGCGTGTCGATCCGACGGTCGGGACTGGGAAACTTCCAGATTTGTGCAGCCATTGTAATGAGACGGTCGCGGCTGAATTTCCAGAAGTGACTGCATTTGAAAACTAACAAAACGGCGCAAGCCGTTTTTGTTATAATAAAACTATGAAAAAAATCGGACTGACGGGTGGTATTGCGACGGGAAAATCAACTGCGACAAAGACGCTTCGGAAAATGGGCTATTCCGTGGTGGATGCGGATGAGATTGTGCATGACATGGAAAAGTCACAAGGTGCACTGACGCTCGCGATTGCGCGAGATTTTGGTACGGATAAGCTCTTACCAGACGGATCTGTCAATCGACAAGCGCTTGCAGCGCTGGTTTTTAATGATAAAAGTGCCCGCAAGTGCTTGCAGGAGTTGACAGATGAGATTGTACGACCTGAAATTCTGCGTCAAGTAGCTGCAAGTCCGGGAGACATTGTCTTTGCAGATATTCCCTTATTATTTGAGCAAGATTACGCCAAAGAGTTCGATGAAACCTGGCTCGTCTATGCGTCACAAGACGTGCAAGTAGCTCGCCTCATGGCGCGAAACGGATATACAGAGACACAAGCGCTTGCAAGACTTGCTGCGCAGCTGCCGATTGAGGAGAAAAAAGAGTTGGCAGATGTTATTTTAGACAACACGCGCGACCTGAGTGATTTGAAACATCAAATAGAGGCAGCTCTATCTTGAAATATGCTATAATATAAGGCATGCAGCAACCACGGGAGCTGGGAAAAAATGCCTTTCTTGACTACTCTATTTTAGTCCCCTATCTAGTCTTATCTGTTTTTGGACTGATTATGGTTTTTTCATCGACCGTTCCAGCACAGCTCATTAACCAGCAAAACGTTTATAAACCCTTGATTTCACAGTCGATATTCCTTGTGGTGTCGCTTGTTTTCATGTTTATCATTTACCGACTTCGGATCAGTACCTTCAAATCCAGCACTTTTTTGGGTATCTTCGTCCCCGTTGAAATTATCCTGCTCATTATCGGGCGTGTTGCCCCTGCAGCAAATGGGGCTCATGGCTGGATTCCAATCCCTGGTGTCGGAACCATTCAGCCGGCCGAGTTCCTCAAGGTCTTTGTCATTTGGTACTTGGCGCTGATTCTTGCAAACCGTCAGAAAAAGATTGCCAATTTGGACTATCGCGGTGTCTTCGAGCATAAAAAATGGTATGATAACGCCTTTTCAGCGCGTTGGTTCTTTCTTATT
Organism: Streptococcaceae bacterium; assembly: GCA_031253335.1. Classification (GTDB taxonomy): domain Bacteria; phylum Bacillota; class Bacilli; order Lactobacillales; family Streptococcaceae; genus Lactovum. The sequence goes on from JAIRWF010000042.1 coordinate 32,873, forward strand.
CTCATGATGGGGATTGTCATTATCATGCCCGACCTTGGAAACTTCGTGATTATTCTCGTGATCGCGGTGACGATGATTTTTTCAAGCGGGATTTCCTACCACTGGGGAGCGGGTTATTTCAAGGTCTTTCTCGTTGCTGCCGCTGTCTTTATTGGCTGGATTTTCCTGACTGCAGGGCAGATTATACCGGGGGTCAAGGTTTACTTCTTTAACCGTTTTAAAGCCTTTGCAGATCCATTCAACGGTCTGTTTGACTGGGGACGCCAACTCGCCAATAGCTATTACGCAATTTCAAATGGGGGCTGGTTTGGGCGCGGCCTTGGCAATTCGATTGAGAAAAAAGGCTATCTATCTGAAGCAACGACGGACTTTATTTTCCCTGTGGTTGTTGAGGAGCTAGGCGTGATTGGAGCCGTTTTGATTCTCTCAGTTCTCTTTTTCCTCATTTTGCGGATTCTCCTTGTGGGGATTCGCGCGCGCGATCCCTTTAATGCCATGATTGCCATCGGCACAGGCACCATGCTCTTGGTGCAGGTCTTTGTCAATGTTGGGGGAGCCATTGGGCTGATTCCAGAAACTGGCGTGACCTTTCCCTTTATCAGCCAAGGGGGCTCGTCTCTTTTGATTTTATCAATCGCGATTGCACTCGTGCTCAATGTCGCGGCCAAAGAGCGACGTGACGAGATCATTGCTCTCTCGCTTGCCCATGACAATGAAGCCCATCAAGCGCGTATTCGTGCGCGTCAAGGAGGTGCCAATGCCTGAAAATAAAAAGCCAGAGCTCGCCGTCTATGACGGGCACATGATCTCCCGCCTCAAGGCCTTTACGGACTGTGTGATGAGTGTCATTGCGACGATTATGGTCTTGAATATTCCCATGCCCAAAGGTAACGGGCAGCATTTATCAGACTATGCGGTCATGGCGACGCCGATTCTCATCTTTATCGTGAGTTTTCTCGTGGTGGTGAGCTTTTATTTCGGCATTATCCGCACGCTCAATCGTATTCACGAGATCACGGGCTGGCAGATTTTTGCCTACATTTGTTTTCTCATGCTGGTCTCGCTCTTTCCGATTTTGACGCAGGTAGTCTCTCGTGATGGGACGGTCTGGTTTCTCATTTTGTACATTTTCTACCTCATGCTGACGTCACGTTTACACGACCGTTGGATGAATCGTTTGCTGGTGTATAATGGTGAAGAGCTCTGGGAAGAGGTCAAGTCAGGCAAAGTTTCTCGTCTGATGACGTGGTCCCTCTGGGCATCAGTCCTTCTTGCCATCGGATTTAGCTTCTTAAATTGGGGAAGCCTATCGGCAATTCTTATGCTCTATATCCCTGTGAGAAGTTTGATTAAAGCGCTCGTTTACAAAAGGTAAGAAAATGAAAATTTACAACACTTACACACGACAATTAGAAGAATTTCAGCCCATTGAGCCTGGAAAGGTGCGGATGTATGTCTGTGGGCCGACGGTGTATAACTACATTCATATCGGCAATGCCAGAAGCGTCGTCGCTTTTGACGTGGTGCGGCGTTATCTGGAGTATCGAGGCTACGACGTGCACTATGTCTCTAATTTCACGGACGTGGATGACAAAATCATCCAGGCAGCAACTGATGAAGGCGTGGCGCCAAGGATCATCACGGAGCGTTATATCAAGGCTTTTTACGAGGATATTGACGCCCTAGGTGTGAAGCGGGCTACAGAGAATCCCCGCGCGACGGAGTTCATCCCGCAGATGATTGCTTTTGTGGAGCAGCTGATTGCAGATGATTTTGCTTATGAGAGTGCGGGGGATGTGTATTTTCGCGTGAGTAAGGCGCAGGATTATGCGAAGCTCGCAGGGAAAAATTTGGATGAACTTTTAGAAGGTGCTTCTGGCAGGCTCGATGATGCGGAAATGGCGCGCAAAGAAAGTCCCGCGGACTTTGCCCTCTGGAAATCGGTCACGGATGGGACTCCTGAAGCGAATGCGCAAGGAGGTTCTACATCAGCTCTCGCTGATGAGAACGAGCGATCCGAGCACGACGCTAAAGCGTCGGTCGGGACGGAAGAGCTCATCAAGGAAGGCCTTGCTTTTCCTTCGCCCTGGGGACAGGGACGGCCGGGCTGGCATCTGGAGTGCTCGGTTATGTCGGGAAGTTTACTTGGTGAGACGCTTGATATTCATGGGGGTGGCGAAGATTTAGAATTTCCGCATCATACCAATGAAATCGCGCAGTCTGAAGCCTATCATCATGGCGTGAAATTCGTCAATACCTGGATGCACAATGGTTTTGTGAATATTGCGGGTGAGAAAATGTCGAAATCGCTCGGGAATTTTAAGACCGTACACGAGATGTTCGAAAATAATCAGATACGTTCTGAGCACTTGAGATTTTTCTTAGCAAGTACTCATTATCGTAGAGCATTGGATTTCACGGATGATAATATTGAATTGGCAGCAAATAATTTATCTAAATTACTTGCTGGAGGAGTTACTTTAGCTTATAATGTAAGGCTACATAGTAGAAAAGGACTTCCAGAACCAAATGATGATATTATGAACGAATTCAATAAATTTCAAGAACAATTTATTGAAACGATGGACGAAGATTTTAATATCGCAAATGGACTAACTGTATTTTATAGCTTTATATCATGGACACATAAACTTTCTGAATTTGAAGTTAGTCAAAAGATGTTAGATTATTATTTTCAAATATTGGAAATAATTTTGGGAACCCGCAAGTTCCTTGACGATGACCCTGAAATTGATGCGCTTGTAGCGGAGTACGACGTGGTGCGTGCGGCAAAAGACTACGCACGGGCAGATGCCATTCGAGATGAGCTGAAAACGCGCGGGATTGTACTTGAGACAACCAAAAACGGCACGAGGTGGCGCCGTGGATAAAAAGCAGGCGGAGCTCTTAAACGGTATTGCATTGGCCTATATTGGCGATGCTGTCTATGAAGTTGCCGTGCGGGATTTTTTATTGGCGCAGGGATTAACGAAACCAAACGACTTGCAAAAAGCTGCGGTGACGTTTGTTTCTGCCAAGGCGCAAGCGAAGATCATCGCACGTTGGCTCGAGACAGATTTTCTGACGGATGAGGAAATGATTTACTTCAAGCGTGGGCGCAATGCGCACTCGAAGACCACAGCGAAAAACACGGACGTCGTGACTTACCGGATTTCCACAGGCTTTGAGGCGGTGATAGGTTATTTGCATTTGACAGGACAAGAAAAGCGCTTGTCTGAAATATTTAAGGATTGTCTGTCTGCCCCGAGCAAATCGCATCTAAAAATCTAAAAATATGCTATAATAGCGCCATGTATCAGGTGGTTGAAATCGTTGGACCTGCAGAACCTTGGTGGTTCTTTGAGGGTTGGCAAAACGACATCACGCGAAAGCGCCTTTTTTCAACGCTTGAAGAGGCTCTGGATTTCTATGAGATTGAGTTCACAAAGCTTCAGCAGACTTTTGAAAAGTCGAGTTATCGCGCGAATTTCATGAGTGCGTTTTATGATGAAGGTGATATCCTAGCGTGTGATGCGTGTGGACAAGAAGAACAGCGCTATCATGGTCTTGCACTGCTACAGGATTGGAAGGGAATAGACGCAAGAGAAGCTCGGCAGCACTTGAAAACACATAGCTTGTTAGAGCAACTTTCACGGCAATGGGTCGCTTCGCAAACTGAAAATTAACTTCTGTCAAATTTGACAGAAGTTTTTAAGTGCCATGCGGTTGTCAAATTTGACAAAACGGCTAATGAGCATATTGCTAGGTATGCTTAAGGAAAAAGCGTATAATGTACTTTGATGTATCAAGTAGTTGAAATGACAGGATTTAATGAGCCTTGGTGGTTTGCTGATGGCTGGCGTGATGACATTGTGAGCCTGGACAGCTTTGCTGAGCTCTCACAGGCGCTGACAATCTACGAAATTCGCTTTCAAGAGGCACTTGTCAAGTTTGACAACCACGCCACGCATGCAAAAGTCCTCAGCGCTTTCTGGAATCCTGGAGAGATTGCTTGGTGTGAACCCTGTGAGGATAACCTACAAATTTATCATGGTTTACTTTTATTAAGAGATTATGAGAAAGTAACTACTAATTTTGAACTAAAATAAGCTATAGAACGGCCGTCAAATTTGACGGCTTTTCTTTTTGTTAAAAAACTCTTATTTAATTAAGTGAAATTTAAGAGAATTAAATTATAATCTTCTCATGTTCTAAAAAACAAAAGAACAAAAATAGTGAAAAAGGAGCTACAATGCTAATTTTAGAAAATGAGAAAAACCTTATTGAGTTAAAGAAAAAATGGGCAAAAGAAACTGCGCGCATTCGTAAAAGTTTTGCTGGAGGCGATGGCACGATTACCCGACCCTACGAAATCGAGACCCCTGAGCAACTTGCGCTCATGGGCGAGTTCCCCAAAGCTTACTACATCCTAACGTGTGACATTAACCTTCAAGGCCTTGAATGGACACCAATCACTTACTTCTCTGGCCACTTTGATGGCAATCACCATGCCATTCGCCATCTGCGCATTCAGCAGGGCGAAACAGAAGTCGGCCTCTTTGCCAATCTCACCAAAACCGCTGTAGTTAAAGACCTCCGCGTGGTTGGTGCTGAGATTCAAGGCAAGCGAAACGTGGGCATCATTGCTGGACGAAATCACGGTCTCATCATTGGCTGTAGCGTCTCAGGCTTTGTCGAAGGTTATAGCAATATCAACCCTATCGTAGGCTTGCGCGTTGCAGGCCACGTGACAGGAACCGTCGCCTGTGATGTCGTTGTGGGAACACCGATTCCTGCAGCTGTTGCCTAGCCACCATAAAAGTTACCTCTATCTCCTCGCTTTGCGCTGCGCTGTCCATGCTCGCTAAGCCAGCAAAGCTGGCAAGTCGCATGGCAACTCCCTGCTTTTTCACCTAGCTAAAGCATGTCCATTCGCTCTAAGGCGCTTCAGCGCCTTAGCGAGAGCGGACAGCCCGACACGAAGTGGCGAAGATAGACACGCCCTAAATATAGAAAAGGAAAACACATGACTTATAAAAATAAACGACTCCGCAAGAAAAAGAATCTCAAACTCAAACTCATCTCCGCTGCCATGCTCTCTTCCATGATGTTGGGCGAAGCCCTTCCCGTCTCCGCGGAGCTGATTGAGCGCAAGGAAAATGAGCAAACCACTCAGGTCATCCCGACTCCAGCTCCAGACCTGCCTACGTTTCTTCCTGGCGCAGACCTCACAACAGACATCCTAGAAGAAAACCCTGCGATGGACCCAGCACCCAACGCTGAAACCACGCCCCCACAACCACGTGCAACGACCCGCTTTTCTGGCGGCGATGGAAGTGTTACAAATCCCTACCAGATAGCAACACCTAGTCAACTTCAAGAAATGGCCAATGATCTCAGTGCCCATTACATCCTTATAGATGATATTGATATGTCAGGCCAAGAATGGACACCAATCGGTGCGACAGCTGAAAGCCAAAGTTTCTCAGGAAGTTTTGATGGTGATGGTAAATCAATCAACAATCTAACAATTACAAAAACCTCAGCTGGAACAGGACTTTTTGCAGCCACAGCGAGAACATCAGTTATCCGAGATATTCACTTTAATCAAGTATCAATCCAAGGCGTAAATTATACAGGAACACTTGTCGGTTTGAGTCGAGGCACTATCATAAACGCCACTGTCTATGATGGATTTGTTCGAGGAACTAGCCAAACAGGTGGCCTCGTTGGGGGCCAGGAACTTGGTAGTATTACTGAAAGTCATACCCAAGTTGCTGTTTCAGGTACGACACAGGTTGGTGGACTTGCAGGCCTATTATCTGGCGGCTCGGAGGAAGTAAGTGTGAGCGAATCTTCCGCCCATGGTCAGGTAACGGCTACAGGCAATAATGCGGGTGGGCTTCTTGGTTATATGTCAGGCCTAGCAAATCTTACGCGTAGTTATGCAAACGGAAATGTTACGACACCTGGCAATAATGCAGGTGGCCTCGTCGGTTCAGTTGTGACAAACGCAGGGGTTAGAGTCTCTATTTCGTATGCGACAGGGTCTGTCTCGGGCGCCAACAACGTGGGAGGTCTCGTAGGCTATTTAGCAAATGCAACACTTGAAAATATTTATACCAGAGGAGAAGAAATTTTCGGAAACTCATTTGTTGGCGGGGTTGTAGGTGGCGCCTCAAATGGTTCTAGAATCACGCGTTCATATACAACCTCAGCAGTCAAGGGCTCTACCTATGTAGGTGGGATACTAGGAGGCCGAAATGGGAGTGGTAATGCCTATGTAGGCTATAACTTCTTTATTGGAAGTCTATCTGCAACGGACACTTATGGGGCTATCGCGGGCTCTAACTCAGGTGTACAATCCGCAACAGAAAACTATCGCTGGTCAGGTGTTACGGTAAATAACGTACTCATTACAGGAAATCCAGGAAATATCAATGGAACTGCTGTCTCCGCAGAAGCGCTACAAACGCAAAACAGCTACACACAAGGTATATCGGGCGCCTTTAATCCAGCATGGAACTTCAATAACACCTGGGTTTGGGGACCTGATGATTTCCCTATCTTTGGAATTGGTGATGAAAGTGGTGCAAATCCATTTATTACCATTCGAGGTGAAGCTCTAAGCCGAGTCTATGACGGACGCACGATAAACTTTGATATTACGGATATTTTCGCCTTTCACCGTGGGGCAACGCACAATGATTACACCTACCGCCTGCGTAGTGATGCCCCAGACGGTACAATACTTGAAGTCTCAGGAGATAACGTTACGCTTAGCTTCCAGAAAATTGGGGTTTTCTGGGTAGAGGCACTCGACTCTAATGACATGGTTGTTGCAGAAGGCGAGATTGAGATTACCCCTCGTCCCGTGACTCTTGTTGAAGGACATGCACATAAACTTTGGGACGGCACAACCTCTTTAACGGATGCAAATGTGACCTTACCAGCCCTAGATCCAGATACTCTCATTGATGGGGATGACATTCGACTTAAACAAGCAGGCGACCTCCATTTTGCAAGTTCTGCCGTTGGAAAAACGACAGTCTTAGGTGGCTATTGGAGCCTTACAGGCACAGATGTTGCAAACTATGTGTTGACAGAGCAACCGATATTTACAGGAGAAATCAGCCCAGATTGGTCTGCCTCTATCACGGTAAGTCAAGGACTTGTCGAAAACAAAAACTATGATTCAACAGATGCGGCAGTCATCCATACCTCGCCTGTTATCACAATTTCTGGCTTACAGTTCCGTATTCACTTTGAAAACGCTCGCTTTGAAAATCAATATGTAGGCACAGAGAAACCAGTCTATGGGGTTGGCGAATTTACCTTAGAAGCTCTGAGCGGCATTTCTATCCCCGAGGATAGCTTAGAACCTGTAAGTAATGAAATCAATAGGCTAAATAGGGAAGCCTCCCTCTTTCGACCTGCTAGTATTACTAATCACAGCATATCAACCATCTCTCAAGATAATATCACAAAAGGAAGCGTTAGCAATCGGACATATGATGCTACAGACTTAGCGAAAGTCGAAACACAACCGACGCTCACAGTGACAATCGGAGAAACTGAACATACAGCAACACTTGTGACCGAAGTACGGTTTGACGAAAAAAATGCTGGTGAAAGAAAAGTGATTGTGACAGACTTGATCTTCTCAGGGACTTCAGACTTTGTCTTAACAGCTGAGGCTTTGGAAATACTGAATCATTTAACGCTTTTTGAAGAAGCGACGATTTACCCAGCGCAACTCACTTGGAGCTCTGGTAGGGTCGCAGATAAGACTTATGATGCTACCACGCATGCTGAAGTCTTAGAAGTCCCAACACTTATAGGTATCTTTGAAAATGATAGCGTCACAATTTCAGAAGGGACAGTCCTCTTTGCGCAGTCTGATGCGGGTGAAAATATTGACATTCTTCCGACTGGTTGGGGCATTTCAGGTGCCGATGCTGCAAACTATACCCTAGCAAAAGTCACACCTCAAACTCTGGCCACAATGCCGCCACAACTTCAAGCACGTGCCATAGAGTCTGCAGAAACCTTGCAACAGCCAGATTTCGGGACGGCTTCAATTACACCACGTCAAATCAACTTCACAGGGACCATCACAGCCTCAAAAACCTTTGATGGCACAGCAAGCTTTGAAGACGAACATATCGAGATTGCTCACGACTGGGACGGCTTGATATATGGGGATGCACTTTCTCTAAATGTCTCAGAGCTTGACCTCAACCATGAAAACGAGAGCCATCCACATCATTACGTAGGCGTCAATAACTTTACGCTTTCGTCAGAAGACATCACACTTCAAGGTGCATCCGCTCATAACTATGAATTAACTGGAGACATTGCTGTTCAAACAGCAATCACTCAAGCACAAGGCTGGGTGACCCTCCTAAACGTCGAAGAAGAGAACATTACCGATAGCACCATCTCTCTTTCTTCTGCGACACTCGTACACCCAGACTCTGCAACTCCCCAGATACCACTTCAAGCTGCAAGCCGTGGCATGACACGCGCGGCAGAAGTCGCCTCTGACCAAACGGTGCAAGTCGCGATTTCAACGGAACCAGATGCTGATCCCGAAAGTTTATCCTGGATTTCCGAAGAGGACTTTGATGGAACCTTCACAGGTCTTGAGCCCGATACGACTTACTATATCTATGCTTTTGCAGGCGAAACTCATAACTTTAGTGCAGGCGAAACCTCTATCATTGCAGTAACGACCGATTCCTTTGGGGATGCGACAGATCCAGAGGAGCCAGGAAACGGGACAGAAAACGGAAACGGGACAGATAACGGAAACGGTGCAGATAATGGGAATGGAATAGATAATGACAATTTAGCGGACCTCGAAGAAACCCCAGTCCTAGATCGAGTTGAGCCAAATGTCCTCTCTGCCTCAGAAGACTTGCCACTTTTGGGCGACCCTGCGACACTTGCAACACTCGCAGGAGGCATTAGTCTGCTCACAGCACTTGGTCTCGCAGCCTTCCTCAAAAAACGCAAAAAATAAACCCTGAGCAAATGATTTGCTTTCAGAAATGAAATCTGTTAAGATTACATCTGTAAACAAAAATCTTAAAACTAGAAAAGAGAGACGAGATGACCTATTTCGATATCCTCAAAAAACGCCACAGTCAATACGCACTAGGCAAGAACATCGACGGCACCAAAGCTGTTGACACACTAAAAGAGGCCGTACGCCTCTCCCCAACTGCCTTCAATGCAGAAGGTGGCCGTGTTCTCATCCTGACAGGAGATGCCCATGACAAGCTCTGGGGCGAAATCGTGCCAACTGACTTAAAAGCTGAAATGGACCGCCAAGGCGTCCCTGCAAATGTCTGGGAAAACACAGCTCAAAAACTCGAAAGCTTCAAAGCGGCCTTTGGGACTGCCCTCTTTTATGAAGATCAAGACAAAGTCAAAGAGCTCCAAGAAAACTTCGCCCTTTACAAGGACAACTTCCCTATCTGGAGTGAACAAGGCTCAGGGATTATCACCATCAACGCCTGGAACGCACTCACCGAAATTGGTGTCGGAGCAAACTTGCAGCACTACAATCCAGTTATTGACGCAAGCGTTGCAAAGGCTTGGCATGTTCCAGCTTCTTGGAAACTTCGCAGTCAACTGATCTTTGGCTCGATTGAGACAGATACAGGCGAGGAGAAAGATAAAATCGCAGATACAGTCCGTTTTATCGAAGCTTGATTCTAACGACAGAGCGAAAAACTACAAACGTCGGTAACACCGGCGTTTTTGAGTACTGTCATGGCATGCTGTAAGGTCGCACCCGTCGTATAAATGTCATCAATGACACAAACCCGCTTGGATAGGACCACTCCCTTTTTGAGACGAAAGGGATTCTCGCTTTTTAAGCGTTCTTGTCGGGATAAGCTAGACTGCTTGATGACTTCCACCTTCTCTAAAACATCGTCGTAGCTGATAGTTGCGGCCTCCAAAAATCCAGTCACTTGATTAAAACCGCGAGCTTGAAAACGCTCAGGACTGAGTGGGATAGGAACCCTTTGGTAACCCTTTGGAATCGCCCGAAAGCTCATCGCAAAAGCCTGCCGCATTTGGTAGTCCCCCATAAACTTATAGCGACTAAAATAATCTTTCATTCCCTCGCGATATTGAAAAATAGCTTGATGGCGTACTATCTTTCCGGCTCTTTCCCAATGCCTACAATCCTCGCAAACTTCAGCACTTCCTTCTTGAAAGCAAGTTGGACAATGTGTCCAAGTAATTTTTGGAAAGTCTTTTAGACAGCGTGGACATAATGGTGGTTGAAAACTTTTCTTACCGAGTAAAAAAAGCCGATGAAAAGACAATTCATTACTAATTTCCCGAGTGCAGAGTAAGCACTTGCCCATCAAAAGCCTCCTTTTTGATTCATGTTGTTGATTTCACGCACCGCATCAACCATCGCACCTGTCTTTCCCGTGTGGAAAAAAGTAACTAAGCCTGTCGGGCGCTCTGGACTTCGGCCCGCGCGTCCTGCAATTTGTATCAAGGCAGAGCGTGTGTAGTTTGGATGTCCTGCTTCATTCACAAATACATCCACCTTTGGAAAAGTCACACCACGCTCAAGAATAGTTGTCGTGACAAGGATGCTTATACTTTGTGTCCGGAAGTCTTCAACGATGTCTAAACGATCTGCTGTTTGTGCACTTACAAAGCCAATTTTCTCCTCTGGATATGTTTTGCTCAGGCATTCTGCTAAAGCCTCACCGCGTTCAATCTCAGGAGCAAAGATAAGTAAGGGATAGCCTGACTTTCGTTGTGTGCACAACGATGCATCAAACTGACTTTGCCACCGAAACTGTGGCACAACAAGTGGATTCCCATGAAAACGCCTCGCAAGAGACACTTTTGCTAATCTTTTTGCGCTTACCTCACGCTCCAACGCTTTCGTCGAAGTAGCCGTTAAATAGACAACTGCTGCCTCTTTTTTCTGAGCACCTCTGACAGCCTGATAAAGCATGGGATTATCCACATAAGGAAAGGCATCTACCTCATCTACGATGACAAGATCAAATGCCTCACGAAAGCGCAACAACTGATGTGTCGTTGCAATGACAAGAGGACTTCGTTTGTAGCTTTCTGAACCGCCGTACAAACAGGCAATAGGACAAGAAAAATCCCGCCTCAAGCGACCTTCTAACTCTTTGACGACATCAATCCGCGGACTCGCAATCGCAACAGCACCTCCTTGTTTAATCACCTCGTCAACGGCAGCATACATCATCTCAGTTTTTCCTGCTCCTGTGACAGCATGAACAAGAAGATGATCCTTTTCTTTGGCTGCAGTAACCAAGCGTACTGAAATCTCAGCTTGATAGGCTGTTAGCCTTCCCTGCCAGACACAGGCTTTTTTAGGTTCAAAGAGCTTTTGTGGCAAGTAATAGAGCGACTCATCAGAACGTATGCGCCCCAACTCAATGCAACTTGGGCAATAAAATGCACCAATGGGTAGTGCGACCTCCTCTTTCAAATGCTTACTCTCACAGCGGTTGCAGATGATGAAGTTACCCTCTTCGCGCATGCCATCTTGCAATTCGTAGTGTACGTCTGATTCGATTTCAGAAGCCGTGAGCATCCTACCAAAATAGTTTTCCATACTCTATTATTCGCAAAAAAAGTCTGATTGTTACAAACAAATTGAGATTTGTTAAAATAGAGGAATGAATGTCGTTCTTATATTTTTATTTGGAATCTTGGGAGGCCTTGCCCGCTTTGAAATTGCGACCTACCTTCCCAAAACAGGAGTATTTCCACTTGCCACTCTTTTGATTAACCTTGTTGGCTGCTATCTATTTACCTTTTTTATCAAAAACTACCTAGCCGCGCACAACGTTCATGAACGCTTGATATTAGCGATGGGGACAGGCTTTATTGGTGCTTTTACAACCTTTTCAAGTTTCATGCTAGACACAGACAATCTCCTTGTGGCGCACAGCTATGGACTGCTTGCTCTTTATGTTGTCCTCTCCATCGTAGGAGGTCTTGCAATGGCGCTTTTAGGCATGGTTCATGGGAGAAGACATGTCTCACGTCTTGGACACGGAGGCTCTCATGCTTGAAATAGCTTTGATTGGTGGAGCGGCCGGCCTAGGTGCCGTGACGCGCTATTTATTTAGCACTCTCAACAATAAACGCCATCAGATTGGTTTTCCTGTTGGTACTTATCTCGTCAATATAGTGGGCACGGTATTAATCGGCTATTTGATGGGGCGTTTTGGCAATCATGCAGAAAGCTATAAAATCTTTGCAACAGGTTTTTGTGGGGGGCTGACAACCTTTTCAACTTTTAACTTTGAACTTTTTCAGCTATTAGAAGACCATGATTACAAGCATTTCAGCCTTTACTTTCTGTTTTCCTATGGTCTTGGTTTTGTCGGCGTGATTCTTGGACTTGTCCTCGCAGGCGCGCCATTTCACTAAAAGATAAAAAATAAAGGGCGTGTCTAAAACCTGTTTTGCTTTTGCTTGCTTGGACGACTTGTCCAAGGTGGTAGATAGAGACTTGTGAAACAAGTCCCAGCCTGCGTCGAGGTTGCGGATGAAACAAGCGAAGCTTGTGTCGCCCAAAAACTCTAGCTGTCCGTTTTGTCAAAAGTAGCTAAAACACTGGACAAAAAGGCAAGGCCGAGCAGCCGTTTATGTACTTGACGACGATTGAGGAAACTCCGTTTCCTTATCCGCAACCTTGACACGATGTGTCAAGCGTCATCTGCGCCACGCTTGAATGTCCGTTTCGCAGCCCTCGCTTTGCTTCGGTGCGA
>JAIRWF010000032.1 GCA_031253335.1 Streptococcaceae bacterium
CAAATGACAAAAGTACTCGTATTAAAAGATCACTGGTTGACTTTCACGCCCGAAGATTTTGACGCCTTAAATTTTGACGGAAAATTCCAATTTTCCTACAAAAAATTTGACGAAATCACGCCGTCAGATTTGACGGAAACGGAAATCATCCTCGGCATGCCAAAGCCTGAATCCGTCAAAGGCTTTGCGAACTTAAAATGGCTCCAGACCGTCTCTGCAGGCGTCAACGGCTATGATGAGACAACCATTCCCGCAGGTGTCATCCTGACGAACGGCAGCGGCACCTACGACCTGACAATTAGCGAGCACATGCTCATGATGGCGCTCATGCTCTTTAGACGTTATCCTGAGTACGCAGCGCTTCAGCTAAAAGAGGACTGGCGCTACTTGCCAGGCGAAATCAAGTCCATTGCAGGCAGCACCATTGTCGTCCACGGTTATGGCAATATCGGCCAGGAATTTGCCAAGAAAGCTAAAGCCTTGGGCGCCGCAAAAATTATCGCCGTCAGAAATTCTGTCAAATTTGACAGCCCTTACGCAGACGAAGTCGTAACGAGTGACGCTCTCATCAAAGCACTCCCCGAAGCAGACCTTGTCGTGACCAGCGTTCCAGGCACTACCGAGACGGAAAATCTCTTCAACACCGAGATCTTTAAGCATTTTAAAAAAGGCGCCTATTTCATCAACGTTGGCCGTGGGACCACCGTCGTCCTTGACGACCTTCTCGCAGCGCTAAACACCGGTCAACTTGCAGGTGCTGGTCTTGACGTGACAAACCCCGAGCCCTTGCCCAAAGGCCACCCCGCCTGGACAACGCCAAATCTCATCATCACCCCGCACAGCTCCGGTGGCTACGCCCTCCCTGAGACGAAACATCGCCTCATGACCATCCTCACAGAAAATTTCCGCCGCTATGCGACGGGCGAGCCCCTCAACAACATCGTCAATCTCAAGAAAGGCTACTAAAATGAAAATCACAAAACTCTTCCACGCAGCACTCATGTTGCAAAACGCTGAGCAGTCGCTCTTCATTGATTTAAGTGCCATGAACAACGACTTACCTGATTTGACCGAACAGACCGTCCTAGCAAGTGTTTACACCCACGTGCACGGCGACCACTACTCGGCAGAGCACCTGCGCACCCTTCTCAGCAAAAATCCCAATTTGGAAATTTTCGCAAGCGCCGATACAGCTGCGCAGATTGCAAAAGACGGTATTTCAGCCACTGTCATCGTTCCCAAAATAGACGGTACAACTTACAAAGTCGGTAGTTTTACGCTGAGTTTCTTCGGCAACCGCCACGCCCACATTGTCAAAGGCGACGATAAAGGCGATAACATTGGCGTGGTTGTCAATCATCAACTGATCGACCCAGGCGACAGCTTTGATTTGCCAGAGCCCTCGCAAATTAGCAAAAATTACATCCTTGCCCTCCCCACAACAGGCCCTTGGCTGAAATTCATGGATACAGTTGAAATGCTGCGCGATGCTACAAGCAAACTCGGCGTACCGAAGTTCATCTTCCCCATCCACGACGGCATCGGAGGCGATTTTGATAATAACATGGTGAGGCGTCAACTCCCAGAAGTAGCAGAGAAACTAGTCACCCAGGTGGCATTTCTCGCACCAGGCGAATCTATTGAGGCATAAAAATGTTATAATAGCCTTATGTTAAAACTTGCGAGAACATATCTACAATTTTGGCCAACTTTGGGGGCCATTTTTTTCTTGCTTGTCCAAGTCATCCTGAACCTCATGCTGCCGAATATCACAGCGTCCATCATCAATAACGGTATCGCGAAGTCCAACATGGCCTATATCTGGCAAATGGGTGCAGTCATGCTGATTGTAGCACTCATCAGTTGGGCAGCAGCCGTCGTCAATGTCTATTTTGCATCTACCCAGTCACAACGTCTTGGCAAGCTCTTACGCAATGATTTATTCCATAAAACAATTTTCATGGACGATGCGAATTTCCAGAAATTTGGGGATGCGACGCTCATCACCCGCACAACAGACGATATCAACCAAATCACCAACGTCACACAAACCATGCTGCGGATGATGTTGCAGTCGCCGCTGACACTTATTGGTGCGATTTTCATGGCCTGGACGCTCGATCACAATCTGATTTTGATTTTTGTGGTGGCGATTCCGCTCCTTGCCCTCACCGCTTGGATCAATATGTCCATTGCGATTCCGCGTTTTCGCCAAATGCAGTCCAAGATTGATGCGATTAACCTTGTTTTTCAGCAAGGCCTCACAGGGGTGCGCGTTATTCGTGCTTTCAACCGCGACCCTTACGAGATTGAAAAATTCGACGGCGCCAATCAAGACTTGACCCGCACAAGCCGCTTTGTCTTGACGACGGTCGCCATGCTCTCGCCAATCATGACCGTTATTTTGAGCCTTGCAAACATTGCGATAGTCTGGTTTGGGGCGCATCTCATCGGGCGCGGCCTCATGGGCATGGGCAATCTCGTGGCTTTTCTCACGTATGCGACACAGATTTTGCTTTCTTTCATGCAACTCACAGGCGTCATGGTGCAGATTCCACGGGCGCAAGTCGCAGCCCAACGGGTCAACCAAGTCTTAGATACCGAAGACATCGTCAAAGCACCTGAAAATCCAGTAGCTGCAGGGAATAAACTTGCACTGACTTTTAATCGTGCCAGCTATCGTTTTCCTGGAGCTGAGCGTGATGCTGTGTCTGACATTCATGCTGAGATTCAAGCAGGGCAAACCCTCGCGATTATTGGCGGGACAGGTTCTGGGAAATCCACCCTGCTCAATCTCATTGCGCGTCTCATTGATGTATCGACAGGCAAAATTTCGCTCAACGGTGTCGATTTACGCCAACTCAGCTCCGATGAGCTACATAGCAAAATCTCCCTAACGCAACAAAAAGCAGTGCTTTTTTCAGGCACTGTTCGGTCGAATCTCCAATTTGGCAAGACAACTGCGAGCGAGGAGGAGATGTGGGAAGCCTTAGAAATTGCACAAGCGGCCGATTTTGTGCGCGAGCAAGGGGGTCTTGACATGCAAGTCGAGCAAAATGGGAATAACTTCTCTGGCGGGCAAAAACAACGTTTGTCTATTGCGCGGACTTTGATCAAAGACGCTGAAGTCTATCTTTTTGATGATAGTTTTTCAGCGCTTGATTTTGCGACAGACGCCAAGCTCCGTGCCGCCATCAACCACAGTGCAAAACACCAGCCCGCGATCAAGGTCATTGTGGCACAACGTATTGCGACCGTCATGAACGCTGATCAAATTCTTGTCCTCGAAAATGGGCAACAAGTCGCCCTCGGAAGTCACGCAGAACTTGCGAAGACATCGCCTGAATATCAGGATATCATGCGCTCTCAGCTTTCAGATGATGACCTGGCAAATTTAGGAGTGTCTTTGAAGGCTATCAGCGCTGATAGGAGCGAAAAAGGCGGGAATGGCCGGGAACCAGTCTCCCGAGCCTTGGGCGAGAAAGGAGGTGTTGTCTTATGATGCGTGGAGGCAATTACCTCAATCGTGGTGGCGGTGCAGCCGCACGACTGGGGCGAAAATATGATAAGGCCAATAACTTCTGGGGCACGACGATACGGCTTTTCAGGTATCTGCGCAATGATCGCTGGGGCGTTATTTTCAGCCTCGTGATTGCAGTGATTTCGGTGATTTTGTCAGTCCAAGCGCCGAAAATCCTAGGAGAAGCGACGACGGTGATTTTTTCAGGCTTTATGTCAACGTCGCACGCGATTGACTATGGCAAGGTCTGGGGAATTCTGGAATACGTCATTTTCATTTACCTCGTGAGCTTTGTTTTTGGCGTCCTGCAGCAGCAGATTATGACACGGATTTCACAGCGTGCGGTTTATCGCTTGCGCAAGGAATTTAAGGCAAAAATGGCGACACTTCCCGTGAGCTACTACGATACGCACAATAATGGCGACATCATGAGCCGCATGGTTAATGACATGGATAATATCTCGGGAACGCTCAATCAGACCCTGATTCAGACGCTGACAAGTGCACTGCAGTTTATTGGAGTGGTCTATTTTATGCTGACGATTAATATTTGGCTGGCGATTGTGGCTTTTGTGACGGTGCCGCTCTCGGCTGGCCTCATGCGCGTGATTGCGCCTCGTTCTCAGCGTTTCTTTGCCGCCCAGCAGCGCAATTTGGGACTTTTGAACAATCAAATCGAAGAAAATTATGCGGGACACACGATTGTTAAGACTTTTAATCACGAAAAAACGACCGTTGAGAACTTTGAAGCGCAAAATGAGAAGTTCTATGATGCGGCTTGGAAGGCAAACTTTGTCTCGACGATTATTTTTCCGACGATGCGTTTTTTGAACAACCTCGATTATCTCGCCATGGCAGTGGTCGGTGGTTTAATGGTCGTTGCAGGGCAGGTCAATATTGGTGGCGTACAAGCCATGCTCCAGTACTCCAATCAATTTTCGCAGCCCATTGCCATGATGAGCAATATGTTAAACACCATCCAGCAGACGATTGCGTCGGCTGAGCGAATTTTTGAAGTTTTGGATAGTGAGGAAATGAAAGATTTCAATTCCGAGCATCAAGAAATAATGGATAAAGGCTTACACAGCAAACTGTCCCCCGATTCGCCTGAGATGACGGTAGAGTCTGCGGCTGAGGCACGCACAACAGGAAATACCGTCGATTTTGAGCAAGTCGCCTTTAGCTATGTGCCTGAGCAGCCTTTGATGACAGATTATTCGATGGCGGTGAAAGACGGCGAGATGGTCGCGATTGTGGGGCCAACGGGCGCCGGAAAGACCACGATGATCAATCTTTTGGAACGCTTCTACGAGACAACATCGGGTACGATTCGCCTGAAAGGGGTGGATACCAAAGCCATGACGCGGGAGGATTTGCGGAGCCATTTTGCGATGGTTTTACAAGAAACCTGGCTGTTTGAAGGAACCATTATGGAAAATCTGCGTTATGGAAAACTTGACGCGACAGACGACGAGGTCATCGAAGCAGCTAAAAATGCGCACGCAGATAGCTTTATCACGACGCTGCCAGAGGGCTATCAGACCATTTTAAACGCCAACGCCAGCAATATTTCGCAAGGTCAGCGCCAGCTTTTGACCATTGCACGGGCTTTTCTTGCCAATCCTGAGATTTTAATACTCGATGAGGCGACGAGCTCCGTTGATACGCGTACGGAGCGCTTGATTCAATCAGCGATGGCACGCTTACTCACAGGACGTACGAGTTTTGTCGTGGCACACCGCCTTTCGACCATTCGCGATGCGGATCAGATACTTGTCATGGCTCATGGAAATATCGTTGAAAAAGGCAAGCACGATGAACTATTGAAGTTGAATGGCATGTATGCAGGGCTTTATAATAGTCAATTTGCAGAAGGTTAAAATTCTGAGCTAAATTTGTGCGTTCTCGTGAGAAATGTGTTACAATAAATTCATACTCCTTAGGAGAGAAAGACACTCTCCGTTTTCATAATTACTCCTTGCAAAAGGCCCAGCATGATGCTAGGCCTTTTGTGTATGACTGAGCTAAAATGAGAATCAGAAGCCGACTTCGTCAGGATTGTTGCTGCTGCCGGCTTGGCCTTTGAGTGCGTCAATGGCTGCGATATCTTCACTACTGAGGCTAATATCAAATATCTCGGCGTTTTCAGCAATGCGGCTTGGCGTGACAGACTTTGGCAGGGGGAGAAGACCTTTTGCGAGACTCCAGGCAAGGACGATTTGAGCCACGGACTTGTGGTATTTGGCTGCAAGAGTGCTTAGAGAGTCAATGCTAAAGATTTTCCCAGTTCCAAAGGGACTATAGGCCTCGGTCAGGATATTATGCGCTTTGTTGTAAGAGACGAGCTCTTCTTGCTGGTCAGATGGATTCACGAGGATCTGATTGACGACAGGGGCAATGGTTGCAGTCTTTAGCAGGGCGTCAATATGGTGCGGATGGAAGTTGCTGATTCCGATATTTTTGGTCAGACCGTCTCGGACGGCTTTTTCCATGCCTTTCCAGACTTCGCGATTGCGGGCTTCGTAGCCTGGATTTTCGCGGAAAGGCGCAGGGTTCGGCCAATGGATGAGATAGAGGTCCACATAGTCGAGTTGAAGTTTTTTGAGACTTTCCAAAAGAGCGTCGTAAGCGGCTTCAGAGCTATCTTGCAACCAAAGTTTGGTCGTAATCCAGAGTTCTTCGCGCTTGCCACCCGCTGCGAGCCATTCAGCAACGGCTTTACCAACGGAGGCTTCGTTATGATAGACTTGGGCAGTATCAATGTGGCGGTAACCCGCTTTGAGGGCTGCTTTTACAGCGGTGTATGCCTCGTCGCCATCAGCGGATTGCCAGGTGCCAAAGCCAACAACTGGGATTTTGGCGCCATTTGCGAGTGTGTAAGTGTCGGTTAATGTCATGATGTTTCTCCTTTTTGTCTATAGGGCATGTCTATCTACGCCACTTCGTGTCGGGCTGTCCGCTCTGATAACCCTACGAGCATCGCTGTAAGGTGCAGACCGCACCAACAGCTATCCTATCGCTACGGCGCAGACCGCGCCTAGTCGAGCCGCAAAAACCGGTTTGCTTTTGCTCGCTTGGACGACTCGTCCAAGGTGGTAGATAGAGACTTGTGAAACAAGTCCCAGCCTGCGTCGAGGTTGCGGATGAAACAAGTGAAGCTTGTGTCGCCCAAAAGCATAGCTCCCCGTTCATTTACTTGGCGACGAATGAGGAAACTTCGTTTCTTGATTTGCTACCTTGACGCGTTGCGTCAAGCAAGCACTGTCGCGTGGTTCGACGAAAAAGCAGGGAGTTACCATGCGACTTGCCAGCTTTGCTGGCTTAACGAGCATGGACAGCGTAGCGCAAAGCAAAGCGCGGAGATAGAGGTAACCTAAACCTATTTTAACATTTATAGTGTCCCGTGACTGGCTTAGAAAAATGATACAATTTGTTGAGGGCGTGTCTAAAAACCGTTTTGCTTTTGAAGGCTATCTTCGCTATGCTACGCTGTCCGTTTTGTCGACAGTGCTGAAGCACTGGACAAAAAGGCAACGCCGAGAACCGTTTATACACTTGACGTCTTGCGTCAAGCGGTTCTCGAAGTTAGACGAAAAAGCAGGTTTTTAGAGGTAACCTTGACAACAAGAAAAGGAGTTTTAAAATGGCAGAAGTCGAATCCTTCCAACTGGATCACACGAAAGTTTTGGCGCCTTACGTGCGCTTGATAGGAGCGGAGACGGGGCCGCACGGTGATGTCATCACGAATTTTGACGTGCGTTTTGTCCAACCGAATCAAAACGTCATCGGTATGGCTGCCCTTCACACGATTGAGCACAGCATGGCAAGTCTCATCCGCGACCGCATCGACGGCATGATTGATTTTTCGCCCTTTGGCTGCCAGACAGGCTTTCACATGATCATGTGGGGCGAGCACTCGGCGGAGGAAATGGCGAAAATCATCAAATCCTCGCTTGAAGAAATCGCCTCCGATGCCTTTGATTGGCCAAATGTCCCTGGCGTCGCCGAAAAAGAATGTGGCAACTACAAGAACCACAGCGTTTTCGGCGCGAAAGAATGGGCGAAGAAAATCCTTACAGAGGGAATTTCTAAAGATCCATTCAAGCGTGAGGTCGTCTGATTTCAACTCACTCAAGCTATTTTTGAAATGCTCAGAAAATACCCAAAATGGTATAATAAAGCCCATGGGCAAATATCAACTCGATGCCAAAGGCCGTGCAGCTAATTTGAAATATCACGAAAAGCGTTCAAATACTGCAGAAGACATTAAAACGCGCATTGCACGTCTTCGAGAAACCGCTAAATCAAAGGATAATCATGGCAGAAAAGCCTGAAAAATCGCGACAGTCAACGGTTAGCCGCTTTAATGCGCACTTACTCAAGCAAATCACACAAGCAAGTAGAATTGCCCAGGATCGTAGTGCTGAAGAGGCTCGAGAAGGTTGGCAGCGACGCGACCCCTTTGCAAGCGAGATGCCAAATGATGCCCCGCAACCCGCAATCCCACAAAATTTCTCTGATTTTACCGCCACACAAAGCAACGAAATAGTTATAAACTCTGCTGCAATGGCGCAAGAAGAGCTAACGCAGTTGCAAGCAGACAGGACGAACTTACCAGACTTTACTCTCACAAAAAATATTCGTCCCCAAGGCAAAGCACAAACATTCCGCACACCTGAGAGGTCTTTCGGAGTTTCAGTTCCTACTCCCAATCAGAACAACGCATTCTCCGAGATCTCTCCTACCGATATAGATCAGAGCGATGCGCTTTCCAATACTATTTCTTCTGAACTTGAAGCCCCGGTACATCTCGCACCACGAGATTTGGGACCTGTCCCCCTGCCGCCCTTACCCGAGGAAAATATCCCACCTAAAAAGCAACCTCACTACAAAAGTGACTTTCTCAGCCAGCTTCGTGCAACAATGAATGCCAGAAAGCCTACTGCTACCTTTGAAGAAGCTTCTGAAATGCCAGAAATCACGCCTTATAGGGGGCAAGATGCAGCAGCTCAAGAGCAATTTGGTATGCTTCCTACGCCCGTTGGCCTTTCAGGCGTTGCAGATGCACGGGAGACCCGACTTGCGCGGCAACATCAGCCCAAAATGCCAATGCCTTTGCCCGCGGAACGTGAAGAAAATTCAGCTAGCGCATACGAAACACCAATACCCTCACCCGCTGACGCCGAAGACTTTTCAACGGAGGCACACGAGATCTCTTTGTCGTCCAATGTCAATTCCTCGATTTCCAAAGAGATTATTTCGGACTCGAAGACGTCTGAAAAATTCATCCCAGACGTTACTGAAGCTCAGGAGAACGCCCTAGCAGTTAATTCTTCATCCGTCCCAGACGAAACAGCCTCGGTTGCACCCACTGCGCAGAATAAAAGGCACGTACGCCCTCACGATGTAGCTAAAACATCTGAACATCATGCTCAAAGTGCATTTCTCCGCAAGGAGCCCCTTTTTCTCATCTCGCTTGCCGTCTGTGTCATCGGCCTTTTACTCTCGGTGTTTCCAGTATATGGGCTCATGGGGATAGGCTTTATCGCATTAGGCCTTGCCTTTGGCATTTACACTCGCGTCTCAAAGCCCAAGATTCTTCTTATTGTTGCGATTTTAGCTGCGCTTGTTGGTAGTGTTTATCAAGTCGCCTATTTCAAGCTACCACTCCTTTACCGAACGCTAACAGCAAGTCTTTTCGGTAGCCAGTGGACCCTTGAAAACTTTAATCTGCTTACTGTAGGCAATGCCGCCTCTGGTGTTGGGGGCTTTACCTACAACGCCGTACTTCGCGACTTTGGAAAGCCGACGGATGCTGAAAAAACAAACCTTGGCGGAGCAAGCACCCTCACAGTCTCTTACCAGCTGAGCGATGACAATACCAAATACGTCGCACTAACCTTTTTAGACCTCGGTCACGGCAATTACATGCTCATCAGCAAGTTCCAGTATGGACTGACGTAAAAAAACGAACATTTTTTTGATTTGAACCGATAATTTCGGTTTTTTGTTTGCTTTTAAGACGCTTTCCACGTTAAAATAAATTGCGTGTTTAAAAGCCATAGTGCTTTTGAAGCCGAACTTAGCGATGCGTTTATTTACTTGGCGACGAATGAGGAAACTTCGTTTCTTGATTTGCTACCTTGACGCGTTGCGTCAAGCAAGCGCTGTCGCGTGGTTGGGCGAAAAAGCAGGGAGTTGCCATGCGACTTGCCAGCTTGCTTGCTTAGCGAGCATGGACAGCGCAGCGCAAAGCGCGGAGATAGAAGTAACCTAAATAGTAATGTGCGGATGGACTTTTGACAAAGGCCTCCGCCTCTTGCGAACTTGTCAAGTAGGAGGAAAAATCATGCCAGCAATCATTGTCGTGGGCTCCGCATGGGGTGACGAAGGAAAAGGGAAAATTACGGACTTTCTTGCACAAGACGCTGACCTCGTCGTCCGTTATCAAGGTGGCGACAATGCCGGACACACCATCGTCTTCGACCAGAAAAAGTTTGCCTTGCGCAGCATCCCCTCAGGGATCTTTGATGCGAAAAAGCTTGCCATCATTGCAAACGGGGTCGTCTTCAATCCGGAGTCCGTCTTAAAAGAACTCGCCTACCTCCATGATAACGGCGTGTCAACAAATGGCCTCAGAATATCCAATCGCGCTCAGGTCCTCTTTAGCTACCACAAACGCCTTGATGAGCTCCAAGAAGCAGCTAAGGGTGATGCGAAGATTGGAACAACCAAAAATGGGATTGGCCCCGCCTACGTGGATAAATACTCACGTGTCGGGATTCGTGTCTGTGATCTGCTGGATAAAGATGTCTTACGGGCGCGTCTTGAAGCTAATCTCATCGAAAAAAATGCGATTCTTACCAAGGTTTATGGCGCCGAGCCCTTTGACGCGGCGCGACTTACCGAGGAGTATTATGCCTACGGACAAACACTCGCACCTTTTGTGACCGATACGAGTGCTGTGATTGAAGAAGCCTTAAATTCAGGGAAACGCGTCCTCTTTGAAGGTGCGCAGGGCGTGATGTTAGATATTGACCATGGGACTTATCCCTATGTCACAAGCTCCAACCCGATTGGAGGTGGCGCGACTGTTGGCGCTGGGGTTGGCCCAACACGGATTGATGAGGTGGTAGGGATTGCAAAAGCTTACACCTCGCGGGTTGGCGAAGGACCATTTCCAACTGAACTTTTTGAGGGTGTCGGTGACCAGATTCGTGACATAGCACATGAATACGGGGTCAATACTGGCCGTCCGCGGCGTATTGGTTGGTTTGATAGTGTTGCAATGCGCCATGCAGCCCGTGTGTCTGGCCTCACAAAGCTCTCGGTAAATTGCCTTGACGTTCTCTCGGGTCTTGGATCTCTGAAAATCTGTGTGGCCTACGAGCTAGATGGTAAGCGGATAGAAACCTACCCGGCCTCGGTGGCGGATTTCACGCGACTAACCCCACTCTATGAAGAACTCCCAGGCTGGGATGAAGATATTACGGGCGTGACGAGCTTTGAGGACTTGCCAGAAAATGCACAACATTACTTAACGCGTCTTTCAGAGCTTGTGGGCGTTGAGTTATTCTCCTTTGCAGTGGGTCCTGAACGCGAAGCCACGCACATTCTTGAGAAACTATGGTAAAGCTATCTATCGGGTAGCTTTTTTGATTTACATTTGTAAACAGCTAATGCTTTGAGTCCAAAAAATAATGCTATAATAAAAGTATGACTATTGAACTCAAAGAAGTTGGAAAACGCTACGGGACGCACGACGTGCTGTCTGACGTGTCATTGATGATTGAAAGCCGTGAATTTTTCGTGCTGGTGGGCGCCTCGGGTGGCGGAAAAACGACGCTTTTAAAGATGATAAATCGCCTCATTGAGCCGACGACGGGAGAAATCGCGATTGATGGTGAGGCAATTCGCAGCATGGACTTACGGAAACTTCGTCTGCAGATAGGCTATGTCCTGCAGCAGGGGGCGCTTTTCCCAAATCTCACGGTGGCGGAAAATATTGGCCTTGTGCCTGGTCTCAAAGGCTGGAAAAAAGATCGCATCAGAGCACGTGCAGAAGAGCTTTTGCCGCTTGTCGGGCTTGACGCCGCGAAATACATCGATCGGATGCCGTCAGAGCTTTCTGGCGGAGAAGCGCAGCGTATCGGGATTTTACGAGCGATTGCAGCCGATCCTAAAATTATCCTGATGGATGAGCCATTTTCGGCGCTCGATCCGATTAGCCGTAAGCAACTCCAGGACCTGATGAAAGACCTCCAACGAAAGATTGCCATCACGACAGTATTTGTGACACACGATATGAATGAAGCCATGTCCCTAGCCGATCATATTGCGATTGTCCGTGAAGGCCATCTTTTGCAGGTGGGGACACCACATGAGATTCGTCAGCACCCGGCAGATGCCTATGTCGCGGACTTTTTCAAAGATTACCAAAAAGACCTGACAGGCTTCACGGTTGAAAACTTCACTAAGATGGGTCTTCCTGGTGAAATGCCGCTCTCTGACGCGCTTAAACACTTGCCAAATGTGCAAAAGTTAGGCCTATCAGAGCAAGCAGCTTCTTCTGAGGAGGTGACGCATGACTAATTTCTTGCAGACGTTGTCACAACAGCGCGGAAATCTTTGGACCTACACCTTGCAGCACATTCAGATTTCACTGATTTCTCTTTTCATTGCGATATTGATTGCAATTCCGCTTGCCTTGCTCTTGCGCCGCTTTCCGAAAGCAGCAGAAGCGGCACTTCAAATCACAGGAATCTTTCAAACTATCCCTTCTCTTGCGCTTTTGGGACTTATGATTCCTATCATTGGGGTGGGGACAGTGCCTGCGGTTGTCGCTCTTGTTATTTATGCGATTTTCCCGATTTTGCAAACGAGCTATACGGGGCTTTCCCAGATTGATCCGAGTCTCGATGAGGCGGGGACAGCCTTTGGAATGACAAGGCGCGAGAAGCTCATGAAATACGAGTTGCCCATTGCGATGCCTTTTGTGATGGCGGGAATTCGCACGGCAACAGTCATGATTGTGGGGACAGCCACGCTTGCAGCTTTGATTGCGGCGGGTGGTCTTGGAAACTTTATCATGCTGGGCATCAACACGAGCGATGCGAGCTTGATTCTCATTGGGGCAATCAGCTCGGCCCTTTTGGCAGTTATTTTTAGCTTTATTTTGAGTCGTTTGCAAAAGGCAAAGATTCGCACGATTTTGATTTCATTTGCGGTGGCTTTGGTGGTGCTCTTGGGGAGCTTTTATCGGCCCGCTGCGGGGAACCATCCGACGCTGACGATTGGTGGGAAGCTAGGCTCTGAGCCCAATCTAATCATCAACATGTATAAAGATTTGATTGAAGCAGATTCTGACATTCGTGTGAATTTGAAAGAAAATTTTGGCGATACGACTTTTTGCTACAATGCGTTGAATTCAGGGAAGATTGACATATACCCAGAGTACACGGGGACGATTACAACGACCTTCATGAAACAACCGACGCACTCGACAGACCCTGCGACCGTCTATAGTGAGGCAGAGGCTGGCATGGCCAAAAAAGGACTTGCTTATCTTTCGCCCATGGCCTTCCAAGACACTTTTGCATTAGCTGTCAAATCTGACTATGCAAAACAGAACCATTTGACCACGATTTCAGACCTGTCAAATTTGACAGGTACGCCGACAGCAGGTTTTGACCTTGAATTTGCCAATCGAAGTGATGGCTACAAAGGTCTTGAGAGCAAATACGGCTTGAAATTCGATGTCAAGACCATGCAAACGTCACTCATCTACAATGCTCTCGAGTCAAATGCCGTACAAATCGCTGAGGTTTATTCTACAGACAGCCAAATTAAGCAATACCACCTTGTGGTGCTAAAAGACGACAAAGAGCTCTTCCCACCTTACCAAGCAGCACCGCTCATGAAAGCCTCAACCCTCAAAAAGTATCCTGAGCTCAAGAGCATCCTTGATAAACTCGCAGGGCGCATCACGGAAAGTCAGATGCAGGAGATGAACTACGAGGTCGCTGTTCAGGGCAAAGACCCAGAAACTGTAGCAGAAACCTACCTCGTCAGCCAAGGACTGTTAAAGAAATAA
This sequence comes from Streptococcaceae bacterium, assembly GCA_031253335.1. GTDB lineage: Bacteria > Bacillota > Bacilli > Lactobacillales > Streptococcaceae > Lactovum. The sequence continues at coordinate 13,614 of JAIRWF010000032.1, forward strand.
ATGAGCAGACAATAAAGACTTCTTCGTCATCTGATGTACCTGGGGAGGCGTGCTGTGGGAGAATCAGTATTCCACAAAGGCAACATAACGCGCAATAAACCGCAGAAGCGGTGACATAAAGGGCAGGACTGCCCTTTTTCTCATGAGAACGTAAAATGTTATAATTATCCTATGTACGATTATATCATTGGAGAAATCACGAAAATTACGCCGCAGGGCCTGACGATTGAGGCTGGGGGTGTGGGTTATTTGTTGAATGTCGCGAATCCTTATGCTTTTAGCGCGCAGCTGAATGCCGTGACGCAGGTTTTTGTGGAGCAGATCATTCGTGAAGATGCGCATCTACTCTATGGTTTTGCGACGGAGGACGAAAAGGCGATTTTTCAGAAATTGATTTCAGCAAAGGGTATTGGGCCGAAGTCGGCACTTGCGATTCTCGCCAAAGCGGATTTAGACGGGCTGGTTGCGGCGATTGATGGGGGCGATGTCAAGTATCTGACGCAGTTCCCAGGCATTGGGACGAAGTCCGCTCAGCAGTTGATTCTGGACTTGAGTGGGAAATTTGACCCACAGCAGTTGCCATCGCTGGCGTCCGCTGGAAATTCCGCCTTGGACGAAGCTATGGAGGCTTTGCAAACTTTGGGCTACAAGACGTCAGAGCTTACGAAGCTGAAAGACAAACTCGTACCAGCCGATAACGCAGAGGATTACATCCGTCAGGCACTTAAAATGATGGTGAAATAGGCTGTCAGATCTGACGAAACATTTCACAAACATTTGTAACCACGAAAATCAAATCTGACAGCTAGTCTACACGTACCTGCAGCCGACAAATTCATTCCTGTCAAATCTGACAACCCACTTTACAAGTACTTGCGACCACAAAAATCAAGCTTGTCAAATTTGACAGGTTTTTCATTTCCCAAAAATGCTATAATAGCCTCATGAACGAAACGACTACCCCCGAGCTCAACTCTGACGACCTCGCAACTGAGCTTTCCCTGCGCCCCACGACTTTTGCCCAGTACATCGGCCAAGACAAGGTCAAAGAGCAGATGCAGATTTTTATCCAAGCGGCGAAGCAACGCGAAGAAGCGCTTGACCATGTCCTTCTTTTTGGCCCGCCAGGGCTTGGTAAGACGACCATGGCTTTTGTTATCGCCAATGAATTGGGCGTCAACATCCGCCAGACCTCAGGCCCTGCGATTGAAAAAGCGGGGGACCTCGTCGCTATCCTCAATGAACTCGAGCCAGGCGACGTCCTCTTCATTGACGAGATTCACCGCCTTCCCATGAACGTTGAGGAAGTGCTCTATTCCGCGATGGAAGATTTCTACATCGACATCATGCTAGGCTCAGGCGATGGCTCACGATCTGTCCACCTCGACCTACCTCCTTTCACTCTTGTAGGCGCGACGACCCGTGCAGGCATGCTCTCAAATCCCCTCCGCGCACGTTTTGGCATCTCTGCCCACATGGAATACTATGACACCACCTCGTTGGAGGAAATCGTCAAGCGAACCGCCGACATTTTCGATACTGAGATTATTCCCTCAGGCGCACATGAAATCGCCCTTCGTTCTCGTGGCACCCCCCGCATTGCCAATCGCCTCTTGAAGCGTGTCCGTGACTACGCCCAAATCAAAGGTAATGGGAGCATTGACCGAGATATTACCGATGCAGCACTCAAGATTCTCGACGTGGACTCCGAAGGTCTCGATGTGACCGACCAAAAGATTCTCCGCACGATGATAGACCTCTACAATGGCGGTCCTGTCGGACTTTCCACGATTGCTGTCGCCATTGCCGAAGACCCCGAAACCCTCGAAGACATGTATGAGCCTTATCTCGTCCAGCAAGGCTTCATCATCCGCACAAAACAAGGCCGCAAAGTTACTGAAAAAGCCTATACGCACCTCGGAATTGCCCATCAAGGCGAACTTTTATAACAATTTTCATACAAATCAACCAGCCCAAAGGCTGGTTTTATCATGCTTCTCGCGCTTTCCCTAAACCCTTTTCTGAAAACAAATGAAAACTTATGAAAATTTAAGCTTTCTTTATCAAAAGAAACCTATAATCTCT
>JAIRWF010000008.1 GCA_031253335.1 Streptococcaceae bacterium
TGGAAACCACGGACGAATGGATTTTTACTTCCGCCTTGAGCTGCACCACCCGTAGCGGCTACTGCAGCGTCTGTCGCATCTTTATCGACGACACGGTCGCCTAATTGGGCGATGACCTCGTCATAGACATCTTCGACCGCTTGGCCGATGACGACTTGGTATTGTCCCAAGCCTTCGTTATAGACGGCACCAGCGATACCTGAGATGCCTTCAACCTTTGCAGTATCTGCCTTGTCTTTATCCACAAGGTAGAAACGCAAGCGCGTAATACAGTGAATGACTTTCGTCACATTGTCGGCGCCTCCGACACCCTCAATGATGTCAGTCGCCATTTGTTTGTAATCTGCCATAGATTACCTCCTCATCATTTCTAAAATAAAATCTTATTTTGCTGTTGCATTGCCAATGGCAGCGCCTGTTGTCGCAGTGCCTGGTGTCACAGAGAGCTCTCCCAGCTTATCGGCAGTATTCGTGATCACAACCATGGTAGTCTTTTTAAGACCAGCCGCTTCGACCTGTGCCCAATCAACGGTGCCGACCGCATCTCCTCCGTCCACAACATCGCCCTGTTTCACACTGAACTTAAATGGTGCGCCATTGAGCGAAACTGTGTCAATCCCAACGTGTAAAAGGACTTCAAGACCATCTGCACGTGTAAAGCCTAAGGCATGACCTTGTGCCAGCGTTACAGTTCCTGCAACTGGTGAGACAAGTTTACCATCAGTCGGCTCAACTGCATAGCCCTTGCCCATGATTTCTTTTGAGAAAACAGGATCTGAGACCTCGGACAAGGCAATCACTTCGCCTGCGATAGGCGCATAGAGTGTGGCATCTTCTTTTAGCTCTTTCTTTTTTCCAAAGCCAAACATTTCTTCTCCCTTCTTTATGAAAAAGTACTTTAACTAACAAATTGATTATACTAAAACATTTTAACAAAAGCAAGAAAGCGCTCTCAATCTTTGACCTTTCAAAGCATTTGAGACATCAAAAAACCGCCTTTCGGCGGCTTTAGCTCATGATTTACGCCATCATAGCGTTCATCTGATCCATCATGCTCATCATTTCTGACATTTGAGCGTCTGACATCATCATAGACATCTGCATCATCATCATGTTCATCTGATCCATCATCATGTTCATCTGATCCATCATCATCATGTTCATATCCATATTCTGCTTCATGCCCATTTTCATCATCATGTTCATGTGTTCCATCATCATGTTCATCTGATTCATCATCATGTACATTGGCATAATGTCTGACATCTCGTCCATCATCATGTGCATTTTCATGGTCATCTGCTTCATCATGTCCATCATTTTCATCATGTCCATTTTTGGCATCATGTCCATGTCCATATGACGGAGTTTCTGAGCCATCATCATTTTCATTTCCATTGGTTGTATCTCCTTTCCGTCGGAAAAACAAGCTCGCCCTCAAAAACTGCGTCCGACTATTGCTTGACTTATTGTAACACTAGGACACTTGCCGTGTCAAATTTTTGAAATGGCAGCGATTTCAGTCATCTGTACTCTCAAACTTTTCTTCTGTCCCGTCAGATTTGACAGACGTGGCTAAGACTTTCTCCGCTTCTTCAAGCGTCTTTTTGAGCCCGTCAGATAATATCATTCCCCGCTGAAACTCCTTTAAAGCATCTTCCAGCGCCACGTCACCCGATTCGAGCTTCGTTACGATTTCTTCAAGGTCTTGTAAGTTTTCTTCAAAAGTTTTCTCTTTAGTTGGCAATGTCAGCCTTCCTTTCTCCATCTGCAAATTTTAATGCGACTTGGTCGCCTTTTTTCAAGCTTTTACTAGACTTCACAATCTTCCCACCACTATCCGTCACAATCGCAAAGCCCCGTGCCTGGATTTTACTGGTATCCAGCATGAGCAATTTCTGATAAGCCGTGTCAAATTGTGATTTTCGTCCTTGCACAAGTTTATCAAATTGACCAAGTAAATCTAACCTTTCAAATCGGTGTCGATTCGCATCTAGCAAGCGGCCTGTCAAATCTGACAAACGTCGTGTGGCTTCATCCACCCGCCGTGCTAGTCCGTCATAGAGTCTATCAGGCTGCTTAAAGACCGCACGCTCTGTCAATGCAGCTAATTGCTTCCGCAGACGTCCTGTCAAATTTGACAAAGCCTGCCGTTGCCTGCTTTCTGCTTCTGCAAGCCAGCCTAACAAATCTGCTTTGGTGTTCGGTGTCGCAAATTCAGCGGCCTGCGTCGGTGTGGACGCCCGTGCATCTGCTGCGAAATCCGCCAACGTCGTGTCCGTCTCATGCCCGACTGATGAAATCACAGGAATCTGCGAAGCCACAATCGCCCGCACCACCGCTTCTTCGTTGAATGACCACAAATCCTCAAGCGAACCCCCGCCGCGCCCAATGATAATCACATCAATGTCCTCACGCGCATTGACTTCCTGAAGTCGCGCCACGAGTTGCTCCACCGAACCCGCTCCCGAGACCTTTGAGGCAAAAAGCACCACATCCGTCATGGGGAAACGAATATTCACCGTTCTTATAATATCGTGAATTACCGCCCCCGAGCTCGCCGTGATGACCCCAATCCGATGATTAAATTGTGGCAAAGGCTTCTTCAATTCAGGTGCAAACAAGCCCTCCGCCGTCAAGCGCTTTTTCAGCTCCTCAAGCTTCAGTGCGAGTTCGCCAATCCCATCGGGTACGATCTTATCCACCATGAAAAAAGGTTGATTCCGATTCGCCGTGTAGCCCATATGCCCCACACACAAGACCTTGAGCTGATTTTCAAAGGTAAAATTCAAGCTTTGAAGCATCCGCGTCGGAATCTGCGCATTGATGGACGCCGACTCATCTTTCAGGTTAAAATACTGGTTAAAATACTTCCCCAGTCTGAAATTCGAGACCTCCCCTTGCAAATAGACCGTCTCCAAATAAGGGTCCGCATCAAATTTGCGCTTCAAGTATTTCGTCAAGGTTGATACTGTTAAATATTCTGTCATACGCCTCCTCCCGAAACATTCATGTAAATAATCCAAGCCAGAAAGAGCAAGCTCATCCCCAGCTCACAATCAATGCCACAAGTTGCAAGTGCCTTTGCTCTTTTAGATGCTTCACAAAAGCTAACAAAAGTAGGATGCCAGGTACTAAAAAGAGCCAGAAAAATGTCAGAAACACTAAACCAATGAATAAGGCAAACCCATTAATCGTCATCGCGCCAACGATGAGAAGGACAAAAAAGAGTGTCAGTCCCCAACTTATCCAGAGCGCGATTTTTTGTAAAAGCATGAGTTCACGGAGATGCTTCGCATAGCCGAAGGCAAGTAAGATTCCCGGCATAAGAAAAGGCACAACTAATAATGATGCAGTGATCATGGCATATTCCTCCTACCACGCGATAGCACAATCATCCTTATCACGCCTAAGTAGGCGATAGTCATGACCCACCCAATAATGTTCGATTGCCGTTGAAATTTGCATAATTTCTTAAAAGATTTGGCAAAAGCAAGAATCAAGAGGAGAGCTGGAATGATAAAAAATCCATATTCCGCTAGCGAGTAAAGTAATATTCCAGGTATCAGCCAAAGACACATAATCAGCGCCATATGAACCCTCCTTTTGTGCTTGAGTTAGCCTACTTGCTCCCGACACGCCTTAATCGTTTGCTGCATGAGCATCGTAATCGTCATCGGCCCCACCCCGCCAGGTACAGGTGTAATGAGACTTGCCACATCTTTGACGTCTTCAAAATCGACATCCCCGCAGAGTTTCCCATTTTCATCACGATCCATCCCGACGTCAATCACGACGGCGCCAGGTTTCACCATTTCTGCCGTGACGAATTTCGCACGTCCAATCGCAACCACTAAGATATCTGCCGACCGCGTCAAATCTGCCAGATCTGCCGTCTTTGAGTGGGCGACGGTCACTGTCGCATTTTCAGCGAGAAGCATCATAGCCATGGGTTTCCCGACGATATTTGAGCGTCCGACGACGACCGCATGCTTTCCCGAAAGCGTGATATCATAGGCTTTCAGCATCTCAATAATACCCGCAGGCGTTGAAGGCACCATCGCAGGGTGTCCCGCCATGAGTCGCCCCATATTGTAGCTATGAAAGCCATCGACGTCTTTTTTTGGGTCAATGGCGTGTAACACGCGCCCCTCATCTATATGCTTAGGTAAAGGCAGTTGCACCAAAATGCCGTGCCAAGAAGGATCTGCATTGTACTTCGTAATCAGCTCTAGCAATTCCGCCTCCGTCGTCGTCTCAGGCAAGCGCAACGTCTCTGAATGAATGCCGATTTTCTCCGCAACACGAGCTTTATTGCGCACATAGACTGCACTTGCAGGGTCATCCCCCACGAGGATCACCATCAAAGCAGGCTTCACAGCCATCTGTGAGACTTCTTTAGCCATTTGAGCTTGCATTTTCTGCGCCAATGCTTTTCCATCCAGAATTGTCATTTCCTTATTATACCAAATCTCAAGCTTTTTTGACCACGCAAAAAGCCCTTCTGGGCTCTTTCGTGCGCATCTATCTATGCGGGCTTCCCCTCTTATTAAGCAAGCATGGACAGCGTTGCGAATAGGAGTTAGAGGAAATTTAGGCCTCTTGTGGCTTGTGAGTTGCCAAATACTCGCGTTCCTCACGGTCTAAGACAATTGCTTTGATTTCCTCAGACTCCTTGGCCATCTTGACCTTGCGATAGCTTCTAGGCAAAAATTTGCGGATGTCATCTTCGTTGTAGCCGACCTGAAGCCTCTTGTCATCAAGGATGAGCGGACGCCTTAGGAGGGTACGATTTTCCTCGATGATGTCAATTAAATGGTTGACCGAGACATTGTCGAAGTTGATGTTGAGACGTGCGTAGGCTTTAGAGCGTTTGGAAATGATTTCCTCAGTGCCTTCCTCAGTGAGGGAGAGGATTTTTTTGATTTCTTCAGGTTTGATGTCATCCGTCAAGAGATTGATCTCTTTGTAGTCCAAGTCATGCGCGCGGAGCCATTCTTCAGCTTTTTTGCAAGAGCTGCAAGATGGTACCGTATAAATGAATATCATAGCGTCCCTCCTTTCTTTGGGTGCGACGAAAGCTTTCGTTACAATTATTATAGCGCATGGCACTTAATGTCGCCTTAAGAATGAGAAATCTCTCATAATATAAAAAAGCCTCAAAAGGCTTGATAGGTCAAAGTTTATCACTTGTGCTTACTCGTAAGTCCTCGGAATCCGGTCTGAAAGTCCGCACAGCACCTCATAATGAATGGTCCCCCGGTAGTCTGCAACGTCCTGCGCGCTAACAGCCAAATCTCCAGATTGCCCAATAAGCACGACTGGTGTCCCGATTGGATAAGCATGCGGCAAGCAAATCGTGGTTTGATCCATGGACACGCGCCCAATGATTTCGCATAATTGTCCATCTACAAGGACATGGAAGCCCGTAAGACTCCGTGACCAGCCATCGGCATAGCCAATCGGAAGCGTGCCTACCCAGGTGGGCTCAGTCGCCGTGAATTCCGCACCGTATCCAACAGACTCACCTGCAGGTAGTTCTTTCACATGGCTAAGCTTTGTCGAAAGACTGAGTGCCGGCTGCAACTTGATTGGGCTCTCAAGTGCGACACCGCTTGGATTAAGCCCATACATGCCAATCCCAAGGCGTACAAAATCGCAGATTTCAGCTTGATGCCAAAGAGCAGCCGCCGAATTTGTCGAGTGGACATAGGTTGGGCGCCTTGTCAAATTTGACAGAAGCTCTGAAAAGCGTGCGACTTGACTTTCATAGTGCGACGTGTCCGCCTCATCTGCTGTTGCAAAATGCGTGAAGACCCCGTCAAATTTGACAGCAGCTGCATCCATCATCGCAATCATTTGGTTGGCTTCATCAGCCTGTCGCACCCCGATGCGCCCCATTCCACTATCTACCTTGAGATGGAGCGAAAGTCCTGTCAAATCCGCATTCTGCGCCGTCAAATTTGACAGCCATTCTAAAGACGGTGCCGTCAGGCTAATCTCTTTATCACGTGCTAACATCGCATCTTCCACAGGAATCCCAGACAGCACAAGAATCGGCAACTCCTCAACCATTTCACGAATCTCCAGCGCCTCGTCCAAGTTCGACACACAAAAGCCGGCAACGAGATCAGAAACCGCACGCGCCACCGCACGCGCACCGTGGCCATAAGCATTTGCCTTAACCACCGCCCAAATGGGTTTATCCGAGACAATCGCCTTGAGCGCACGAATATTTTCTCGAATGGCGTCCAAATCTACCTTTACTAAGGTCTCCCGATGCCAAGATTCAATCATCACGCACCTCCAAAGTCACTATCGCCGTCGCAATCCCGCCATCATGCGTCATAGAAAGCTGGGCCACACCGTCAAACGGGTGCGCCGCAAAATAAGGCTTCCCCTTTGCGTCACTTGCGACCGTCATATCAAGTGGCGAAAGCTCTCCATTGTAGCCCGTACCATACGCTTTCGAGTAGGCCTCCTTCGCTGCCCACTCCCCCGCCAAAAACTCTGACTTTGCTTTTTCTGTCTGTAAGCACGAAAATCGCTCAAACTCTGGCGCCGTCAGCATCCGCTTTACAAAGGACTCACGCTGCATGGCTTTAACCATCCGCGCAACTTCCACATTATCCACACCAATTCCGTAAAGCATTATTTCGCCAACTCGTAAATCGCTTCAGCATAAATCGCAATAGATTTGAGCAAGAGCGCCACAGATTTGCTTTCGTTCGCCTGGTGCATGGAATCTTCTTCGTCTTCAAATTGCGCGCCGAAGGCGACACCGCGCTTCAGCAGGCGGCCAAAGGTCCCGCCACCAATAATCGTCTCATAACCCTTTTTGCCCGTATGCTTTTCATACACGCTAAGTAAAGTCTTGACCAAAGGATCCGTTCCTGGCACGTAGTGCGGGGTATGGATATGCTCATCAAGCGTGACTTTTGTGACTCCAGGGAGTTTCGCCAAAATTTCCTGCATACGCTCAGGGCTATTGCCTTGTGGGAAGCGGAAATTGAGAGCAATCGTTGCATCATCTGCATTTTCATCAAACTCCCAAACACCTGCATTCATCGAGGTATTACCCATCAGGTCATCCTCGTAAGCAATGCCTAATTTTTCACCCGTATGATCATCGCGCAAAGTATCTGCTGCCAACGTAATAAAGTCTTTCGCTCCTCCATCAAAGCTAAACTGCTTAAGGAATAATGCTAAGTAGGTTGCCGCATTCACGCCCAACTCAGGCATGGCCCCATGGGCACCTTTACCATGCAGGGTTACTGTCACACGACCCTTAGCTTCACTCATTTCAAGCGTTAAGCTCTTATCCAGATGTGCAGCAACAAAGGCATCTACCTTTTCCTTCAAAAAGCCTGTCTCGCCCGAAATCACAGCTGTGGCAACTTCAGGCACCATGTTAAAGCGATGCCCTGACTCAAAACTGTGCAATTTGACATCCCCATGATTTTTCGGATTAAAATGCAAAAACTCCGTCGTATTGCCTTTTTCGCCATTGATAATCGGGAATTCCGCATCGGGAGAAAAGCCAAAATCTGGGTCTTTCAAGCCATTGTGAGCGAAATAATAATCCATATCACCCCAGCCCGACTCCTCATCTGTCCCCACAATAAAGCGGATTTTCTTAGAGAGTGGCACATTCAAGTCTTTCAAGATTTTAAGACCATAATAGCAAGCCATGGCTGGTCCCTTATCGTCACTAGCCCCACGCGCATAAAGCACACCGTCCTTGATCACAGGCTCATAGGGATTGGTTTTCCAACCTTCTTGATCTGCGGCTGGGACAACATCCAAATGCCCAAAAATCCCCAGAACCTCGTCCCCATCGCCATATTCAAATTGGCCGACGTAATTATCAAAGTTTTTTGTGGCGTAGCCGTCACGTTTGGCGAGTTCCAAAAACTTCTCCAATGCTTTGACAGGACCAGGACCAAAGGGGTGCAGGGCGTCTGCTTTTGCGTCGTCACGCTCCGAGTTTATTTTTAAAAGCTCAAATAAATCCGCCAAATAGGCGTCTTTTCTGGTTTCTGCTTCTTTTGTAAAATCAATATTGACCATCTTTTTTCTCCTTAAACGAGGGGCGTCCCGTTTGGTACATCGGAAGCAACCTCGCTCACACGCAAGTCTTTATCTTCATTGTAAGCAAAAGATAAAATCATTCCTTCACTCACATATTTTTTCATCATTTTACGCGGCTTCAAATTTGCCACGATTTGTAATTTTTTCCCTACCAGCTCTTGTTCATTGGGATAGAACTTCGCAATCCCTGAGAGAATCGTGCGCGGTGCAGCCTCTCCCGCATCCAAGGTAAAGAGCAGTAACTTGTCTGAGCCTTCGACTTTTGTAACTGAAAGCACTTCTGCAGCACGTATATCGACCTTTTCAAAGTCATCAAAGGCGATTTCCTTCTTGAGCTCAGGCGCAGTGCTAAGTGCTCCGCCAGACATTTGGCTTGCGATATAGGCAATCTCCTCCTCACGCTCCAGGCGTGGGAAGATTGGCTCCCCTTCAGACACGACAGGATTCTTAAAGGCGTAACCATAGGACAACTCGTTAATGGCAAAGCGATTATCTGAAAGTCCTAATTGGGCGAAAATTTTCTCACTCGTTGTGTGCATGAATGGTTGTAAGAGGGCGGCTACTAAGCGCAAATGCTCCGCTAAATTATACAAAACGTGATTCAAAACGGCTTGATTTTCCGTATTTTTCGCCAACACCCAAGGCGCCGTCTCGTCAATATATTTATTCGTCCGCGAAATAATTGTCCAGACTTCAGACAAGGCCACGCTGAACTCAAATTTGTCCATGGCCGTGTGGTAATGCTCTAAGGCCTCCTCACGCACCAGCGCCAAGTCAGCATCAAAGGCCGTTTCAGCCCCTGTCTTTTCAATCTTTCCACCATTGTATTTATTGACCATGGAAACCGTGCGATTCAAGAGATTTCCCAAATCATTCGCCAAATCAAAATTAATCCGATCCACAAAGTCCTCTGGCGCAAACACCCCGTCACTTCCAAAGGGCATCGCCCGCATCAGATAATAGCGCACCGCATCAAGTCCAAAGCGCGCAACCAACATCTCTGGATAGACCACATTGCCCTTTGATTTTGACATTTTGCCGTCTTTCATGACGAGCCAACCGTGACCAAAGACCTGCTTTGGTGGCTCCATCCCTAGGGCGTGCAGCATGATAGGCCAGTAAATCGTGTGAAAGCGCACAATTTCCTTACCCACCATGTTGATTCCTGGCCAGAACTTTTGATAGAGACGATCGTCGTCTGTTCCGTAACCAAGCGCCGTCACATAGTTAAAAAGTGCATCGAGCCAGACATAGATGACGTGTTTTGGATTGGAGCGAATCGGAATTCCCCAACTGAAGGTCGTACGGGAGACCGCCAAGTCTTCAAGGCCTGGTTTGATGAAGTTATTGATCATTTCATTTTTACGAATCTCAGGCTGAATGAAATCAGGATGCTCCTCATAGTACTGTAAAAGCCAGTCCGCATATTTACCCATGCGAAAGAAATAACTTTCTTCTTCGACCCATTCGACCTCATGATCACTTGGTGCAATTCCGCCGATGACTTTTCCCTTGGCGTCTTTAAAGACCTCTTTGAGCTGCGTCTCTGTGAAGAACTCCTCATCTGAGACCGAATACCAGCCTGCGTATTTCCCTAGATAAATGTCATCTTGGGCTAAAAGCTGCTCAAAAATCTTCTGGACAGCCGCTTCATGATAATCATCCGTCGTCCGAATGAACTTGTCATAGCTAATGTCCAGGAGTTTCCAGAGTTTCTTGACATCCTCGGCCATCGGATCGAGATAAGCCTTGGGAGAGAGACCTGCTTCTTCAGCCTTTTGTTGGATTTTTTGACCATGCTCATCCAAACCCGTCAGATAAAAAGTCTCAAAACCCATGAGGCGTTTGTAGCGTGCGAGCACGTCACAGGCAATCGTCGTGTAACTCGAGCCCAGATGAAGTTTCCCCGATGGATAGTAAATCGGCGTTGTAATGTAAAATGTCTTGTTTTCAGTCAAAATTTTCCTCTTTCTCAGGGCAAATGAAGCCCTTTCAAAATCTACATCGTCATTATAGCATAAAACAGCCCGCAAAGAGAGGCTAGAGAACGTTTTATCCTATTTTGAAATCGCTCAAATAAGTTAGATTCTCATACTTAAGGGCGTGTCTATCTCCGCCACTTCGTGTCGGGCTGTCCGCTTTGATAACCCTACTAGCATCGCTGTAAGGTGCAGACCGCACCAACAGACGTCCTTCGCTAAGGCGCAGACCGCGCCAAGTCGAGCCACAAAACCGGGTTGCTTTTGCTTGCTTGGACGACTCGTCCAAGGTGGTAGATAAAGACTTGTGAAACAAGTCCCAGCCTGCTTCGAGGTTGCGGATGAAACAAGCGAAGCTTGTGTCGCCCAAAAACTCTAGCTGTGCGTTCATTTACTTGGCGACGAATGAGGAAACTCCGTTTCTTGATTTGCTACCTTGACGCGTTGCGTCAAGCAAGCGCTGTCGCGTGGTTGGACGAAAAAGCAGGGAGTTGTCATGCGATTTGCCAGCTTTGCTGGCTTAGCGAGCATGGACAGCGCAGCGCAAAGCGCGGAGATAGAGGTAACCTTAATGATATATTTCAGATTTTCCGACTTTTTATTTCACTTTTTCCGAAATTTGTGATATACTCTATTTATGGAAAAAGCATCTCATTTTGCTTTCAATTTGAAAGCCCTGCGCGAAGCCGCAGACATGGAACAAATCGAACTTGCCCAAAAGCTTGGTCGCAAATCAGCCTCCTCGATTTCGGAGTGGGAACGTGGGAAATATACGCCAAAGGCGCCTATTTTGAGTCAGATAGCAGATATTTTTGATGTGAGTCTCACGGACTTGATGGAAAAAGATCTATCAACTTCTCTCAACTCAGACGAGCCACAGCTTACCGAGGTTAAAGTGATTGAAAAGGTGGCAGCTGGCTTTGGCTATAATTATGTCGGGAACAACTATGACATCTATCGAACGGATCGGACGGACCTTGCAGGCTACGACTTTGCGACGCTCGTCAAGGGTGACTCGATGGAGCCTGAGTTTTACGATGGCGACGTGGTGCTTGTCAAGCAGACCTTTGATACACCTCGAGGTGGGATTTTTATTGTGGACTATGACGAGCAAAGCTACATCAAACAAGTGATGCTCCATGGTAATACCTTGATTTTACACTCCCTTAACCCGAAATATCAGGATCGTGAACTGCCTGTTCCCCCAGATGAGTTCATCTATTGGAATATTCCAGGCGAGGTCGTGGACTCCTTCACACCCGTGCCCTATTAGAGCTGTTAAAATTTGACAGTACACTTTTGACGTACCTCTACAAGGCTGTCAAATTTGGCAGCAATAAAAAAACCGCTCAACGAGCGGTTTTTTTATGCTGCTTTTGATTAGTTACCTCTATCTCCGCGCTAAGCCAGCAAAGCTGGCAAGTCGCATGGCAACTCCTTGCTTTTTCACCTAACCACACGATGCGCTCGGCGCAAGCACCGAGTGAATGAACGCACAGCTAGAGTTTTTGGGAGACACAAGCTTCGCTTGTTTCATCCGCTACCTTGAC
>JAIRWF010000010.1 GCA_031253335.1 Streptococcaceae bacterium
ACTTGACGACGATTGAGGAAACTCCGTTTCCTTATCCGCAACCTTGACACGATGTGTCAAGCGTCATCTGCGCCACGCTTGAATGTCCGTTTCGCAGCCCTCGCTTTGCTTCGGTGCGAAAAGGCAAGCGGGTCTCAAAGTTGCGATTTGCCTTGCGACTTTAGTCGCTTAGAGCGCATGGACATGCTTTAGCTAGACGAAAAAGCAGGGAGTTGCCATGCGACTTGCCAGCTATGCTTGCTTAGCGAGCATGGACAGCGCAGCGCAAAGCGCGGAGATAGAGGTAACCTATAGCAATTCGAATCAGCTTTGGCTGATTTTTTATTTGTGAACTTCGTGAAGTGTGAAAAAGGCCAACAATTCCCGTCATTACAAGAAATGTTAAAAACTTTTGACAGTCTTTATTCTTGTAAAAAACGCTTCCAAAAATTATAATAGAGGCTGTAAAAGTGTGCCTTTGTACACTTAAAACATACAGGAGGTAAAAATGTTTACTATCGTATTTTTAGCTCGTTTCCAGTTTGCGATGACGACAGTCTTCCACTTTTTCTTCGTGCCGCTATCCGTCGGGATGGTCTTTATGGTGGCACTCATGGAAGCTATCTACGTCAAGACTGGTGATGAGAAATGGAAAACGCGGACCAAGTTCTTTGGCTCCATCATGCTCTTATCCTTTGCAGTCGGCGTTGTCACAGGTATTATCCAAGAGTTCCAGTTCGGGATGAACTGGTCGGACTACAGCCGATTCGTTGGAGACATCTTCGGTGCGCCACTCGCTGTTGAGGCTCTTCTCGCTTTCTTTATGGAGTCAACTTTCCTTGGAATCTGGCTCTTTGGCTGGGATCGTATGGGTAAAAAGCTCCACATGGCGACCGTCTGGATCACTTGGTTAGGTTCAACCCTCTCAAGTCTCTGGATCTTAGCAGCTAACAGCTGGATGCAAAATCCAGTTGGCTATAAGCTGGCTGGAGGTCGTGCAACTCTTCAAAGCTTTGGCGCCTTGATTACCAATCCGCAGACGATTTTGGAGTTCAGTCACGTCGTCACAGGTTTCTTCATGACAGGTGGCTTCGTGACCGCAGGTATTGCCGCTTGGCAGATTTTAAAGAAACGTGATATTGACATCTTTAAGCCTGTCCTTCGTTTGGGCCTTTTAGTCGCTTTGATTGGCGCTTTAGGCAATCTTTACGCAGGCGATCAATCTATGCTTGAGGTCAAAAATTCACAACCTATGAAGTTTGCTGCTGCTGAAGGTATCACAGATACGCAAGGCATGGGCCAAGGCGAGTCAGCCCCATGGACTCTGATTGGTTTCTTTAATGAATCCTCACACGAACAGGTTTTTGGGGTACAAGTCCCTATGATTCTTTCTATCTTGACTTATCACCAGACAACAAATAAAGATACGATTTTAAGCGTCCAGCAGCTCAATCAAAAACTTGCAGCTGAATATCCACAAGCAGCAAAAGAGATTGGCAATAACTTTGTCCCACCGATGAACGCGTTGTTCTGGCTCTTCCGTATTATGTCTGGCCTTTCAATCTTGATGATTATTTCATCGGCTTTAGGACTCTTCTTTACACGCAAGAAGAAGCCAAGTCTCTTTGAACATAGAGGCTGGCTGCGCTACTTTGGTATTTTGATGTATGCGCCATTTGCCGCGATTACCTCAGGCTGGCTCGTCACAGAGCTAGGCCGTTGGCCTTGGACAGTCTATGGACTCTTTACGATTCAAGATTCCGTCTCGCCAAACGTTTCGGTCGGGAGTTTACTTTTCTCGAACATCGTTTACTTCCTACTCTTTTGCTCATTGGGCGCTGTGATGGTTGTCTATAGCGTCCACGTGATGCGAAAACCAGCGCTTGAGGCAGATACTGCATATGCTGAGATTGATCCATTTAGCAAAGACGCATTTGATAAGGAGGCCAATTAATGACTGCTTTACAAATTTTCTGGTTCGTCGTCATCGGCGTCCTATTTACAGGTTTCTTCTTCCTAGAAGGCTTTGACTATGGGACGGGAATGGCTTCACTTCTTGTGGCTAAAGACGAGCGCGAGGTTGACCAAACCATTGCTGCAATTGGTCCTTTCTGGGATGGTAATGAAGTCTGGCTCTTGACAGCCGGAGGGGCGATGTTTGCTTCTATGCCTTACTGGTATGCAAGCCTATTCTCAGGCTATTACATTATCTTGTTCTTAATCCTTGTTGGCTTAATCGTCCGTGGGGTTACCTTTGAGTTTCGCCATCGGGCACTTTCTGAAGGGCAGAAGAAGTTCTGGACAAAGGCACTTGGTGTTTCAAGTATCGCTGTGCCATTCTTGTTTGGATTGATGTTTACGAGCTTTATCCAAGGTATGCCAATGGATGCACATGGCAACATCTGGGGTTCATTCTTTAACTACGTCAACTTGCTTTCTATCGTAGGCGGGGTAGCCGTGACTCTTCTTTGCTTCTTGCATGGACTGAACTACATTCAACTCAAAGTTGAAGGACCATTGCGTGAGCGCTCACACGACTGGGCTAATATCCTCTATTTTGTATTGTATGCAGGTGAAGTGGTCTTCGCAGTCTTGCTCTTTATCTTTACTGATTTCTTCAAGACACAAACGATTGATGGGATTCAAAAGAATGCCGTCTGGACCGTTATCTTACTTGCAGTAATCGTGGCTTTGTCTGTTGTCGCACACATCGCAGTGCGCACGAAAAAAGAGTTACTTGCATTCCTGGCCTCAGGTGTGACCTTTGGGGCTCTGGTAGCATTGCTCTTCCAGGGTATCTTCCCACGTCTCATGATTGCAAAAGACGCAACGAATGACTTACTCATCCGCAATGCATCCTCTACACAATATACATTGACAGCGATGACGATTGTGGCCCTTTGCATCTTGCCATTTGTCTTAGCCTATGTAGCTTGGACCTACTTTATCTTCCGCAAACGTATCGCAAAATAAGTTAAGGGCGTGTCTATCTACGCCGCTTCGTGTCGGGCTGTCCGCTATGATAACCCTACTAGCATCGCTGTAAGGTGCAGACCGCACCAACAGACGTCCTTCGCTACAGCGCAGACCGCGCCTTAGAGCGAATGGACATGCTTTAGCTAGACAAAAAAGCAGGGAGTTGCCATGCGACTTGCCAGCTTTGCTGGCTTAGCGAGCCTGGGCAGCGCAGCGCAAAGCGCGGAGATAGAGGTAACCTTAAGTTTTGAAACAGAAAAACGACCGAGAAGGCCGTTTTTTGCTACAATAGAAACTATGATTGATCAAGAATTAATGAAACTACCTGGTGTGCGTGCCAAAATGCCACTTTTAGGATTTTTGGCGGTTGCACAAGCCCTGGTCATCTTGGGACAGGCGCTTTTTCTATCAGGTGCTGTTGTCCATCTTTGGCAAGGGCATAGTCTTGCTTCCGACTGGAAGCTGATTGTGGGTTTTTTTCTCTGTTTTTTAGGTCGTCAAGTCGTAGCAACTGGCAGGTCTAAGATGCTAGATGACTTTGCCTATACACTTGCCACGGATTTGCGGCGAGATTTATTGTCACAGCTCTATGAGTTAGGTCCTGCAGCAGTGAGTGTGATAGGCACAGGATCAGCTGCAACAACCGCGATTGCGGGAATTGATCAGGTGGAGACCTATGTCAAGCTCGTCTTATCCAAAATGCTGAACATGATGATTGTGCCGGTCTTACTGCTCATTCCGATATTCTTTTTGGATTGGCAAAGTGGCATTGTCTTGATTTTAGCCTTTCCATTCGCTGTTTTGTTCATGATTTTGTTGGGCTATACAGCGCGTAACCGGGCAGAGCGCCAATATGAAAGTTACCAGCTCCTATCAAACCACTTCTTAGACTCCTTACGAGGCCTTGCGACGTTGCGCTATTTTGGACGCTCTAAAGCCTATGCAGGCTCCATCTATCGGACGAGTGAACGCTTTCGGAGGGCGACGATGAGCACACTTTCTATGGCCATGCTCAACAATTTTGCCCTGGACTTTTTTGCAACACTTTCGGTTGCAACTGTTGCCATGTTTTTAGGGTTGCGTTTGATGGGGGGAAGCATTTTGTTGTATCCAGCCCTTGCAGCACTCATATTGGCTCCTGAGTATTTTTTACCCTTGCGCGAGTTTGCGAGCGATTACCATGCGACGCTCAATGGAAAAAATGCGCTAGCTGCTGTGCTAGAGGTCTTGCGGGCTGAAAAGACGGAGAATAAGGAAAACACAAAAGAAATTCAATGGAATGAAGCCTCCACGCTTGATTTGACCAACCTTTCTAAAACTTATGAAGGTGGCCGCGGTGTGACATTGCCATCCGCCGCGTTTACAGGCTTTGAAAAAGTTGCTATCATTGGCAGCAGTGGCGCAGGTAAATCGACCCTGCTTAATCTTCTGGCAGGCTTTATCACACCTGATTCAGGAACTATTGAGGTCAATAATCAAGCTATTTCAGAGATGAATTGGTCGTCTGCCATTAGCTTTATCCCTCAGTCAGCTTATATTTTTAGTGCGAGCTTGAGAGATAATCTTGCCTTTTACAATCCGGAAGCAAACGATACAGCTGTTTTGCAAGCTGCAAAGGTTGCAGGTCTTGATGAGTTAGTAGATGAGATAGGCTTAGACACCTTGATTGGTCCAAGTGGTCGTACCCTTTCAGGTGGACAAGCACAGCGTGTTGCTTTGGCACGGGCATTCCTTGCAAATGACCGAAACATCTTGTTGCTTGATGAGCCAACTGCTCACCTAGACATCGAAACAGAGCTTGAAATCAAAGAGAATATCTTGCCACTCTTTGCGCATAAACTTGTCTTTTTAGCAACGCACCGCTTACACTGGTTGAATCAAATGGATAAAGTGATTGTGTTAAATAATGGACAATTCGAAGCAATAGGTTCTCCTGCCGAACTTGCAGCGACGAATACGTATTATCAGCAGCTCACACAAGAAATGAGGGGACAAGCATGAAAGACATCGTAACGAATTCTTGGATTGGTCCATACTTACGTAAATACAAATGGGGACTTGCGCTCGCTATTCTTCTTGGCCTTTTAACAATGCTGTGTGCAGGACTACTCATGTTTTCAGCGGGCTATGTCATTTCTAAATCGGCAACAAAACCTGATAATATCTTGATTATTTACGTGCCTGTTTTGTTTGTACGTATCTTTGGAATTGCTCGTCCCTTACTGCGCTATATTGAGCGCCTCACAAGTCACAACTGGATTTTGAAACTAACGAGTGATTTGAGACGTAAGCTCTATCTTCGTTTAGAGACGAGAGCTGTTAGTCTCGCACAGGATTATCAGTTGGGCGATTTGCTAGGGATTTTAAATCAAGACATTGCAAACCTTCAAGACCTCTATTTGCGAACGATTTTCCCTGTATTGATTGCTGGAAGCCTTTCGGTCGCGCTCATCATTGCTTCTAGCGTCTTTAGCATTTGGATGGCACTAGGCCTTGCCTTGATTTTGGCTTTGCTCTATTTTGTTATCCCTATCGTGTCTATGCGACGGATGCGTGCGCGAGATGAAAAGCTAAAAAGTTATCATAATCAACTCTTTACAGAACTCACAGATAATGTGCTAGGCTTGCAAGATTGGCGATTGAGTAATCGTAAAGCTGACTTTTTGGCTCGTTATACCAAAGCAGAAAGTCAAGTCCGCGGTGAACAAAAACAAATCTTCAGCTTTGCAAGGAAGCGCGGTCTTGTTTTACAAGTGATCTTTGGCTTGTTGGTTGTTTTTTTCCTCGTTATCTCTACGACTTTTCTAAAACACGGGGAAGCAGCTAACTATATTGCTGCTGTGGCTCTCTTCGTTTTTCCGTTATTTGATGCTTATAGTCCGCTTTCAGATGCTTTGGTAGAGACCAACCGTTACGTGGATAGTGCCGCACGACTAGACGCTTTACCACAAGAAAACACAATGACACGCGAAGAAGTCATTTCTGGAAATGATATCGTGCTTACAGATTTACGGTTTGCCTATGCGGATCACGAAGTCATAAAAGCCATCAATCTGCAAGTGACATCTGGCGAGAAGATTGCGATATTAGGACGTTCAGGCGTTGGAAAATCGACGCTTGCTGGACTAATACGAGGGGATCTTGCGCCTAGCTCAGGTAAGATAACTATTGGTGGAGCAAACGCCACTAAAGCAAAGGACATGGAGCAGCATATTGGTGTAATCAACCAATCCCCCTATCTTTTTGCGACGACCTTAAGAAATAATCTAACGCTTGCGAAGCTTGAAGCAAACGATGCAGAAATTTGGCAAGCTCTTGAAATTGTCGGTCTTAAAGAAATGGTCAAAGCATTGCCAGAGCAACTCGAAACGATGGTGGATGAAGCAGGGAATCGTTTTTCCGGCGGCGAACGGCAACGCCTTGCCTTGGCTCGCATCTTACTTTCCAATGTACCGATTATCATCCTAGATGAGCCGACCGTATCGCTTGATCCCATCACGGAGAATCAGCTGTTGACATTATTCTTTGAGGCTTTGAAAGATAAAACCCTTATTTTCATCACGCACCATCTCTTGGGTGTTAATAATGTTAACCGAGTGCTCTTTTTGGAAAAAGGCGAAGTCGTCATTGATGGGAAGCCAGAGGTGCTACTGGTAGAAAACGAGAAATTTAAAAAGCTCTATGCCCTGGATAAAGGCCTTTAAAAATCAGTCTAAGGACTGATTTTTTTGGTACAAGAAAAGATTTATGATATATTTAGTTAGTTTATTGTTGACAAAACAAAATAAAAAGTTTATACTTAGTTTTGTAGAATAAAAGCTAACAAAAAATAGAAATCAGGACATTAAAATGAGTGAACAAACAAATTCTTTATTACACCTCTTCGGCAAAATTCTACGCGATCCGCAATTCATGATGGCACTGCGCATGGAGCAAGCGAGCGCAAAACTCCGTGGCAATGGCGAGCGCATGGGGGCGCGTGGCCTTCTCGTGAAGCTCTGGGAAAAAGACGGCCTCACAAACTCCGAGATTTCTGAGCTCCTCGACATCAAGCCCTCCTCAGTGACGGCACAGGTCAAGGAACTTGAAAGCCAAGGCCTCGTGGAGCGTAAGCAAGATGAAAATGATGGTCGCGTTTCCCGTGTTTTCTTGACCGAAAAAGGTCGTGAAGCGCAAAATAAAGGCCGTGAGACCCGTAACGGCATGTCCGAGAAGATTTTTGAAAGCTTGACTGCTGACGAACAAGTCCAACTCCGTGACCTCCTTCAAAAATTGGCGGATAATCAAATCAGCGCGGAATGGCGCGACTGGAGCCGAGCCGACTGGAAAGCTCTCCCGAAAGAGGAACGCGATGCTATCAAGCAGCAAATCAAAGACAACATGAAAGACATGCGCGAACGTTTGCGTAATACTGACTGGACAGGCTTTGGTGGTGCGCGTGGTCGTGGCATTGGGCGTCCTAATGGCGATTTCTTCGACTGGGTCTGGGGGCCACAATCGGAAGACGAAATCGACGGCTGGCGCGAACGTCACTTTGGCGACCGCATGGATAATCCTTGGAACTTCGGACACGGTGGCCGTGGTGGCCGTTCCAAAGGGCGTGGGCGTGCGAACAAAGACGATAAGGAAAACTGGGAGGACTTCTAATGACCGACTTTAACAAAGCAAATCGTCCCCAGATGACCCCCGACCAAGCGAGCAATCGTCCGAAATCAGGCGATTTAACCTACGACAATCCGCAGATTCGTGCCTTTCAGGACAAGCTCCGCGTCGATTATGACACAGCAAACCAGACCGCCAAAAAAGGCCAGATCGTTTTTGTCGGCTCCAGCCTCATGGAGATTTTCCCGATTGAGAAATGGGAAGAAGCGGGCGACGTGACCTTCGATCCCTATATCTACAATCGTGGTGTGCGCGCAACGACGACGACTGACCTCCTTGCCCATCTCGACACGCAGGTTTTCGACCTCGCCCCCACAAAAGTCTTCATCAACATCGGCTCAAACGACATCGGCCTCAAAGTCCCTGAGGAGACTTTCCTCGGGAATTACGAGACAATTTTAAAGGTCATTCGCGAGAAAATCCCTGCTTGCGCCATCTATGTGATGGCCTATTACCCCGTAGGTGCCGCTGAAACCTTCGATGGTCGCACGACTCAAGACATGAACGCCGCCTCAAGCAAGGTTGAAGCTCTTGTGAAGCGTCTCAACGACGTCAACACTCGCTTCATCAACGTCAACGCCAACCTCGAAGATCCCGATGGCAACCTCAAAGCCGTCCTCACCTTTGACGGCGCACACATGAATCCTGACGGCTACAAAGTCGTACTGGAGAATTTGAAGGAATATCTGTAAGTTAGAAAGTGTGAAAATATGGAACGACAAGGTGGACCGCAAGGTCGTGGCGGTGGGATGACCGCTGAGCAACGCAGCTATTTAAAAAATCAACCGAAGCAGAAGCTCTCGCTTGCGCAATTTTTTGCACTCATTCGCAAGACAAAGCCGCGTTATTTCTTCTTCGCAGTGGGCATCATTGCGGGTGTGATTGGAACGCTGATTCAGCTGCAGGTGCCAAAGATGGTGTCGCCCCTCGTCAATGGTTTCTCGCATGGGGTAGATGGCGGGCAGATTGCGCTGATTATCATCTTCTATGTGGTCTCGGCGTTATTATCCGCAGGAAGTGCGATTGTGCTGGGGATTTTCGGTGAAAATGTCGTGAGAAACCTGCGTACGAAGGTCTGGGACAAGATGATTCACTTGCCTGTCAAGTATTTTGACGAGGTGAAGACGGGCGAGATGTCCTCCAGGCTCGCGAATGACACCTCACAAGTCAAGCAACTGATTGCCAATAGCATCCCATCAGCCTTCACGCAGATTTTGCTCTTGGTCGGCTCGATCATTTTCATGATTCAGATGCAATGGCGCCTGACCCTTGCCATGGTGATTGCGGTGCCTGTCGTCATGCTCGTCATGTTTCCCATCATGATGTTTGGACAAAAAATCGGTCATCAACGCCAGGATAGCCTCGCGGACTTTCAGGGCATTGCCTCAGAAAGTCTGGGGGAGATTCGCCTCATCAAGTCTTCAAATGCTGAAAAACAAGCCAGCAAACGGGCGGCAGACGACGTCTCGGCGCTTTATAAAGTCGGTGTGCGGGAAGCGATTTTCGATGGGCTGATGAGTCCTGTCATGATGCTGTCCATGATGCTCATGATTTTTGGTCTCTTGGCTTATGGAATTTACCTGATCTCAACGCACGTGATGACGCTGGGGACGCTCCTTGGCATGATGATGTACCTCATGAACCTGATTGGTGCGGTGCCTACGCTTGCAAGCTTCTTTAGCGAGCTGGCAAAGGCCTCTGGCTCAACGGCGCGTGTGACGGAAATTTTGGATGAAGCGCAGGAAGTTTTGCACGATGGCGAGGCAGTCGATGTCGAAGGGAAGACTTTGAAGGCGGAGCATATTGACTTTAGCTATGACGGGAAAGAGCAAATTCTTTCAGATGTGTCTTTTGAAGCGAAGCCCAATTCGATTATTGCTTTCGCAGGCCCTTCAGGTGGCGGGAAATCGACGATTTTTGGAATTTTGGAGCGTTTCTACACACCAACAAGTGGGCAACTCACGATTGGGGGGCAAGCTGTGGATGGGATTTCGCTTGAGAGCTGGCGCTCGCAGATTGGCTATGTGTCGCAGGATTCGGCCATCATGGCGGGCACCATTCGCTACAATCTGACCTATGGCCTCACGGGCGACTACAGCGACGAGGAACTCTGGCATGTGCTAGAACTCGCCTATGCAAGGGATTTCGTGGAAAAGATGCCGGACAAACTCGACACGGAAGTCGGTGAACGGGGTGTCAAAATTTCCGGAGGGCAACGGCAACGAATTGCGATTGCACGGGCCTTTCTCAGAAATCCTAAGATTTTGATGTTGGATGAGGCGACGGCAAGCCTGGACTCCGAGTCTGAAGCCATGGTGCAACAGGCACTCGATGACCTCATGAAAGGCCGCACGACCCTTGTCATCGCCCACCGCTTGAGCACGATTGTTGATGCGGATCAGATTTACTTTATCGAGCATGGGAAGGTGACGGGAAGTGGCAAGCACCAAGAACTCATTGCGAGTCATCCTTTGTATGCACAATATGTGCAGGAGCAAGTGGTGAACTAAAAAAGAGCCCCATGAGGCTCTTTTCGTTTACAGCCATTCTTGCTTGAGGACAAAGAAGCTTCCACGGACTTCGCCTGCGAGTTTCGACTTCTGGCGGGCAAATTTGAACTTGCCTTCAAGCTCCGCGGGCACCTCGGCCCCAACGGCGAGTTTGATGCCGACGGCGCGTTTTGGCTTTTTGCCTTCTTCTTTGGCGTGTTTTTCATAAAGAACGTTTATTACCATGCCGTTTTCGTAGTAAAACTCAGGCCAATAGATCTGGTCATCTTCATAGACGGCGACTTCGAGAATCTTTGAGGCAAAAGATAAATCCCGCTCTTCTTTGAGTAATTTCTCGAGCCAAGCTATTTCTTTATTTGCTTCTTCCGCGGGTACTGTGACGTAATCCCATTTGTAGTGTGTTGCAAAGTAGCGTGCTTCATTGGCACGCAGGCCAGCAAGGCTTTCTGCGACGGGTGAGCTTTCAAAGCCTGTCGTCTCGACGTCTTTAAAATTTACTGTATAAGCCATATTTTCCTCCTTATTTTGTGACGACTGGAATCCAGATTTCGCCTTCGCATGTGCCGTCTGCATTTTCTTTGCGCCAAGTTGCGTTGGGACCGCCAACATAGGCGTAGTTCGTGATGGTCGGTAAGACTTGCCCAAAGGCAATGCCTGCTAAGGTGTCAAAAAAACTTGACTTGTCTGCAACGCCTGGAATGACGACATAATCTCCGGCTGGGAAATCAATCACGCGTGTACTCTGTAGCTTTTCGGCAGTTGCCACGGCGAAATAAGTGTGGGGTTTTCCCTGATAAACATCGTTGACCGACCAATCGAAGCCATCTGTGCTTGCTTTTTGGAGGGCTTCCAGACGGCCGTCGTTAGTGATGGTTGCCAAGAAATCTTGCTTCAACTTTGCGGCACCTGCGAAATCGCCTTCGATTCCAAAGCCGTATCCTGTAAGTGTAAAAGCCTCTTTGTGCTCTATTGTGTAATCTGTCATGTTTTTCTCCTTTTTTGATATAGACAATGATATACTATAAATGTATCATTTTTTGAGACTTTTATGAAAAAATCAGAACGACTGCAATTAATTTTGCGCTACATCAATAATCGGGCACAGTTTACGATTGCTGAGGTTCAGCGAGAGTTCGCTATTTCGCGTGCCACGGCGATTCGTAACATCCAAGAAATCGAGAGTATGGGCTTTCCCATGGTGACGGAAAAAGGGCGTGGAGGTGGCTATTTTGTCCTACCGAATCATTTTCTGCCTGAGATTCGCTTTACTGAAGATGAGCTAAAGGCTGTGCTCGTGAGTTTTCTTGCGAGTCGGAGTTCGCAGCTGCCCTATTTGCAAAATCGTCAAGCCATTCGCGAAAAGCTGATAGGGATTGCGCCTGAGGTGCAGCAAGATGCACTGATTGCGCTGGATGACTTACTAATGTTTGACAATGTGGAGCCGTCGAACCAGCTGGATGATGAAACACCGCAAGTTTTGAACGACTTGATTTCTTGCAGTCTGGTTTCTCGCTATTTGGAGGTAACTTGGGAGCATTTTGCGGGATTTCCTGAGCGACTGCAGCTTTTTACGTATACAATCCTAAATAGTAACCATGCTTGGTATTTGTCGGCTTATAATTTTACACATAATGAAATCGTTGAGTTACCTGTAGCTGAATTACACTATCCGCAACAACTTGGGCTAGAACCCGAGAATGCGATGACACTCTGGAATTTGTATCGCATGGCAAAGCGTCAGTGGAACTTAGTCGTGCGTCTCGACGAGACGGCGATTGCACGTTTCAAGAGGATGCATCCACCAGGCTGTTTGTTGGAATATACCAATGCCCTGCAGACAGAGGCAGTATTTCGTTTTCTTATCCATGAGGATGATCCAGAGTCGATTGTTTTTGCGGTGGATTGGCTCTTATTTTTGGGGGATGGGGCGGAGATTATTACGGTGCCTGATGGGCTTTTGGGAAGGCTCCGAACGCGAGTTGAAAATTTAGCTTGGGATTACGGAAATCAAGAGGACTCGGTCTAAAGTTGGAATTTTGCGGGGTAATATGTGTTATACTAGGGCTAATCAAAAGAAGAAAGTGTAGGATTTATGCTCAATTTAACGGTTCATACGGGGAGTCATCTTTTTGGAGTTGTTCTCATTCTTGTGGGGCTCATTTGTCTCATTGGAATCATCAGCTTTTTGAGACGTTCGTCTAATCAAAAGCGGGATGCCGAGGTGCAAGCGGCACAAGCAGATCATCGTGATAATGGGGGATCTGTGCTCGAGTTAAAAGACATTCACAAATCTTATTTCTTGGGAAAAGAGGAGTTTCCGGTCTTACATGGGATTAACTTGACCTTTGATCGGGGAGATTTCGTCTCGCTTTTGGGAGAGTCTGGTGGCGGGAAATCGACCCTCATGAATATTATTGGCGGGCTTGACCGCGAGTACCAGGGGGATGTTGTCGTTGACGGGGTGGCGCAGAAGTCAAAAAAAGAGGCGGACATGGATGCATACCGCAGAGACACGATTGGCTTCGTCTTCCAGTCTTTTAATCTGGTCAACTATCTTTCAGTGCTGGATAATATTTTGATTGCCCTTAAGATGACGAATTTATCTGGGAGAGAACAAAATGAACGTGCGATTGAGCTTGCGAAGCAAGTGGGGCTTTATGAGCACCGCAAGAAAAAACCTGCGCAACTCTCAGGAGGGCAAAAACAACGCGTAGCAATTGCGCGTGCATTGGCAAGCGATCCTGAGATTATCCTTGCCGATGAGCCGACGGGAGCTCTGGATTCTCAAAATACCCGTGAGGTCTTGGCTATTTTACAAGATATTGCCAAACAAGGCAAGACCGTGATTGTCGTGACGCACTCGCAGGAAGTGGCTGATGCGGGGACGCGGATTATACATCTGGCAGACGGGAAAATCAATCAAGACGAGCGGATTAAATCAGCTTATCCCTTGCCTGATCGGACACAAGACTTTGAAACGAAGGCCTTGTCTTATGGGGCGGTGATCCGCACGGGATTCCAGCATTTTACAAACAAATGGAAAATCAATCTCTTGATTGCGATTGGAACGGCAATTGGACTTTTCTCGGTCATTTTCTTCCTTGGCCTTGGGACGGGCGGGACGAAGTACATGAACGATATGATTACAAGTCAAGTCAATCCTAATGTACCGATGGTTGTGAGGCGTCAGACGGCTAATAACAAAATTTCAAACGATGATGCCTTTAGCCAGGCCTATGCGGCGATGAATCAAGGGAAAGTGA
Organism: Streptococcaceae bacterium; assembly: GCA_031253335.1. Classification (GTDB taxonomy): domain Bacteria; phylum Bacillota; class Bacilli; order Lactobacillales; family Streptococcaceae; genus Lactovum. Next base: position 13,391 of record JAIRWF010000010.1, read on the forward strand.
CACAAACGATTACGCAAGATGACTTGAATCAACTCTGGAAAGTGAAAAATGTCACCTCGGTTGAGCCAGCATACTCTCTAGCAGCTCAGGTGACGGCAACAGTCGATGGGAAGACATCATCTCCTGTGGATGGGTTGGGTTCTTGGACGAGCCTGCATGTGACGTCAGGCCTTAAAGCAGGGACAAAGCCTAGTAATGGTTCGGTTGTTATACAGGAACGTGTGGCGAAGCAATTTTCAAGTCACTATAAGTCCCTGATTGGAAAGACTATCAGTCTTGCGCTGACTTTCCAGGGGACGAATGGTCAACCTGTGCAGCTCACAAAGACCTACAAGATTGCAGGTGTTGAGCCGACGAGTAATCAGATGTCGCCGATTAGCTTAACGGCGAGTGATATGAAGTCTCTCTTGTCTGAAAATGGTCTTTCGACAAGCCCTGCCATGGTGGTACTTGTCGTCAATGATGTAGGGAATGTCAAATCAGTGGTGTCTGATGTCCAGAAGTTGAAGGATAGCTCGGGCAATAAAATCTATGCGACCTATTCACTAGGGTCAATCCTTGATACCTTGTCGAACATCACAAGTATTGTTTCAGTGGTATTGGCTGCAATTGCGGGGATTAGCCTTGTTGTTTCTATCTTTATGATTGTCGTGACAAGTTATATGTCTGTGGCGGAGCGAACCAAGGAAATTGGTGTGTTTAGAGCATTGGGCGCACGTAAAAAAGATATTTCACGTTTGTTCCGTGTGGAGTCGATTCTTTTGGGGCTTTCGGCGGCAATTCTGGGGATTGTGGTGGCCTTTCTGGCTGAAAATGGGATTAACCACTTGCTGAAAAATCAGTTGGGTGGCGCCAATATCGTCATGATTACGCTGGGACAGGTTATCTTTGCGGTTGTGATTGCGCTTCTTATCGCACTCTTTGCGAGCTGGTTCCCATCACGGCGTGCGGCGAAGATGAATACGATTGAAGCATTGGCGGCGGATTAATCAGGAAGTAAGGAAAAAGTTTCTAAGTCGTTAGATTTAGAGCTTTTTTCATAAAATGGTCTTGACTTGAGGCTGGATTAAGCAAAAAAAGTTAAAATGAGGTAAAATTAAGTGCAAACTAAAGAAATGAGGAGAATTTCATGATTAAGATTTTGTTGGTAGAGGACGATTTGTCCTTGTCAAACTCAGTGTATGACTTTTTAGAGTCTTTTGCGGAGGTCACACAGGTTTTTGATGGGGAAGAGGGTTTGTTTGAGGCGGAGCAAAATGTCTATGACTTGGTGCTCTTGGACTTGATGTTACCTGAGCTCTCTGGTTTTGAAGTGCTGAAGCGCTTGCGCGATAAGCGTGTGACGACGCCTGTTTTGATTATGACGGCGAAAGAGGGCTTGGATGACAAGATGAAGGGCTTTGAGATTGGTGCGGATGATTATTTAACGAAGCCATTTTATCTGGATGAGCTGAAGGCACGTATTCAGGCGCTTTTGAAGCGGACAGGTAAGCTTGATGATGGCGATAGCTTGGCCTATGGCGATATGAAAATCAACATGAAAAACCAGACGGCGAATTTTGGGGACAAGTCGGTAGAGTTGCTGGGTAAAGAGTATGATTTGGTCGTGTATTTGATTCAAAACCGGAATGTCATTTTGCCGAAAGAGCAGATTTTCGATCGTATCTGGGGCTTTGACAGTGAAACAACGGTGACGGTGGTTGAGGTTTATATGTCGAAGATTCGTAAAAAGCTAGATGGGACAGACTTTACGAAGAATTTGCAGACCTTGCGTAATGTGGGCTATATCTTGAAATAAGGTTTATGAGACAATTTTTCAAGAAAATCTGGGAGCTTATTCAAAAAAGTTTTAGAAGTGATCTAAGAAATTTTCTTCACTTCTTTTTAGCTTTTACGGGGATTTTCTTGATTTTGGCGGCGATTATTCTCTCGACCTTGCGAGTGGGGATGTATCACTCGACCGATGTGAATTTGACGTCCTTGACGGAGGAGCGTTATCAAGTGCCGCTTGCGAATCTGGGCTTTCATGAGTTTACGCCGAATGCATCGCGGACGCAGCGGACGACGCCGAGTACGACACCGTTTTTGGGGAATGGGATACCCACACAATCAACAGCAGCTTCACAGACGGAACCGTCGTCTAGTGTGCATCTTTATGGGAATGATATGATGAGCCCGGATCAGCAGGCAGAATCTATCTTTACGCCGGGTTTGTACGTGGTGAATTACGATGCATCGGGGACGATTTTGAATGGGAATCAGGATTACATTGCGGAGATGATTCCGAGCTCTTATACGCTCAATAAGGCTTTGATTGGACATATTGATACTGTCAATATTGAAGATAGTAAGAGTGGGCAGACTTGGTCTTTTCGAACGACGGTGATTGTGCCTTCTGCGACGCTTTCAACGACGACGGGTAAAAAGGTTGCTTATATTCAGATTTTTCAGGATGTGACGCAGATCCAGACGAGTCTTGCGGCAACGACACGGACGGTGATGTGGACGGTGGTGGGCTTTTGGCTCTTGTCTTTATTTGTGGCCTTGTATTTGTCACGTTGGTCGATTCGGCCTTTGCAGCAATCGCTTGATCGTCAGCAGGCCTTTGTGTCGAATGCGTCGCATGAGCTGAGGACGCCGCTTGCGATTTTGCAAAATCGTTTGCAGTTATTGTTTCAAAATCCTGATGCGACGATTTTGGATGAGGCAGAAAATATTTCGGCGTCAATGGAAGAAGTGCGGAATATGACGATTTTGACGCACAATTTGCTGGACATGGCGAAATCGGACGGACATTTGACGGTTAATGCGGAAACGACGGACATGAGCTGTTTTACGGAGATTTTTGAGAACTATCAAATCTTAGCCGAAGAGAAGGGGAAGGCATTTTCAAGCTCTGTCAAATTTGACAAGAGTGATGAAATCACTCTGGATAAGGACTTGTTGAAGCAAGTCATGACTATCTTTTTTGACAATGCGGTCAAATATACGGGAGATGATGGGGCGATTGACATTTCGGTGGATAAGGCAGGACCAAATCTGACAATCACCATCGCAGATAATGGCCCGGGGATTTCAGATAAGGATAAACGCAAGATTTTTGACAGGTTCTACCGGGTGGATGAGGCGAGAACGCGTGGTGCGGGAGGCCTTGGACTTGGTCTGTCGCTTGCACAGTCGATTGTCAAAGCGATGAAAGGTAAAGTCAGCGTGGAAGACAATATACCAAGAGGAACGCGCTTTATTGTGACCATGAAAGCCTAGTAACTAGGCTTTTTGTGTGGTCAAATTTGACAAGAAATTTTAGGATGGTAACGGACTGTCAAATTTGACAAGGGGATGATAATGGGCTAAAATGAGGGAATCAACGAAAAGAATGGAGAAACAATGGTTTTAGAAAAAATAAATGGTCCTGAGGACGTTAAGAAATTAAGTGTTGAGGAGATGAAGACTCTTGCCGCTGAAATGAATGATCGCGTCGTGCAAAAGACGGCTGTTCATGGCGGCCATATTGGACCAAATCTTGGCGTGTCTGAGATGACTATTGCTCTGCATTATGTCTTCAATAGCCCGATTGATAAATTGGTCTGGGACGTATCGCACCAGACTTATCCGCACAAAATGCTGACAGGTCGCAAAATCGGTTTTGAGCCGGGACACTATGATGAGGTCATGCCCTATACCAATCCTGGTGAATCTGTTCACGATTTCTTTAATGTCGGTCACACTTCGACAAGTATTGCCAACGCTGTAGGTCTTGCAAAGGCGCGTGATATGGCGGGTGAAACCGGAAATATCATTGCGATTATCGGCGACGGTTCCCTTTCTGGCGGTCTCGCTCTTGAAGCCCTGAACAACGCGGCGCAACTCAAGACGAATCTGATTATCATTGCGAACGACAATCAAATGTCAATTGACAAGAACTACGGCGGTCTCTACGAGAATCTTCGTGAACTCCGTGAATCTGAAGGCCAGGCTGCAAACAACCTCTTCAAAGCCTTCAATCTCGATTACAAATATCTCGCTGACGGCAACGACATCGAACGCTTGATTTCGCTTTTCCAAAGCGTGAAAGACATTGACCATCCGATTGTGCTCCATATCAACACCGAAAAAGGCCACGGCTGGCAACCTGCGATTGACGAGAAGCGCCGTTTTCACTGGGGCGGAAACTTTGACCCCAAGACAGGGAAAGACTTGTCGCCCAAAGGTGGTCGCAGTTGGGGTGATTTAGTTCCTGAATACCTCGGCAAAAAAATTGATGCCGGTGAAAAAGTCCTTGCAATCAACGCTGCGATTCCTGGAATTCTGGGCCTTGTCGAATTTTACGAAAAATATCCCGATAATTATTGGGACGCAGGCATCGCTGAGCAATTCACGATGACTTTTGGTGGCGCCGCATCAACGGTCAAAGGCGTGCGTCCCATTATTTTCCACAATTCGACCTTCGTCCAACGCGCCTATGATCAGCTCATGCACGACATCTCGATGAATAATGAACCTGCAATCGTGGTCGTTGCGGGCGTTTCCATTAACTCGGCAGATTCTAGTCACCAAGGAAGCTTCGGGACAGGTTGGCTCTCGACGGTACCGAATTTCGTCTATCTCGCACCGACCAATGAAACAGAGTTTACGAATATGATGGACTGGGCGATTGCGCAACATGAGAAGCCTGTTATGATTAACCTGCCGCAGCACGGCTTGACAAGTACGACGACTTCATCCTTGAAAGATTTCGCAAAACCTAAGTACGACATCGTTGAAAATGGCGCAGACGTAGCTATTCTAGGCCTTGGAGGCTTCTTTGACCAAGCGCACAAAGTCTCAGATGAGCTTGCCAAATCTGGTGTCCATGCCACGCTTGTCAATCCACTTTTCATCCGTGAGCTCGACACCGCAACTTTAGACAAACTTGCTGAGACCCACAAAGTCCTTGCCACTTTTGAGGACAATACGCTTGATGGCGGTTTTGGTCAACGTGTTGCCAGTTACTTGGCTCGTAAGGGAGTGAAAGTCCTGAATTTCGGGGCGCTCACAGAGTTTGTTGATGAAATCCCAACGGCTGAGCTATATCAGAAATATCATTTAACCCCAGAACTCGCGTCTGCCGATATTTTGGACGCTCTGAAATGATTCGTTTCGTTCGTTTTTATCACGCCAATTGTCTGGGAGACGATTGGAGGCTAAATGATAGAATTTTGATAAAAACGGTGGAGAAATTAGATCTATGATTAAATTCGTTCGTTTTTATCAAAAATTTATCTCACCTTTATTCCCACCTTCCTGCCGCTATTATCCGACCTGCAGCAATTACATGATTGAAGCCTGCCAGAAACACGGCGCTTTGAAAGGCAGCCTTATGGGTATCGCGCGGATTTTACGCTGTCAACCTTTTGCAAAAGGCGGCGTGGATAAAGTGCCGGATCATTTTAGTCTCAAGCGGAACCCAGACACGGGCATCCCAGATTAATAGGAAATTTTCCTACCACAAATCAAAAAAAGTCTGACTGCAACGGGCGGTCAGGCTCTTTTTGTAAAGTTGTATTTGTAAACCTGTTTTTAGTTTACAGCAACCATTATACTCAAAAATCAGAAGATGTCAAGGATTAAAGGCATTTTTTTGCGAGAATGTTCGGGTTTTCGGCACTCTTCAGCCTCGAGAACCCCTGGAATGCCCCCCCCCATCAGGGTTTTGGGACTTTAAGCTTCAGACTTCGCGAGCCGTAAAAGACTCTCGATTTTCGTCTTTAAAATATCAACGCCCACGGTATTCGACACGCCCTCAGGAATGATGATGTCTGCATAGCGCTTCGTAGGCTCGATAAACTGATGATACATGGGCTTGACTGCCGAGAGATACTGCGTGATGACCGAATCAAGCGTCCGCCCGCGCTCTTCAATATCGCGCTTGATACGGCGGATGATCCGCACATCATCATCTGTATCGACAAAGACCTTGATATCCATGAGCTCCCTCAGCTTCACATCCTCAAGCACTAAAATCCCCTCAATGATGAGCACATTCACAGGCTCCTGGCGCCTGGTTTCTTTTGCGCGTGTGTGATTGGGAAAGTCGTAAGTCGGAATATCCACGGCCCGCCCAGCCTTGAGTTCGGCTAGTTGCGCAACCAAAAGATCCGTATCAAAAGCGAGCGGATGATCATAGTTCGTCTGACGCCTCTCGTCCATCGTGAGATTGCTTTGATCTTTATAGTAGCTATCTTCTTCAATCATGGCAATCTTTTCATGTGCAAAGCCCTCAAGAATGGCTTGTGACACAGATGTCTTGCCCGATGCAGAACCACCCGCAACTCCGATGATAATCATTGATTTTTCACTCATGAGACCATTTTACAGTAGCCAAGCCCCTTTGTCAAATTTGACACGCACAAAAATGATCTTATCCAGTCAACTATGACTTAAGGGCGTGTCTATCTGCGCCACTTCGTGGCTACGCTGTCCGCTCTCGCTAGGCGGGCAAAGCCCGCAAGTCGAGCCGCAAAAACCGTTTTGCTTTTGCTGGCGAACTCAGCGAGACGTTCATTTACTTGGCCGCCTGGCCAAGCGCTATCGCGTGGTTCGACGAAAAAGCAGGTTTTTAGAGGTAACCTAAACTATAACGCTGTCAAATTTGACAGCCGTCTTTCTACTTAACAAATTCCCCTAAAAGTGTTAAAATTATCAAATCGCAAGAAGGGAGAAACGATGACTTTCAAATTGGGAATTATTGGGACAGGCTGGATTGCTACAGAGTTCGTCGAGGCTGCACATGGGACTGGCAAGTATCAGCTGACTGCCGTCTATAGTCGCACCATCACACGCGCACTGAGCTTTGCTGAGGATTACGATGATGTTGAGCTCTTTGATAATCTCGACGAATTCATGACCTCAGACCTCGATGTTGTCTATATCGCCTCCCCCAATAGCTTCCACTACCAACATGCCAAAGCAGCCATCCTAGCTGGCAAAAACGTCATTGTGGAAAAGCCTGCTTTCAGTAACCCCAAAGAATTCGAGGAAATTCACGAACTCTCCGTTGCGCACAATGCCTATATCTTTGAAGGTGCAAGGAATATCCATGAACGTGCCTTTACCACGATTAGCGACTTTCTCAGCACCAAACTCGTCGTTGGAGCTGATCTAACCTATGCTAAATACAGCTCCCGCATGCCTGCTCTTATGGCAGGCGAACTCCCCAACAAATGGAATGCCGCCATGTCTGGAGGAATCTTAGCTGATTTAGGCTGCTACCTTCTATATAGTGCGATTGGTCTCTTCGGCAAACCTCGTAGTGTCCGCTATGACGCCCAGATGGTACCAGGTGGCGTAGATGTCTCAGGGATTGGCGTCCTTGAGTATGGAGACTTCAATGTCGCCATCAAAACCGCAGGAAATCTCACAAGTTACCTTCCCTCAGAAATTTACACAACCGACGGCACCCTTATATTAGACGGCATCTCAGCCATCCAACATGCCAAGTTTATCACGCATGACGGCGAAAAAATCGAGCTCAAAATCAAACCTGAAAAAAACCACCTAGCTGAAGAAGCAGCCGACTTTGCAGAAATCATGACAGGCGCAAGCACAGACCCCGAGCTCTTTGAACGCTATGAAAGCTGGTTACAACTTGCCCATAAAGTTTGCTGCACAAGCTACGACATGCGAAAGCACGCAGGAATCCACTTTCCTGCAGATGACTAAGACAGCAAAGTGGCTGTCTTTTTTAACTTCTTATGTTACAATAATAAAGCAGAGCCCTTAGTATAGTGGATAGTACAGAAGTTTCCTAAACTTTTGACGTCGGTTCAACTCCGGCAGGGCTCATTGAAACACCATACCATTACCTATCGCTATATCAAGCCCGAAGAAAAAAAGAAGCCTCGAAAAGGCCTCAAGGCACCTCTTCGCATCTTATTGCAGCTAGTGCTAATTGTAGCCACTGCTTTTTTTGCGCTTTCGATGAGCCAATCTGTCAATGAAACCCTTAGTGCAAGTCAGCTCTCATCCCAGCTTGAAACCATTGAGGATTACAATTTCATTCGCACTCTTGCACCTATTGCCCAGAAAGAAGAAGCAACAAGCGGTCTCAAAGCTAGCATCACCTTAGCCCAGGGCTGTCTTGAATCCGACTACGGCAGGAGTCTTCTCTCCAGTAAATATAACAACCTCTTTGGCATCAAAGCCTATGATGGCGAGCCTTCAGTGACCCTCCAGACAAAAGAATACGTCAACAAAAAATGGATTACCATCAATGGTACCTTTCGTACCTATAGCAGCTGGAGTGCCTCTGTGACCGACCACACCGAGCTCTTTGTAAAAGGAGTGGACTGGGATCCCGCGCATTATCACAATGTTCTTACCGCAAAAACATACCAACAAGCTGCCCAAAACCTCCAAAAAGATGGTTATGCCACAGACCCAGACTACGCCACTAAACTCATCGCACTCATTCAGAAATTTCACCTCAATAACTATGACAAATAGATGTCAAATACTTTTCGCTTGCATTTCTGAAATGTTATGGTAAAATAGTGTCATTAACATTTAATGTTAAGACTTTACAAAAAAGGGGTCCACTTCGGAGGACCCTTTTTTCGTACCTTCAGGCCTATCCATCTCCAAGATGTAAAAAACATTTGACATTTCAAAAAAATCTGCTATGATTAGACCATGTACGCAAAACGATTTTTACAACTCTTTATTATCTGGCTCGTCGCAAGTGCGATTGTTCTCCTCATTGCAGGGGCGAACTTTACGCACGTAATGACTTGGCTTGCAATACTCATTGGTTATCTGATTCTCCTCCTCCCACTGGTTGCCCTCACGATTGTAAAAGCGCGTAAAAAAGCCAATATTGTAGGTTCTCAGGCTGAAAAAGGCGAGCTCACCTCGATTTTGAAGCGCTTTCCAGGCTATATCGCGCTCTCACTCGCAGATGGTACGACTATCATGAGCTTTACCCAAGACAAAACGCAGGAAAACATCTGGTACATGGTCGCAGACCCTGAGACTACAAAAGCTAAAAGTCTCACGGCTCCGACTGACGTGAGTTTTACGACCTGGTTTGATGATTTGGAAAATGGGGCACGCCTCTCAAGTAATCGCGCGACACTCGAAAAGTTGAGCGGCGCAGATGCAAACACCCTCATTACTCAACAGCCCCACATTCTTGACATCCATGAAAATGCAGCGAATATGGCCGTTCTTCGATTGACCGTCCACTCAGCCCTCTATGAAGACTTCAAAGACGGCCTGAAAGTCCTCGCTTTTTAAAATTACGAAAGTCGCAATGCGCGACTTTTTGTTATAATCTAATCAGTGAACAAACTTCTCCAAGACAAACGCCCGCCTGTCCTCGATTTTTTACGTTATGTCGGCCCCGGTCTCATCGTCGCGGTCGGCTTCATCGACCCTGGGAACTGGGCGGCGAATCTCGCCGCAGGTTCGCAATTTGGCTACAAGCTTCTCTGGGTGATTTCCCTTTCGACCATCATGCTGGCCTTTCTCCAGCACAACGTTGCGCATTTAGGCATCGTCACGGGCGAGTGCCTCTCAGAAAACACAACCCGCTACCTCAAACCTTGGGCCTCGCGCACGATTTTGGGGACGGCCGTATTGGCCTCAGTTTCCACCGCCGTCGCTGAGGTCTTGGGTGGCGCACTTGCCCTTCAAATGCTTTTTCATCTACCACTACAAATCGGAGCTGTCCTCACAGGCGCCCTCGTCATCTGGTTTTTGTTTAGCAATTCTTATGCCAAAATCGAAAAAGTCATTATTGGCTTTGTGAGCCTCATTGGGATTGCACTTTTAGCCGAAATTTTCATCGTCCCGCATATCGCCTGGGGGGAAGCCGCCAAAGGCTGGGTCGTGCCTTTCATGGACAAGCAGTCCATTCCCATTATCATGAGTGCTCTGGGGGCCGTCGTCATGCCGCACAATCTTTTTCTCCATTCGGAAGTCATCCAATCCCGCCAATGGAACCTTGAAAATGAATCGGTCATCCAGCGCCAGCTCCGCTTCGAATTTTTTGATACGATTTTTTCCATGTTTTTGGGCTGGGTCATCAACTCCGCCATTATCATCCTTGCGGCAGCCGTCTTTTTCCCACATGTCGTCACGGAAATCAACCAAGCACCCGAACTTTTAAGGCCACTTCTTGGGCCAGCGGGGGCGATTTTGTTTTCACTGGGCTTTCTTTTTGCAGGGGTCGCAAGCTCCGTCACCGCTGGGATGGCTGGGGGCTCTATTTTTGCAGGGATTTTCGCAGAACCTTATGATGCCGAAGATCCGCACTCCCGCCTGGGTGTCCTCATTACCATCGTGACGGCAGTCCTTGCGATTATCGTCTTTAGCTTTATTACAACACCTTTTAATATCCTCATTTACTCGCAGGTCTTTCTCTCCGTGCAGCTTCCGATTACGATTTTTACACAGATTTATCTCACGAGCTCAGGCAAAGTCATGGGCAAGTACAAAAACGTCTGGTACACCAAGACTCTTCTTCTTTTGATTGGCGCTTTTGTCACGGTGTTAAATGTTATTTTGCTTAAGAGTCTTTTTTAGAAAGTATGCTATAATCACACTATGAATGAAAATAATTTAGATAAAGTCGTGATTAAACGTAATGGTCGTGCGGTGGATTGGGATAGTTTCCGCATCCAGTCAGCTGTTTTCCGCGCCGCGGTCAATAACAAATACAAAAATGACCCCTTAAGAGCCAATATGCTGGCCAACAATGTGACGCGTATCGTAGAAAAAGCAATTGCTCAGATGGAGTTTGAAAAAATCGAGGTCGATGCGATCAACAACCAAGTCATGAAACAACTCCGTGACTTTGATGCAGACGTCGCGCAGGACTTCTTGTCCTACAAGACCCAGCAAGACCTTGAGCGCCAGCAAAAAACAGGTAATGAACATCCAGACTTTGAGGGTTGACAAAATTTTTCAAAATCGTATAATAAGAATGAAGACGAAAACAGTCATACCAAAAGCGAGTGGGGACGGTGTAAGCCCACAAGACTGAATAACTAACTTCGATTAGAAGAGCGCTTGTGAAAACTTGCGGGACGCCAGCTCCTTACGCTGATGAGAAGAAGATGCTTTGCATCTTAAATTATGGTGGTAACACGTGCGAACGTCCATAGTGTGTTCGTACGTTTTTTTATTGAAAATAAAGGAGCAGTTGCGACTATTATTTTCAATACGCAGGAGCGAAAGCGACTGTGAACCTATATAACACAGGGAAGGAATTACAATGACTATTAAAATCACATTTCCAGATGGTAATGTCAAAGACTGTGAAGCAGGTGTCACGACTTATGACATCGCGCACGAAATCAGCCCTGGCTTAGCGAAAAATGCTCTAGCAGGCAAAATTAACGGCAAGTTGATTGACGTGACGCGTCCGATTACTGAAGACGCGGATTTTGCCATTATCACAAGTAAAGACGAAGAAGCACTGCCCTTGCTCCGTCATTCGGCGGCACACTTATTTGCACAGGCTGCACGTCGCCATTTCCCCAATATACACCTAGGCGTGGGTCCTGCGATTCGCGATGGCTTTTACTATGATACGGATAATACCGAAGGCCAAATCACGAATGAAGACTTGGCAACGATTGAAGCTGAGATGAAAAAAATCGTCAAAGAAAATGTCCCAAGCGTCCGCAAGGAAGTGACCAAAGCTGAAGCCAAAGAAATTTTCAAAAACGACCCTTACAAACTCGAGCTTATCGAAGAGCACAACGAAGACGAAGGTGGCTTGACGATTTACACCCAGGGCGACTATACGGATCTCTGCCGCGGGCCACATGTGCCAGCCACAGGTTTTGTGAAGTATTTCAAATTACTCAACGTCGCTGGTGCTTATTGGCGCGGAAATTCTGATAACACCATGATGCAGCGTATTTACGGTACGGCTTGGTTCACGCAAGAAGACTTGGATGCGAATTTGAAACAGCGTGAAGAAGCGCGTGAACGCGACCACCGCAAATTGGGTCGCGAACTTGATCTTTTCTTCAACGATTCAGAGCTTGGCGCTGGGACAGCTTATTGGCTACCTGATGGGGCAACGATTCGCCGCGTCATTCAGCGCTACGTCGAAGATCAGGAAGTCGCAAATGGCTATCTCCACGTCGTGACGCCTGTCATGATGAATCTCAATACCTACAAGACGTCAGGCCACTGGCAACATTACCGCGAGGATATGTTCCCGCCAATGGACATGGGTGACAACGAAGAGATGGAACTCCGTCCGATGAACTGCCCAAGCCATATTGCCATTTTCAAGCACGATGTGCATTCTTATCGTGAGCTCCCTATTCGTATCGCAGAATTTGGCATGATGCATCGATACGAAAAGTCTGGAGCGCTCTCTGGGCTTCAACGTGTCCGCGAAATGACTTTGAACGACGGGCATACCTTTGTGACACCTGAGCAAATTCAGGAAGAATTTACAAAGATTCTGCAGCTCATCATGAAGATGTATGATGATTTTGGCATTACGGATTACAGCTTCCGTTTGAGTTATCGCGATCCGAATGATAAGACGAAGTACTTTGATAACGATGCCATGTGGGAAAATGCCCAGGCGAAGCTCAAAGCGACGATGGATGACTTAAAGTTGGATTACTACGAAGCCGAAGGCGAAGCCGCTTTCTACGGACCGAAATTGGATATTCAAGTCCGCACAGCGCTTGGTAACGACGAGACTTTGTCAACGATTCAGCTGGATTTCTTGCTTCCAGAGCAATTTGATGTGACCTATGTCGGCGCAGATGGCGAGAAACATCGCCCCGTCATGATTCACCGCGGGGTCATCTCGACCTTAGAGCGTTTCATGGCTTATCTGATTGAGACCTACAAGGGAGCTTTTCCAGCTTGGCTCGCGCCTTGGCAAGTGGCCATTTTGCCAGTCAGCTCAGAGGTACATGGAGATTACGCCTGGGAAGTGGCTCATAAACTTCAAGAAAAAGGCTTGCGCGTGAAAGTGGATGACAGCAATGAAAAATTGGGCTACAAGATTCGCCAAGCAACCACCCGTAAATATCCCTATGCCTTGGTTGTCGGCGACAAAGAAGTCGAAGGAAAGTCTGTCAATGTCCGTCAATATGGCTCGACGGATGAGACAAGTATGTCAGTCGATGCCTTTGTTGAGAAGATTTTAGCGGATGTCCAGAATTTTAGCAGGAAAAAATAACTAAAAAATCGCTCGAGGAGCGATTTTTTAATAACCTAAAATCAATTGTGCAACGAGAGGTGCTAAGAAGACATACATGACGCCTGTGACACCTATCGCAAGGGCTGCCATAGCGCCTTGGACACGTCCCATTTCAAGAGCTGTGCCCGTCCCCACGGCGTGTCCCGTCCCGCCGAGACTTACACCTTGGGCGACCGGGTCTTTGATACGAAAAAGTTTAATGAGGGGGCGTCCTAAGACGGAAGTTAAGATGCCCGTCGCTACCACAACCACAACCGTAATCGCTGTGACACCATGCATTTTTTCAGAGATTCCCACGGCCATGGCGGTTGTGACAGATTTTGGGAAAATAGAGAGACTTGCGAGTTTACTGAGGCCGAAGAATTTAGCAAACAATGCAGTAATCACGGTGTTGACAGTCACGGCAAGGAAAATCGAGAGGACAATCGAACGCGCATGATGGCGCATTAAATGAAAGGTACGATAGAGAGGCACGCCAAGTGCGACAGTCGATGGGCCGATGAGGTCATTTAATATGCTTCCTCCTTGATAATAATCGGCATAGCTAATGCCTGTGAGTTTCAAAAAGAGAATAATGAAAATGACGGAGAGAAGTAGAGGGTTCGTCAGTGGACTTGGCCAGGTTTCATTGAGACGCACACCAATCATGAAGATGAGAATCGTAAGCGAAAGCCCAAAAAGCGGATTCGCTGTCAATAAATGTACCATTAGAGCTCACCTCGATCTATTTTATTGCGGGTATGTTGATTGAGAACGTCAAGTGCGATTTGTTGGGAAGTTAGCTCGGGTGGAAGATAATCGCCTTCAAACTTGACTTTGATGAATTCGGTCACTTTCCCTAAAATAAAGACATTGACAATGAGCGCAACGAGGATAATGACAACGATTTGCCACCAAAAATGGCTGATGAGCGGCCACTTGGCGAGAATACCTACCCCTGCGGGAAGAAAGAGAATCGTCATGTTATTCAGCATAAAGTTTCCCACAGTATCCACTTGCTTGACTTTTAAAAGACCAGTTTGCAAAGCTAAAAATAGCAAAATCATACCAATAATAGAGCCTGGAATCGGTAAATGCAGTGCGTCAGAGAGGATTTCGCCAACGAAGGAGAACAAGAGAATAATTAAAATCTGCAGGTAAATTTTCATAACGTCCTCTATTTTACGCCTTCGCTTTTAGACTTGCAAGTGCGAGTGAAATGTGCGATTTGCAGTGAGAAAATGCTAAGACTTGATTTTTAAGAGAAAGTAAGCTAAAATATATGAGTTGCACTGCAACAATTTCACATATCAGTGGACTGGGTCGTGGTGCCGTTAGTTACGGTCGCGGCGTGGGACGAAGCTGCTAGAGGAAAAACAATAAAAAAGGAGACAGAAATGTCAGTTATTTCAATGAAACAGCTCCTTGAAGCTGGTGTACACTTTGGGCACCAGACACGGCGCTGGAATCCGAAGATGAAACCATACATCTTCACAGAACGCAATGGAATTCACGTCATTGACTTGCAGAAGACCGCTAAAATGGTGGATGCAGCCTATGACTACGTGAAAGATGCAGCAGCACAGGGCGCAGTTGTCCTCTTTGTGGGTACAAAAAAGCAAGCGGCAGATGCTATCAAAGAAGAAGCAGAGCGCGCAGGTCAGTACTATATCAACAGCCGCTGGTTGGGCGGCACACTGACTAACTGGCAGACAATTCAAAAGCGTATTCGCCGTCTGAAAGACATCAACAAGATGGAAACAGATGGAACTTTCGATGTTTTGCCAAAGAAAGAAGTTGTTTTGCTCAATAAGGAGCGCGAACGTTTGGAGAAGTTCTTGGGTGGAATTCAAGATATGCCTCGTATCCCAGACTTGATGTACGTCGTAGATCCACATAAAGAGCAAATTGCAGTCAAAGAGGCGAAAGTTTTAGGCATCCCAGTCGTTGCGATGACAGATACCAATGCGGATCCAGATCCGATTGATGTGATTATCCCAGCCAACGATGACGCCATTCGTGCGGTTCGTTTATTGACGGCGAAGATGGCTGATGCAATCATCGAAGGCAAGCAAGGCGAGGATGCTGTGGCAAAGTCTGATGCAAACGCAGAAGAAGAAGTTGAAGAAGCACCAAGCGCTGAATCACTTGAAAAATTGGTTGAAATCGTCGAAGGCGACAACGAAAATTAAAGATGCGAACCCGCACGGGTTGCGAATCGGCTGTAGCGCCGTTTAGTCGTTTATTGACTTTGAGCAAAGCTCAAAGCGGCTAAACAAGCGGCAGTCCGTGAGCAGTGTGGTAAGCTCAATTAAAGATGCGAACCCGCACGATGTGTGGACATGAAAAAGAAACGGGCGGGCGCTTACGCTCACTCGTTTTTTAACAAAAATAGATTGGAGAAAAAATGGATATTACAGCAGCAATGGTCAAGGAACTCCGCGAGAAGTCTGGCGCTGGCGTTATGGACGCCAAAAAAGCGTTGGTGGAGTCTGATGGAGACATGGATAAGGCCATCGAATGGTTAAATGAAAAAGGGATGGCAAAAGCTGCGAAGAAGGCTGACCGCGTGGCCGCTGAAGGCTTGACGGCTGCTTGGACAGATGGCAACATCGCAGCACTTGTCGAAGTCAACTCTGAAACGGACTTTGTCGCGAAGAATCAACAATTTATTGACTTGGTCAATGAAGCCGCTGAAGTCATCGGCAAAGGTAAGCCTGCAGACAATGCAGCTGCCCTTGCATTAAAGACAAAAGATGGCTCGACTTTGGAAGATGCTTTCACGCATGCGACAGCTACGATTGGTGAAAAGATTAGCTTCCGTCGGTTTGCAGTTCTTGAAAAGACAGATGCACAGAACTTTGGGGTGTATCTTCACAATGGCGGTCGTATCGGTGCGATTTCTGTTATTGAAGGGGGCGACGCGGATCTTGCGAAGGCGATTTCCATGCAAGTCGCTTCCATGAGCCCTACGGTCTTGTCTCATGAGGATTTGGATGAAAACTTTATCCATGAAGAACTTGCGCAGATGAACCACAAGATTGACCAAGACAATGAAGCACGTGCCATGGTGGATAAACCTGCCTTGCCACACTTGCAATATGGCTCGCATAAACAGCTTACGCCAGAAATCTTGGCACAAGCTGAAGAGACGATTAAACAAGAATTGAAAGACGAAGGAAAACCTGAAGCCATTTGGGATAAGATTTTGCCTGGGAAGATGCAACGTTTTGTCTTGGATAACACAAAGGTGGATCAGGAATATACCTTGCTCGCACAGCTTTACATCATGGATGACTCGGTAACGGTCGAGAAATTCCTGGAGACGAAAAATGCCAAAGCGATTGAATTTGTCCGCTTTGAAGTGGGTGAAGGCATTGAAAAGAAAGTTGATGATTTTGCCGCTGAAGTCGCTGCACAACAAGCTGCAGCTGCTGGAAAATAAGTTTTAGAAAATTGAAAAGCGCCTGAGGGTGCTTTTTTGTTAGCTGGAAACATCGCTGATGAGAACACCAAAGAGGTCGGCAAGGCGCTCTGGACTTTCGCGCCGTTTGCGCTGAATCCAGGCTTGAACGGTTCCTAAAATGGCATGGGCATAAAAAGTTGGGGCATAGCTGTCTCCCAAGTCGCCCAAGGCGAGGCTTCGCGTCTTTGCGGTTTTCCGAATATCTGAAAGCAGGCGGATGAGGCGCTGAAGAATAAATTGATGAATCTCTTTAGAACCATTTTCGGAGAGGAGGGCTGCATAGATGGGATGATCGTTGATGAGCTCAAACGTTTCAACAAGAGTCGCGTGGAGGTCTGCGCCAGACCTTGCAAAGATGTACTCAATGGTGTTAAAAAGCTGCTGTTGCACGTTGTCAATCATTTCGTATTTATCACTATAGTGTGTATAGAAGGTACTACGAGAAATTTTGGCCATCGTGACCAGCTCAATTGTTGTAATATCATCAAAAGATTTTTGTGAAAGAAGAGTTGTCATTGCGTCTAAAAGCTTACCACGCGTGCGATTTATTCTAGGATCTTTAGTCATATAATACTTTCTATTTAGACAATAGAAACATACTGTCTAAAAAATAATTCTGATGGCTTGTCAAATTTGACAAAAGTTGTATAATGAGATTATAAATCTTTTTGGACAGGATGTCAAAAATATGATAAAAAATGAATGGTCTGCCATCATAAAAAATAAATTTTTATGGCTTGTGATGCTTGCGCTGGTGCTGATTCCAAGTCTTTATAATATTATCTTCTTAAGCTCCATGTGGGATCCCTATGGGCGTTTGTCAGATTTGCCTGTTGCCGTTGTTGATCAAGATCGCGCAACGTCGCTAAATGGGAAACGTCTGGACTTGGGAGCCTCTATCGTTTCAGAAATGAAGACTTCCAAAGGATTAGACTATCATTTTGTATCTTCTGATACAGCGTCAAAAGGCCTCAAATCAGGTGATTACTACATGATTATCACGCTGCCTGCTAACTTATCGCAGAATGCAGCTACTTTAATGGACGCAGCGCCCAAAAAGGTAACGATTGATTATCAGACGTCTAAAGGACATAATTTCATTTCCTCTAAAATGAGTGATTCAGCAATGGCCTCCCTCAATGCATCGGTTTCACAGCAAATTACTCAAAATTATACAAAAGCAATTTTAGACAACTTGTCCAGTTTGAAATCAGGTCTCTCGATTGCAGCTTCTGGTAGTACGCAGCTCACGAACGGTCTTCATCAGACTCAAAATGGATCTGCCACCCTCTCATCAAATTTGACAGCACTTGCTTCAAGTACCTTAATCTTCTCAGATGGCACGCAAAGCTTATCCAATGGCCTCACGACCTACCTATCAAATTTGACAGCAGCCAGCACTGCTGCTCAGAAACTTCAGTCTGGCTCGTCCAATCTTACAAATGCCACCCAGCAACTTTCCCAAGGCCTCACCCAATTAAGTCAAGCCACTACGCTCACCTCAGACCAACAATCGCAGCTCACCCAGCTCTCAAATGGTCTCACGACACTTAATCAGGCCATTCAAACGGGAAATACAAACGCGTCAAATTTGACAGACACTCTGACTAGCCTTGCTGACGCTGTTCAGAGCCTTTCAAATAGTGGACAAGCACAAGCGACAGCCGTTGAAGCAACCAAGGCCTACCAAAGCCTCGGTCCTGATGCTCAGCAAGAACTCCTTGCAGCCCTAGAGTCTCCTGCAGAAACGCAAGCCCTCACGCAGATTCAAAGCGCACTTCAAACACTCACGCAGACGCTCACAGCAATGCAAACAGCACAAACGCAGCTTCAAACCGCATCTGCCCAGATCTTACCCGCAGCGAGCACCCAGCTCACGACGCTCACAGCAGGTCTCACAGCAACTCATGCAGCCCTTGCAAATCAGATGACACCAGGCCTCACACAACTTTCCCAAGGCCAAAATCAACTCACCACAGGGCTCACCACACTTTCTCAGGGCACTAGCCAGCTTCAAGTAGTAGGGACACAACAACTTTCGCCCGCTTCTTGGCAACTCGCCACTGGCGCACAGCAGCTCCTACCCGCCACACAACAACTTGCTACAGGCGGAAATCAACTCACTACGGCCCTCTCCCAACTCACTAAAGGCACTCAGCATCTCACAACGTCCCTCCAAACGGCCGCCAATCAACTAACCGCCCAAAATACTAGCCCAGAAAATGCCACTACCCTCGCAAGTCCTCTCGCGCTCGCACATACAGACACAGACAACACCCCGACCAATGGCGTTGGCATGGCGCCCTACATGATTTCCGTCGCCCTTTTCGTCGGCGCCCTCTCAACAAACGTCATCCTCGGCCGTGCGATTACCGATGAAAAAAAAGCCCGCAGCGGCTGGGACTTCTTGCTTACTAAACTTTCAACGAATGGCGTCATTGCTCTCCTCCAAGGCCTCCTTGTCTCAGGAGCCGTTGTCCTCTTAGGCCTCCGCGCAAGTCATCCCGTCCTCCTCATCTTAGGCAGCATGCTCACAGCCTTCCTCTTCATGAGCATGGTTACCTTCTTCAATCTCTGGCTCGGCAAAGTCGGCGCTTTCCTCATGCTCCTTCTCCTCATGGTGCAGCTCGCAACCGCCGCAGGTACTTACCCCATCCAGCTTGAAGCCCCCATTTTCCAGACGCTAAACCCTTGGCTCCCCATGACCTACACCGTTCGCCTCTTTCGGCAAGCCATAAGCCTCACGGGAAACATCGGAAGTTACCTCCTGATTCTCATCCCCCTCGCACTCATCTTTACCCTCCTCATTCCCATCGGCCATAGAAAGCCCCTTGTGACCTTATAAAAAATAAAATCGAGCCCCGCTCGATTTTTTAAATCACTCCAAATCTTCTCTAAATCTCATGACACAATTTTCAAATCATTTCCAGCTCTTTCCTGCGCACAATCCTTATAAAAACAACTCCCGCAATTTTTTAGGAACAGCTCCCTCCATATTCGTCCAAGGCAAAATCTCATCCGCATGCCCAATCAAACGCTCCGACGCGTTCTTCACCGCATAGCCGGTCTGTGCCAGTTGAAACATCTCCACATCGTTGTATTCATCGCCAAAGGCAATCAACTGCTCCCGAGCAATTCCCATCGCTTTGATTAAATGCTCTAAAGCATAAGCTTTATTGACTCCCCGTGGCACCACTTCCAAGATTCCGTTCGGCCCTCCCCAAGCAGAAACCGTGATTTCGCCCCCAAAATGCGCCTGCATCTCTTTCGCAAGGCTGATTTTATCCTTCACCCGCGTCGAAAGCAAGACCGAGTGCGGATCTGTCGTCAACCGATCGAGACGCATCCGATTATAAGCTTCAAACTTCTCCACCCCAAAGACCCAAGGATCCACTCCCTGAAAGTTATTCAAATAAAACTTCCGTCGATACTCTGCCGCGACAAACTCCAAATCAAAGGTCTGCTGATGCCGCACCAGATCAAACACAAAATCCTTCGGAATAAAGCGCTTGTGCGTATATTTCCAGTTTTTATCACCAGGCAGACTCGTCAAAGACCCATTAAAAGTCACCATAGGCGACGTCAAGCCCAGCTCCTGATAAATACCAATCGCCATCCGATAAGGACGCCCCGTGCATAAAATAATCTCATGCCCCTTTGCCCGTACCGCATCAAAGACTACCTTCGTCTCAGGTAACAGCTCATAAGCCCCATCCCCGACCAACGTTCCATCCAAGTCACAGGCAATATACATCTTCTTAAAATCCGTCATGCCCCCTCATTATATCATATCGAAAAGTACGCGTCACAAAAGATACCACCTTTTAGAGTTTAGCTTAAGCCAAACACGCTACAATAAACCAGAATTCCAGCAGCAAAACTTCCCGAAATCGGGAAAGCCTTAAGAAAAACTAAGAAATCTTAACATACCTCTTGCAAAATTTTATGAAAGCGCTATAATAGTCGTAGTAAAAAGCTTAAATGGATTTTTTGTCCCTTAAAGCGCGCTACAAACAACATTTATCACCAGTTAAACCGCACAAACCCACACACTACAAGAAAGGAGCCACATGACAATCACAAAAAAGCAATTCCTTCAGATTGCCCAGGAAAGTAATATTTTAGAACAAGAATACGCTTTGGATGTGCTTGTCCGGATTGCCCACCATTCAAGTGCGATAGAAGGCAACACCCTATCGCTGAGTGACACGATTACCATCATAGTTGATGAACTTACACCAACCAGATCGAAATCAATGCGAGAGCTTTACGAGGTAGCTAACCACCGAGAAGCCCTAGCGGATGTTCTGAAAAAAATAAAAGAAGCAACGCCACCTGACACAGCCTTCATCAAATTAATTCATAAGGATTTAATGGATCACATTCGTGAAGATGCAGGCTCTTTCAAAACACAGCAAAATGCAATTCTTGGCTCTATGGAAAAACTAGCAACACCTGGCGAGACACCTGCACTTATCATCCAATGGCTGGATAACTTAAACTATCAACTTGAAAACTTAACGGCAGAAAATTTTCTAATGGCTCTCGCTGAGCGTCATATAGAGTTTGAGTCTATTCATCCCTTTTCGGATGGAAATGGTAGAACAGGCCGCATGCTACTCATGTATGCGACGCTAAAAAAGCTAAATACTCCTCTCGTGATAACCATTGATGAACGCGCAGAATACATCGAAGCCATCCAACAGCACAGTGCAGAAACCCTTGCAAATCTTTTCACTCGCTGTCTTGAGCGCGAGCAATCACGTAAAGCATCCTTTGACTACCAAGAAGCAATGAACTCAGAAATTGAATAAATTAGAATAAACTAATTTAGAAACCGCATGTCACACACTTCTCAACATCGCAAGCGTAAAATCGTGCCTGTGAAGACATTTCTTTCGCATGCCGAGGAGAAGCCTACGCCAAAGCCCACCCACTTCCGCACTTGGAAATCAGGCAAGACCTGGCTCTATGGGGTTGCCCTTTTGACAGTCCTCGCAGGCACTGGGACGCTGGCTTATGAAGCAAGCCTTGCTCCATCCCCTGTCAAATCCATCTATGCCGCGACCATAGCGAGTAGCGGTCTCACGGCCGCAGGTGTCAGCGTCGATGCGGGAACACACGCGATGACCTCTGGCTATACTGCAGCAGGGAGCCTTGCCGCAGGTGTCACAAGTAGTGCAGCTTGGACGAGTTCCTATAGCGGAACAAACGAAGTCAGCATGAGCGGAAACTATTTCCAGTTGGCTGCTTCATCAGCCGTCTCAACAGCGGGCTATGTCGTGAATAATGAGGTCATTAACACCACTTCAGCTTTCACGATTTCGACGACTTTCCAAACAGGTTCTACAGGCTATATCGGAACACCAGGGGCAGGAATTGGACTTTTACTTGTCCCAGTAGGAGAAAAAATAGGAACTGGGACCGACCTCAATGCAGCTCCAACGGGCTATGGAATCTCTGGCCTTGCCAATGCCATCTTTGCGGGTCGCATGCAATATCCAGCGAATGCAGGCGTGACCTTCGCCGATGCATCTACTGCCTATATCCGCATGACAAATACCGCTGGATCTCTCCTTTCCGTTCAGGGAGGGAATGCGAACACGTGGAGCTCTGCAGATTCTACAGGCTCTTACGCTACGGGTACACCATGGATTACCAGCGTACCTTATTCAGCTTCTACAGGCTCTATTTATTCTGATAGTGTCACACTTTCTTGGTCTCCAACAAGTGGCACGACAGGAACCTTGACTGAAACGATTAACGGTAAAACCCTGACCTATACCGGAGTGACGCTTCAATCCAACATGCAGTTTGGCATAGAGGCAGCGCACGGGACGACACAATACACGCAATACGCCGCTACCGTCACCGCCATCTCCGCGACCGCTGCCACTTCTCCTATTACCGTCAATTACATCAATACGACGACAGGAAGCGAAATCATAGGCACGACGCCTGACACCATCAAGACAGACATTGGCGCCTTGGTCGGCGTGACGAAGACAACGACAGGAAACACCTCAGATGCTTACGATTTTGTGGCGCCTACGATTTCGGGCTACACAGTCTCAAGCGTCTCCGCACCTGTCCAGCCAAATGGCACTACCTCATCGAGCATCAACGTCTATTACGCAGTCAATCAATCTGCGACCTTTACCTACTCCTATGCGTCAAATACACCAGGTTCTGGGACAAACTCCGGCTCAAGCCTAGCCGCACTTCCAGCTACCAGTACGATTTCGGGCTATGCAGGTGCATCCTTGACAGCGACGCAAACCAATAAGTCAGGCTATGCGACCTTGGTGAGCTGGAACGGCACGTCTTATTCGAACCTAAGCTCTGCACTTGCGGCTTATTACGCGGCAGCTGGCGCGTCAACAGGAACATTTGGCTCAAGCGCCGCTTATCTCAATCCGAGCTTTGCGCTTGTTTATTCTGCCTACAATCAGCGCGCAGACTTTGGTGTTCTCTCTGGGACGACCCTCACGACGTCAAGCTCAACCTCGTCACCTACTGGTGCTCCGATGAGTGTGGGGAGCTATACCGATGCTTCTCTTGCAAAGACAGGCTCATCCTATGTGGTCTATACAGGACTCATCTCGCAGGGCGCTTCCATTCCGACGACAACGACAGGCTTGTCTTCTCTATCTTCCTATGCGACGATATCACAAGCGCTAGCAGCTAATTCCTATTATACAGGCACAGCGTCAGGCAATGCCAATACGTCTGCAGCTGGCGAAACAGACCAAGTCTTCCTCATCTCCTATGCCGCTTTACAGTACATCAAATACTCCGCTTCCATGCAATCAGGCGCCCCAGGCTCTAGTAACATCACAGGGTCCCTTCAAATGACCCTCCCGACAGGAAGTCTCTTTGACTCAGGCATTGCATCAGGAAGCCTTTACAATTCAAACCTTGTCGCCTCTCTCGTGACTGCCTTTCCAGCAGCGACAACTTCAGGCTATGATTATTATATCCAAGCGACAAACGCGAGCGGGGTCACTGAAAATTTCCCAATTGCCTATGGCAATGGCGATTGGAACACTGCACTAGGTTTAAGCTCATATAGCACACAAAGTAGTGCGATGGCAGCAGCCTATAGCTCGGCAGCGGCCTTTATGGGAAGCTATGATTCTTCCGCGGATAGCAACGGTAGCTCGCCGACGCAGTCCATGACCATTGTCTATGTCCCACGTGGGATGACGGTTACCTCTGTAGCCTCCTCGTCAGGCACCACATCTGTATCACTTGCGGCACCAAGGATGTATGCTTTCCTCTACACCGGAGCAGATTTCTCCACAGCGACCGATCCGAAAGGAAATTCTGCCTACATCTCGACGACGGGCGCTCCTGGCACGACTGGGACATCCGCTTATGCGACCGTCATTGGCTCAACAGTAGCAAGCTATGCCAACTGGCCAACAGACTCCCAGCTCTCTGCAGCTGATCCAGGCTGGTCTTATCAGGTGGTTTGGGTAAGTGCTGCCACTGCGACAAGTGGGACAAGTTACCGTACCGCTGCCTTTTCATCCAATGCAGCAGCAGGTGTTCTAACCTATACGACGATGGCTTCAGCCTTGGCAGCGCATCCCTACACGACCTCAGCAGCCGCAGATTATTATGCCATTGACTACATTGCTCTCCCGACGGGTAGCGGTGCACAGACCTCGGCTGCCGCTGGGACGACTGCCAGCTTGACCAACGCTCTGACCCCGCAGTCTATGACGAATGCCCCAACCTTTACGAGCTCAGGGTCTGCGACCAACACCGCACCATCCAGCTTCTTTGATAACAAAGGCTCAGAGTGGATGCAAAGTAGTAACGGCTCCTATTACCTCTTCTCGGGCGGAACACTCACAACGAGTGCCTTTAGTTACGTAAACACTCAAGGCACCACAATGTCAAGCCCACCAACAGGTGATATTGCGGGCTCATCTGGCGTATCCATCACTTATACGGGCACAGGCGCCGCGCCAATCGTCGCCATTTCGGGTCTTAGTCCAGGTGATCACTTCGTCTATGTGACCTACACCGATACGAGTGGCAATAAAGTGACGGTGCTCGATGAAGTCTATGTGAACCCTGATTACGTCCTACCATTTACAGGTGGGGAAGGACTGGGGACGCTTCTAGGCCTCGCCACCATGGCAGGGATAGGCGCACTAGGCTTCAGGCGACTCAGACGTAAAGAAGAAGAGGAAGTCTTTGACCCAGGTGGCTTAGATCCAGGCGAAGGTCCTGCTGGCGTGATACTGACCACAAGCTCAGGCTTGCACCGCGAGATTAGGCATATCAACCTCGTCTCACATAAAGCCAAGCCCCGAGGCGGCCTCCACGTCAACCGACGAAAAGCCCCACCTGGCTATGTCTAACGAATGAAGATAATAAATGAAGATAATAATAGAAAAAGAAAATAGCAAAGGAAAACACACAATGCAACTCAATCTCAAAAAAATCAACAAGAAATTCGCCCTACTCGGGACGGGCCTCATCTTAGCCAGCACCCTCGCAGGCGCTGCAGGCGGCCTTTCAAACACCAATGCCGCAACCTACAACTCCGCCAACACCATCTCAAATGGTGAAGTGAAGATTTATGCGGAATCCGCAGCAGGAAACACCTCTACCTCTCAAAATAATGGTGGGACAGCAGGTGCGACGGGTAGTGGGACAGACTCATCAGGAAACGACACAGGGATTGCAAACAACCAAACCCCAGCCCAACAGGGTAACGCATCTAGCACCGTCAATGACGGCTCTGCACAAACAGTCACCAGTCCCAATGGCACCATGGCCAATGTGACCTTTACCGCAACGCAATGGAATGGTACAGGTGCACCAACCGTGGATGCGAATGGTAATCCTACCTCTACCACAACGGGCTGGGGGGGCACACAAACCTCTGTCACTACTGACTCTACTGGACTTGCTGACTTCAAAAATCTCCCAACGGGCTACTATCTCTTCCAACAGACCACAACGGTCAACGGAATCGTCACAGTAAAACCTTTCATCGTCCAAGTCTCTAACGGAAACAGTAATTATTCTGCCGTCAACGTCTATCCAAAACTCGATATGTCCTTCTCATCAGGTATCGGTGATGTCGTCTCTGTGAAACCAGCCGATCAAGGCGACAACGCGACAGGAAAAACGCCAAACGAAGTGGATAATGCTTCGGGCACTACAAAAGGTTCACTTCAAGATACAACCATCCTGACCGGCACCACACCAAACAATACCGCGAATAATGGCAATACGGTAAGTAACTCTCTGACATCTACAACAGATGACTCGACCTCTTGGACAGCAACCTCTGGGAATAATGAAAACACAAACACTGCAGCCGCAGGCGACACCGCCGCATGGAACGTGAATACCGTCTTTGACGCCTCACAAGTCTCTGGCACAAACGATGGATCTTACGTCGTCACAGATGTTCTTCCAGATGGCGTCACCTATAGTTCAACGAAGGTTACCGCCGTTACGCCAAACGGGAATGTACCATTAACTTCTGGAAACGACTATACAGTGAGTCAAAGTGGACAGACCGTCACGATAACATTGACCGATACCGGAAAGCAAAAAATTGCTGCGACAGCAGGAAATGCAGATTCACAATTAAACACACAAATTTTGACGCTCGTGAGCGACGGAACAGTGGGTAGCCTCAAAGATAGTGCTTCTTACAAAGCAACCAACGCCTATGGTGTTGTCCTCTCAGATGGCACTAAGACTGTTAGCTCTACCCTAAACGTTGGTGGACTCGATCTCACAAAGACTGACGCACTCACAGGTCAAGCCCTTTCAGGTGCGAAATTTACCTTGGTGGCTGCGAAATCAGCTTCTGACATTACCATTACAAAGAGCGCTGATGGTAAGACAGTGACAGGGATTACGGTTGCAAATGGCGGCTATCTTGTGCCTGGTGGCACAGACGGAACGGTAGATACAACGAATGGCGACACTACGGATTTAAGTAGTGCTGCAAGCGTCACGACTGATACTAGTGGTACGGCTAAATTTACTGGTCTCAATCTCGTGGATAATAATACAGATGATTCAAATACAACGACTTATTTCCTTGTCGAGACCCAAGCACCTTCAGGCTATACGCTTCCAGACACTGCTTTCGGTGCGGAAAATGCCAACACATCACCTAAAGTAACAGATAATACAGTAACAAACGCGACCGTTTTCGAGCTCCCATTCACCGGTGGTCGTGGCATCGCCATGATCGTCATCGTCGCAGCAGGTGCCGGCTTCGCCGCCTTCGCAATCCGCCGTCGTAAAGGCAACGAAGAAGAAAAAGCATGATGTGAAGCCGACTGATCTGAAGTTGAGCAAATTAGGAAATTGAGCGTTCTGAACGTAGTTCAGGTTCTCGATTTCTCTATTTGTCGAAACTTCAAGGAGGCTAATCTCAAATAAGCTTAAGATGTGTAGCGAAGCGCTTTAACTTTCTTTCACAGTGAAACTTTCCGTGCATTTACTTTGTACTCAGTACAAAGCGGGAAGTTGAACAGTGACAAGAAAGTCAGCTGAGCGAAACTCAGTTAAGATGTGGAGCTCGCAGGTTTGAGAAGCTTTCGTAGTGCAGGCAGCTGTTCATTGACTTGGACGAAGTTCAAGCAGCTGGCTAAGCAGCGACAAGCTTCTCATGCGAGCGAAACTCAGTTAAGATGTGTAGCTCGTAGGTTTGAGAAGCTTTCGTAGTGCAGACAGCTGTTCATTGACTTGGACGAAGTCCAAGCAGCTGGCTAAGCAGCGACAAGCTTCTCATGCGAGCAAAACTCAGTTAAGATGTGTAGCTCGAAGGGCTAAACCAACCCTGTAAAAAGAAAACCAGTTGACACCCGCGGAATTTATGGTATAATTTGTTTAGCGAATGTGAGTATATCGCTGGCGTATTATCGCAAAAACCGCAGGAGTGCATTCCTACGGTTTTTCTTTACACTAACTTGCGAAGCTAGTGTGCGGGCTCATGGCACTTTTAATCATCATCTTTGTCGTGAAACCAGCGACGGATCAGCTGATGTAAAACATCAAGCAAACCACCGACCAAAATCGGTATGATGATTAATGTGAGTATATCTATTGGCATAATATCACCCCCTTTCTAGTAGAAAGTTGGCAAGTGCCACTACTAAGTATAAAAAAAATTCTAAAACAGATTGACACCCGCGGTTTTTATGGTATAACATGTCTAGCGAATATGAAGAGCTCGCTAAACATATGTATCGTAAAAGCCGCAGGTGGTGAGACCTACGGCTTTTCTTTTCAGAAAATTGATTTTTCCGCTTTAAAAGGGATAAATAGGTGAAACGAAGTTAAGTTTCCGTTTGAGAAAAGATAAAGCAGAAATTAGAAGAAGCATTGACAAGACTAATAAGGCTGCTATAATAGAATTATAAAACAGGAGGGAAAAGATGACTTGGGTAGAATACATGACGAATGCAGCTCTTCAATCTAAATATGATGCTAGCTTCTGGTTTCGTTATTTGTGAAAAGTGATTACTGAAACTGAAATAAAACCAAGTCCGGAAAAGATTGATGAGATACTATCATCCTCTGATTTGACTGCTTTCCAAAAAATTACGTTCAAGCAGACAGTTACTCAGGAATCAGTCACAAATCGTTATGTAATTTCTTTGAACAAGCCAGCAGAACTTCTTCTGTAGGAAAATTATTGGTAAAATATGCAAAATAATAAAAAACTCTTTGAAGCTCTCAATCAAAAACTTGCTAACAAAGATCTATGGCTTTGATTGGCTAGAAGAGTTCTATTTGAAAAACGATGAGAAATTGAAAAAATATTTTGGATGAAGTGAAGAATGAAAGGAGGCATGAATGGCTCAACACAAAGAGAATCAACGTTCCGCAAAATCAAACCGCTCTTATCGCGTGCGGAATGTGATTTCTGTGTTGTTCCTCATCGTTGCCCTTTCAGCGCTCTTCTATCCCGTCGTTGCAAATTTCTACTACCAGCACAAAGCCCAAGAGACCGTTAATCATTTCCAATCTGAAGTCAAATCAACCAGCAAGTCTGAAATCAAGAAGCAGCTAGATAACGCGAAGCTCTACAACGCGAAGCTTTACAATCAGTACATCTATGACGCATCGCAGGGGATTCATCTCACGGGGAAAATTCCTGATTATGACCAGACGCTCAATATCGACAACCATGGGATGATGGGCTATATCACGGTGCCGCAGATTGGCATCAAGGACATTCCCATTTATCACGGGGATTCCGAGACGACACTGGCTGAAGGCGCGGGGCATATCCAACAGACGAGTCTTCCAATTGGTGGCGTCAATACCCACACCGTGCTTGCCGCTCACTCAGGTCAAGTCAATGACACCTTGTTTAGCGACATTCAGTATTTGAAAAAAGGCGATGTCTTCTATATCACGACCTTGAATCTCAAACTCAAATATAAAGTCATCAATAAAAAGGTGGTCTGGCCGACCGACATTTCGACGCTGAATATCGTGAAGGGGAAGGACTTAGCGACGCTTGTGACCTGCTACCCGACGGGAATTAACGATCACCGTTTGCTCGTAACTGGCGAGCGTATTCCACTAAACGAGGTTACCAAGTCAGAACATGTCCAGCGAAATTTCTGGACTTACCGAAACCTCGTTGTCCTGGGCTCTGGACTTGTGGGGCTCCTGGCTCTCCTTTGGCTCTTATTGCTGGCTTTCCGAGGAAAACGCTGGTACCGCGCGGACTTGCAAAAGCTTGAAAAACCAGACTTGAGCTTGTCCCAAGCGGGCGAATTTGGTGAAGGCGTTTACTTCACGATGTCGAAGAAATTAGCTGAGCAAGAAGCACGTGATCTTGGCGATGATGCCGTCGTCAATGTCTATCACTTCCGCAAAGAGAAAAAAGACACGAAATATTTGATCTACTATAAGCGCACAGAGAACTGGCAAAAGTTTGTGGAGGCGATTGCTGGCGGGTATTACGAGGGTAAAGCCCATGATTTCGTGAAAGGTCCACATGCGAGGCCTGAAATCAAGGTACGCCAAAAAGACTTGCAGCTTGCGCTTCAGTCTGCAAACGCTTGTGAAAAGCTAAAATTTGTAAAAAGTTATAAAATATAGGGCGTGTCAAAAAACCGTTTTGCTTTTGAAGGCTAACGCCGAGAACCGTTTATACACTTGACGTCTTGCGTCAAGCGGTTCTAGAAGTTGCGATTCGCCTTGCGACTTTAGTCGCTTAGAGCGAATGGACACGCTTTAGCCAGATGAAAAAGCAGGGAGTTGCCATGCGACTTGCCAGCTTTGCTGGCTTAGCGAGCATGGACAGCGCAGCGCAAAGCGCGGAGATAGAGGTAACCTAAAGGGTAAGAATAAATCCTAAGAAAGGAGAAGAAA
Source organism: Streptococcaceae bacterium (assembly GCA_031253335.1). Classification (GTDB taxonomy): domain Bacteria; phylum Bacillota; class Bacilli; order Lactobacillales; family Streptococcaceae; genus Lactovum. The sequence goes on from JAIRWF010000010.1 coordinate 43,435, forward strand.
TCGTGAAAAAACTCATCTGGCTTGTGATGCTTCTCCTGGCATTAGGAGGGTTTGCAAGTATTGCAAAAGCTGATTCGACAACGACTTACAACTTAACTATCCAAAAATATGGCTTAACACCTGGCGCGACAGGCTTCAAAAATCCACCCAAATGGACAGGACAGACGATTAACAATCTCCCTGTTTATGATACAAATGGTAATGAAGTGCAAGCGCTTGCGGATATTAGCTATGTGATCACCAATACTGCAACAGGCGCAGTCGTAGCTACTATAACGACAGATAGCAAGGGGACGGCGACGATTTCGCTTCCGATGGGGACTTACAGTGTGCAAGAAGAGGCGAACCCTCTTCAAGGCTTGGTGACACCTGCTGCGGCTGTGATAGTCTCTTTACCCTACTCAGATAGTGACAATGGTCTTTCGGAAGATGGGAGTGCCGTGATTTATCCGAAGTCAAGTCTTGAAAAACAGATACCGCCGAGCTCGAGTAAGCCAAGTACATCGACGCCTCCGAGCACGTCGAAACCTGCATTACCCAAAACCTCAAAACCTAAGGGTTTCTTGCCTCAGACGGGCGATGCGGTGACGGCATTGGCATCGGTCGGAGTGGTGCTTCTCATGATTGTGCTCTTTGCATGGAGCAGGCGACAAAACGAAGAAGAAAAATCGTAATCATTACGATTTTTTTGATTGAAAAACCGAACAATTAATCTAAATATTAGCTGCTTTCTCTTGAAAATTTTGCATTTTGCATCACTTAACCGTAAAATAAGAGCATACGTTTATGACGTCAGTCAGGGGCGGTCCTGACTTGATAACTTTTAGAAAAAAGGAGAAATTTCCGTGAACAAATTGTTCAAACTTCAAGAAAACAACACGACAGTCAGTCGTGAAATTATGGCAGGTCTGACCACATTCTTTGCGATGAGCTATATCCTCTTCGTCAATCCAAGTGTCTTGGGCTCGACGGGCATGCCCCAACAAGCTGTTTTCTTGGCGACAGTCATTGCCTCTATCGTGGGGACACTCGCCATTGGTCTCATTGCTAACGTCCCTTATGCCTTGGCACCTGGTATGGGGCTCAACGCATTCTTTGCTTACACAGTAGTTCTTTCTCTCGGCTACAAGTGGCAAGAAGCACTGGCGATGGTCTTTATCTGCGGGATTGTGAATATCATTATTACCTTCACGAGTCTGCGTAAAAAAATTATTTTGGGCATTCCGCAATCCTTGCAACATGCCATTGGCGGTGGTATCGGTGTTTTCATCGCATATATCGGGATTAAAAATTCAGGACTCTTACAATTTATTGTAAATGATCCTCAATCACTTGTGAATAAAGCCTCTGGCATTTACGACTCGTCCATGGTACCAGGCCTTGCAGCGTTCAACCAGCCGGGCGTGATTATTGGGATTATTGGTCTGGTCATCACACTTTTCTTTGTCTTGAAACGCATTAAAGGAGGGATTATCTTATCTATCCTTGCGACAACTGTTGTCTACCTGATTGCTTTGGCCATCAATCCAAGCTGGGGACATGCAATTCCAAACGCTTTCCAACTTCAATCGATTGACTGGAAGACGGTCTTTGATGCCAATTCGGTGGGCACGGCTTTCCACCAAATGTTCGTCGGTTCAAGTAAGCAACCTGCTCTCTTCCTAGCTGCATTTGGTCATCCGGGTCTCCAGTCACTCTTTGCGAATTCCAACAAAATTTTTGAAGTCCTCATGACGATTCTTGCTTTTAGCTTGACGTCTATCTTTGACCCAATCGGCACTTTCATCGGCACAGGCCGCTCAACAGGGATTTTCACGGATGCAGACTTCAAAGCTATGGAAGATTCACATGGCTTCAGCTCTAAAATGGATAAGTCCCTCTTTGCGGATATGATTGCAACGCCTATTGGAGCGATTTTCGGTACGTCCAATACAACTGTTTATGTCGAATCTGCTTCAGGTATTGGTGCAGGCGGACGTACGGGCCTCACGTCAGTTGTTATAGCGATTATGTTTGCGATTTCGACCTTCTTCTTACCTTTGATTGGGATTGTGCCGACGCAAGCGACGTCTGCGATTTTGATTATTGTCGGGATGATGATGCTCTCAAGCCTCAAAAATATTGATTGGTCGGACCTTGCGGAAGCCATCCCCGCTTTCTTTGCGAGCGTCTTCATGGGACTTGCCTATAGTATCAGCTACGGGATTGCTTTTGGCTTTATCACTTACATCCTCACGAAGATTTTCACCGGCAAAGTCAAAGAAGTCAAAGTGGTTGTCTGGGTCGTGGCGATTCTCTTTGCGATTAACTTTGCGGTCTTGCACCTTTGAGATGAGATTTGGATGATTGAAAGAGGCGCCTATGGGCGCTTTTTTGATACAATAAGAGCATGAAAATGACTCTTGTTTTAGCCAGTCTCACAGGAATATTTATTCTGATGGGGCTAGGTTTTTCAATCTGGCGGCATCGCATGCGGGAAATTCGCAGTTTGCGTCTTGGCAGATTGACACTTCTCGTGTGGGGAAGTGCTTTGCTGGGACTTAACTTTTTAGTCTGGACACTTGCTTACTCAAACATAGCGCATCTGCACTGGATTTTATGGGTGGGAGCTGTTGAGCTGATTCTCGCTTTTATTGTTTCGTTTGTGCTAGGGTTGACAGTTCCTATTATGATAATTGTCCTGACAGTCCAGATGATGCGCCGAGAGACATGGTCACTCGCAAATCTTTTGTTACCCGCGGTGGTCTTTACTTTTCTTATTTTTGATATCGCCTACAGTTGGGCTGTGTATGGTATTGGAAAGTTACCACCAAGTTATACATGGCTGATGGTTCTTTCTTGGATATTTCCAGTTCTTATCACTTACCTGGCTTGGCAGCTCCTCGTGTTTTTTGTAGCGAGTGTCGTCTATGGACATCGTGTTAAAAATGAAACGGCGAATGTCTTTGTTGTACATGGAGCAGGGCTGGTCGGAGGCCAAAAAGTTGGTCGCCTTCTTGCAGCAAGGATTGAAGCGGCTGTAACAGCTTCAAACGAAGAAACAACGTTTGTCATGTCTGGGGGAAAAGGGGATGATGAGCATCTCTCGGAAGCTGAGGCAATGAGAAACTATGCAGTAGAAATGCTTAAAATTCCTGAGTCACGGATTATCCTAGAGGACCAGTCCAAAACAACTTATGAAAATTTGGTTAATTCAGCAAAGCTGATTCATGAAAAGTTTCTCTTTTTTAGCTCAGACTTTCACGTCTTTCGCGCAGCTTTGTTTGCGGCGAGCTTAAAGCTTGATGCGCAAGGGGGTAAAGGGGGGAAGACACGCTTTTATTACCGCATCCCCGCTTTTTTAAGGGAGTTTGTCGCAGTGATGAATAGCGAGCGCAAGCGCCATATTATCTGGGTAGCTGTGATTGTTCTTTTTTTCGGCTTGCTTGCACTTGGGGCGGCTAACATATTTCATGGTGTGAAAAGTTGATCTGTGACTTGCGGATTTCAACGAGAAATGGTATAATCTTATCTCGTGAGTAAAAACCTCACTTCCCTGCGGAAAACGTAGGGCATTAGTCCAAAAGGAGGAAAATTCAATGACTAAGTACGAATTACTTTACATCATTCGTCCCAACATTGATGACGCTGCAAAGAGTGCTTTGGTAGATCGCTTTGACAAGATTTTGACGGACAATGGGGCAACCATTGATTCATCGAAAGATTGGGAAAAACGTCGTCTTGCTTATGAAATCAAGTTCAATGGTGAGAAATATCGTGAAGGTATCTATCACATTGTCAACTTGGAAGCTGAGCCAGATGCGGCAGCACTTTCTGAGTTTGACCGTTTGGCCAAAATTTCAGAAGATATTTTGCGTCATCAAGCGGTGATTGTTGAGGCTTTCGTTGCTCCTAAAGCATCGAAGCCAAAAGCAGACCGCAAAGAACGTGTCGAAAAGTCTGAAACAGAAGCACCCGTAGCAGAAGCACCTGCCGCTGAAGCAGCAACAACAGAAGAATAATCGAGGCGTTACATGATTAACAACGTAACTCTCGTCGGACGTTTGACGCGTGACCCTGAGCTTCGCAATACCGCACAAGGCACTGCAGTAGCAACGTTTAGTATTGCTGTCAATCGCCGCTTCAAAAATGCGCAAGGCGAGCGCGAAGCGGACTTCATTAACTGTGTCATTTGGCGTCAAGGCGCGGAAAATCTCGCTGCCTGGGCGAAAAAAGGCGCGTTGATTGGGGTCGTAGGCTCTATTCAGACACGAAATTATGAAAACAACCAAGGCCAGCGTGTTTACGTGACTGAAGTTGTAGTCGATAATTTCCAAATGTTGGAATCTCGTGCCGTTCGTGAGCAAAATGGGACAGCTGGTAGTGGAAATTTTTCGGCTTCTATGCCGCAACAAGCCCCAGCAGCACAGGCAGCACCAGACTTTGGAAGAGATACAAGTGCTGATCCGTTTGGTGGAGGTACATCTGCACCGATGGACATTACCGATGATGACCTTCCATTCTAAGAAGATAAGTAAGGAGAAATACAATGGCTTTTCAACAGCAACAACGCCGTGGTGGCGGTTTCAAACGTCGTAAAAAAGTTGACTTTATTGCAGCAAATAAGATTGACTATGTAGATTATAAAGATGTCGAGCTCTTGGAGCGTTTCATCTCTGAGCGTGGAAAGATTTTACCACGCCGTGTCACTGGGACGTCCGCTGCCAATCAACGCAAAGTAGTAAATGCGATTAAACGTGCACGCGTGATGGCACTTCTGCCATTTGTCGCAGACGATCAAAACTAATGAGAACAGTCGCCTCGGGCGACTTTTTTCTTTTCGATTGAGGGAATATGATATAATTTACCCATGTCAAGTACACATATCCGTCCCGAGGTCTTAGCACCTGCGGGCACTTTAGAAAAACTCAAAGTCGCCATTCGCTACGGCGCCGACGCGGTCTATATCGGCGGTCAAGCCTATGGTCTTCGCTCTCGTGCAGGCAATTTTAGCTTTGAAGAAATGGCCGAGGGCGTCGCTTTCGCGAAAGCCCATAACGCCAAGGTCTATGTGGCAGCCAACATGGTGACGCACGAGGGTAACGAAAAAGGTGCTGGCGAATGGTTCCGCACGCTTCGCGACATCGGCATTTCTGCGGTTATCGTCTCAGACCCCGCGCTGATTGCTATCGCCACAGCCGAGGCGCCAGGCCTTGCCATTCACCTCTCGACCCAATCTTCTGCGACAAACTATGAGACGCTTCAATTTTGGCAAAAGCAAGGACTTGAGCGAGTCGTTCTCGCACGCGAAGTCTCAATGGAGGAATTGTCTGAAATTCGCAAACACACCGACGTCGAAATCGAAGCTTTCGTCCACGGTGCCATGTGCATCAGCTACTCCGGCCGTTGCGTGCTGAGCAATTATATGTCGCTTCGTGACGCCAATCGTGGCGGCTGTAGCCAGTCTTGCCGCTGGAAGTACGATCTCTACGATCTGCCTTTTGCTGGGGAACGCAAGTCCGTCGAAGGAAAAATTGCTGAGCCTTTCTCCATGTCGGCAGTGGATATGAGCATGATTGACCACATACCTGACATGATTGAAAACGGCGTGAATTCCCTCAAAATTGAGGGCCGCATGAAGTCGATTCACTACGTCTCGACGGTCGCTATGACCTATAAGAAGGCCGTCGATACCTATATTGATAAGGGTGCAGAGGCTTTTGAAGCCATCAAGCAAGATTTGGTCGATGAACTTTGGAAAGTCGCCCAGCGTGAGCTCAATACGGGCTTTTACTACGGCACGCCCGATGAAAATATGCAACTCTTTGGCGCCCGTCGCAAGATTCCGCAGTACAAATTTGTTGGCGAAGTCGTGAGCTACGATGCGACGACGGGCACCGCAACCATTCGCCAGCGCAACGTTATCGAAGAAGGTGACGCCATCGAGTTTTACGGACCCGGCTTCACGCACACGGACTGCATCATCTCAAACCTCCGCCTTGCTGAAACGGGCGAAACAATCGACCGCGCGCCCAATCCGATGGAGCTCTTGCTCATTGACGTGCCACAGGCTGTCGCGCCTGGTGACATGATTCGTAAAGCCGAAGCAGGATTGGTTAATCTCTACCACGAGGAAACTGTAAAGGCGTAACAAATGACGATTACGAATAATATTTCAAAGCAAAAGTTACAAGGAAAGAAAATTGGGGTCTATTTTGGGACGTTTGCACCGCTCCATATAGGACACCAGCAGCAAATTTATAAGTGTGCATCACTCAATGAAGGCGTTCTTTTAATCGTTTCTGGCTCCGAAAACGATCGAGGCGCAAAGGTAGGGCTGCATCTGGAGAAACGTTTTCGCTATCTCAGGGAGGCTTTTAACGATGAGCCTGTCATTAAAGTTGCGATGCTTGATGAGACAGCTATGCCTGCCATGCCTGATGGCTGGAATCCTTGGACGAAAACTTTGATTGACCTTGTTCAAGAAAACACGATTGAAGATGAACTTGAGGTCACTTTTTATGTCGGGGAAGAAGAGTATGTCACGGAGTTGACAAAGCGTTTTCCGAAAGACGGGAATCACTATGCTGTTGAGATGGCAGACCGGATGGATATTCAAATTTCAGCAACAGAAATTCGTAAAAATCCTCTCAAGCACTGGAGTGACATTAATCGCGTCTTCAGGCGTCATTTCTCAAAGGTGGTGACGTTAATGGGGTCTGCCTCGACAGGAAAATCTACACTGGCTAGGCGTCTTGCGCGCTCTATCAATGCGCCTTTTAGTGAGGAATATGCGCGGGAGTATGAGGAACGCTCCAATATTGACGATCCTGAGCTCAAGATGGATGACTATGCGAGGCTCATCACGGGTCAGTACGATGCAAATTCCCGAGAAATCAACTCACCCGCAAATCAAGGCGTTGTATTTTTAGATACGGATGCGATTGTGACGCGTGTCTATGCAAAGCTTTACCTGCCAAAAGATGACTTTGAGCACCTTGAGCCGCTTTTTCAAAAAACGATAGCAGATGAACGGATGGACTTAATACTTGTAATTCCACCTATTACGGACTATGTGGATGACGGCTTCCGAAATATGGAATGGGAGGCGTCGCGTGTAGCCTTTCATGAGGAGCTGATGCGACAGATTGCAGAGTTTGGCCTGATGGATAAAGTAGTTATCTTGGATGATGCGGGCGATCATCGAGATGAGGAAGGCTATCTGACGCGTTACCATCATGCGATTGATGCTGTGAAAGACTATACAGGAATAGAGATAGAAAGGCTGAAAGACTGATGGCAGATGACTTTAAGTTTGAAATTGTGGAGCATTTGATTACGCTTTCTGAGAGTGCAACGGGCTGGACGAAAGAGCTGAACCGGGTGTCTTGGAATGGACGAGATCCGAAGTATGACATCAGGGATTGGTCGCCGGATCATGTGAAAATGGGAAAAGGTGTAACACTCTCTGATGAGGAGTTTTCAAAACTCCTGAAAGAGTTAGGGAATAAATAAGGAGGCCTTATGACAAAAGAACCACTTTTTTTGAACTCGGTCTTTCATGAGAAGATTTGGGGGGGAGGCCATCTGAAGGCTTTTGGCTATCAGTTGCCAAACGAAAAAGTAGGCGAGTATTGGGCAATTTCTGGTCATCCGCATGGTGTTTCCACAGTGATAAACGGGGAATACGCGGGCTGGAAGCTAGACAAACTCTATACTGAACATCGTGAGCTTTTTGCAAACTCAGAAAGTCCCGTTTTTCCGCTGCTTACAAAAATCTTAGATGCAAATGACTGGCTCTCCGTACAAGTGCACCCCGATGATGCTTATGCTGCAGAACATGAAGGCGAGCTTGGGAAAACGGAATGTTGGTATGTCATTTCAGCAGAACCTGGGGCTGAAATTATCTACGGGCATACGGCAAAGACGCGAGAGGAACTCTCTCAGATGATTCATCACGGTGAGTGGGACAAGCTCTTAACCAAGGTGCCTGTGAAGACAGGAGATTTCTTTTATGTGCCAAGTGGGACAATGCACGCGATTGGGGCAGGCTGTTTAATTCTTGAGACGCAGCAAAGTAGTGATACGACCTATCGGGTCTATGACTTTGACAGACGAGATAAAGATGGGAATCTTCGGGAGTTGCATCTTGAGAAGTCAATTGATGTGCTGACGATTCCTGGAGATCATCTACCTGATAATCACACAAAAACGGCTCTGCTTGATAATGCGGAGATAACGACGCTTGTTGAGGGAGAGTTCTTTGATATCTATAAATGGCTCGTGACGGGATCGTCCTATTTTGAAAAGACGGATAACTATGTATTGTGTTCGGTCCTGTCTGGAGAAGGAAATCTGCGCGTAGATGGGAAAAACTATGCGCTTGAAAAGGGCAATCACTTTATTCTGCCCACGCCTGTCAATGATTTCTATATCACGGCTTTGGATCCGCTTGAGATGATTGTATCGAATCCTGCGGTGGCAAAGGGTGAGATTGTTCACTAAAAAGACGGACGAAAAAGCGAACAAAGTATGTGAAGTTTGTGAAAGCGTGTTCATTTAGGCTTGACATGTCAAAATAATTGGTTTATACTTAGGGTGTCTGATTAGATGCCCTTTTTGGGTGTTTAATTCCACAAAAAATTTATCTTCAAAACGAGGAGAAAGATGAAAAACTCAAACACAAAGAACACACACTTCCGTACTTGGAAGAAGGGTAAATCTTGGATTTATGCCTCTGCCGTACTTGGTGTATTGGCTTTGGGGACTGGCGTTGTCGCTGCTGTCTCCGTCAACTCAAACCATCCAGTGATTGTCAACACAGGTGCAACTAACGGGACGGCTACAAATGTGGATGGCTCAACAAACTCTAAAGTTGCGGGGGCTAAGAGCTCTATGGATGAGCGTATTACCTTAGCAGCAACAGTGATGTCACAGGCAAACTCTCTCGTTGCTGGGAAGTCTTTGAATGCGACGGCTTTGTCAGCTTATGCACAGATTTCTAGTGTGGCAACTTCTACAGCGTCTGCTGCAGCAGCTATCGGGACACAGATTACTACGAACTATGCTTTGATTACCCAGACGATGTCTGAGTACAATGCAGTGGCAAGCTATGATGCGTTGGCATCATCTTATACAGCGGCTGGGAATTCGGCTTCTGCAAACAGTGAAAATGCTTTGGCATCATCTGAATATGCAGTTTATGCAACAGATGCTTATACCGCTAACTCTAACTTTGATGCTTATAATAAAAATGGGCACACACTTGAAACCGCTATTGCAGCAGCAGGAACAGTCACTTCATCTGGTGCGACTGGGCTTCTTGCAGTGCTCTCAGCTGCAGTAGCTGGTGCGGCTGCTGGCTCTGGCGCACCTAGTACTTCTAGCTCTGCTGCAACGTCTTCATCTAGTGCAACAAAACCATCGTCAAGTGCAACGACATCATCAAGCGCCAATGCCTATCCTGTTGAAGTCTTGACAGGGGCTACGGACGGTACGGCTACTAAGGTGGACGGGACAACGAATACAGAACTTTCTGGTGCTTACAACGCGATGATAAATCGTGAGTCAGTTGCTGCAAGTGACTTGGCTCAGGCAAAGAGCCTGCTCGCTGAAAATCCGAATGACAGTGCAGCTCAATCTGCTTATGCGCAGATTTCTAGTATTGCAGCCTCTGCAACAACGGCCGCTTCAAGTATTGCAGCAACAATCTCTGCAAACTATACAGTCATCACACAATCGAAGTCACTCTATGCAACCGTGCAATCTGACGTGGCTGCTGGAAATACAACAGCAGCACAGAAAGATTATGCGACTTATCTTGCAACAGCAAGTCTAGCAAATAATGCATACATGGGCTATGACAAGGTTGGGCATCAACTGGAGACTGCATTAACTGGTGTTGGTGGCTCTAAGACGGATTCGTCTGGTGCTACGACTTATACCGGTCTTATGGCTTTGCTCTCAGCAGCTGTTGCAGGCTCGACGGTTGCAAGTAGCTCAAGTGCAACATCTAGCTCATCATCTGCTGCGTCTTCTAGTGCAGCATCTGCGAACGAGTCGGATGTCGCAACAGGTGCAACGACGGGTGGCACGAAGGCAGCTTTATCTATCACGGTACCAAACCCAATTAATGTTGCGTTAAATAGTACTTGGAATAAGACAACTGCATTGACCTATGCGTCTGCTTACTTCATTGATGATGATGTCGTTGCTGAGCAAGGTGCTCAGGGTGAGCCCATCAAAGATGGGACAAACGGGACAACGATTACTGTAACAGGAAATGTAGATACCGCAACTGCTGGCACTTACCCTGTGACTTATACGGTAACTAATACGGCTACGGGCTCACTTGCAGCGACTGTGACAGTCAATGTCGTGGTTGGCTCAGGGGATGTCACAGTGCCACCAACAAGCTCTGAGACGCCAGGCACGCCTGGGACTTCTACGGGGATAGCAGAAGGCTCAACTGCAGCGTCTTCTACAGCATCTTTGGCTGCTAAAACAAGTGCGAAGACTTTGCCTACAACAGGGGATAACGCTGCTGCACAAGGTGTCGCAGCGGGTCTCATGGTTACGGGTGTTGCTTTGATTGGTGCTGCTGGGATTGCCTATACAGCGATGAAGAAAAAGGAAGAAGCTTAAAGCTTAAGAACAAAAAATGAATCACTGAAAAAGCAAAAGTACTATTTTGCTTTTTTAGTCTCAGGAGGTAGATATGCCATTTGTACATGTGGAATTGTTTGAGGGCCGGAGCCTTGAGGCTAAGGAAAAAATTGCCAAAGAGATAACAGAGTCAATCGTCAAGCACGCTGGGGCGTCGCGTGAGGCAATCAATGTAATTTTTACGGACTTGCCAGAAGGAACGCTTTTTCAAGGCGGAGAAATGCGAAAGAAAAAGTAAATGAAAAAGAAAATTTTAGTTGTATTTTTTGCTTGTGTAGCGCTCTTTACAGTGGCTGCCTGTTCGCAAAATGCCTTGGGAAAATTAGTTGCGTCTGAGCAAACGCGGGTAACTGCGCAGAACAACAAGGGAACGTCGCCTTATGCGTCCGTCAAAGTGACCAGTGAGGGGACAAGTACGATTGTTTATACCTACACCTTTAAGCTAGATGTGGATAAGGCTGCTATGGCGAGTCTTTATCAAATGCCTGCGGAAAAAGTGTCGCAGCAGACAGCCTTGGATGATACGATTTTCCCAGAGATGCTGGGAAAGGGGATAAAGAACCCGAAAGCAAAAAATGTTTATCTGACGAAAGATGGAAAGACTATCGTATCGCTCACTTTTGAGCCGTCTAAGACGGTGAAGGCAGCTACGTAGTCTGTCTGTGACCACGGTTGTGGTAGGCTACCAATATAGGGCACGACTGTTTCCGGAGTGCTTGTGTTTTCAGGTGGTATGCATTTCGCGGCTGTGATCATGCGTATCACATTGCAAAGAGAAGGACAAGAGATGCTCCAGATTGAAGGCCCGATAGGACTGGTGTGGGTAAGACTCGCATTAACTATCTCAGAGAAGAAAAATGAAAAGCCCAATAAAGGGCTTTTTATGAGGCGTCAGAATTTTGGGGTTCCAAGAATCGTGCGTAAGGATCTTCATTTTTGTCTTTGGCTTCCTTTTCGGCACGTGCGATTTCTTCAGGTGTTTTAGGGACATCAATACCCTCGCCGAAGTCGAGAACACCTAAATCCTCGAAGAGTTTGTCAAGGTCATTTGATTTTTTTGCTTTGATGGGCATGGTTTCGCTCCTTAAATTTTTCTCTATTTTACCACAAAAACGTCAAAATAGAACTTTGAGGCTTGCGTTTTTTTGAACTTTTGATATAATAAAAAGGTACGGCGGTTTTGCACTCGCGATCGCCCAAAAATATTTTTTATAAGGAGACATTTGCAAAAATGGCTAGAGAAAAATACGATCGTAGCAAACCACACGTTAACATTGGTACTATCGGTCACGTTGACCACGGTAAAACTACTCTTACTGCGGCTATCACTACTACATTGTCGAAGCGTTTACCATCTGCTATCAACAAACCTATGGACTATGCATCTATTGATGCTGCTCCAGAGGAAAAAGAACGCGGAATCACCATCAATACGGCTCACGTGGAGTATGAGACTGAAACACGTCACTATGCCCACATCGACGCTCCAGGACACGCGGACTACGTCAAAAACATGATTACGGGTGCTGCACAAATGGATGGTGCCATCCTTGTCGTTGCGGCTACTGATGGTCCTATGCCTCAGACACGTGAACACATCTTGCTTTCACGTCAGGTTGGCGTTGAAAAGTTGATTGTTTTCCTCAACAAGGTTGATCTTGTCGATGATGACGAATTGCTTGAACTCGTTGAGATGGAAGTTCGCGACCTTCTCTCTGAGTATGGCTTCCCTGGGGATGATACACCTGTCCTTCAAGGCTCTGCATTGAAGGCTTTGGAAGGCGACGAAGCTCAGATGGATGTCATCATGGAACTCATGAAGACCGTTGACGAGTACATTCCAACTCCAGTGCGTGACTTGGATAAGCCTTTGCTTCTTCCAGTCGAGGACGTCTTCTCTATCACAGGTCGTGGTACTGTTGCGTCTGGCCGTATCGAACGTGGTACGGTTGTGATCAACGACGAAGTTGAAATCGTTGGTATCAAAGAAGAGACGAAGAAGGCTGTCGTTACGGGCGTTGAAATGTTCCGTAAGACGCTTGATCGTGGTGAAGCTGGCGATAACGTCGGTGTCCTTCTCCGTGGTATCCAACGTGATGAAATCGAACGTGGTCAAGTCTTGGCTAAACCAGGCTCAATCACGCCACATACGAAGTTTGAAGGTGAAGTTTACGTGTTGACGAAAGAAGAAGGTGGCCGTCATACGCCATTCATGAACAACTATCGTCCACAGTTCTACTTCCACACAACTGACGTAACTGGTTCACTCACTTTGCCTGCTGGCACTGAAATGGTTATGCCTGGGGATAACGTGACAATCAACGTTGAACTCATCCACCCAGTTGCCGTTGAGCAAGGGACTACTTTCTCAATTCGTGAAGGTGGACGTACAGTTGGTTCAGGCCGTGTCTCTAAAGTCACTGCTTAATCAATTAAAGCTAGAAAATAAAAACGCCGCAAGGCGTTTTTTTGTGAATGAATGTAAAGAATTTCGGCTAGCCGCATAGAATGATAATTCTATATCCTTGCAAAAGTACGTGTCAGAGTACCTAAATGGTTCATTCATGAGCATCTGAAAAACTGCTGGAAGGCAGTTTTTTGTTTAGGACCGAAATCGGTCCTTTTTTATTGTAGCTGAAAAACTCATGTTATAATAAGACTATCTAAGGGAGATGTAGGATCATAGCAGCTCTCTAGGACGATGCATACGTAAAAAAGTGAGAAAAGACTCACAAAGGAGAATCTTATGAAATTAAATAAAAAAATAATCTCTTATCTTGCGGGATCAGCTGCCTTGTTATCAGTTGGTGCAATAGGATTGAGTGAGTTACTTCCCAAGCAAGTCACAGCAGATACCAGTGAAATCAGTAAAAATGCAACAATTAACTATACGATTGGTGTTGTCTTGAGAGATTTCTCAAGCCTTCAAGATTATGAGAATTTCATGACGGAACTGGGTCATCCTTATACAGACGATACGGTCATCATCAGTACGGATGATGGTTGGGCTGGCTTTCCGCCTGGCGATACGTCGTCAGATGTAGTTAAAAATGCGGCTGGACAAGTGATTGAGACTTATACGAGGAGTGACCCGCGTGGAGCAACCTACGCTCAGATACTAGCAGCGCTGAAAGCGCGAGATATAGCGTTTTCAAAGGGAGAACTTCAACCGACTCCTGAAAATAATCGAACGATTGCGGCTTGCCTCGCACAATTTAAAACACGAGAGGCCTTTAATCGCTTTGTTACGGAAAATCATCTGAGCGCATCAAGTCCTGTGTTAAAGGCGAGTGTTAATGGAGCCAATCTTGACGGTTATGTTTTAGGGCAGGAAGATCAAACGCTCTATGATACATTGGGGCGTAATGAAGGAACTTACAATGCGGCAAAAGATGCAAATGCTGCGACAGTCAGTCAGATACAAGCAGCATTTGCGTCTTAATGCTTTTCTATAGCAACATTAAACTCTCAAGCATTCTTTCTATTAGTGCTTGAGAGCTTTGGTGTTAAGAGGGAAGGGAAGAATATGAGTGAAAAGTCACTTTATGGGGAAAAATTTCGGGAGCTTCGTCGATTATCTGGTAAGACTTACGCGGATTTTGATGGCATCGTCAGTGCGACGAGCCTTAAAAATTTTGAAAAAGGAGCCTCAATGCTGGCGACAGATAAACTGGCTAGTGCTCTTGCTCTTATGAATTTTAAACTTTCAGATATGGAAAATCTAGCCTCAGATGCTCACCCAATAGCACTATATGGCAGAGTTTTTCATGATTTAAGAAGGCAAAGGGGCTATCGACGAGATTTTTTTGAGTCGCTTGGGGTAAGTCCTTTGAGATTAAAACTTTTTGAAGAAAACCATATCATGCTCCCGTATGATATATTGGATGCGATGTTGGGTCTCATGCACATGCCTGAAGCAGATTTTGGTTATGCGCTAAATGGGAATACAGATAATTATTTTATACATTTTGTGAATGAAATGGATATCGCGCAATACACTGGAGATACTACTCTTTTAAAAACTATTGAAAGGGAGGGTCGGAAGTATGCCGCTGGACAAGAAGCAAAGTTTGAATTTCCAGATGATGACCCTCAGCATGATTATAGTACAGACAGATTAACCAGGCAATATACAGATTTTCGTGTACTAGAGTTGACAGCAAAAGCATCTTATACACAACTTACGGATGCGGAACGTACCGAAATTGGAGATTTTTTGTTTGGAATTGAGATTTGGGTTGAGTATAGCTTGGGTATTTTAGCATTGAATGCGTGGCAACTGCCTTATGTGACGATTCATGGAATTCTTTCTGATATTGCAAATAAAAAATCTCAATATATCGGGAAAGTAGATTATCGTCGGAGAATTCTTCAGGCAGGTTTTCAGCGTGCACTTTCGTTGACTCTTGAAGGATCTTTAGAACAAGCCAGACATTTACTACAGCTGGTAGCGCCGTTTGCGGTATCGGTTGATATCCGTATTCAAGGGCTTTATTATTTTGCCAAAGGCTTTTTAACCTATCAGTCTTATTCTCAGAAAGGACGTCAAGAGATGCAGGAGGTTGTGTCTGGTTTTACGACGTTTAACGAGCATTTAGGTTTGTCATTTTGTGAAAAATGGATGGCGAAATATGTGGAGGAGTGACTTGTGAAAGGAAAAGAAGAAAATTTGAGTCAAGAAAAACCAGTCATGATTTGGCTGATTTTTCTTGAGTAAAATAATTTAATTTTCTGTTGCGGTAAAGACGTCTCGATCGACGAAGAGTTGCATTTGGAAATAAAACTTTTCGACGATAATGGGGTCTGTTTTGCCTGTGAAGATATTGACGTTTCGTGTGGCGGATTTATCGGTAATAGATAACTTGAAGCCTGAAAGATCAGCATTTACAGTTACTTTCATGAGAAAGCCCTCGCCTGAGTTCGGGGCGACTTCAAGCATTCGGCTAAAGATGAAGGTGCCATTTGCTTGGGGGGCGAAGGTTGTGTCTCTGAGGGTAAATTTCTTGATGTTTGGGCTAATGCTGTAGCTGTATTTGCAGTTTGGAAGTTTTACGCTTTGTGTGAAGGCCATGTTAATCCTTTCTGAAAATGGTGTAGAGAGCACTAAGAAGTGCATCAATGTCCTCTTTTTGAGTGCGTTTTGAAAAACTAACCCGAATATTTTCCTTGAGCTTTGGCGACTCTTTGCCGTAAATGGCTTCAAGTACATGGGAGGGCTCGACGGTTCCAGCTGTACAGGCAGAGCCTGTCGAGACACAAATCCCTGCGAGATCAAGCTTTGTGAGGAGAATATCGTGATTGACGTTCGGGAAGCCTATGTTTAGTGTGCTTGAAAGATGTGGTTCTGGTGCATTGAGGTAGAAGTCTTGAGCTGTTTTTGCTTTGAGTGTCTCAAGGCCTGTTAGAAGCTGAGTGTATAGGACATTCGTTTTGTCAGGGAGTTGTGAAGTGACTTCTATTGCTTTTGCCATGCCGACAATGGCTGCGAGGTTCTCTGTCCCTGCGCGGCGTTTGTCCTCTTGCTCTCCCCCGTGAATGAGCGCATCAAAATGGAGACCTGCGCGGTGGTAGAGAAAGCCGATTCCTTTTGGCCCGTGGAACTTGTGGGCGCTGGCTGTGAGAAAGTCTGCATGAAGTTCTTCAGGATGAATGGGAAGCTTTCCGAGACTTTGTACGGCATCCACGTGAAAGGCGGCTTGGTGGGTTTGCAAGACTTCGCCGATTTCTGAGATGGGGAGGAGCTGTCCTGTTTCATTGTTGGCATGCATGACGGAGACTAAAATGGTGTCGTCACGCAGCTGATCGGTAATGAGATGTGCTGGAAATGTTCCGTCTGGAAGGGGCTTGACAAAAGTGACGTCAAAGCCAAAGCGGTCGCGTAAATAGGACAGAGTTTGCAGGATGCTAGGATGCTCAATGGCGGTTGTCACGAGATGCTTTCCCTTGTCTTGATTGGCCAAGGCATAACCAACAAGCGCTAAGTTATTGGCCTCTGAGGCACCTGATGTGAAGGTAAGCGTATTTGCGGGAACGGCAAGGTGTTTCGCGATGGTTTCGCGAGACTCCCTGAGGAGTTTACTTGCATTACGGCCTGCGGCGTGGATAGAACTGGGATTGCCATAGGTCTCGCGGAGAACAGTAGCCATGCTGTCTGCAACTTCAGAAAGAACAGGAGTCGTTGCCGCGTTATCTAAGTAAATCATAGGCTGCACTTAGCCTTGAGCTTTGTCGTAGTTGAATAATGGGGAAACGGGGCGTCCTTCATGGATACGGACGATGGCATCGGCAATGAGGGGCGCGGTTGTGAGGAATTTGACTGACTCAGGCTTGTCGTTGTCGGATTTTACGGAGTCAGTCACAAGGATTTCTTTGATGTGGGCGGCTTCGAGGCGCTCTTTAGATCCTGGAAGAAAGAGACCGTGTGAAGCGCAGGCGAAAATGTCGCCTACACCGTAGCGTGAAAGGACGATGGCCGCATTGCCAAAGGTGATGCCTTCGGTCAAGATGTCATCAATGAGAATTGCTTTTTTGCCCGCCACGTCGCCAATAAGGTAGCCACTATTGGCGTCTCTTTCTTTTTCCTCCTGATAGTCCACAATCGCAATAGGCGCCTCGAGATACTCGGCAAGGCTCCGCGCGCGCTTAATGCCAGAGTTTTTTGGGGCGACGACGACGACTTCATCACCAAGTAGCCCTTTTTCGCGATAATAATCTGCAAAGATAGGCACAGTAAAAAGGTTATCAGCAGGGACATCGAAGAAGCCTTGAACCTGCACGGTGTGGAGGTCGAGGGTTAAGATGCGGTCAATACCTGCTTTGACGAGCATATTGGCAACGAGTTTTGCCGTGATGGGCTCATGTGGTTTTGCGGTGCGGTCGGCGCGTGCATAACCAAAATAAGGCATCACGACGTTTACCGTGTTTGCAGAAGCGCGTTTGCAGGCGTCTATCATGATAAGTAGCTCCCAAAGATGGTCGTTGACAGGGAAACTCGTGGACTGGATGATGTAAATGTCGTGACCACGGACGCTTTCTTCGATGTTGACTTGGATCTCACCGTCTGAAAATTGACGCGAGCTCACGTGACCCAAGGGGACGCCTGTTGCTTCGGAGATTTTCTCAGCCAGAGGTAGATTGGAGTTGAGCGCGAAAAGTAGCAATTTTGGATCTTGATAGACCATAAAAACCTTTCAAGCCTGTTGATGAGGCATTGTCAAATTTGACAGGGCAAAAAAATTGCCTTCTGTTCTTGCTTTCTATTTTATCAAATTTGACAGGAAAATGGCAGCCCAAAATGCTATAATAAAATGAATGATGACGCCTGATTTATCCATTATTTTTCCAGCCTACAATGTGGCAGATTATATTTCTGATGCGATTCGTAGCGTTTTGGCTGTGTCAAATTTGACAGTAGAGCTGATTGTTGTGGATGATGGGTCAACGGATAATTTGACAGAGGCATTGCGGGAGTTTGAGGGTCTGTCAAATTTGATAGTCGTACATCAAGCAAATCAAGGTGCTGGAATTGCACGAAATAAAGGGCTTGAGGCCGCAACGGGGAACTATGTGCTCTTTATGGATCCAGATGATCGCATCAATGCGGCAGCTTTAGAAGAGGTTTTTGCGGAAACAAAAAAGCAGCCTGAGATGGTTATTTTTGCAATGAGCTTAAAAAATGCGACTACCCATGCCGTCACGACACCGAACTATGCGCTTCCCGCAAAGCGATACGAGGAGAATGCTGATCTTGTGGCGGATCTCTGCACACATCAGAAAATGATGACTTACACCCCGCCTTGGAACAAGCTCATCCGGAGGGACTTTTTAGGGGCACATCCTGAGTTGCGCTTTACAGACCAGCGGACAGGACAAGACGTTCTTTTTGCGATTGACCTCTGGAATATCGTAAACAAAGCGGTATGGTGTCCGACACCCGCTTATTGCTACACTCTGGGGCGTGCTGAGGGTGCAAGCCATAAACGCCGCCCGCAATTTATCTTGGATGCGGCAACTATCTGCGCGAAATTGCTAAGAGATTGCCCTGATAAACGCGTGGCAGATGATCTCATCGTGAGCTATGGCATGCGCGAGCTCCGCTTTTGCAAACCAGAGGCTGGGTTTTTCAACTATCTCGCAGCTTCACCATTAAAACAGGCTCTCTCACAGGTTCGCTTCTTCAAACTCCCTTGGGGACGTAAATTGCAGTATCTTACACGCCGAATTCCACTTACGGCTTATGTTTATTATCGACTGAATCAATGAAACTTTTAACACAACTTGCTAAAATCATTCTCTTTTGGAATGTCCGCCGTGCACGCGAAGAAAAAGACTCCAAGACACTGATTGCACAAATGGCCGCAACGAATCCACCGCAACCTCTTGTGAGCGTTCTCGTTCCGGTTTTTAATGTCGCACCTTATCTTGAAGCGTGCCTTGAAAGCCTCTTAGCGCAAGATTATCCCAATCTTGAGATCGTTTGCGTAGATGATGCGTCAACAGATGGCAGTCGCGAGATTCTCTCGCGTTTTTCGGATCGCCTCACCATCCTCACAAAGTCTGTCAATGAAGGCCTCCCGCAAGCACGAAAAACCGCACTCGAACAGGCGAAGGGCGACTTCATCCTCAATGTGGATGCAGACGACACACTTGTACCAAGTGCTGTGAGTGATATGGTGCTTACCGCACAGGCATCTCACGCAGATGTGGTCGTGTGTGATTACGAAAAATCAGGCGAAATCATCCGTCAGCCCAAAATCCCCGAAACAGGAAGTTTTAGGCGTGTTCAAACAAGAAGCTTTGCCTATGGTAACACGATTTGGAATCGTTTGATTTTGCGCTCACTTGCGTTAGAACTTGATTTTCCATATGCAAATGCGGGTGAAGACATTGTGCTAAATACCGGACTTTATCTCAAAGCCAAAAAAATTGTGCATTGCCACAAGGCGCTTTATCACTGGCGCAAGACGACAGGCTCCATGACCAATACTGTGCGTGAGGAAACTTACAAGGAGTTAGACAAAAATTACGCACGCGTGTGGGCGCTTTGCGAGGCGGCTTTTAATGCGAATGAATTAGCAAAAATCCGTCCGCTCTACAAGGCACGCCAAAAACGGATTCAAAAACGAGGCTGGAGTTAATATGGAGCCGTTAATTAGTGTCATCATTCCAATCTATAACGTTGAGGCCTATCTCAAGGAATGTCTTGAGAGTGTTTTGGCGCAGACGTATGCCTACCTTGAAATCATCCTCATAGATGATGGCTCGACAGATGGTTCAAAGACTATTGCGGAGGCGTATCAAGCAAAAGACAGTCGCGTTCACCTGATTCAGCAGGAAAATCTTGGTCTCTCGGGTGCAAGAAATACAGGGCTTGACGCGGCTAAGGGAGACTATTTCTTGTTTGTTGATAGCGATGATGTCATCTCCCCTCGGCATATCGAAGATCTCTATGCGGCGGTGATAGCTAGCGACGCAGACAGTGCGCAGTGCCTTTATACGCGGGATATCGTGCAACTCAAAGATGTTAAAAATCCGAAAACGACGCTTATCACGGGGGACTATATGATGCGTGTTAAAAGTCTTGCAGCGTCAAATCATTCGTTTAAGTATGCTTGGGGACGCTTGATGAAACGTTCTGTAGCTGGGCGTATTCGCTTTGAAGTCGGTATGATTTTAGAAGATGGGCCTTATTTTTATGAGACGTTAGATGAGACGTCGCGTGTGGTATTGCTAGATAGTCCGAGCTATTTTTATCGGAAACGGCCTGACTCTATTCTAAACGCACCTGCAAATCCCAGACATTTTGATCAGTTCAAAAAAAATCAGCTCTTAGAAAGCTATTTTGAAAAAAAGCACCCTGAGGGGCTAGATTATAGTCGTGCGCAGTCATTTTCGGGGAATGATGCACTCGTTAAGCGCTACGTGGGCGAGGACACAGCCATAGCACGCGAACTCCTGGCGCGTCTCTACACAGAAAACCATACTTTGCTCGAAAAGCGGTCTCACAAGAATTTTTGGTATCGTTCGACGTCGCATTATGCGCTTTATCTGCGTCTGCTAAGACTTGTTCACCGCATCAAAAGATGAGCTTGGAACGGCTCATTTTTCTCCAACTAAACGGCTGCTGCGCCACCAGGTAAAGTAGCTAAAGAGAACAATCAGGCCAAAGAGGACGGCACAGATGGCAAAGGCGGGGTAGTAGGTCCCGTGGTGCCAGCTAAAGAGCCAGTCGGTCTGAAAGAAGAAGACTTTTGCTGGGACTTCTTTGAGGGAAATCCAGTAATAGGCGAAAAAGAGCGTCCCGTTGTAGAAGAGGAAGTTAAGAAGTGAGAGAAACCCAGGGTCTAAGAGAACATAAATAAGGGTAAAAAGTGTTGCTGTTGCGATATAGGTCTCATGCTGTGCGGGCAGCCACCACCAAAAAAGTCCTGCTGAAATCACTGGATAAAGGCCATAGAGAATGGCTTTTTCTTTTTCGGGGCGCGTGAAACGTGCGATGAGAAGACCTGTCAGAATTAGGAGAAGGACGACCATCGTGAGAGAAAAAATCTTAATCCACAGAGGCGTTGTCCCAAGCCCCATCCCATAGACAAGCGCCCAGAGTGAAAAGCCGCCATCAAAAACGTGACCACCCGTGCGCTCCAAAATAGAACCTAAGATGCCGTCAAAGAAATTACCGCCCGCAAGGACATTTGGCAGGGAGGCAAGACTAATCGCAAAGGCGCCTCCGATGAGTGGGGCGAGACGCTCTTTTAAGGAGGCTTTTTTGAAATCCCGAAAATAAAGATAGATATAAAGGGGGGCAACATAAATGGCCATGACCTTGAAAGTGGCGCCGAACGCTAAGAAAAACCACATGCGTCCTTTTTTGTCTTTTAAGAGCATGAGAAAAGATAAGAGGACGAAAAAGAGATAGCTTGCGTCAGACAGGTTTGACTTCATGATGTCCATGGAAAAAGCGGGTAAAAAAAGAGTCAATACGGCACAAAAAGTAGGGAGATACATGCTTTTAGGGCGCAAGCGTCGCGTGATGAAGTACATCGTCACGGCAGATAAAATAGAAAAGAAAAGGCCAATGAGCTTGAGACAATAGGCCACGCCAAGGTAAGCGTAAAGACCTGTTTTGATGAAGAGGCTATAAATTAAGAAATACCAAATGGTCGTGTAGTTAGCCACTTTATTATTGATGGTCGCAATGCCATGGAAACCGTGTGTGGCAAGGTAAGTCCACCACTCTTTTTGTGTGACGGTATCAAAGGTGAAGGTATAGCGCATGTGCCACATGAGGGCGGCATAGAGCACAAGACCGATGAGAACAATGGCAGGATTAATGAGCTTTTTCATGAGCTAGCCTTTCTTTAAACATAAGAGAATAGCATAAAATAAGGATGAAAAGGAAAATGAGCGAAATCAGGCGGCTGTCATTCCAAATGAAAGCAAAAGGGTTGGCAAATTGATTGGCGTAAAGACTGGCTAGAAGAAGATTGAGGAGGACAGCAAGGAAGATATAGGTTTTTTTAGGGCGCGCAAGAAGCGTGAGAAGAGCGAAAATGCTGGCCAGTGCGAAGTAATTGCCGTGCTGCGCGGGTAGGAGATAAGTTGATAAAAGGGTTGAGAGGACTGGTAAAAAGGTCCATAGAAAGGCATTGTCTGTGATGGGGCGGATGAGAAACGCCGTGAATACAAGAACGAGTGCCAACAGCACGAAGGAGAAAAGTCTGAAAGCGTTGGGATTGATGGGTGAGAGTGCCCAAAGAGAGTCTGAGAGCCATTGCATGGAGCTTGAGCTGCGCCCAAGGAGCGGCGTAACAATTCCATCGAGTAACTTCCCACCTGCGAAGACATTTGGAAGGGAGGCAAAAAGGATGGCCAGAAAGCCTGCAAGAGGCGCGAGCTTTTGAGTGAGCTTAACTTTTTTGAAATCACGGCTGTAAAAATAAAGATAAGTAGGAAGTAGAAAAATCGCCATGAGCTTGAAAGAAAGGGCGAGACCTAGGAGGAAAGCAGCGAGAAACCAGTACTTTTTAATAAAAGCGAGAAAGGAAGCAAGTGCCAGCGCAAGATAGATACTGTCGGGAAGGTTTGTTTTGAGAAGGTCACCTAAAAAAGCAGGTAAATAAAGTGTGAGAACAGCAAAAAGTGAAGAAAGATGGCGCAAATCTGGGCGAAGCTGACTCGTGATGACGTCAATCAGGATACCTGAGGCAAGCGACCCGATGAGACTTGCGACTTTGATGCTCAGTGCTAGGCCAAAATGGCTATAAAAGCCCGTGTGGATAAAAATAAGAATGAGAGCGTACCAAATGGTCGTGTAGTTGCCACTGTAGGTAAAATGCTGAAAGTTGAGTGTGGCAATGCCTGAAATATCATGCGTTGCGAGATAGTGCCACCAGGTTGCTTGAAAGGTGCTCGTATCAAGGGATGCGATTTGTCGCGTGTTCCAGAAAATAACGAGATAGCCTAAAAAAGCGACGAGGGTAAGAAGAGAAAGGAGACTGCGTTTTGTGTGGGTCATGGGTGCACGTTCTCGCTTTCTTTGGAGTTGGTATCAAAGCGGGCGATGATTTGGTTCGCGTAGGTTGGGTCGTTTGGTGCGTCAATCTTGCGGCCATTTCTGCCGTCGCCAATTTCGTTGATGAACTTGCCGGGAACGGGAACTTTTGTTGTGGCTTGCATCTGGAGCCATTCGTACTCGATGTCTATGTGACCAAGATCAAGCGCTTGAAGGTCCTTGCGGGCTAAGCGACGTGCGAGGACGGTGGCTGTGGGACCGAGAGCTAGAATAATCAGGGTGTCCTTTGTCGCCACAGTCGTGATGGCTGTTTCTAGCGTATCAATGCAATCATAGGCATGACGCGTGGGTGCGATGATGCGGCGGATTGTCTTGGCATTTGCAAAGAGAGAATTGCCCACACCGAGGCGGGAGAGCGCCCCTTCGACAAAGAGAATATCACGGTCTTGCCAGATCTGCTGGAGTTTTTGGACGTAGGTAGCTGCTTGCGACTTGTCTCGTCGGGTGATATAAAAGCGCGTGAGGAGGGCGTCGCCGTAAAAAGGATTGGTAAAGTATTTTTTCCAATAGGCGCCATAAGGTGCGTAGGCAGTCTTCTCATCCCAGAAACGCACAGTATCGGGAATGTAAAGTTCGGCATTGTGCGTCGCATCAAAGACGTCGGGAATAGCAACCAAGAGACGCGCGTCATGCTCTGATGCGGTGGCTTTTAACTCACGTGTGAGAGCGGGGTCTTTGTGCTGGTAATAGATATCACGGTAGCCTGAGAGAAGCCCCAACTCACCGTCGCCAAAGCGGGCAAGAGATAGGTGTTGCGAGAGAAGTAAATCGAGTGTTTGGTCGCTTGATAAGACTTTGGGATAAGGCTTTTTGCGGGTGAAAAAAGCGGCAAGGTGGAGGTAGCGCGCAAAGAGCTGACGCCGAATTTTTTCGGAAAGTGTGTTAGGCATGGGACCTCCTTTTGGCGAGTTTTCGTGCAGCAAGAAAAGTGTGCAAGAATTGATAAGCCTTGCGGGGACTGGGACTGTGTGTCATACCATATAGAAGTTCACGAATGAAGTGCTTTTGGAGCTTGTCAAATTTGACAGCGACTTCAGATGTCAGAAAATTGTGAGAAACGGCTTCGCGATAGACAGCCGCAAGACCTGAAGTCTGGCTAATGCGATTATAAGCTTGAAGACGGGAGCTAAAAGATGAGGTAAGCTCGGAGACTTGGGCTTGCGCATCGAGGAGTGTCAGAAACTTGGCATCCAACTGACGGGTCGCGCGCCCTGGCGTGTAGTGATAGCTTGGCTGATTGAGGCAGGTGACATGAGCGTCAGGAGCAAGTGCGTGTGCGCTAACGAGAAATTCGGTGATAAAGAGGGTATCCTCGGAGTAAAAAATGTCTTCGTCAAATTTGACAGCGGTTTGTTGCAATAAATCACGTCGGAAGGCTTTGTTAAATGGCCAACCTTGGTACTTGGTGGCAGACAAAATGAGTTCAAGTGCTTCAGCGACTGGGACGTGCGTTTTTTGACAGCCATAAGAGAGCGTTTCAAGGCTTTTGTCAGATTTGACAAAAAAACTATTGAAGATACAAAGAGGCATGTCAGATTTGACAGCTTCTGCAAGGAGAGCTAAATGCTCGGGGCTGACCCAATCGTCTGCGTCAATGAAAACGATGTAGTCTCCCACAGCAGCTTCAAGACCCAAGTTGCGCGCAGCAGAGACGCCTTTGTGAGGCTGCGTGAAAACATGCACAAAAGGAAAGACGGAGGCGCGTTCTTTTGTCTGATCCCGTGATCCGTCATCAATCACGAGAACTTCAAAATCTGTGTAAGACTGCGCAGCAAGGCTTTCGAGACATTTTTCAATCGTTTTTTCCGCGTTGAAGGCCGGAATAATTACTGAAAATTTCATTGGGTTCTCCTTATGGCGCTTAGGAGTAGGCCTTTATAGTAATGAAACTCTGAACGCCTAGAAAAGAGCAAAATAAGTAGAAGATTTGGGAAAATGAGCCCCAGCGCGATTGCAAAAGCAAAAAGTGCCCAATGCCCAGAAATCCCATGTCCCAAAAAGAAGATGAGCGCTGAAAGTGCGAGCATGGCAAGAAAAAGCACAAGCCAGCGGAGCTGTTCAATGACATAGTCACGGTTTGGCCGCTTGAACGTCGGCTGATAGAGGTATTTCGGGAAGCTATAGCCGTAGAGAATCATCGTCGAAAGAAGAGTTCCGATCAACACGCCCTCAAGGCCCAGAAAATGCACCAAGATGAGCGATGCTACTAGGTTAATAAGGGACTCAAGAATGGGAACATGCCTGTTTTCATAAAAAATGCCTGCTGCAGACTGGAAAATCTGAATAGGGCGCCGCATACCGGTCACATAAAAGTTAAGCACGATGCAAAAAAGGACTGAGATAGATAGGAGAAAACTCTTGCCCAGCCAGAGCGTAATAAAGGGCTGCATAACAAGGAAAATCGCAATCGCAGCCCAACTCTCGAGCCAGAAGTTCAAAAAGCTCATCTTTTGATAGATGTCAAAGGCAGCATCAGGATCATTTTCAGTCAGGAGATCCCCCACAGAAGCTGTCACGCCGCTGATGAGAGTGCCCAAAAGGGTGGAGGCAGCATTTGTCACGAGCAGATAATTGGCGTAGCGCCCCATTGTGCCAAGTCCCAGGAAGGCAGTGATAATAAGACTGTCCGTGCCGAAAACGACAAAGGTGCCGATGTTATGGAAGAACATGCCGTAGATCTGCTTGCGAAAAGCGTGAAGGATATCGCGTGGAAGTGGAGAGATAGGCTTCTCACGGAGCCATGGGTAGCGCTTATTTGCAAAATATGCAATATAAAAGTTCTCAAGAAGTGTTGTGACAAGGCTTGCCAAGAGAAAAAGGATGAAACTGTGCGTCTGAAGGAGAATCACGAGCTGCAAGATGTCAAGAATCAGTGTCTGAAGCGTGTCAAACAGACTCAGCCAGTAGTTTTTCTGGTCGGCATAAAGAATAGAGCGCTTGTAGCTAAAGAGATAGCCCGCGACGGTCGAGGCGAGAAACAAGAGAAAAACGAGGATGACGTTGTCATGGATACCAGGGTAGTGACTGAACAGATGCAAAAAAGGCAGCAGAAGAAGACCAATCGCTGTCACCACAAGTGCGACAACCCGGTAGCAGTTGCGATAGAAGCGCATGAGACTTTTTAAGGTCTCGGTATCGCCAGCTGCAAGTGGCTGATACATGTTAAAGATAATCGCTGTCCCAATCCCAAGCTCGGCAATCGAGAGCATGCCAATGATGCTCGTGAAAAGACTGTTGAGCCCTTGGTAATCCACGCCAAGTGTGCGAATGAAGACTGTGCGCACAAGAAAGGTAAATAAGGTCGTGACAAGCATTTGCCCGACGCTCATGGCGCTATTTTTGAGTGAGTTGAGAAGGCGCATTAGACCTCCTCTTTCCGCCAGAAATAGCGGTAGTAGCTGTGATTGTGCTGTTCGTGTGGCTTTGGTGTGCGTTTGTAATCGCCATAAAGCTCAGTGAGGTAGGCGTCGTAGTCTGTGAGGCGACGCAAAGTCAAGCCCTCAAAGGGGCAATCTTCATAGCGTTCAAAAAGGGACTTTGGAAAATTGCCTGATTTGCCGCGTGGATTATAGACGTAGTTGCAATAATCGCTATCTGGTAGTGTGTTGTGCGCCTGCATGGTGAGATCGGCTTCTTCAGCAAGCTCCTGCCAGTTGCCACGATTGCGCCGATGACTCGGTGCCCAGAGGATAAGCTTTGCCAGAGCGTAGTACCAATGCTCAGAGCTCGCATAGGCAAGTCCGTGGTCGCAGGATGTGATCAGGTTTGTCACGGCGTACTGAATCGAGGATTTGAAATGCTTTCTGATGGCAGGGTCATTTGGCAAGCTATCTATCGGGAAAATGTCGATAAAGACGCCACGCACGGGATTGAGATGGTCGAGTCGGCTTTTGTAGGTGGTTCTTGCGTCGTAGAGCTTTGCAAAAGGAAGATAGGTCTCGCAAGCCTTGTAATAGCTGAGCTGATAGACGTCGGGAAGATCTGTCATAAGTGCTTTCATGAGCTTTTCATAGTTGGGGCGCGTCAACATGATGTCGATGTCGTCGTCCCAAGGGATGTAACCCTGGTACTTGATGCTACCCAAAAGACTCCCTGCGGCGAGGGAGTAGTCAATGCCAGCATCTCGACAGATGCCATCAATGTAGGACACCATGTCAAGCTGCAGTGCACGTACTTTTTCAGTCGAAATCGGAATCATATCAATCACGCCCGTATAAATCACGGGAAAATACTTTCTCAGCATAAGGACGAAGCTCAGGAGACATGCGGTTCGCAACAATCAGCGCACTCTTTTGCGCGAAGGTTTCGAGATTGTTTTCAAGTGGGATACCTTGGAAGTCAGTTGTAACAAGGCTTGGCTCATAGATAGTCAGTGGAATACCGCTTGTTCTCAAGATGTTTAAGATGTCCAAAATGGAAGAGTAGCGGAAATTGTCAGAGTTGGCCTTCATAGTCAAGCGATAAATCCCGATGGATGCGGGTTTTTTGGCGAGTATTGCATCAGCGATGAAGGCTTTTCGCGTTTTGTTGGCAGCGACAACCGCGGAAATCAAGTCTTGTGGGACATTCGCGTATTCGCTTTCGATTTCTTTGGTGTCCTTAGGCAAGCAATAGCCACCATAGCCAAAGCTTGGATTGTTGTAAAAGTCGCCTATTCTAGGGTCTTGCGCCATGCCGGCGATGATTTTGCGACTGTCTAGGCCGTTTGCAAGGGCGTAACTGTCGATTTCATTGAAGTAGGCGACACGCAAGGCAAGGTAGGTGTTGGAAAAGAGCTTCGTGGCTTCGGCTTCGAGCTCTCCCATGAGGAAAATGTGCGTACTGTCAAATTTGACAGCTGCATCTGCGTATAGAATCGCAATTTGACGGGCACGCTCGCTTTCTTCGCCTATGATGATGCGGCTTGGGTGAAGATTGTCAAACAGGGCATGGCCTTCGCGCAAGAACTCTGGGGAAAAAAGAACTTGCTTGGGATGAAGTGCGGCGGGAAGTTTTGAGATATAGCCCAGGGGAATGGTGGATTTAATCAGAATTGTCTTGTCAAATTTGACGGCGGAAAGTTGTGCGAGAACAGCTTCAATTGACGTCGTATCAAAAGCCTGTGTTGTCTCGTCAAAGTCTGTTGGCGTGGCAATGATGACTAAATCAGCACCTGCGACGGCCTTATCAAATGAGGTTTCAAAGGAAATATGCAAATTGTCGCGCACGAGGAATGTCTCGATTTCAACGTCCTCCAAGGGAGAGAGACCCTTTTGAAGTTGTGTGATTTTCTTCTGGTTGATGTCAAAAGCGGTGACCTCATTGTGCTGCGCAAGGAGTAACGCATTTGACAAGCCCACATACCCCAAACCGATGACAGAAATATTCATATTCATTTATTATAGCATAACTGAGACTTTTCAGGAGGCGAGAAATAGTGTATAATAGGCTTAAGCGTGTTTTCTATGCAAAATTGAGTCTGTCAAATCTGACAGGTTGAATTTTGTAAAGAACACGTGAAAATACAGAAAGGAACTGAGTTTACAAACTAAACTCACCTCTACACATGACCAAACAAACGTTCACACTCGATTTCCATGGCCGCACGCTCACCGTCGAGACCGGCCAAGTCGCAAAACAAGCCAATGGTGCTGTCGTTACGCGTTACAATGACACGACCGTCCTCACAGCAGCTACCATGGGAAAACTTGCCACAGGCGATTTCTTCCCCTTGCAAGTCAATTTCGACGAGAAATACTACGCCGCAGGGCGTTTCCCGGGTGGCTTCATGAAGCGTGAAGCGCGTCCTAGCACAGACGCGACCTTGACCGCGCGCCTCATTGATCGGCCGATTCGCCCTATGTTTGCCGAGGGCTTCCGCAACGAGGTCCAGATCATCAACACAGTTTTATCTTACGACCCAGATGCAGCGCCTCGTCTTGCAGGGATGTTTGGCTCATCACTCGCTTTGGCGATTTCGGATATTCCATTTGACGGGCCGATTGCAGGCGTTGAAGTCGGTGTAATTGACGGCGAAATCATCATCAACCCAAGTAAAGCCCAAAAAGAAGAATCCAAGCTCGATTTGATTGTCGCAGGTAACCGCAATGCCATCAATATGGTCGAGTCTGGCGCCAAAGAACTCGACGAAGATACCATGCTCCAAGCGCTCCTTGCTGGTCACACTGCAGTGAAAGAACTCATTGCTTTCCAAGACGAGATTGTGGCAGCTGTCGGTAAACCAAAAGCAGAGGTTGAACTCATTCAGCCAGACGCTGATTTGCGTAGCGAGGTCGTTGCCAACTATAATACCGAGCTCCAGACCGCTGTGAAAAATGGCGACAAACTCGCTCGCGAAGCTGAAACTCAAGCCGTCAAGGACAAAGCGATTGCCGAATACACCGCCCTTTGGGAAAATGACGAAGAGCTCGACGTCAAAATGCGTGACCTTGAGACGATTCTTGAAGACATGGAACATGCCGAAGTGCGTCGCCTCATCATCGAAGAAAAAGTCCGTCCTGATGGACGTGCGATTGATGAAATTAGGCCGCTTGATGCGGAAATCGACTTTTTGCCACGCTCCAAAACCCATGGCTCTGGCCTCTTCACGCGCGGACAAACGCAAGCTCTTTCAACGCTGACCCTTGGTCCCATGCGCGACACACAGATTATTGATGGCCTCGACCCTGAGTACCGCAAGCGATTCTTGCATCACTACAACTTCCCACAATATTCAGTCGGTGAAACAGGCCGCTATGGCGCACCAGGCCGTCGTGAGATTGGTCACGGTGCCCTAGGTGAACGCGCTTTGGCACAGGTCTTGCCGAGCTTTGAAGAATTCCCTTATGCCATTCGCCTCGTTGCAGAAGTCCTTGAGTCGAACGGTTCATCTTCGCAAGCCTCAATTTGTGCGGGAACACTTGCCCTCATGGCAGGTGGTGTGCCGATTAAAGCGCCAGTAGCTGGGATTGCAATGGGTCTTATTTCGGACGGTGCACAATACACGATTTTGACCGATATTCAAGGTCTTGAAGACCACTTTGGCGACATGGATTTCAAGGTGGCAGGGACACGTGACGGGATTACGGCGCTTCAGATGGACATCAAAGTCCAGGGAATTGATGCGAAGATTTTAGCAGAAGCCTTAGCTCAAGCGAAAAAAGCTCGCATGCAGATTTTGGACGTCATTCAAGGCGCGATTGCTGAGCCACGCAAAGAATTGGCGCCTTCGGCACCGAAGATTGACACGATTGATGTGCCTTACGACAAGATCAAGATTGTCATCGGTAAAGGTGGCGAGACGATTGATAGCATCATTAATGAGACAGGCGTCTCGATTGACATCAATGACGACGGGCTCTGCTCGATTTACAGCAATGATTTGGATGCCATTCAGCGTGCGAAAGAGATTATCACAGAGCTCATCCGCGAGGCGAAGGTCGGCGAAGTCTATGAACACGCCAAGGTCGTGCGGATTGAGAGCTTTGGCGCCTTTGTGAATCTCTTTGGCAATACAGATGCCATGGTGCACATCTCTGAGATGGCTTGGGAACGTACCGCAAAAGTCGAAGACCGCGTGCACATGGGCGATGAAGTCGCAGTCAAAATTACGAAAATAGATGATAAAGGCCGCATTGATGCCAGTATGCGTGAACTGACACCTAAACCAGAGGGTTATGTTGAACCTGAAAAACGCGAACGACACGGTGGACGGGATAATCATGGCCATCGCGACCATCACGATAATCGCAAACCCTTCAAAATGAAAGATCGCGACGAATTCAGCGAGCTTTCCTCGAAAAAACCGGAGTAATATGGCACAAGAACCTCTACAAATGGACGCTGCACTTGACGCCGCCTTTCGGAGCTGGCTTCCTCAGCGTTTTGACTTTGAACAAAGCCTAGCGATGATTAGTGCGTTCTCGCACTATGCAATCCTCGCACCGTCACAGATTTTTACGGTTTCAATGGGCAATCTCCATGTCCTGCCTGTGTTTACGACGCAGAGCGCCTGGAATACCTTCATGGCCAAGCTCCCCGACGTTCAAAGCCATCTCGAGTGGCAGATGATGTCTTTTTTCGAGCTGGTGACTTTTGTGGATAGCAACGGGATTGCCCTTGACGCCTATGGCTTCAATCTCCATACCTCGACGGATCCTGAGATTGGAAATATGGCGATTCTTGAAAAAAGCGAGGTCGGACAACTCACAATCCTTGGCAATGTGGTGATTACAGCCAGTTCGCAAGACAATTTGGCTAAAGAACCACGCGAACGTCTTTATCTTGTGCCTTGCTATCAGGCGCCTGAGGAGAATGGCCAGATGAAGCGCGTCTTTTCGACCATGCGTGCGAGTGATGATCGCATTTGGATTCCTGCCTTTGACTCCGTCGAAAATCTCGGCGGCTGGTTTACCACGCCAGGCTTTGGCGATACTTTCAGGCAAAATCATGGGATTATTTTGGGAATGACTCTTGAAGACATCCAGCATCCAACGGTTGCCCTCCATGTGCTCAAAGGGATCAGCGGCATTGCCGTCAATGCGCTCAATTTTGCACAGAATCTGCTCGAGTTTGATAAACCAAAGACGCTTGATGACTTGCGCAATTTCAATCGCGAAGCCTGAGAAAATGACTTGTACATTTCGTTGATTTGAGGTATAATAAACACTATGGATGAAGAATACGAAAATGATGCTTCTGGACGTTACGTCTCCGCGCGTGAACGCAAGGCTGCTGCCAAACAACAGCTGAGAAATGCTCCTAAGAAAAAATACAAAAAGAAAAAAACTCCTTGGTTGCAATTTGTCAACATTGTCGTCATTGTGATGTTTTTAATCATGCTGATTTTCACGTTAGCTGGCATGATTGGTCCTTTATTGCATTAAAGGTATACTGTCAGATTTGACAAAGCGATAAAATAAGGTCTGTCAAATTTGACAGACTTTTTTTCATTGTCTTTTCGTCTTAAAACTGCTATAATAAGCCCATGAATACTTCGATTATCGTGAGCCTTATCGTCGGTATGGCGCTTGGTGCCTTGCTCTTCATCTTGGGTCTTTATCTTTTTATGCGCTATGATGAGAATCGCTTCAAAAAGCAACTCGCTGTTGAAAAGCTGCATAAGGAGATTGATGTGCGGCGCAATCTCAACGCCAAAGTCATCGAAATCCTCAATCGTCCTGTTTCTGAGAGTGATTGGGAGCTTATTGACCCACGTGCAGATGTCAAAGTGGCTTTTGCTGATTATCAGTTTTTGAAAAACTTCACGAGTCTCCATACCCTCTATATTCCTGGCTATTTCATGGATCAATTTTTTACGAGCTTGTCCAATCATCTGGCGATTTTCGATGATGATGGCGACCTCAAAAACGGTGGCTACATCTTCAAAGAAAGCCGCCCAATATTTGAGGACTTCTCTGTGACCATCACAGAAGAGATGGAAGCCAAAAAAGCAGAGCTTGATAAAACCAAAAACCTTTACCCTGCTCTCCTGAAACGTCAAAATTTCAATCTCTAAGCAACAAAAAACGCCCGCGGGCGTTTTTAATTTCGATTAGTCACGTACAATCAAGGTATCGCACGGTGCCCGATTGATGATGTACTGTGCAACGGAGCCAATAAACATCCGCTCAATATAGGAAAGACCTGTCGCACCAAGCACAATCAAATCTGCTTTTTCCTCAGTTGGAATCGTCGTCCCAAGCATTGTCTTAGGCGAGCCAAAGTCCACTCGCGTCCGGACATTGTGAAGACCCGCAGCCTTTGCCTCATCGGCATAGTCCTTCACGAGCGCTTCCGCCCCTTTTTGCGTGTCGTCTGCAAGTACCGTCCCGCCGTAAGCAGAAAGTGACTGATAAGCCCGCAAGTCAATGACATTCACAAGCACAAGCTCTGCATCATTGATTTGCGCAATCGCAACGGCCTTATCAAAAGCTTTTGTTGCTTCAACAGACCCGTCGATACCGACAATGACCTTCTTATAACCATCAACAACCATGATAACCTCCTTTGGTATCTAATGATAAATTTATTTTACCATATTTTTGAGCGTTCGGCAAAATCTATCTTAACGTGATGAGACAAACGCTTTGTGATAAAATAAAGCCATGATTTATTTTGACAATGCAGCAACAACAGCTCCTTACCCTGAGGTTTTAAAGACCTATACAGATACAGCAACCCGAATCATGGGAAATCCCAGCTCCTTGCACAATCTTGGAACGACAGCAACCAGACTTCTGTCAGCTTCCAGACGGCAATTTGCAGAGCTTTTAGGCGTTTCTTCTGAGGAAATTTTCTTTACAAGTGGTGGTACAGAAGGCGACAACTGGGTTGTCAAGGGTGTCGCTTGGGAGAAAGCCGAACGAGGGCGGCATATTATTCTCTCAGCGATTGAGCATCCTGCCGTGAAAAATACAGCTGCTTGGCTCAAAACCCAAGGCTTCGAGGTGGATTTAGCCCCGGTGACAGCAGATGGCTTTGTGGATATTTCTGCTTTTTCAGCGCTCTTGCGGAATGATACGATTTTGGTGTCCGTCATGGCCGTCAACAACGAGATTGGCAGTATTCAGCCCCTCACCGAAATTGCAGCCATCCTTGAGAATCGTCCAGGTGTGACTTTTCATGTGGATGCTGTCCAAGCGCTTGGTAAGCTTGCAGTTTCAGACTTTTTATTGCCGCGTGTGGACTTTGCGACCTTCTCTGCACACAAGTTTCACGGGCCACGTGGGGTGGGTATAGTTTATGCAAAAGCTGGGAAACGCATCACACCGCTCTTGCATGGGGGTGGGCAAGAGGAAAACCTGCGCTCCACCACTGAAAACCTTGCAGGGATTGCAGCAAGCGCAAAAGCCCTGCGCTTAACCCTTGATAACACCGACGTAAAGCGTCAGCACGTGCGCGAGATGAAGAGAATTATCCTAGATGAGCTCAAAAAACACGATCGAGTGCTTTTGTTTAGTGCCATAGATGACTTTGCGCCGAATATTTTGACCTTTGGTTTAAAAGGCATTCGTGGCGAAGTGGTCGTACACGCTTTTGAGCAACATGAAATCTATCTTTCGACGACATCGGCCTGTGCCTCAAAGAAAAATGCAGCGGCTTCAACGCTCATGGCCATGCATGTCCCTGCTGAAGATGCGACGACTGCGGTAAGAATTAGCCTTGATGCGATGAATACCATGACTGAAATCGAACAATTTTTAACTATTTTCCGAACAATCTATCAGAATTTAATCCGATAATTCGTATCTGAGACTTTACAAGCGCCTTAAAAAAGGCTATAATGGACTAAACCCTTTTTAGGAGCTTTATCCATGGATAAAAAAAGAATGTTGAAAACGGCTGCTGTTGCGCTTGGCGCAGCAGGTGCGGTAGGACTTGGTGGCGTGACCGTCTCTGCCATGAGTGTGCAGCAAATAGCGCAAGCCGCTGTCCCTGTTGCCAATGCCAATGGGCTATATCCCTCGGTCATGATTGCCCAGGCGATTTTGGAGTCTGGTGGGGGCAATAGCCAGCTCGCAAGTCAGTACAACAACTTTTTTGGCGTCAAATACATCTCAGGCGATGGCGTGTCCTTACCAACAACTGAGTACGTAGATGGCGTGCCCGAGACGGTCATGCAACGTTTTCAGACCTATGCCTCGCCAGAAGCATCGTTTCAAGCACAGGCTGCGCTCTTACGTTCTGACTTTTACTCAGGGACGTGGCGCAGCAATACGAGCTCTTACTTGGATGCCACCGAAGCGCTCCAAGGGCGCTATGCAACGGATCCTTCTTATGCGGCGCATCTCAATGCGATTATTTCTGAGTATGATTTAACAGCCTATGACGGGGGTGCCTATACAGCACCTGCCGCAGCTACAACCTCTACGGGGGCGACAGCAAAGACTTATACGGTCGTTGCAGGAGATACATTGACAGGCATTGCCAGCTACTACGGCCTCTCAGTTTCCCAGCTTGCTGCACTAAATGGGATTTCTTCAGCGAACAGTATCCACATTGGACAAGTCTTGACACTCACAGGAAGCGCTCCATCAAGCTCCGTGACAAATGCATCTGCAACAGGTATTTACACCGTTCAGTCGGGCGATAGTCTCTGGTCCATTGCCCAGCATAACGGCCTAACAGCGACGCAACTCGCAGCAATGAATGGCATTTCGCCGGATGCGATTTTACAAATCGGACAGCACTTAACCTTGACGGGAGATAGTGCGGCACCTTCTGCCAGCTCAGAATATACGGTGCGCGCGGGCGATAGTCTCTGGTCAATCGCTAAGGCCTATGGCACAAGTGTTTCACAACTCGCCGCGCAAAATGGCCTTTCTGCAACGAATAGCATTGCGGTTGGTCAAACGTTAATCGTCTAACGACGCTGTCAAATTTGACAGCGTTTTTTTGTTGCTTTATCAGCGGTAGCTAATGTCAGTCAAATCTGCGGCGCTTTTTTGTCCCTTGTCAAATTTGACAGAAGATTGTAGCCACTATCAGATGCAGCACATAGATGAGAAAACGTTTTCCGTGTCAAATCTTTCGCCTTCTCGCCCATTTATGCTACAATTAACACATACTTGGCTAGCCCAAGTAAATACACACACTGGAGGTCATTATGACACACACATCGCACAAACTACTCAAATCACTCGCTCTCTTCGTTGCCGTCATGTGTAGCGGCCTCCTGCTTACTGCCTGTGGTGCGAAGTCAAGTGCTAAGCAGCAAATTACGATTAATATCGCCTCAGATGGGGCAACCAAACCATTTGACTATACGGTTAATGGCTCAGAGACAGGCTATGACATCGAAGTCGCGAAAGCCGTCTTTGCAAAACTTCCCGAATACAAAGCCAACTTTGAAACTATGGATTTCAACACAATTGCAGGTGCGATTGATTCAGGGCATGTCGATATAG
This sequence comes from Streptococcaceae bacterium, assembly GCA_031253335.1. Lineage (GTDB taxonomy): Bacteria > Bacillota > Bacilli > Lactobacillales > Streptococcaceae > Lactovum. The sequence continues at coordinate 79,537 of JAIRWF010000010.1, forward strand.
GCGCTAATGACTTTGGTTGGAATAGCCAACGTGCGGCCAAATATTATTTCTCGAGCCCTCTTTCAAAGTCCAACAATGTTGTCGTCGTAAAATCAGGCACTTACAAAACACTGGCTGACTTAGCAGGAAAATCGACCGAATCTGAGCCAGCTTCTAACTATACGACGCTTATCCAAGATTATAATAAGACAGTCTCAAGCAGCAAACAAATCAAAATCAACTTCGTTTCTGGCCAGACGCCGTTCACAAGCCGCCTCTCAGATATCCAGACAGGCAAAATCGACTTTGTCCTCTATGACGCGATTTCTGCGAAATCAGCCATTAAAGACATGGGCTATAGCGACCTCAAGACGGAGAACATTGAGACACAAGCAGGAGATCCAACGCATGATGGCTACGAGTATTTCCTCTTTGCGAAAACAAGTGCTGGTAAGGCCCTCCAGACAAAGGTCAATAAAGTTCTAAAAGAACTTCAGGCAGATGGAACCCTCAAAAAACTCTCTGAAAAATACCTTGGTGGAGATTTCGTACCTGCAGCAAGCCTCTTTAGCTAAGGCGGACAGCTATGAAAAAACATCGTCCTTTACTCATTGGCTTAGGCGTGCTCGTTGTTATACTCCTTGCGCTGATCTTGCCATTTCTCATCATTCCAGGCAAATATAGTTTCAACCAGTTCTGGAATCTCTTTTTCACCAAAATCTTTAGCCTGCACTATTTCGGAAGCTTTTTCCTACCGATTGTCAAGGCCATTCCCATGACTTTCCTCTTGACCATTTTTTCAGGCTTCTTCGGGCTACTTTTAGGATTATTGCTAGCCTTGGTGCGGATCAATAAAATCCCTGTCCTAGACCCTTTGCGGGCGCTCTTTGTGAGTTTTATTCGTGGCACGCCGATTATCGTGCAGCTCCTCTTGACCTATACGGGGATTCCTTTGATTTTGCAGGCCATTAACCTCAACTACGGGACCAACTGGAACATCAATGGCGTGCCCACCTGGTTTTTAGCGATTCTTGCTTTTTCGCTCAACGAAGCAGCCTACAACTCTGAGACCATTCGCGCTGCGATCCAGTCCGTAGATACCGGCCAGATTGAAGCCGCAAAATCTCTTGGTATGACAGGCTTTCAGGTTTTCTTGCGCGTGACGCTCCCCGAAGCCGCCAGAGTAGCCACAGCCCCTTTGGGAAACTCGTTGATTGGTCTCTTAAAAGGCACCTCACTTGCCTTTTCAATCTCTGTCGTGGAGATGTATGCGACCGCACAAATCATCGCGGGTCAGTCCTTCAGACAGTTTGAGGCTTATATCATGGTTGCGCTTGTTTATTGGGCGATTTGTATCGTCATGGAAAATCTCATTCGTTGGCTTGAGCGGGCTTTGGCCATTCCAGCCCCACCAAAAAGCACAGGGACACTTCTCAAAGAAAGTCTCGATCCCTTTGCCGCAAGTCAAACAAAATTGTCGCAAGATAGCAATACATTAGGGAGGTTTCAGCCATGATTACTGTTGAAAATCTTTCCAAAAATTTCAATGACAACGTTGTCTTGGACCATCTTAATCTTGAGATTGCCCCACAAGATGTGATTGCGCTCATTGGCAGCTCTGGCGCCGGCAAATCGACTTTCTTACGCTCGCTCAACTACCTCGAAGAACCTGATTCTGGCGCCATCAAATTTGACGATACCCTTATCAAATTTGACAGCATTACGACCGAAGAAATTTTAAGCCTCAGACGTCGGACAGCCATGGTTTTTCAGCAGTTTAACCTCTTTGAACGCCTCACAGCCAAAGAAAACGTCATGGAAGGCCTCATCCAAGTCAAAAAACTTCCCAAAGAAGAAGCCGCCCGCTTAGCTGAAGAAGAGCTCAAAGTCGTAGGGCTCACAGACCGTATGGACTATTACCCGAAGTACCTCTCAGGCGGCCAAAAGCAGCGTGTGGGAATTGCCCGCGCCCTTGTTATGAAGCCTGAGTTATTACTTCTTGATGAGCCGACGTCCGCCCTTGACCCTGAGCTTGTGGGCGAAGTCCAGGCCTGCATTTTGCAAGCCGCAAAAGACGGCCAGACCATGATACTCGTCAGCCATGAGATGGATTTTGTCTATAATGTCGCGACAAAAGTCCTCTTTTTGGAACACGGTCATATTCTTGAGTCTGGCACACCTGATGATGTCTTTAACCATCCGAAAAACGCTCGTGTCAAGGAGTTCCTCTCACGACACACTGGCATTTTCGCAAGTCATTTATGATTACACTCATCCTCGAATTCTATTTTCCCGCCATCCTGATTGCCGCAGTCATCACGATTGGGACAACTTTTCTAGGCTTTCTCTACTGGATGGCACGAAAACCTGAGCGAAGGCGAATCAGTCAGCGCCAGTTTTTTCACGACGCACTCATCGCAAACCTCATTACCATTCCCGTCCTCTCTTTTGCAATATTGGCGCTCCTCGTCATCTTGCGCGCACGCTAACCTCCCTTGAAAGGAAAACAATGTACGATTTAATTATTATCGGTGCAGGCCCTGGTGGCATGACCGCAGCACTTTATGCAGCAAGAAGCAACCTCAAAGTTTTACTCCTTGAGCAAGGCGCCCCAGGCGGTCAGATGAATAACACCGCCGAAGTTGAAAACTACCCCGGATACGCGAGCATTCTGGGACCTGAACTTGCCATGAAGATGTATGAACCCTTGGAGCCTTTAGGCGTCGAAAACGCCTATGGCATCGTCCAAAAAGTCGAAGACCACGGCTCTAAAAAACTTATCCTCACAGAAGATAAAACCTTTGAGACGAAGTCGGTCATCTTTGCGACAGGCGCCAACCATCGCAAATTGGACGTTCCAGGCGAGGACGAGTACGGTGCACGGGGCGTTTCCTATTGTGCCGTATGTGATGGCGCATTCTTCAAAGATCAAGAAATCATCGTTGTGGGCGGTGGCGACTCTGCGATTGAAGAAGCCATGTTCTTGACCCGCTTTGCAAGTAAAGTCACGATTGTCCATCGAAGGGATGAACTCCGCGCGCAGAAAATCATTCAAGAGCGTGCTTTTAAAGAACCCAAAATGGCCTTTATCTGGGACTCTGTCGTAACCGAAATCTTGGGCGATGATAAAAAAGTGACCGGCGTGAAAATCCAGAACGTTAAAACTGGCGAGGCCACTGAAAAAGCAGCTGGAGGTGTTTTTATCTACGTGGGACTTCTCCCACAGAGTGAAGCTGCACAGGGGCTTGGTATCACGACCGATGCAGGTTGGATAGTGACAGACGACCACATGCACACTAAAATCCCAGGGATTTACGCGATTGGGGACGTGCGCGAAAAAGATTTCCGTCAGATTACAACGGCTGTAGGCGATGGTGCTGCAGCTGCACAAGAAGCCTATAAATACGTGACTGCCCTATAGCATGTAGAAGTCTTGCTAAATGCAGGACTTTTTGTTATAATAAACACCTATGGAGAAAACCATCTACAACGCGCTAATTGTGACCTTAATTGTTTTATCAGCGATTATCATCTTCTCAATTTTGCTTCAACCCTCACGTCAGGACGGGACGGCAGGCCTCTTCTCAGGTGGTGGCGGGAGTGATGATTTGTTTGAGCGTCATAAGGCACGTGGCTTTGAAGCTGTCATGCAGCGTTTCACTGCGATTATGATTGGCCTTTGGATGTTGGTTGGTTTTGCGTTAGTTATATTATCTACAAAGTAAACAAGATGTGAAACGGTACGTTTCTGAGCTTGCGAACAGCGAAAGTCCTTGTTTATGTACTCGAGCTAGCTCGAGCAAGGAATTGAGCAGTTGCGCAAGCGAAGGTTCCGTTGAACTCAATTAAGAAAGTGGAGAGGGCGGGTTTTCCGCCCTATTTTTATGAGAGAAAAAATAGTAGACTTTTTAAAGAAAAATCACAAGCCCCTAGCGCCTGATGTTTTGGCACGTCGACTCGAGATGTCAGCGCCTGAAGACTACAAGGCCATGTACTCGGAGCTTTTAAAGCTCGAAAATGAGAAAAAAATTCAATTTCTAAAATCAGGCGAAGTCCGTTTGCGCAAGGAAGGACCACGTGTCGAAGGCGTTTTTCGGGCGAATTCGCGCGGTTTTGGCTTTGTGACGATTGATGATTCGGATGAGCCGGATGCTTTCATCCCGAATGGCAAGACCCGCTGGGCGCTGGATGGTGACCGTGTGCAGATTGAAATCACACGCAATGGCAACCCCTTGTCTGGGACGTCTGCCGAGGGCATTGTGAAGCACATCTTAGAGCGTGGCACAAAGACACTAGTCGGGACCTTTACCGAGACCATGGATGATGGCTACATCGGCACGATTGCCTCACGCAACCGCAAACTCACCGCACCGATTCTCGTGCAAGCAGAAGGACTCCACCCCAAGACGGGAGACCTCGTGAAGCTCGATGTGACAGGTTATCCTCAAAATAAAGAAGGTTTTATCACAGGCCTCGTCACAAAAATCATTGGATCTGAGGGCGACACGGGGATTGACGTCCTTGAAATCCTTGAATCCATGGATATTCGCTCGGAGTTTTCTGCGGAGGTCATGACGCAAGTGGATAATATCACAGAAGAAATCACGGAAGCTGAACTTGCGGGACGCGAGGATTTCCGAAATGAAGTCATCTATACGATTGATGGTGCGGACTCAAAAGACCTCGATGACGCCATTCATGTGAAAGACTTAGGCAGTGGCCTTTATGAGCTCGGTGTTCATATCGCAGACGTCTCACACTATGTCACAGAAGGCTCTGCCTTGGATGAAGAAGCTTTGGAGCGCGCCACTTCCGTCTATGTGACGGATCGGGTCGTTCCCATGCTCCCAGTCAAGCTCTCAAACGGCATTTGCTCGCTCAACCCGCAAGTGGATCGGCTCACGCAGTCTTGCGTCATGAAAATCGACGGACAAGGGCAAATTCTCGACTATCGCATCGTGCAGTCGGTCATCAAAACGACCTATCGCATGACCTACGATGATGTGAATCTCATGATTGCGGGCGACGCAGAAGCTTTAGAAAAATTCCCAAAAATCGCCGATTCAGTGAAAACGGCCGTGAAACTCCATGAAATTTTAGAAGCCATGCGTCTTCGCCGTGGCGCTCTGGAATTTGAGACGACGGAGTCCAAAATCGTCGTAGATAGCGCGGGCGTCCCCCAGAAAATTGTGAAACGCACGCGTGGGATTGCCGAGAAGATGATAGAAAGCTTCATGCTCGCGGCGAACGAGACGGTCGCTTTTAACTTTATGAAGCGTGAGCTCCCTGCGATTTACCGGATTCACGAAGAGCCTAAAGTTGAAAAGATTCGCTTGTTTGTTGATTTTGCAGCGGCTGCGGGTCTGCCTTTTCAGGGAGATGCCGCAAAGGTCAAAAATGCGGATTTGCAGAGTTTCATGCGCCGCGTGAAAGGCACGCCTTATGAGGCGGTGCTTGACATGATGCTCTTGCGGAGTATGCAGCAAGCCCGTTACAGTGAAAATAACGTGGGTCACTTTGGTCTTGCAGCGGAGAATTACACGCATTTCACGAGCCCGATACGCCGTTACCCAGACCTCCTTGTGCACCGTTTGATTGATAACTATATCTCAGGGCACGTCGCAGAAGACGTCAAGACGCATTTCCACGAAGTGATACCAGGGATTGCGCAGCAGTCAAGCTCACGGGAACGTCGTGCGATTGATGCCGAGCGCGAAGTCACAAAAATCAAGTCCGCCGAATACATGGCGCAATTTGTGGGCGAGACGTTCGATGGGGTGATTTCTGGTGTGACGGGATTTGGCGCTTTTGTCCAGCTGGAAAATACCGTAGAAGGTTTGATTGCGACGCGGGAGTTGAAAGAACGCTTTAACTTCAACGACCGCAATTTGACCTTGCAAAATGAAAGTACCGGTCTGATTTTCAAAATCGGGGCGCCCGTACGCGTGAAGCTAACGGGAGCGGATAAAGCGACGGGGCAGATTGACTTCCAATGGGTCAAGTCGGATCTTGATGTCTATGAAAAGGTCGTTAAGTCAGAACGTCCAGAACGGCGAGGAAATAGAGGAAGCTCATCGCTTCGCGCTGAGAACCGTGCTTCTAAAGATGCTAAAGCGTCAAGAAAACACGGTCCAGAAGAGCACCATGGTCATAAACCAGGCGACTACAAGAAAAATGACCAACGGCCCTTCTATAAGAAGGGGAAGAAATCTTTCGGGAAAGCTGGTGGAAAGTCCCAAGGAAAGAAGCGCTGAGGCGCTTTTGTTTCGTCTGATTGTCCCGAAGAATTTGTTATAATAGGTTATAGATGGCAAAAAAGAAAACTGAAGCGCCGCGGGGGACTTTTGATAATCCTGTGGCTTCAAATAAAAAGGCGTCGCACGACTATCTGATTGGCGAGACGTTTGAGTGCGGGCTGGTGCTGACGGGGACGGAGATTAAGTCTATCAGGCGAGCGCACATTCAGCTGCGGGACGGCTTTGCGCGAGTGCGAGCTGGTGAAGTCTTTCTGTCGGGTGTGGTGATTGCGCACTTTGAAGAGGGAAATATCGCAAATGTCGATGAGGTGCGAGACAGGAAACTTTTGATGCACAAAAAGCAGATTGCCCAGGTCGAGCGGGCTTTACAAGACACTGGGATGACCTTTGTGCCGCTCAAGGTCTATTTCAAAAATGGCTTTGCGAAAGTCCTCATGGGGCTCGCCAAGGGGAAACATGACTATGACAAGCGCAATGCGATTCGGGAGAAAGACCAGAGTCGCGATATGGCACGGCAACTCAAAAACTACCAGACACGGTAGTTTTTTATTTACAAACGCTTGCGGCCGCCATTTACAAAGCATTGATGTACTATTTACAAAAGCTTTACATTGGGGGGGATTTTTTTGTGTTATCATTCCTGTGTCGGTTAAACAGGTCCGGCCAAAATAAAAATATACTGGAGAAAATTTCATAAAATGAAAACGAAAAAAGTTTTAGTTGGTTTGGTTGCTGGTGCTGCTCTTATCGGGCTTGCAGCTTGCGGAAACAGTACAAGTTCTACAACTTCAAGCAGTGCAAACTTGTCTGGCAAGATTGTCGCAGGTGGTTCTACTGCCTTGCAGCCACTGGCACAAGCCGCTTCAACTGAATTTATGGCAAAAAATCCAAATGTGCAGATTACCGTTCAAGGCGGTGGTTCTGGGACTGGCTTGACACAAGTATCTAGTGGAAGCTTCCAAATTGGGAACTCTGATATCTTTGCTGAGCAGAAGTCTGGGATTGATGCGTCTAAATTGACAGATAATAAAGTTGCTGTTGTCGGCGATGCTGCGATTGTCAACAGCAAAAATGGTGTGTCAAATTTGACAAAAGCACAGTTGACGGATATCTTCACAGGTAAAGTCACCAACTGGAGTCAGGTTGGCGGATCAAATGAAAAAATTACGGTTATCGGTCGTACAGCTGGCTCTGGCACACGTGTGACATTTGACAATACGGCTCTTGGCGGTGATAGCGAATTGTCAACGGAAGCAACGCAGGATGCCAGCGGATCTGTCACGAAGCTTGTTGCGCAAACACCTGGTGCAATCAGCTATGTGGCCTTCTCTTACACAAGCGACTCTGGTATCAAAGCCTTGAAGCTTGATGGCGTTGCACCAACTTATGCCAATGTTGAGACAAATGCTTACCCTGTATGGTCTTACGAGCACATGTACACACTTGCTTCAAAGACAACAGCAGCAGATAAAGCATTCATCAAGTTCTTGGCCTCTGACACAGCTGACCTCAAGAAGCTTGGCTACATCCCTGTGACTGACATGAAAGTCACGATGGACAGCAACGGGAAAGTATCTAAATAAGTCCTAAAACACCGCGTTGTCAAATTTGACAGGAGGCTTGCCATGAATTTCATTCAATTTATCAACTTGCAAGATGTGCAACTTGTCCTTGTGAGTAGCGATGGGCTTGCAGAGGTGATTCAGCTGCCCACAAGTTCTGTGCAAAATTCCGACAAGCGCTTGTGAAAATTTGCTATCAAATATGCTAAAATAAGAGCTATGAAAAAGAAATTTCTCATAGCTCTTCTAGCGTTTACAGGGCTTGTGGCACTTACGGCCTGTGGCAACGGAAAGCAGCAAATCACAGCAGGTGGTTCAACCGCTCTGCAACCACTTGTAGAGCAGGCGTCGATTGACTACATGAAACTTCATCCGTCTGAAATCATCATGGTGCAAGGCGGGGGATCTGGGGTTGGCCTTGCGCAAGTGGCTGCGGGGAGCTTCCAGATTGGAAATTCGGACATTTTCGCCGAAGAAAAACCAGGGATTGATGCAAGCAAGTTGATTGACAACAAAGTTGCGGTTGTTGGGATTGCACCGATTGTTAATAGTAAGCTAGGTCTGTCAAATTTGACACAGACGCAGCTGATTTCGATTTTCACAGGCAAAGTCACGAACTGGTCGCAAGTGGGCGGCCCCAACGAAGCAATCACCGTTATCGGACGTACAGCAGGCTCTGGGACACGTGTCAATTTTGACAAATATGGCCTGAACGGATCGACCGAGCTCAATGGACCTACGCAAGACGCGAGCGGCTCCGTGGTGCAGCTCGTCAGCCAAACGCCAGGTGCTATCAGCTATGTTTCCTTTAGTTACAAGGATAAGCCAGGTGTCAAAGCGCTTGAGATTGACAATGTCGCGCCAAATTATAAAAACGTCTCTGAAAACTACTGGAAAATCTGGGCTTACGAGCACATGTATCTCAATAAAGCCAAAGATAACACGACCGAACAAGATTTCATCAATTTTATCAGTTCGGACAAAGCACATATTTTCGCAAAACTCGGCTATTTTAGCATCAATAATATGTACGTTGATCGCAACGCCCAAGGCAAAATCCGTCAAATCAATTAAAGGTTACCTCTATCTCCGCGCTTTGCGCTGCGCTGTCCATGCTCGCTAAGCAAGCAAGCTTGCAAGTCGCATGGCAACTCCCTGCTTTCTCGTCTGGCTTCGCCACAGCGCTTGCTTGACGCAACGCGTCAAGGTAGCAAATCAAGAAACGAAGTTTCCTCATTCGTCGCCGAATAAATGAACGCACAACTAGCGTTTTTGGGCGACACAAGCTTCACATGTTTCATCCGCTACCTCGACGCAGGCTGGGACTTGTTTCACAAGTCTTTATCTACCACCTTGGACGAGTCGTCCAAGCGAGCAAAAGCAAAACGGTTTTTAGACACGCCCTATTGTAGCAAAAAATCTGACTTTTGTCAGATTTATCTGGTGTATCCCGCAAACTTTGAGGGTGAGGTTGTAGGGCTAGCTTTGATTTTTGAAGACCCAGCGGGCTTGGTAAAAATAGTCGATGCCGCTGTATATGGTAAAAAACAGACAGATGTAGAGAAGGGCCGTGCCGATGAAGAAGAAATTGCCGATGAGCAGGAAAATAATGCCGGTCATTTGTGTGGCTGTCTTGATTTTCCCCGGCATGGCGGCCGCATGGACGGTACCTGATTGCTCCACGATAAGGAGGCGAAGGCCTGTCACTGCGAGCTCTCGGCAGACAATGATCGCAACGACCCAAGCGGGGGCAAGGCCTACAAATACCAAGTAGATGAATGCTACCATAGTGAGCATTTTGTCAGCCAAAGGATCTGCAAATTTGCCGAAATTTGAGACAACGTGCCATTTGCGCGCAAGGTGGCCATCGAGAAAATCGGTCGTTGAGGCGACGGCAAAGACGATGGCTGCGATAATCGTAAGTGTGTAGATGGGGACAGACGTGTGATTCCAAGGAGAAGGGTTCGCAATCAAAAGTCCTGGGCCACTTTGAGGAATTTGCAAAAGGATGATGAAGACGGGAATCAGGATGATGCGCATGATGGTGATGGCGTTAGGGATTTGTTCTTTTTTCATGGGGTCGTGCTACTCGTTTCTGTGGTGGTTGGGGTGTTTCCCGTGTAGTTCATCTGGAGGACAATGAGATAGGCGCTTGCCATGGTGCCTGTGAGCGTCAGAGGCTGACCATTTATTGTAATGGTAGTGGTGCCAACTTTGCCTAAGGTAATGGTAGCTGTGGTTGCGCTCGTGTTAAGGGTGGCTTCGGCGGTCGGGTTGGCACTTGAGAGGGTAGCTGCCTGGACGTTCGCATTGGTGAGGCTAAATGAGGTTGTGGCAGCACCTGTATTCAACGAAAAGTCAATGACAACAGGATTTTTACTGGTATTGACGGTTGCGGTGACGGTCGCACCATTTTGCGCAAGGCTGATGGTAGTTGCGGGTGTGGATGAACTTGAAGGTGTCTCAGAGCTTGTGGAAGTGGCAGTGGCTACGGTGTAGTTTTTGAGTGTAATGTCATTACCTGACTGGCGGTTAAGAAAAACAATGGTTAAGACTGCGGCGAGGATCAGGACGGCAACGACTGAAAGGAGGACGATGGGAGCGTAGTGTCTTCGGGTCTCGGCGGCTTCTTCGGCGACTTCTTCTTCAGTTTTGGGGCGCTCGGGGATGCGTTGGTCTGGGCGTACGAAGCGGTAATTGCCTGTGTCTTCGAGGTAATCATCATCGACTTCAACGTCGGTGTGGGAATCGTATGCCTCAAGAATGGCATCTATATCTAGGTCGAGCTTGGTCGCATACTGTTTGAGGTAGGCACGGACGTAAAATTCACCTGGGAGAGCCTCGTAGTTGCCCGTTTCAAGCGCACTGATGTAGATTTTCTTGATATTGGTTTGGCGTTCTGCCTTGTCGAGCGACCAGTCTATTTGTGTGCGGCGGTCTTTTAAGACCTGGCCGATGGGGTGTTTTGCCACGCGGTCTCCTTTCTGTGAATTTGTGAAACGTGTTCGCCTGTGTTTTTAATCCTTGGGGGTTATGGTGTAGATGCTCTCTTGCGCGGTTTTCAGGAAGTTTTCTGAAATCTGCTGGATATCAGTCGCACTGAGGCTTTGGAGAATGTCTGGAAGGTCAAAGAGGGTCTCTTTTGCACCGAGTGGCATCGCTGCGAATTCATTTGCGATAAACTCGAGGGAGTTGAGACTTGCCAAGTGACGCCCCAGCATCTGCTTTTTGATGAGGGCAAGGGCGTCCTCATCTATTGTATAATTTTTGAGGCGTTCTTGCAAGATATGGATGAAATGCTCTGGATTGTCTGTATCTGCACTAAAAATCAGGCAATGAAAGCGTCCTGCGCCATCCATTTCAAACTCGGTAGAAAAGCTATCGTCAATATCGCCCGCATGGTAGTGTGTCTCGTACCAATCGCTCGTCGCACCAAAAGTAAGAGCTGTAAAAAGCTGAAGGGAAAGGCGGAAGCGATAGGGATTTTTTATTGTTTCGGTGCCTCTGATGCCTAGGGCAACCTTGGGTTGGGCAACGTCGAGTGTTTCCTGGGCTTCTGGAACGGCTGGTGCTGGTGCAAAAGAGGCACGTTTGGGAAGGGGAGGGAGTTTTGAGAAGTCTTTTGTGGCTTGATTTTCGCGGACGAGGGCACTCATGTCTGAAACGTCGAAGGGACCCGTGAGAAAGAGGTTCATATTGGCAGGCTGGTAAAAGGCGAGGTGGTTCTCATAGAGCATCGAGGGGGTGATGGCGTGTATGGAGGATGGGGTACCTGCGATGTCGGCGGCAAGTGGGCTATCTGGGTAGAGACTTGCAAGAAGCCCTGCGTAGAGGCGCCAGTCAGGATCATCTTGGTACATCTGGATTTCTTGGGTGATGATGCCTTGTTCTTTTGCGACATTTTCCTCTGTAAAATAGGGGGTCTGGACGAAGTCAAGGAGGAGTGTGATGTTGTCTTTTGCGCGCTCTGCGGTGTAGAAGAGGTAGGCGGTGCGGTTGAAACTCGTGAAGGCGTTGGTCTGGGCGCCGAGGCTTCCGAACTTGTACATGACGTCGCCATCAGCCTTTTCAAAGAGTTTGTGCTCCAGGAAGTGGGCGATGCCTTCTGGGTAAGTCGTGAGGGGCGTGCCGAAGCGGGTGTCGAGGCTCCCGAAGTTGGTTGTGAAGAGTCCAAAAGTCTTGTGATAGTCAGGCTTTGGGAGGTAATAGACGGTGAGGCCATTGGGGAGAATGTCGGTGTATAGGGTCTCGCCTAGGTTTTTATAGGTTTTTACGTTCATGGTTAGACTCTTTCTTGGTGTGGTGCGGTCTCTGTGGTTGACGTGTCTGTGATGCCTTCTAAGAGATAGACGACTTGAAGTTGGAGCTTTCGGGCAACTTTTTGGACGTCTGCGGAGGTCACTGCAGCTAACTGTACTAGAAAGTCTGCCTTATCCAAGAAGCGCTCAGGAACTTGGCTTTGCGTGAACGCATGCTCAATGAGGGCGCCTGCATTGTCGAGGGACATGTAATAGCCGTTTTTCAGCATTTTTTTGGTGTCGGCGAGATCTGATTCATCGAAATCACCGTCTGCCACCTGGGCGAGAAGTTCTAAGATGAGGGTGCGTGTGGCTTTGGCGTCTGCGGCATCAATTCCCGCCATCACGCGAAAGAGACCGGACCAGCTATCAAAGGCGGATCCGATTTCATAGGCAAGGGATCGCTCTTCGCGGGCGATTTTGAAAAGTTTAGAGTGCGGCATGGCGCCAAATAGACCATTCATGACTTGAAGCGCCATGTAATCCTTGTCACCATACTGAATCGGCAGTTTCCAGGCCAGGGCAAGGACGGATTGATAGGCCTCTTTGTGCTCTGTGACCTCTGTCAAATTTGACAGCATGGGTTTTTGGGGTGTATCAAAGATGCTAAGTGTGGCAGGGGTGCGACTAGGCCATGTCCAGGTGGCAAGTGTTTCTGTTAAATCAGCTTCTTCGACGTTTCCAAGGATAAAAATATCTGTCAAATCTGACGCAAGCAGTCTTTCATAGGCGGAGCGAACGTCTTCGAGAGTTGTAGCTTCAACGCTTTCGAGATCTCCCTCAGCGGGAAGCCAAGTCCCATAAAAGAGCTCACGTAAGCGACGCCCTGCTACGTAGTCATTATCATCTTCTGAGGAGGCGAGGTAGTGCAAAAGATTCGTTTTTTCAATCGTAAAGAGTTCTTCGTCCCATAAGGGCTTGAAAATCACGGAATGGAGAAATTCAAGACCTTCAGAAAGGGTATCTTCAGCGACAAGCTTTGGATTGACAAGACTCATGATAAGAATCAGCTGATGCTGCGCGCCTTTGCGTACGACATCACTTGAAAAAGTCGCACCATACATGCTTGCTAGTCTCTCCTGAATTGCTTGCGGCGTTTTATAATCAGCATTTGCTGCTTCCATCAAATTTGACAAAAGGACGCGCGCCGCGATTTGACGGGGCTCAAAGGCTGTCAAAAAACGAAGCTGCACGCGAATCGTTTTAAATTTCGTTTCGTGAATCAGGTGCAAACGCACACCAGCTGGTAAGTTCATGAGGCTTATTATAGCACATTTTAAGGCACTTTGCCCCTGTCAAATTTGACAAGAAAAGTTATCTCGTCGTTTGATTTGACGCTTAAACTTCATCTTATTTATGTTATAATTTTCTAAGCGTCACACGTCAGCAACACACGACACGACGAAGCTAGAAAGGACAAGGCAATGGCAACTCGGCATCCGCTTTTTAACGATTACATCACGCTTGGTCAATTTCTAAAAGAGGCAGGCCTCATTGCAACAGGCGGCGCCGCCAAATTCTATCTCGCTGAAACGGACGTTTTTCTAAATGGTGAACCCGAAAATCGCCGTGGCAAAAAGCTCTATGCGGATGATACCTTGGAAATCCCCCGTGAAAAGCTATCTGTCAAATTTGACCGCGCCTCAGCGGCCGAAATCAGCCATCATAGCGCACAGCTTGCTGAGAAAACCCAGCTCCAAAAAGCTGTCAAATCTGACAAAATCTCCCCAAAACACCCTGTCAAATCTGACAAGCCCAAAAGTCCCTTCCATCCATGATTTTATCTGACCTTCATCTTCAAAATGTCCGCAATTATATGCACCTAGATCTTGAACTGCACCCCCAGCTCAATCTTTTCGTTGGCCCCAACGCCCAAGGTAAAACCAATATTTTAGAAGCCATCTATTTCCTTGCCACCACCCGCTCCCACCGCACGCGCACCGAGAAGGAGCTCATCCAATGGGGCGAGAAGTCCCTTACCATCACAGGAAATGTCCAAAAATCAACCACCACCGTCCCGCTCGAACTCTCGCTCGACGCTAAAGGCCGCCACGTCAAGGTCAACCACCTCCCTGAAAATCGCCTCGCCGACTACATCGGTCAGCTCAAGGCCATCCTCTTTGCGCCCGAAAATCTCGAACTTGTAAAGGGTGCACCTGCTGTTCGCAGGCGATTTCTCGACATGGAAATCGGCCAAACGCATCCCACTTACATTTACGACCTCTTGCGTTACAATCACACGCTCCACGAGCGCAATGCCCTCTTAAAAAACGAGCAAGACAGCATTGACCCCGTCCTGCTCGATGTTTTAGACACCCAGCTCCTTGAGCATGGCACAAAAATCATCGCAACCCGCAAAGCCTTTCTTGCACAGCTCTCAGAGCTTGCCACTGCGATTCACAAAGAGCTCACGCATGACTCCGAAACGCTCAATCTCAACTACCTGCCTCGCGTCGAATCAGACTTTGCCCAAGAGCTAAAAGACCGACGTAAAGTCGATCTCATCCGCCACCAAACGACCATCGGCCCCCATCGAGATGACTTTAGCTTTATTAGCAACACCATCAATCTCGCAGATTTTGGCTCCCAAGGCCAGCAGCGCACTGCAGCCCTCAGTATCAAGCTCGCGGAGATTGAGCTCATCCATAAAGAAAGTGGCGAATATCCCATTCTCCTTCTTGACGATGTTCTCTCAGAGCTCGACAACACCCGCCAGCTCGACCTCTTAGCCACCGCTCTGAATAAAACCCAGACATTCCTGACTACGACAACCCTCGAGCACCTTAAAAATCTCCCCAAGGCCCTCCAAATCTACAATGTCGCCTCTGGCAGCCTCACCCTCGCCTAGTTTGCATATCAGTTGGTCAGACTCTTAGTTCATGTTATACTATCTTAAATCCTCTTTTATTTTTTTAACACTCCCAGAACAAGCCATTTCTGGGTAGCAAAAAGGCCTTCCCAAGCGGAAAGGTCTTTTTGATTGTTTTTGGGTTACCTCTATCTCCGCGCTTTGCGCTGCGCTGTCCATGCTCGCTAAGCCAGCAAAGCTGGCAAGTCGCATGGCAACTCCCTGCTTTCTCGCCTAGCTAAAGCATGTCCATTCGCTCTAAGGCGCGGTCTGCGCCGTAGCGAAGGACGTCTGTTGGTGCGGCCTGCACCTTACAGCGATGCTAGTAGGGTTATCAGAGCGGACAGCCCGACACAAAGTGGCGCAGATAGACACGCCGTTTATTGTTTAATTCCAGCCCATGGCCTTTTTAATCTGCGTGACCTGCAATGCTGCATAAGCTGTAGGGTCAGACTTTGCAAGTGCCTCCGCCTGCAAGGCAGCCTCAGGGTTGGCCGCCATTTCAGCTTTTTCAGCTGCCGCCATCTCAGGTGCCTTCTTTTGCAAAGCCGTCATCTGATCCTGCGTCAAGACAAGCCAGGTCGTCTTTGGCACTTCAGCTGTGAAGGTCTCCTTTTTCAGTTCGCCCCCTTCACCGCCAACACTGAACAACCACTGTGCAAAGCCATTACTCCACGCATAGCGCGACGTTTTCGTCACAATCTGCGCTGTGTTGCCATCAACCAACTTAATAGACGATGATTTCTTTGACGTCTCCACAACATGATTCTTCAAAATGTTTGAAATCCAAGACTTCATACTGGAAGATGCATTTTTATCGCTCGTATCAAGCTTTTTCAGATTTCCCAGGAAGTTCACGGTCACATCCTTATCGTTCGCGTCGGACTTATACATGAAAATATAATTTCCCGAGTCCGTCCCGAAAGGCTCCTTGAGCATCACCCCATAAGCCGCTTGAGTGCCTGCGATTGAGTATATCTGCTTGGTGGTCGTCGTTGTCTCCGTCTTCATCCCCCAGTGTGCCGTATCGTGGTAGATTAGCCCCACCATTGAAATCAGCAAGAGAATCGTCGTAAGGCCGCCTACAATATTGCCCGCAGCGCCCTTCATGTAGAAGAAACCGACAATCGCAAGGGCTGCAAAAATGATAATGAGTAAGATAATCATGCTGCGTCACCTCCTTGAGCTGCTTCTTGTTTGGCTTTCGCCTCATTTCTTTCACGGACAGGCTGCGGACCAGCTTTCCCTTTGTGCAAGAAGAGTGCTACAAAAATCCCTAATACCGAGAAACCAAAGGCAATCCCAAAGGACACGTGGAAGCCATTCAGTGAAGCATTAATCATCTTCTCCGCATATTGCAGCGGATTCGTTGTCTGCAAATGCGACGCTGGTTTCGAGGCATTGATGACGTTGGTCGTCACAGAAGCTAAGATTGCGACGACAACGGACGAGGCTATCATACGCGCTGTGTTGTTCGACGCAGAGCCCTGTGCGGCTTTGTCACGTGGCAACGCGTTCATACCAGAGGTGATGAGTGGCATCATGATGAGCCCAATCGCTACAAAACGCACCCAATAAGTAATCGTGATGAAGGCTTCTGGGGTATTTGCCGTGAGGAACATATAAGGCAGTGTCCCGATAGACAGGAGAATGAAGCCAATGAGTGTCAACTTGCGGGCGCCGAATTTATCATAGATTTGCCCTGCGATAGGCGACATAAGCGCCATCATAATCGACCCTGGTAAAAGTAAGAGCCCTGATTGCAAAGCGGTCAAACCATGGACATTTTGGATATAAGTTGGGAGCATCATCTCCACACCCATCATCGCCATCGTGTTAATCGCTGCAGCAATCGTTGCAACCGTAAATTGACGGACTTTGAAGACCGAGAGATCGAGGAAAGGATCTTTCAAATGGAGCTGGCGGAAGATAAAGAAGGCGATGATAATGAGTCCTACAATAATAGGCAAGATAACGTTCTTGAAGTCGCCCCAGCCGTCGTTTCCGACATTTGTAAAGCCAAAGAGGAAGAGGCCAAAGCCTGCGAGAGATTCTAAGAGCGAGAGAATATCGAGCTTCATATCGCGGTTCGGTAGGACGTCCGCCATGAGAATCGGCGTGAGGATGGTCACTATCACAAGGATGACAAAGGGAACAGTGAACATCGTGCGCCAGTCGCCAAGCTGTAAAATCCCTAAAAATTTCGAGTGACCTGAGAGAATGGCACCCCCGTAGGTAGGCCCGATGGCTGGTGCCAAGCCAATGACGAGACCACCCATTCCCATTGGCACCCCGATTTTATCAGGTGGGAAGATGTTCGTGATGACGGTCATCATGAGGGGCAATGAAATCCCTGCGCCCATCGCCATGACGACACGTCCTAAAAGGAAGATGTTGTAGTTTGATGTGGGAGCACTCATTGCAATTCCTGTCCCAATCGCCGTGAAGCCGTAGGCAATCATAAAGAGCCAACGGGTCGGGATTTTCGTCGTCAAATAGGCGGAGACAGGCACCATGATGCCGTTTGCCAAGAGGTACCAAGTTGTGGCCCCTTGCGCCGTGGATAGGCTGATATTGAACTTATCCATGAGGGTCGGATAGGCTGTCGAGAGGAAGGTCTGTCCGAGCATCCCTGCGAAAGTCCCGATGAGGATCATCACAAACATGATGCCACGATGGAAGTGCTTTCCATGCGCATCAAGGGAATAATCTTTTTTGTCTAATTCTGGCATTCATTTACCTCTTTCAATGTATCTAAAAATTTTTGGAAGGTTCTAAGGAAATCCTGCGTGTCACGTTCGCCCATTGCTTCAAGCGTTTTTTGGACACGCCCTTCCATGATCTCACGCTGCTGATTGAGCTTTGTGCGACCTTTACCTGTGAGTTTCACAATGATTTTTCGTCGATCGTGTTTGTCAATCTCACGTTTCACAAGGCCGTGATCTTCAAGTCCCGCAAGGAGTGTCGCCACACGTGCTGAAGAAATCTGGCCGTCTTCAGCGAGGTCGCTTGGCGTCACATCATCAGTCTCGTGATGTTTGAGATAGACAAGTATCGGAATCTCGCCGCGCCCCACTTTGTTTAAGTGCTGTACTTCTTCTGACTTGGTGGCTTGCTTTACGATTTGCATCAAGTCAGAGGCAGCTTTTGAAAAGTCCATATAAGAACCTCGTAGTATTTTCTAGTTGTTATTATCTAACAACATTAAGTATTTTACATCGTTAGATTTTAATTGTCAAGAAAAAAGACTTGAAAAACTGAAAATAGATTTTCAGAAATTTTCAAAAGTGCTTTCATGAGGCGGGACAGCTCCACGACTACGCGAAGTCTTTTTCTCTTATCTCTTTACCTGAATGCTCCCAGGGTCGCATCCAGCAAGAAAAAAGACTTGAAAAACTGAAAATAGATTTTCAGAAATTTTCAAAAGTGCTTTCATGAGGCGGGACAGATCCACGACAACGCGAAGTCTTTTTTCTCTTATCTCTTTACCTGAATGCTCTCAGGGTCGCATCCAGCAAGAAAAAGACTTGAAAAACTGAAAATAGATTTTCAGAAATTTTCAAAAGTGCTTTCATGAGGCGGGACAGCTCCACGACTACGCGAAGTCTTTTTCTCTTATTCTTTTGCCTGAGTGTCCTCACAGCGTACAGTAGCAATAAAAAAACTGCCAACTGGCAGCTTCAATAGCTTGTCTTATTTTGTTTCCAAAATCCCGACTTGGCCGTCTTCGCGTTTATAGACAACACTTGGCGTGTTCGTATCGCCATCTGTAAAGAGGAAGAAATCGTGCCCCGACATTTCCATCTGCAGGACTGCCTCTTCAACGTGCATCGGCTTCAAATCTACGTGCTTTGTACGCACGACTTTGGTCTCCGCATAAGCAGCCTGGATTTCTTCTTGCAAATCTGCAAATTCTTCGATTTCAGGGAGATTTCCATTGCCCTTTGCGTTAATCCGCGTTTTGTACTTACGAATTTGGCGAGCAAGCTTTTCTTGAACAGCATCTATCGAGCCGTAGAGATCACGCGATTTGTCCTCTGCACGTAAAGTCAGGCGCTTTGCAGGAATGGTCACCTCAATCTTTGCCGATCCGTCTTTATAAGTCTTCAGCGAGACGTGGGCCGTCATCTCGTGCCCGTCGTTAAAGTATTTTTCGAGGTTGCTGATACGTTCCTCGACGTAGTCACGCAGGGCGTCTGTGACTTCAATGTTTTCGCCACGAATGTTAAATTTAATCATGGTTGGTCCTCTTTTCTAATATTTCTCTAATTATAGCATAGTTCCCACAATTTTGCAAGTCTCATTTTTCAACTTTAAGATTGAGTTTGTCGCCAGAAACACCGACGCTGACCGCATTCCCAGCTTGAAGTTCCTGCGTCAAAAGAAGTGTCGATAAAGGATCTTCGAGGTCACGTTCAATCGCTTTGCGCAACGGCCTTGCACCGTATTCGGGATCAAAGCCAGACTTTGCCAAGCATTTCAGCGCTGCAAGACTCAACTTCAATGAGATTGTTTGCTTCTTGAGTCGGTTGATGACGTCTGCTGCAAGAAGTTTGACGATGTCAGTGAGTTCAGCCTCTGTGAGCGAGTGAAAGACGATGGTTTCATCAATTCGATTGAGAAACTCTGGGCGGTAAGTAGCCTTCAATTCTTTTAGAATGCGGGCTTTCATTGCCTCGTAATCCTGTGACCAATCAACCGCACCAAATCCCACCGTCTTGTCATCCCGCAGAGACGTCGCTCCAAGATTACTCGTCATGATGATAATCGTATTGCGAAAATCAATCCGACGTCCTTTCGTATCCGTCACATAGCCATCATCCAAAATCTGCAACAAGACATTAAAGACGTCTGGGTGAGCTTTTTCAGCCTCATCAAGCAAGACAACACTATAAGGCTTATTCCGGACCTGCTCTGTGAGTTGGCCACCCTCTTCGTAGCCAATATAGCCTGGTGGGGCACCAATGAGACGCGAGGTCGAAAACTTCTCCATGTACTCGCTCATATCCACTCGAATCATGGCCTCTTCTGAGCCAAAAACACTCTGTGCAAGTGCCTTTGCAAGCTCCGTCTTACCAACTCCCGTGGGGCCTAAAAACATGAAGCTTCCCATCGGGCGACGCATATCTGCGACCCCAGAGCGTGCCCGGCGAATCGCGCGCGCCACTGCTTCAACAGCTTCGTCCTGGCCAATCACGCGCTTGTGAAGCTCTTTTTCAAGATTGACCAAGCGCTCGGCCTCAGACTTCGACATTTGTTGCGTTGGCACCCCTGTCAAATTTGACAGAACTGTATAAACATCATCCATCGTGACAGCCTTACGTGTTGGGCTTGTTTTTTTGGCTTTGTCAGATTTGACCACGAGTTCATCAATTTCTGAGCGAATCGCCCGTGCGCGCTTGAGATCTAAGCTTGCCACAGCCTCTGGCAATTCGCCCCGCAATTCCGCCAATTCCTTGTCAAATTTGATAACTTTCGTGAGCCCATTTTTTTCAGCCACTTTGACACGCGCACAAGCCTCATCCAAAATATCCAGCGCCTTATCTGGCAGCCTACGCTCAGGAATATAGCGTACCGCGAGCTCCACTATTTTGGAAAGCGTCGCAGGGTCAATCGCCACCTCGTGGTAATCCGCATACCGCGGCGCAAGCCCTTCTAAAATCTTTGTCGCCTCTTCCTCAGTTGGTTCATCCACCACAATGCGCGCAAACCGCCTCTCAAGCGCCTCATCCTTTTCAATATAACGCTGATATTCCTTGAACGTCGTTGCACCAATCAACTGAAAATCACCCCGCGCCAAGGCCGGCTTCAAAATATTCGACGCATCCGCAGCCCCTTCGGCACCTGCATTTCCTCCCATAATGCTATGCAACTCATCTATAAATACAATCACATCAGGATCTTTTCGCACTTCGTTCACAATCGCAACCATACGATCTTCAAACTCCCCACGTAGCGACGTTCCCGCGACGATATTAGCCATGTTGAGCGCCATCAAACGCACATTAGCAAGACTTGTCGGTACCTCGCCTGAGGCAATCCGCAGCGCAAGCCCCTCCACAATCGCAGTCTTACCTACCCCAGGATCTCCCACGAGTACAGGATTATTCTTCGTCCGCCGCGCAAGCACATGCACCATGCGCTCAATCTCTGTCTCCCGTCCAATCACAGGGTCAAAACCATCACGCCGTGCCAATGCCGTCATATCCGTCGCCACAGAGTCAAGCGTCGGCGTTGATGACTTTGCATCAGAACGTTGCCTTTGGCGCCCTCTTTGCGACATGGGTACAACTGCTTTAGGACTGCGCTTTTGCGGCACTTTAATACCATTATCCTCGACGATCTGTTTGTAGAGACTTTGCATATCAACAGACAAGCCATCAAGTATCTGCAAAGCAAAACAGTTATCCTCTGCGAGCAAAGCCGCAAAAATAAACTCCGTCCCTACCGTCTCAAAGCCATTAAACTGCGCGAGTTCAGCTGCCACACCGAGGATTTTATCCAATCGTGGACTCCATTCCATATCCGCCTTATTAAAGACATTTCCCGAGCTATAAGTCGAGATTTGCTCAATAATGGCATCATAGGTCACCCCACGATCCTGAAAATAGTTTTCCGCCATCGTGTCCGATACCGCAACCAGCGCAGCCAAAAGATGCTCTGTTCCTACGACCTGATAATCAAAGTTATAAGCAATATCTAATGCACGCCGCAAAACCTTATAAGCCGCTGGCGTATAGACTTTTTTATCAATTTCCATCTTCTTTATCCAATTTCTGTAAAAGCTTCGCCACAAGTCCTGAGCGCACATCTCCCGAGAGTTCCCCAGCCGTCAATACAGCCAACAAAAGATTCCCTTCATTTTCTGTCAACAAACCCTCATCAAAGAGTACCTGGAGAAAATCCTGCGCATCCTCTGCTGACAGCATGGCTGGTAGCCTTGAATACAACCCTTCCAAAAGCTCGTGCTTCGCACTATAGTGAAACTTCACAATCTTGATATAGCCGCCCCCACCACGCTTACTCTCCACATCATAGCCTTTGGTCGGATTAAATCGCGTTTTGATGACATAGTTAATCTGCGACGGCACAACCGCAAAGCGCTCTGCAAGCTCAGCTCGCTGAATCTCAATTTCTCTTGCCTCTGCATCCGCCAAAAGCTGCAGCAAATAACGCTCAATCATATCCGATGTATTTTGTGTGGACATCACGCCCTCCTCTTGACTTTGACTAACTTTGACTTTCTTTTATTATATCAAAATTTAGCCCGTTTTTCCCTCTCTACCCATCAAAAAACCACCCCAAAGGGTGGTTATATGGTTAAGCATATGGACTTAAGCGCCACGTTTTTTACGGCGGCGGAATGCAGCCATAGCCACAGCACCTGCAAGAGCTGCTTCGCCTGCTGCCATCATGATTTCAGCACTTGTGCTATCACCAGTTGATGGCAATGAACGCTGTTGTTGGGCAGAAGACGTTGAAGGCAAGCTGCCTGCTACTGCATAGCCAGCTGGCTCGTAGACAATGGTCGTGGTACCGTTCGTACCATTGGTTCCATTTGTACCGTTGGTTCCGTTTGTACCATTCGTACCGTTAGTGCCATTCGTGCCGTTAGTACCATTTGTACCATCTTTACCGTCAGCACCTGGAGCACCTGGAGCACCTGGGGCACCTGGGGCACCTGGAGCACCTGGGGCACCTGGTTCGCCTGGAGCAGCGGAACTTGAGTCACTCGAGCTACTTGAAGAGCTACTTGAGTCACTTGAGCTACTTGAAGAACTGCTTGAGTCACTTGAGCTACTTGTGCTACTATCTTGAGGTGGGAAGAGCCAGTTAATGATGCCATTTGCAATGTCGTTAATCCATGTGCAAATGTCGCTGATGCAGTGATTTACCCAGTAAATCGCATCACTGATTGAAGCCTGAACATCCCCAAAGATTGTCTGTAAGTCGCTACCAATCGTGCCAAGTGCACCGCCAAGACCAGCAACTGCATCACCAATCCAGCTCCACACATCAGAGATAGCACCTTGAAGGTCGCCACCGATTGTACTTAAGATATTTCCAAGACCACTCCAAACATCGGACAACGCACCTTGAAGGTCTCCTTCGATTGTACCAACTACTGTCTCAATGTTCTTCCAAACATCAGAGATAGCGCCGTCAATCGCGTCATCAATCTCATCAATCTCGCCGCCAACCCAGCTAATCGCTGCTTGGAGGTCACTACCGATGGTTGTCGCAATCGTCTCAAGGCCCTTCCAAACATCAGAGATAGCGCCGTCAATCGCGTCATCAATCTCATCAATCTCGCCGCCAATCCAGTTGACTGCGTCGCTAATCCAAGTCCCAATCGTTGATGCAATATCGCCAAGACCATTCCAAATACCGCTAAGCGCACCTTGAATATCTGCACCAATCGTTGAGAGAATACTACCAAGACCATTCCAAATATCTGAAATACCAGAATAGATACCGCTAACTGCTTCACTAATCCAGTCGCAGATGTCGCTAATGCAGTGGTCAACCCACTTCGCAATACCGTCAAAGACAGATTGCAAGTCAGCGCCAATCGTTGAAAGAAGACTTCCAAGACCATTCACTGCATCTTGAATCCATGTCCAAACTTGATTAGCAACTGTCGAAATCGCACTACCGATTGCATTGACAATATCTGTCAACCAAACAGAGAGTTGATGTAAGCCATCCTCAATACCTGTAATCGCAGCACTGATAACACTAGAGATTCCATTCCAAAGCTCTGAGAGTGCATTTTCAATTGGATCAACAATATTTTTCATAATCCAATTCCATGCATCAGACAGAGCGCCAGTGATACCGTTCCAGAGGTCTGAAAGACCCGTCTCAATAGCGCTAACCAAGCTGCCAAGTTCATCCCATACCCATGTCAAGGCGTTCTTGATATCTGTTGCAAGGTCACCAAGTTGAGTGGTAATCCAATTCCATGCGTCTGAGAGACCTGTCTCAATATCCGACACAAGGTTACCAAGCTGATCCCATACCCATGTCAAGGCATTCTTGATATCTGTTGCAAGGTCACCAAGTTGAGTGGTAATCCAGTTCCATGCGTCTGACAAAGCACCTGTGATACCATTCCAGAGGTCTGAAAGACCAGTCTCAATATCACTAACCAAACTTCCAAGTTGATCCCAAACCCATGTCAAAGCATTCTTAATATCAGTTGCAAGGTCGCCAAGCTGTGTGGTAATCCAGTTCCAGGCACCACTAAGTGCACCCGTAATACCGTTCCATAGGTTTGAAAGGCCAGTTTCGATATCCCCTACGATGCTACCAAGCCAGCTCCATACGTCTGACAAAGCGCCTGTGATACCATTCCAAAGATTTGAAAGACCAGTCTCGATATCGCCAATCAAGCTACTCAAGCCGCTGGTAATCCAGTTCCAGACACCGGAGAGGGCACCCGTAATACCGTTCCAAAGGTTTGAAAGGCCAGTTTCGATATCCCCTGCAATGCTTCCAAGCCAGCTCCATACGTCTGACAAAGCGCCTGTAATACCATTCCAGAGATTCGAGAGTCCAGTTTCGATATCGCCAATCAAGCTACTCAAGCCGCTGGTAATCCAGTTCCAGACATCGGAGAGGGCACCCGTAATACCGTTCCAGAGGTTTGAAAGACCTGTTTCGATATCACCAATCAAGCCGCTCAAACCGCTGGTAATCCAGTTCCAAGCACCAGAGAGGGCACCCGTAATACCGTTCCAAAGATTTGAAAGAACAGTCTCGATATCGCCAATCAAGCCGCTCAAGCCGCTGGTAATCCAGTTCCAGGCACCGGATAGGGCTCCCGTAATACCGTTCCAGAGATTTGAAAGACCTGTTTCGATATCACCAATCAAGCCGCTCAAACCGCTGGTAATCCAGTTCCAAGCACCACTAAGTGCACCCGTAATACCGTTCCAAAGATTTGAAAGACCAGTCTCGATATCGCCAATCAAGCCGCTCAAACCGCTTGTAATCCAGTTCCAGGCACCACTAAGTGCACCCGTAATACCGTTCCAGAGGTTTGAAAGACCCGTTTCGATGTCTCCAACGAGGCTACCAAGGAAGCTACCCGCATCAGACAAAGCACCTGTGATGCCATTCCAGAGGTCAGAAAGGCCTGTTTCAATATCACTCACTAACCCACTGATAGCATTCTCAATAGGATCAATGATGTTTGACTGAATCCAGTTCCAAATATCGGAAAGACCATTTGCAATATCGCTAGGAAGTGAGGTAATTGCGTTCCAAGCACCGCTAAGCGCACCGGTAATCCCGTTCCAGAGGTTTGAAAGACCTGTTTCAATATCGCCAGCAAGGCTGCCTAGGAAGCTACCTGCATCAGACAATGCACCCGTAATTCCATTCCAAAGATTGGAGAGACCGTTCTCAACGTCTCCAACAAGACTACCAAGGAAGCTGCCTGCATCAGACAATGCACCTGTAATCCCATTCCATAGATTTGAAAGGCCATTTTCAACATCACCAACCAAGCTACTAAGGAAACTGCCTGCATCAGATAACGCTGTTGTTGCGTCATTAATTAAGTTACTAACTGCATTTTCGATGGGATCAACAACATTCGACTGAATCCAGTCCCAAATGTTAGAAAGTCCGTTTCCAATCTCGCTAGGAAGTGACGTAATAGCATTCCAAGCGTTTGAGAGAGCACCAGTTACATCTCCAACGAGGCTACCAAGGAAGCTACCTGCATCAGACAGAGCACCAGTAATTCCATTCCAGATGTTTGAAACTGCATTTGCGACGTCTGATGCCACGCTGCTCAAGAAGCTTGTTGCATCGCCAATCGCGTTTGCAATATCTGATGGGATGCTTTCAACCGCACTGATGGCGTCGCTAATAATTGGCGTCACCGCATTACTGATTGCGTCATAAACACTGCCTAAAGCATTTTCAACACCAGAAACGACGTTAGAAACTGCATTTGCGACGTCTGATGCCACGCTACTCAAGAAGCTTGTCGCATCGCCAATCGCGTTTGCAATATCTGATGGGATGCTTTCAACCGCACTGATGGCGTCGCTAATAATTGGCGTCACCGCATTACTTATATTTGAGACGATGTTAGAAACTGTGTTTGCCACATCACTTGCAACACTACTCAAGAAGCTTGTCGCATCGCCAATCGCATTTGCAATATCTGATGGAATGCTTTCAACCGCCGAAATCGCATCGCTAATAATTGGCGTCACCGCATTACTGATAGTAGAAACAACATCACTTACAGCGTTTTGTACACCTGCAACGGCGTTCGATACAGCAGCAACTGCATTTGAAACTGCGTTTGACGCTGCGTCATAAATGCCGCTCGCCACGTTGGAGACAGCGGCGATTGCATTTGATACAGCGTTCGATGCAGCGTCATAAATACCGTTTGCAACATTTGAAACGGCAGCAACTGCATTTGAAACTGCGTTTGACGCTGCGTCATAAATGCCGCTCGCCACGTTGGAGACAGCAGCGATTGCATTTGATACAGCGCTCGATGCGGCATCATAGATGCCATTTGCGACATTTGAAACGGCAGCAACAGCATTTGAAACTGCGTTTGACGCTGCGTCATAAATGCCGCTAGCCACGTTGGAGACAGCAGCAACTGCATTCGAGACAGCATCTGAAGCTGCGTCATAAATACCACTCGCAACATTTGAAACGGCAGTGACTGCATTACTTACTGCTGTAGAAGCAGCATTATAAGCATCGCTAGCTAAGTTCTCTGCGCCACTAACGACGTTTGATACTGCAGTTGATGCTGTATTATAAACGTCGCTCGCCACATTTGAAATGGCAGTGGTTGCGTTTGAAATAGCATTGGAAGCTGCAGTGACAGCATCTGAGACAGCGTTTGACGCTGCGTCATAGATACCAGTCGCAACATTCGAAGCAGCGTTGACAACGTCAGAGACAGCAGTTGACGCTGCATCATAGGCTTGGCTCACAACATTTGTGACAGCTGTAACCGCATTACTCACAGCAGTTGATGCTGCGTCATATGCATCCCCAGCCAAGCTAGTCGCAGTCGTTACAGCATTACTCACTGCGTCGTAAGCTTGACTCGCGACATTAGAGACAGTTGTTACAGCATCATTCACTGCGGTTGAAGCCGCATCATAGACTTGACTTGCAACGGTTGAGGCTGTTGTGATGGCATCACTGACAGCAGTTGAGGCTGCCGCATAAGCCTGACTTGCGACACTTGATACTGCCGTTACAGCGCCGCTTACTGCATTAGTGGCTGCATCAACGACTTGACCCGCAACACTCGTTGCAGCTGACACTGCCTGACTTGCTGCGTCATAGGCCTGACCAGCGACACTTGTGGCAGCCGACACGACATTGCTTACAGCATTAGACGCTGCGTCATAAACCTGACCAGCGACACTACCCGCAGCAGATACTGCACCGCTCACTGCGTCATAAGCTTGAGAAGCCACGGCAGTGGCAGCTGAAATTGCCCCACTCACAGCATTAGAGGCAAGGGTATATACCGAGTTAAGTGCATCTTCAATAGTACTTAAAACATCCGTTGATCCAGAAGTCGTTGCCGCTGTACCATCGGTAGTATCAGCCAATGTCTTTGTCACTGGTGCTTCCAGTGTCATTGTGGCAGCAGCTTCACGGACTACGCCGTTGGTTGTTTGGCTGTCATTTGGATCAGCGACAACGGTCCCTGCGACGGTATTATTCGTCGCATTGGCCATACTACTATAGACACTATAAACCAGCGTCGTCAAGAATGGGTTTGACCCATAAGTGCTCGTCAAAGAAGCAATCACCGAGTCTAAGGCGCTGCTTGCGACGATATCTTGATTAGTAGCTGCATTCGATGGAGAGGTTATTGCGTTACTAGATGGCGCAGTAGATGTCGCTGTTGCATTATTGGAAGATGCAACGGTACTTGAGACATTTGCTGCCAGCTTCGCCATCGTGTTGCCTGCAGACTGTGTGGTTGCACCAGAACTTGTTCCACTCAATGTGGCAGTCGATGATGCATCTGAAACGCTGCTCGTTGTGTCCGCAGAAGCTGATGTTGCGGTCGCCGATGCTGCATCGCTCGTACTGCTTTGTACAGCGGCACTTGTGACCTGTGAAGCATCAACTGGTGTTGTTTCCGCCTGGGCTGTAGCTCCGCCTCCTACGAGAGCTACTGTCGCGGCAGCAGCAAAGAGCCAAGTCTTACCCGACTTCCAAGTCCGGTAATCCTTGACTTCTTTGTTAAATTTACGCGTGTTAGCTAGTTTCATATAGCTGGACTCCTTAGTTAGTAGTTTACGGAGTCTAGCTTACGCTCTATTTATATTTTTGTCAAGAAAAATACTGATTTTTTTGACATTTAATCTAAAACCAAGCAGAATGTTCGGCTTTTTTTCTAGAGATAATTTTCGCCTTAAACCTTATTTTAACGCCAACAAATTATCCATTCGCTTCAAAATTAACTAACACAGAACTAAACGAATTAACACTAACTAAGTCATCTTTTTATATTACAACTAAAACATTTTTGTAATTTATGTAATACTCCTGTAATATATATATATATATAGTAGATTATCTCTTTTTACTCCGACGGCGGAACTCGCTCAACGCTGTCGCAGCTGCTAATGTTGCAACTCCTGCCTCCATCATGAGACCGGCGCTTGTGCTATCACCCGTTGATGGGAGCGTAGATTGACTCGTAGCTTTTGGCGTTGCTGCTGTAGCTTGTGATGCAGTCTCATAGACTACCTTTGTCACACCATCTTGACCATTAGTACCGTTGGTACCATTCGTCCCATCATTTCCGTTTGTACCGTCTGTGCCAGGAGTACCAGCAGGGCCTTGAGGTCCTGTTGCGCCTGGTGTACCATCTGTCGGATTAGCTTCGTAGTAGTAAGTTACAACTGAGCCATCCGCAGAATAGACGCCAGATGCCTGGTAGCCATTGACGACATAGTAGCCAGCAACAGCTGCAGGCGTTGCAGACCAGGCATCACCGACAGCACCCGTAGAGGTTGTATCAGGTGCTACTGAAGTTGTGGTGCCATTGAGATAGTAATGAACCGTCAGAGTGCCCGATTCACTTGGTGTCTCAGAGGAACCACCGCCATTATCATCACCTGTGATTGTATAAGTAACGACTTGATAGAGGAATTGCCCCCCTTGCATGATCCATTGGGCGATATAGGTATAGGTACCTGGCGCGGTTGGCACAGCTGTTGTCGAGGTAGCTTGTCCAGTGGTTGAGCCCGCTGGGACAAACTCTGCATCAATGATGACCGGTGTCTTCGCCTGCGGCAAAGTCGTCGTCAATGGGAAGAGAGACGCTGGCGCAACTGCTGTTGATGTTGTTGCTGAAAGTGAGCTTGTTGGCGTTGCCACTTCACTAGGTCCTGCTACACCTGGCATATAAGTCGTACCAGATACTGTGTAAGTACTATCTGTCCAGTTGTAGTAGTAGTTCGATCCCACCGTACCTGCTGGATAATCTGAGGCTGTGGATGGATCTTCGTTTGTATAGTTGTTGGCGATGACCGCATCTTTAGGATAGCTATAGAGGCCACCTGGTGTTGTGACCCATGTCACACCAGTTGATGTGGTTGGATTGTCCGTGCCAGATGAGTTGAGCGGTACTTCAATAGCACTTGCTGCTGCCGTCTCTGTGACTGCAAGGCTAGATGTTGCCAAAGTCATTGCTGCAGCTGTCGTTGTATCAACACTCATCGCTGCGGCTGCGCTTGCACCACCTGTATTTGCCAAATCTGGAACTGAGTAGAAGTAAGCGGTTGTCGTACCTGTCACACCATCGGCATCTGTGTAGCTGAAGATGACTGGAGTCTTAATCGTGCCGTTCGACTCTGTTGTAGGTGTCCCAAGCGTGAAGGTCACATTTGACACATCGCCTGTCGTCCCATCTGAGTTCGTTACGGCAAAGACCATATCAGCCTCGTCGAACTTCTGAGAAGTATAGCGATATTCATCAGTCACATCAATAACGACTTTACCTGCGTTTGGATTGACTGGTGTCGCTGTATAAGTATAGACGACTGTGATAGGACCTGCAACTGTATAAGTCGTGTCCCCACCATTTGTTCCCACGTAGGTATAGCCATCTAAGATACTATGAGCAGTTGTCCAGGATGACCCGATATTTTGTTCAGAGGTTTCTGTTGAAATGGTCGATACGACATTGCCTTTACTATCGACTACCTGCGTGATGACAGTGACTGTTGCTTGCTGAACTTTCGAGTAGATGTTCGTCACAACTGTGTTCCCGTTTAGAACACCACTTGACGCGCCGACTGTATCTTGATAGGTATAGCCTGAATAGCTCCCAGCAGATGTGCTATAAGCCGCCCCAGAGTTCATTGTTGAGACGCCTGATCCTAAGATCGTGCCATCTGTTGTTTCGTCAATGACGGTCAAGGTATATTTAGGGGTTGGATTGAGCCAGTTTTGGAGCCACTCAAGGAGTGAGTTCATCGCGGTTGAAATCCACGTGCAAATATCATTGATACAATGATTGACCCAGTAAACAATATCATTGAAGACAGTCTGCAAATCTGAGCCAATCGTCTCAAGCGTTGTCTGTAAATCATTGAAGAGGGTCTGGAGGTCTGAGCCAATCGTTGTCACAAAGCCTTGGATATCATTGATAATATCGTTGATAATCGTTGCACCAGCGTTTTCAAGCCATTTTACAACGTCAGAGATATTATCAGCAATCTCACCGATGTAGTTGATGATGCCATTGATTACCGTTGCAATCGCGTTGCCGAGATAGTTGACTGCATCAGAGATCCATGTCCAAATCCAGTTGCCGATGTTGCCTAAGAAATTAACAATATCTGTGAACCATACAGAGAGCTGATGTAAACCATCTTCAATGCCTGTGATTGCTGACTGAAGAAGATTTGAGATGCCATCCCAAATGGCTTTGATGGCATTTTCGATAGGCGTGATGATATTGTCATTGATCCAAGAAGCGATATTTGAAAGAGCTGATGTGATGTCGTTCCAAAGGGTTGACAAGCCACTTTCAATTCCTGAGATAATGCTTTGGATGGTTGACGTCAACCAGTTCCAAACAGTGCTCAGCGCACTTTCAATCGCTGAAATCGCACTTGAGATGGCTGAAGTAATATCATTCCAAAGAGAAGACAAGGCACTTTCAATCCCTGAGATGATACTTTGGATGGCTGATGTGATGTCATTCCAAAGCGAAGACAAAGCTGACTCAATAGAAGAAATTGCTGATTGAATCCAGCTTTCAATGGTCGAGATGGCGTTAGAGATGAGCGTCGGAATATTCTCAATTGCCGAAACAATGTCATTCCAGAGTGAGCCAAGTGCGCTTTCAATCCCAGAAATGACATTTTGAATACCTGAGACGATACCGTTCCAGATTGAGCTTAGTGTACTTTCAATGGATGAAATTAAAGAGTTAAACGCACTTTGAATGCCACTAATGAGGCTGTTGATTGCACTACTAATCGCGGATTCGATACTCGAGATAACATTGTTAATTGCGTCTTCAATACCACTTACCAGACCATTAATCAGATTCTCAACTGGATCAACTAATGAATTTAAAATACTTTCAATCGTTGACTCTGGGAGTAAATTACCAAGGCTAATCTTGATATCTGGTATTAGACCACCTGTAAGGCTTGATAATGGTATCGTAATGTTAATTGCAGAGATAGCATTATAGATAGCTGTGGCAAGTGATGAGACAAGACCGCTTAAATCAATTCCAGCCAATGACTCTGAACTCAACGTCATTGAAGCTGCAGTTTGTGCAATCGCTGCAGTCAATGGTGTAGCAGTTGCCGAAGTCTGACTATCTTTTGGATCTGCAATCACGACGCCTGCTGCTGCATTATTCGCCGCAGAGACGACGCTCGAGAGTGCTGAGTTGATCAGGTCAACGAGGCTTGAAGTCAAAACGTCGCTGCCGAGACTCGCTACGATAAGTGAATCTAGTGATGACTCTGCCGAAGCGAGCTGACTTGCAGTAACTGAGCTAGCCACTGAGCTCTTTGCGGCCGCTGAGCTTGAAGCTGCCGTGCTGACTTGCGAGCTTAAGTTGGTGAGTGTTGCACCAGCGCTGAGTGATGATGCAGAGCTACTAGCTGTCTCTGACGTTGCGGACGAAGCATCTGAAGCAGCCGATGTGCTCGCAGCTGAAGAAACTACGGCGTCTGACGATACTGTCGAAACAGTTGCAGCACTTGCTGTATCTGAAGCAGCACTACTTGGCGTTGTTGCAGTTGCTGAGCTTGATGTAGCCGTTGTGGCGCCTTCTGCCTGTGCAACAGCGCCCCCTCCGACGAGGGCTACAGTCGTAGCTGCAGCAAAGAGCCAGGTCTTACCCGATTTCCAGGAACGGTAATTTCTGACTTCCTTTGTTAATTTTTTTGTTTTAGCTTTCATTTAGCCAAACTCCCTCATTAAGTTGTATTTTAACTTTACTCTGCGATTTTACACCTTTTATTTTTGCTTGTCAAGCAAAAAACGTAATTTTTAACAAATTTTCCTCTTTTTACACACAGAGTTATTCACATTTGTATATTTTTTGTTTTCACTAAATCAGTATAGCTCTGTATTTATCAAGGGTTTACAGGAGGCCGATTTTTTCTTTCCACTTTTCTACTTTTTTCACTATTTTTCTCAAATTTCAAGCTCTTATTTTCTTCTTTTCCTCAATTTATTCCCAGGCTTATCCTCAAAATTTCTACACTTTTTATTGATAAAGCTTCTAGTTCCTTACTACATAAGGCTCTTTTAGTAATATTACTTGTGTATATCTTTGTTTCTTTTAGGTTACAATCTCATTAAAGTTTTATTTCAAAACAGTTTTGTATAAGTTTCAAAAAATGGGGTTCTTTTTTGAGTTAAGATTTCAACCCACAAAAAAAGACCTCTCGCGAGGTCTTAATTCGTCATTCAGAGATCTTGTTACGCACTGGCGACTTTTGTAATCTGTACTTCAATCTCAATGCCGTTTGGCAGCGGAACTTTGACAGCATCGCCCTTTTTGCGTCCAATAAGGGCTTGTGCAATGGGCGATTCATTTGAAATCTTCCCTTCGAAAGGATCAGCCTCTGCCGTACCCACAATGGTATAGGTCTCTTCGTCTTTTTCACCCTTTTCGACAAAAGTTACTTTTTTACCCAGTGCCACTTCGTTGGCTTTGACTTTTGAGTTGTCAACGATTTCTGCATTGCGAATCATGTTTTCGACAATTGTGATACGGTTTTCGATGAAGGCCTGCTCGTCTTTTGCGGCTTCATACTCTGAGTTTTCAGAGAGATCCCCATACTCGCGCGCGATTTTGATGCGTTCTACGACCTCGGGGCGTTTCACGAGTTTTAATTCTTCGAGCTCAGTCTCGAGCTTTTCTAACCCTTCTTGGGTCATTTGATATACTTTTTCAGCCATGTTCTATGATGAAAGTGCAGGTGCTCTCTGCGTTTGCACGAGTCGCCCGTCCGCTTTCATTTCCTTTCTACTATATAAATTTATTCATTCGGTGTGACATATTTTGCGATGTTCGCATTTTGTTCATCAAGTGTCGTTGCGAAGTAGAGTTGCCCTGTTTTTGGATTGGCACAGAAATACATATAGTCGTTTGTCGCGTGGTTGATGACACTGTCTATCGAAATCTGCGACGGACTATCTACTGGGCCTGGCGGGAGGGCGGTATTTGCGTAGTCGTTATAAGGCGAATTCATGCTGGTATCGACATTGGCATCATCTACTGCTGTTGAGTTTCCCAATTTTCCTTCGGCATAGAGGAGTGGAACGTTGGATGAGATGGGCATGTTTTGATTGAGGCGGTTGAGGAAGACCTCAGCGACTTGCTGACGGTCAGACTGACTGTTGGCCTCTTTTTCAACGATGGAAGCTAAAGTCAATAAGTCATTGACCGATAGGCTCTTAGCCTTTAGCTGCGAATAATAAGGCTGCAAGACACTGTCTTCTTTTGCAATCATCTCCTCAATGATGTCTTTAGCGGTCGTTTGTGCGTTGTAGTCATAAGTCGCAGGGAAGAGATAGCCTTCTAGCTGGTATTTCACCCCAGACGTTGCGGATGGGAGCGAGGCAAAGAGGGTCGGATATTTTGCTTTCATCTGAGCGATGAAGGTCGGATCCTTGACAACTTTTAGAAACTCACTTGCGGTAAATGGGGACTTCGAGGCACTTGAACCGCTTGCAGCATTGATGGTAAAGGCTGTTGACATCTGGTCAATCGTGTAGCCCTCTGGAATCGTGATTTTCCCAACAGCGGGAGATGTTGCAGAGCCGCCACCACTGATGGTCTGTGCGATGGTTTTCGCATCCATAGCTTCATTCAGGCTGTAATAGCCTGACTTGAAATTGCCAATGCCCATGAGCTTTGCGTAATACTCAAAGATGAGGCTGTTATGGATGAGATGCTTACTTTGTAAGAGTGAGGAAATCTTGCCAGCTGTTGCACCCTGAGGGATATTGACGGTCTGCATGGTCTTGTTGGAGGGGTCAACCGCTTTGAGGCTGCCATTGACCACATAATAGCCACCTCCTCCAAGAGCCAGCAATAAAATAATGACGACGGCTGCAATAGGACGCCCCAATCCTCTTTGACGCGGATCTTTATGACTGCTTTCGCTTTGGCTTTGCCTTTGTTTTTTGCGCTTACGGTTGCTTGTATCACGGGTGACAATCTTGCCTTCGTAGCCTTTGGCTGCACGCGACATGGTTGTAGGTTTCTCGTCATCGTCTTTGCGGTCTCTTCCTGTACGCGGGAGACGCTTTGTTGCCTGACGTTCGTCTTCATCCTCATCACTTGCCGAAGGGCGTGGACGATAGTTAGAGAGCGGGTTGCGACGTGCCTCTTCAGCAGCTGTGCGACGTGCTTCATCAGGTGCTGGATTGACAAAGGCTTTATGCCTATCCTCAACGCTTTGTGAGGCAGGCTCGGCAGGAGTTACAGGGCTAACAGATTCAAGATTGGGCGCA
Source organism: Streptococcaceae bacterium (assembly GCA_031253335.1). GTDB lineage: Bacteria > Bacillota > Bacilli > Lactobacillales > Streptococcaceae > Lactovum. The sequence goes on from JAIRWF010000010.1 coordinate 114,503, forward strand.
AACTCAAAGCTTGGTCCACCTTGAGTGCCACCAATGCTCATTGTTTGTGACTGCTGGAATGTCTGCGTAAAAGTGCCATCAGGGTTTAGAGAGATGGACGGACGTGGCTGAGGAGGTTCTGGCGCGCGCGAGCGCAGTGGCTGTTGAGGATTTACCTGCGGTGTTGCCTGTGCAGGTATGTCTGGATCGTCTTGTGCGAGACGCGCCATAATCTGGTCTTTGAAGCTTGTTTCACTTGCTACTGGGTCTGAAGACTCTGTCGCCATTGCGTTGAGATTGTTCAGCGCACGGTCACGGGCTTCATTGCGCACGGCAGCAACTTGCGCCGCTGGTGTTGTAGGCTGAGCGGGTTGTGCTTGCTGTATAGGTTGTGCGGGTTGGCCGAACTGAACGGACTGTGAGACCTGAGTTGGGTGTGCTGAAGGAGTAGTTGACTGTGGCTTGCCCGCTTCGGGTTTCCCATTTAGGAAGTTGATTGTATTGATTTTGAGCGAATGATTATCCGCGTCGTAGTTTTTGAGTTCGTTGAGCTTTGTGAAATAATCCTGCATGCCTTGGCGCTTTTCGGTGCTCATGGCGGCAAGGTCATTTCCAGGTTGTGGACTTGGTGCTGCAGGCTTTGGCGTATCCGTATGTGCTGCTGCTGCATTGTTGCGTGCGGCAAGGCTTGCCAAGAAGTCTCTTGCAGAAGCATCATTTAAAGAGTCAGCACTTGGCGTTGTGCCTGTCTGCGGCAAGACTTGTGCTGGTTCTTGTTCAAAAGCTGAGAGATTTGGGAGATGATGCGGGGTTACGTCAAGGTTTTGTGGCGTTGTGATGCTTTGCTCATTTGAGGCTTCTGCAAAAGCAGTCAGAATGTCATCTGGTACATCACGGGCAGCGAAATTGACCGTCCCAAGCTGGGGCATTCCAAGTCCTGTCGCATCGTTTTCTGTTTGATTTGGAAAACCTGCTCCGAGGTCTCCAGGATGCAGGTTTTCGCTGTTATTTTCGTCTGTCAAAGGTTTCTCCTTTTTCAGGAATAGCGCTTAGTCGGCGTCTTCGTCGTCTTCGTCGTCGTCATCAGCCTCTTCAATGACCTCGCCTTCAGGAATTTCGGCATCTACATCAACCTCAGCGAGTTCTTCATCGTAAGAAACTGTGTCGTCATGCTCGTCGTCGGCATTTTCATCATAGACAATCTCTTCGACGACTTTGACTTTGAAGTTCTCATCTGTCGTGTCTTCTTCGCCTTCGAGGAGGGTCGGATCTACGCTGTCGTCCACTGCGTCGTCTTCAAAGTAATCAAGTGAGATGGTCTCTTCATCTACGGAGTCAATGGCATACCAGCTACGCAGGCCCCATTTGTTGTCTCCGAGCGGGATGAAGCTACCATCTGTGTTTAAATCGGTATAGAAACGAGCAATGACAGCTTTGATGTCATCATCAGACATTTTCAGGTAGGACTTGACCTCATTTAAGAGCGCAGTAAAAGTCATTTCCTTGTCTTTTTGTTCCAAGATAGCGTGTGCCACCTCAATCATGGAGAGCTCTTCTGTGATTTGTCCGTCAAGTGCTTTGATTTTCATAAGTACCTCTTATTTCGCTTACTATTGTAACTGCAAAATTATAGCACAAAGAGCTTGAAAAGTCAAGCTCTAGCGTTTTGTGATGGGAGAAAGGTTAGAAGTGCATGAGCACCTTGTAATCGTAATGGCCAATTTTCTCACGGCCTTTGAGGTCGTCAAGCTCAATCAGGAAAGCAAGGCCTGCGACGATACCACCTAGCTTTTCGACAAGCTCTACGGTCGCTTGCATGGTACCTCCTGTCGCGAGTAAATCATCCACGATAAGGACGCGTTGCCCCGGCTTGATGGCATCGGCATGGAGGGTCAGGGTGTCTTTGCCGTATTCTTTTTCATAATCGGCAGTAACCACTTCGCGTGGGAGCTTGCCAGGCTTGCGGACAGGGGCAAAGCCTACACCTAAGGCGAATGCAACGGGACAGCCAATGATAAATCCGCGTGCTTCGGGACCTACGACCATGTCGATTTCTTTATCTCTGGCATACTGGACAATCTCAGTCGCCGCATAATTGTAGGCATTGCCGTCCGCCATGAGAGGACTAATGTCTCTGAAAATAACGCCCTTTTGAGGGTAGTCAGGGATAGTTGCAATGTATTGGGTGAGGTCAATGGTCATGGTTTTTCCTTTATGAGTGTTTGATAGATGTCTTTTACGGGGGCTAGTGCCCAGAATTTCTGGCTTTTTACGGTTGCTTCGAGTTCTTGATAAATGTGACTTTCAGAAATCTCATGGTGCGGGGCATCGGCTACTGCGGTCATAATACCATCTGAGATTGTCACAAAGCCTAGTTCTTCAAAGATTTGAATCATCTTGATAAGAAGCGGCACGGGGAGTTTCACGAAGTCTGCGAGAGTCTGAAGCTTGTTTCTAACGTCAAATTCTTTGTAGCTGCGAATGGTTTTGTAGAGGGTCGCGTATTGCTCTCTTGAGCCTGCACCTGTGAGGTAATAAGCAGGTGAAATCGCATTTTTGAAGATGATTTCTTGGAGGCTGTCATTTTTGACGGCTGCTTTGACGTACTCTGTCAAATTTGACAAACCTTCTGCAGTTGTGGGAGCCTCTTCGATAGTCAATACCTCAGACATTATAGCATTTTCAAGGTCATTTTTCAGGAATCGGGCGGCCTGTTGTGGAGCAGCGATATCACGGCTTCGTGCGTCCAAAAGCGCAATGCCCACGCTGCGTGCATCTTCTACCATGAGCTGCACCGTGGTTTCGCCGTTCCAACTATTGGTCGATAGAGTGACTGCAAGCTCTGTTGTAGCTTGCTCGAATTCGTCCGCCTCGGCACCATGTCCAAAATAGACGGCTTCGATTTGCGTTTTGTCTTGAGCGAGCTTGAGGCGTAGATGGCGATTGTCCTGACCCATACTACGGGCTTGTGTCACGGTGTAGTCTTGCACCAAGAAATGCGGTTTAGGATTAGCCATCCCATAAGGTGCAAGGCTCGCAAGGCTCTTGACAAGAGGGAGGGTAATGCTGTCAAATTTGATAGGGGGAAGTAGCTCCATCTCAGGCAGCTCTGTCATATCTAGGGCTTTGTCCGCAATGAAATCCAGCATGACTTGCTTGAGCTTAGGCGCATTTTCTTGCGTTAGCGTCATGCCACCTGCCTGCGCATGTCCCCCAAAAGCGATAAAGAGCTCTCGGTGGGCGTCTAAACAGTTAAATAAATTAAATGCTGCTGTGGAGCGGGCAGAGCCACGAAGGTCCCCATTTTTCTCAACAGAAAGCAGAACAAAAGGCTTGTGATATGTGTCCAGCAAACGCCCTGCGACAATCCCAAGAACTCCCTTGTGCCAATTTTCATGCCAGAGCACCTCAACGGCATCCCCCGTGAGCATCGTCTCCGCCTCCGCAAAGACCTGATCCGTCAAGGCACGACGTTCTGTATTTTTTCCTTCAATCAGATCTGCAATCTTCGCGGTTTCTTCCTCATCCCAGCCGCACAGCAGTTCAATCGCAGGGTTCGGGTCGTCTAGGCGCCCCAGGGCATTTAGCCGCGGCGCTATGCGAAAGCCAATATCTTCTTCTGTCAAATTTGACAAGGCTTCGTCCTCAATCCCTGCAAGGCGCATCAAATTTGACAAGCCCACGCGTTCCGTCTGGCGAAGCACTTTGAGACCTTCTGCCACCAAAATCCGATTTTCCCCGTCCAAACGAAGCGACACCATATCCGCCACTGTCCCAATCGCCACCAAATCAAGCATCTCACGTGGAACATACTCCAAAAGGGCACACGCAAGCTTAAAAGCAACACCTGCCCCGCACAAGTCATCAAAAGGATAAGCGCCTTCAGGATGCCTTGGGTGGACAATCGCACAAGCCGCCTCAGGCAAAAGCTCGGGCAAGCTATGGTGGTCGGTAATCACGACATCACAGCCATGTGACGCTGCCCATGCAATCTCCTTGCGCCCCGCCACGCCATTATCCACTGTGATGAGAAGCGTCACATCTTCTTTTTCAATAAAATACTGATAGACCTTAAGATTGGGTCCGTAGCCGTCGGTAAAACGATTCGGCAAATAGACCTGAACCTGCTCCTCATCGTAAATCTCATCCAACGCTGACTTCACGATGGACGCCGCCGTCATCCCATCCGCATCATAGTCCCCATAAATCAGAATCTTCTCCCCCGCCTCAATCGCCCTGCGAATCCGCGCGACCGCCTTGTCCATGTCGTGCAGCAAAAACGGATCGTGCAAGTCATCCAGCATCGGATGGAGCACTTTTTGCGCACTTTTTTCATCACGCACCCCACGGCTCCAAAGAAGCTCCGCTGCAAGATTATCCAGTTTCTCCTTTTTTGCCCAGGCTAAAAAGGCCTCATCAGGCCTTTCTTCAAGCAATTTCCAATCGTATTTTGGAGAAATCATCTCTCAAATTATATCATAAAAGCCCTCACTCGAGGGCTTATTTTCAGGCAATCATCGCACCTAGCAAGAGACACATGAGAAGGCCTACCACAGAAATCAAGGTCTCAAGCACGGTCCAGGTCTTCAAGGTCTGTTTCACATCCAAATCAAAGAATTCCTTGAACATCCAGAAGCCTGCATCATTGACGTGACTAGCTGCAAGAGAGCCCGCCCCAATCGCTAACACGATAAATGGTACGAGTTTTGGATTGGCCGTTGCGACAATCGGCGCCACAATCCCTGCTGTTGTCATCCCAGCTACGGTCGCTGAGCCCACGGACACACGGATGATAACCGCCACCAGCCAAGCAAATAAAATCGGACTCATATTTGAGTGCGAGAAGGCTGTTGCAATCGCCGTTGAAATCCCTCCAGCCGTCAAGATTCCCTTGAAAGCTGCGCCACCGCCGATGACAAAGAGCAAATTCGCAATCGACTTGACGGCATCGGTAATCGTCCCACCAATCTCAGCCATGGTCCGCTTCTGATGCAGACCCATGGACCAGATGGCAAAGAGAAGCGCAATAATCATCGCAATTGCAGGCGTTCCCAAGAAGGCCACGATCTTTTGGAGTTCTGTTGGATGAAGCAAGTAGCCGTGTTGTTGGGCAGGCGACAAGGCGAGCCAGTTTGCATCCCCAATCACACCGCCATAGACGTTGTGCCCGCCATTCACAGTCAACGTCATGATTGTGGTCAACAGCAAGAAAATCACAGCCATAAGTGAAGTCAAGATAGAAAGGCCAAAGCTTGGCGTCTTCTCAAGCTCGAACTCTTTGACTTCGCCCAAGGCATCAAGCTTACGCGTAATCTTAAAGGCATCAGGTACGACACGACGAATCACCCGTGTAAAAATAGGTCCCGCAATTAGCATCGCAGGAATCGCCACGATAATCCCGTACATCAAGACGGTCCCGAGATTCGTTCCCAAGATATTTGTAACCGCCGTTGGACTTGGCTGTGGCGGCAAGAAGCCTTGTGCTGCCGACAAAGCCGCAGCCATCGGAATTCCCAAGAAGAGAAGGGGAACTTCTGCCTCAAGGGCAATCGTAAAGACGATTGGAATCATGACGACAAGCCCCACTTCAAATAAAAGCGAAATCCCAATGATAAAGCTTGCAAAGGCTACCGCCCACTGCAGTCCCTTTTTCCCAAAGACATTGATCAGGGTCCGTGCAATCCGGTAAGAACCACCGGCGTCCGAGAGCAAGCGCCCAATCATCGAGCCCATCCCAAAGACGATGACAAGCTCGCCCAAGGTTCCGCCAATCCCTGTCTGAACCGCTGCACCTATCCCTGCAGGATTCATCCCGAGCGCGAGACCTACCAGGACCGATGTCACAATCAGTGTGATAAAGGTATTGACCTTAAATTTTAAGATCAAAACGAGTAAAAGTGCAATTCCCAACACCAGCACGATAAATGGCCAAATGTTAAGATCCCCTGACATGAGCTGGAAAAGCCCTGTTTTTGGATCCGTCGTAAATCCAGTCAATGTAGATAGCATAAATCCTCCACTAATTTATTTTCGCTGAAAGTCAGCAATATTTTTATATTCTTCTTCAAATAGCCGCGTCAGTCGAATGTAAATCGGTGTCAACTCACGGTAAGTCGCAAAGGTCTCAACGTGCGATTGATAGGTATCACTCACACCCACCATCTCAGAAATCACATCAAGCGAGTCCACAAGGCCAAGTGCCTTTTGTGCCATGACCACTGCTGCCAAACAGCCCGCCTCCCTGCTTTCTGGCACATTGATGGGCTGTTCAAAAATATCTGCCAAAATTTGTGTCCAGAGCTGAGAGTTCGTAAAGCCGCCCGTTGCTTGAATGCGCTGGAGTTTACCGGCGACTTCGGTTAGCGACAGGGCAACCATATAAAGATTCATCATGACGCCCTCAAGCACCGCACGCGCCATCTCTGCACGTCCGTGCGTGTAGTTTAAGCCAAAGAAGCTCCCACGTGCATTCGCATCCCAGAGTGGTGCACGTTCTCCACCCAGATAGGGATGGAAAATTAGGCCATTCGCCCCTGCAGGGACCTTTGCAGTCTCTGCGGTAATGGCATCGAAGTCAAGTTCTCCCGCATAGACATTGTCCCGTAGCCAGCGAAAGACGTCTCCCCCTGAGTTGACAGGACCGCCAACGACCCAATGATCCTCATCAAGCGCGTAAGTGAAAGTTCGGGCCTTAGGATCTACGCCAGGCTTGTCCGTCACAACGCGAATCGCGCCAGACGTCCCAATGGTGATGGCTGCAACACCAGGTGCAATCGCATTAACGCCTAGATTGGAAAGTGGACCGTCCGCGGCTCCCCAGACAAATGGCGTGGACTCAGGAAGTCCCATTTGCTGCGCGATTTCAGGTTTTAGACCTCGCTCCATCTGATAAGGCGAGACCACTTCTGGAAGCTGAGAGAGCTTGACTTGCGTGGTGTCAAGCGCTCCTGTGTCCCATTTCTTTTCAAAAATATTGAAGAGACCAGTCCCTGTCGCGATGGAGAGGTCAATCTTATTGACCCCAAAGAGTCGCCAGAAAAGGTAACCCTTCAAATCCAGATAATGACTAGCATCATCGAATATCACGGGCTGTTCATGACGCAACCACAAGAGCTTTGAGAGAGGAGCCATGGGGTGAATTGGCGTCCCCGTGCGGCTGTAGATTTCATGACCCAGTCCTGAGTTTTTGAGTTCTTCCGTGTATGCCACAGCTCGAGTGTCCGCCCAAGTAATGACACGCGTCAAGGGCTGCCAGAACTCATCAAAGGCAATCAAAGAGTGCATCTGTGAGCTAAAGGAAACCGCACAGACTTCATCATCCGCACTGAGTTTTTCTGAAAGCTCATGGAGCGTTTCTATCAACGCCTGATAAATATCTTCCGGCGCCTCCTCGGCCATCCCTGTCCCATCACGGTGCAGCTCATAGCCTTTTGAGCTTTGTGCGACAATGTCGCCTTTCAGAGTGAATAGCACTGCTTTTGTCGCCGTTGTGCCCAAATCCACACCAATAAATAAGTTGTTCATGCGTTTTTATTTACCAAAATTGTTGCTATTTCTAACTAAGAGACTTAAACTTTTTTATAATCGTATTTATTATAATCGTAATTATAATAATCGTAATGATAGTAAATTTATTTCGTATCCACCGCATGTCCGCCAAAGCCGTTGCGCAAAGCCGCAACAACTTTCCCAGTCATGGTGTCGTCTTGCATACTGCGCTGGCGCATGAGAAGAGACAGTGCAATGACAGGCGTTGGGACGTCCAAATCGAGCGCTTCTTCCACGGTCCACTTGCCTTCGCCAGAGGCATGCATACGGCCTTCAATCTTAGCTAATTTCGGATCTTTGGCAAACTGCTCTTCGGCGAGCTCCATGAGCCAGCCCCGGATGACTGAGCCATGATTCCAGAGCTTCGCAACAGCTTCAAAGTCATACTCAAAATCGCTTGCATTCAAGACTTCAAAGCCTTCCGCAATCGCCTGCATCATGCCATACTCAATCCCATTATGAATCATCTTGAGATAATGCCCCGAGCCCAGACGTCCCGTGTAAAGATAGCCATCAGCTTGTGCCAAGGCCTTAAAAATCGGCTCAATCGTTGGCCATGTCTCTTTAGGGCCGCCCACCATGAAGTTTCCACCATTGCGAGCGCCTTCCATCCCGCCAGACGTCCCTGCATCAAAATAAGCAATCCCCTTTGCAGCAAGGACAGGCTCTTGCGCGAGGTTGTCCTTGTAGTTCGAGTTCCCACCGTCAATCACGATGTCGCCAGCAGCTAATTTTTCAGACAAGGTCGCAATTGTTGCATTCGTGATTTTCCCCGCAGGAAGCATCACCCAGACGATTTTAGGACTTGGCAAATTTGATAGTAGCTCATCAAGGCTCGCAACCCCTGTCAAATCTGACGAATAGGCATCTGCTTCTTTGACAGCCTCCGCGTTCACATCGAAGGCGACGACAGAAAGGCCATTATCAATCGCATTCTTTGCGAGATTGAGACCCATTTTCCCGAGGCCAATCAGGCCAAAAGTTAATTTATTTTCCATATCTTGAGTGTATCAAATTTGACAGGTTTCAATTATCCAAAAAACGGATAATTATCCGTTTCTGTGTTATACTCTTTTTATGGGAAAAATTCTTGAAAAATTCGGAAACTTAGACTATCTCTCAACGAGCGAGCGTCAGATGCTGACGACGCTTGATGACCAACCTGAGCTCCTTTCGTCAAATTTGACAGAACTTGCTGTGACCCTTTTTTCATCCAATACTTCCATCATACGACTGGCCAAAAAGCTTGGTTACTCAGGCTTTTCTGAGTTCAAATTTGACCTCCTGCAAAGCCCCGTCAAATCTGATACTAATAGCCTGTCAAATTTGACAGACAACCTGACAAGCTTTACCAACTTGACGCAGCAAGCAGCCTTCAAAGATAAAATCAGCCAATTTGCCAAAAGTATCACCAAAGCAGACAATATCTACATCGCGGGCGTCGGAAGTTCCAAGACCCTTGCTGAGTATTTTGCCCACCGCCTCAATCAGCTGGATAAATCCGCCGTTTATGTCTATGACAATGCGCTGCTTGATCTCCTCCCCAATCTCACCTCGCAGGACCGCAAAAGTCTCGTGATTTATGTCTCCATCTCGGGTGAAACGCTGCGCCTTGTGAATTCAGCCAAGAAAGTCCACAATCTGGCTTGCCCGATTCTTGCTATCACAAATGTCCGTACCACTTCGCTTGGACGCCTCGCAGACAGCACCATCGCAACCGATATGCCCATGACCGCCTACCACAACTACGACATCACGCCACGTACCTTTCAAATCGCCGTCATTGACCTCATCTTAGAAAATCTATTTCAGCAAAAAACCGCTCGCTAGCGGTTTTCTTACTATCTGCGCCTCATGAATCTCCCTGCTTATTTTTCCTCCAACGGCTGCACCTGTGCCCCCATCGCAATCAAGGCTTCAATGCGCTTCGGCGTACTGGGGTGTGTTGAGAGATTAATCCCCGCAAACTCTGGATTGTAAAAAGCAACAGGTCCCACCGTATTCGCAAAATCTTTCGCCGTTTTTTGTGAGCCATAATGATCTGCCCCAGTCTCGAGTGCAATCAAAGCCTGCGCAATGCCTGTGGGGTTCCGTGTGAATTCCACCGCCGACGCATCCGCACGCGATTCTCTCTCGCGAGACATATAGGACTCCGCGACCTTGGCTAAAAGCGGCGCCACAATGAGGAAAATATAGCTCAAGACCACAATCACAAGCGCAATCGGGTTCGTCCCTTGATTATTATTATTGCGTCCGCGGTTGCCTCCACCAAACCAAAGCATGCGCCCGGCCATCGAGCCAATAATCGCCGTCGTTGACGTCAAGGCGACAAGACGCGTCATCGCTTGCGAATCTCCCGTCTTGATATGGCCGATTTCATGCGCCACGACGCCTTCTAGTTCCTCGCGGGTATTCAATAAATCAAGCAATTCCTGTGTCACAACGACCATGGAATTTCCAAAAGAATCCGCCGACGCATAAGCATTACAGACGCCAGAACCTCGCAAGACGTAGCATTTCGGCGTATGGGGCAAAGCCGCCGCAATCGCCATTTCTTCCACGATATTTTTGAGCTGCCCTTGCGTCACTTCAACCGAATCCCCCGCTGGTGCCGCAAGCAAAATCCGCTCCGCCGAGCTATTCACGACAAACATGACAATGAGCGCCACCACGAAGCCAATCGCCGCAAAACCTCCCATATATTGTGCGAGTTGGGCATTTGTCACATGCGTCCCTAGGCCAAACACGACCCCAATCGCAATGACAAGAATCCACAAAATCGCAAAATTAATTACCCAAGCCACGCGAATCCCACGGTGCAAGCGTTTAATTTCCGTTCTGAAATCTACTCTTTCCATAGCTTCCTTTCAAAAACGCTCGCAAAAAATGCGGGCGAATTCATCTGCTTCTTAAAATTGAACTTTCGGTGCTTCTTTCGCTGCATCATTCTCCAGCGTGAAGCTGTCTTTCTTGTGATAGCCAAACATCCCCGCAATCAAAACGGTTGGAAAGACCTGAATCCCGTTGTTGTAACTCATGACCGCATCATTAAAGGCTTGACGCGCAAAGCTGACCTTGTTTTCGGTCGAGGTCAATTCTTCTTGGAGTTGCAAGAAGTTCTGGTTGGCCTTCAAATCCGGATAGTTCTCGGCCACCGCATTAATCGCAAGTCGCGCCTGTCCCATGGCATCTTGAGCCGCTTGGACATCACTCGCAGAGCCCGATTGGATCGCTTTCCCTGCTGTCGCACGCGCCTCTGTCACCTTATCAAAAGTCGAAGACTCATGCGCCGCATAGCCTTTCACCGTCTCAACAAGATTTGGAATCAAGTCATAGCGCCGTTGCAGTTGGGTTGAAATCTGCGCAAACGCATTATCCACACCGTTTGAGAGACGCACGAGATGGTTGCGCCCGCCGATGAAAAGCCAAAGCACGAAAATCACGATAATTGCGATGATAATCAGTAAAATAATCATAAAAAATCTCACTTTCAGTTGATAGTGAGATTATAGCAGATTTAGCTTAAAATAGCCAGATTTACTGATTTGACGCTGTATTTTTTGTTGGTAACAGCGTAAAGATAGTGACAACAAGTCCTCCAAGATAGGGCACAAAGTTTAGAAAGACAAGACCCCACGGCAGCCCAGCATCCTTGATACGACGTGCTGTGAGTGCCCATTGAGGAATAATGATGGCAAGAATATAAAGGACACCAATTATAATCCAGACAACAGCTGCTGGGTTTATAGAACCATTTGAACTACCAAAAGCTGCCAGAATACCAAAAATAATCCCCCAAATGACCCCGATAATCGCCTGAACAAGAAAAACCCACCAGTATTTCGGACGTGTCGTCCCCTCTCCTACGAAATCCACATAACGCTTCCAAAATTCTTTATAAGCTTCAATCATCATTTCTCTCCTAAATTTAAGTTTAACTCCCACTAAGCTTTATCTTATCAAAAAAACAAGCCTCAATGACCGCTATTACACCTTTTCTTCATAAAAGTCCTTCACGACAAAGCTGTTCGCATGAAGCTGACGTGCTTCTTGCGCAAGTTGTGTCGCAAGTGGCCCCACATAGCGTGCAGAGACGTGGGTCAAAAGAAGCCGGTTCACATTTGCCTCTTGAGCGACTTCTGCAGCCTGACGTGAGGTTGAGTGCCCATGTTTTTTAGCCATCACGGCTTCTTTGGCCTCATAGGTCGCCTCATGCACGAGGACATTTGCCCCCAAAGCAAGACGCACCGCAGCGTCCGACTTTCGCGTGTCCCCCATGATTGCCACAATCCGCCCTGGAATATCGCCGCCAATATAATCTGCTGGCGCGTAGCGCTTCCCTTCATATTCCACGACTTCACCCTTTTTCACACGCCCAAAAAGTGGTCCAAAGGGGAGCCCATCCGCTTTGAGCTTTTCGGCATCTAGCTCACCCGTCTTATCATTTTCTACGACACGATAACCCAGGCAAAAAATCGTATGCGCCAGCGGCTCACAGTAAACCCGAAAAGTCGCGTCTTCAAAGATCTTACCCGATTCAGAGAGCTCATGAAAATGAATCCGATAGGCAAGACGTGTTTTGGAGATCTTGAGAGCTGTCATCACAAAGTCTTTAATCCCCACAGGTCCATAAAGGTCAAGATCTGTCTGTCCTTCTTCCTCAGAGGCTTGAAAATTTCGCGACGCCAAAAAGCCCGGCAGCCCAAAAATATGATCCCCATGCAAATGCGTGATAAAAACCTTGGTGATTTTCCGTGGCCGCAAGGTCGTTCGCAAAACCTGCTGCTGCGTGCCTTCTCCACAGTCGAACAGCCAAACCTCGTTACGCTCGTCCAGAAGTTTCAACGCGGTCGCCGTCACATTGCGAGACTTTGACGGCTGCCCCGCCGACGTCCCTAAAAATAATAATTCCATTTTTTTAACCTAAAATTCTATTCGCTAAGTAAAATGTCCACGGGACAGCAGCGAAGAAAGCGGCGCTTCCCTAAATTCGCCAAGTGAAAGCTGCACTACAGTGGCGAAGAAATGCTCCGCATTTCTCTCAGTCGCCAAGTAAACAGTCCACTGGACTGCACGAGGAAATGCTCCGCATTTCTTTCATTCGCCAAGTGAACAAGGCACCGCCAAGCGAAGTAGAAAGCTTTGCTTTCTCCCATTCGCCAAGTAAACAAGGCACCGCCTTGTTTACTCCCATCTGAGCCAAGCGCCGTAGAAGCCTTGAGAATAATAAATACGTGCTGCAGAGGCACAGTAGGAGCCAAGCGTCTGACCAAGTGTGTCGCCGTGTCCTAAAGATTGAAAGGGTCCCACTGCCCCTGACGGGTTATAGGCGTCGAGATTCCCTCCCGACTCCCGCTCAATAATCATGGCCCAGGTTGCGGCATCTCCACCCGTAATAGACTGCATGTAGTTGGCAAGATCTGCAATGTTCACATAGCCGTGTACCTGATTGAGATTAAGCGTTCCAGACGCTGGAAGTGAAGCCAAGATACTCTGATAAGAAGCGGCAAGTGCTGTCTGCTGGGCTGCTTTAGCTGCAGCTTCTTCCTTTTTGAGCTTTGTCACCAAGGAGTTTGCCGCCTCATAGTTCTTTTGATACTGCGCCAGCTGCGTGTTGTAGCTTTCTTTTTGGCGGTTGTAGCTTTCAAGCAAGTTTTGCTCACTCGTTAAAATCTGATTGGCCGCAAACATCTTTTCCATCGCTTCAGAAATCGACGTCGCGCTAAGAATAGACTCAACCATCGACGTGCTCGTCCCGCTAACCTGCATGGAGCGCATCTGCTCAGCCATTCCATTCTGATCTTTACTGATTGCAGCCGACAGCTTTTTAAGACTATCTGAGAGACTGGACTGCTCGTTTTGCAAGGTTGCAAGCTTGACCTGAGCCGCTTGGAGCTGACTCTCAAGAGAGGCAACATTATCTGCCTGGCTTCCCGCAGGCGCCCAAGTCAAAAAGACTCCTAAAAGGAGGAGAGATAGGCAAATTTTAGAAATCGTCCGTCTCATAAAAAGGAAGCGTGTTCTCCTTTCGCGAGAGCAAGCTCTCAAGCTGTTTTGAGGTCAACCCTCTGCCGATGCGCCGGGGGGGAATCGAACCCCCATCGCAAGAATCGGAATCTTGCATGATATCCATTACACTACCAGCACAGACCTCTTTATTTTACAGGATTTTTACCATTTTTGCAAGTCAAATCCCTTGAATCCGCTTAATTGCCCACTCCGCAGCGTCTTGCATGTCCTCACGCGGATGCGAAGTAGCAATTTCCTCGAGTTTTGGCAAAGCGGATTTATCATGGAGGTTGCCCAGGGCATAGACACTATTCCTCTGAATTGGATTCTTGCCCCGCCAGGAACCTGCTAAATGGCCAAATTTCTGGGTAAATTCTTTGTTTGTCATATCAAGAAGCGGCAAGAGCTCAGGTTGCGTGAGCTCAGGATCTGCTTCCATCTCGGGGTGGAAATGGTTGTCAATTCCTTTGTTATAAGGACAGACGAGCTGGCAAATATCGCAGCCATAGATGACTTTGGTGATTTTTGTACGGAATTCCTCGGGCATGCTGCCTTTAGATTGTGTCTGAAAGCTAAGGCAGCGTGGGGCGTTGAGGCGTCCGTCACCCAATAAAGCGCCTGTCGGGCAAAAATCAATGCAGCGCGTGCAATCACCGCAACCATAATCGACAGGCGAATCTGGTTCAATCTCAAGATTCGTCACGAGTTCCCCCAGATAGAGCCAGGAGCCATATTCTTTGCTAATTAAAAGACCGTTTTTCCCGATGAAGCCAAGTCCTGCACGGGCAGCAACAGCCACATCCACCAAGGCACCTGTATCGACCATGGCTTTATAGTGAAATTTTTCATGGGCAAGCTGTTCGATGCCATGGGCTAATTGCGCCATTTTATCTTGCAAAATGTGATGATAATCTTCTCCCCACGAGGCACGCGCAAATTCGCCACGTTTATAAGCTGTTTTAGGCGCTTTGGGAGCATTTGACGGGTAGGCAAGCGCAATGGAAATAATTGTTTTGGCGTCTGCAAGACTGAGTCTTGGCTCGAGCCGTTCATCCAAATTCTGATGCTCAAAACCTGAAGTGTGACCTAGTGCTTTTTGGTTGATGAGCGATTCACGGAGATAGTCAAAATTATCCGCTGTCGTAAAGCCGATTTTTTGGATATTCAGGGACTGGGCAAGAGCTTGAATGTCGGATTTTAGCGTCATGAGAGCTTCACTCCTAGAGATTTCAGAGCCTCAGAGAGGGTGTTCAACCAAACTTCACGCCCTTGTGGCCTGTCAGACAGGTGAATCCCATCACTATCAACATACTCAGGGTGGCCTTGTAATGCTCCTCGCCAGTCTGCTATGGCGACATTCTTATAATTTCCTTTGATGGAGAGTTCCCAGTCTGCGATTTGATTGGAGTAGGAGTCATTGACATTGTCAGGGCTAATATCTCCCGGTGTGACAAGGACAATCGGATGTGAGCTGGCATATTTTTGGATAATGGACTGTAAGATTGAAATATCCGTTTTAGCTGATATAGAGTTCGTGCCAAGTGCGATTACAATCGCACAGTTTTTTGGCAGAAGCGGCAGGTAGCCATCAAGATCTGGCTTGAGGTCTGAAGAGATTTTTTTATCCCCTTGCGCGTCTGTGACTGCAGCTGGGATGACATTTGCGATATTATCATAGCCTTGTTTGTCCGTCGTGACGCCGACTGTGACAGAGTCTCCAATGACGAGGATGTTTTTACCTAGTGTGCCTGTTTCCACAAACTTCTCAGAGAGATAAAGTTGCTGAGAGGTCTGTGTATAGCCTCCTGAGATGAGCTGCTGAGAAAGGACTGTACTGTCACTTGAATTTGCAATCGCCATACCTGAAGGAATCAGTGACAGTAAAACAACACCCGCAAAAAGTAGCTTTTGAGAGAAGGCAATCTTCCGCTTGCCACGCAGGATTGGATCAATCCCATAATACATCAGCGCAGAAAGGCCTGTTGCAAGCACAAAGGTTAGAATAACTGAGAGACCGTGTGAGAGGCGCAGATTGACAAAAACAAGCAATAGCGGCCAATGGAAAATGTAAATCCCATAGGAAATATCTGCAAAAAACTTGATGACACGTGGCTCTTCGTTTTCTGTCTTTTCATGAAGCAGGCGCAAGAAGAAAATCAAAGCCAGAGCAAAAAGGGCTGCGAAGAAAAAGCCTACGAGATAAGTGCCTAGCCAATCAAAATGCAAAATGAAGGCGAGAATGATGAGTAAAAGCGCGGAAATCCCTGCAGAAATGCGAATTCGGCTGAGTGTCAAGCGATTTGCCATACGGCGGATAAATTTATTGCTTGAAACGCCTGCAAGAGCCGCCATGGCCGCCCCTAAAAAGAATGGAAAGATATGAAAGATGGGACTGTAATAAAGACTTGACACATTTTTTGTACTGAATGCGCCAACAAACATGGCAATCGCACTTGCCAGAAAGAGAAGACTCGCCAAAAAGAAGCTAAAGCCTTTGCTTGCTTTTTTGAACTGGCGCACTATGAGCCAGATGAGAAGCCCCCAGACGAGATAAAACTGAACCTCGAGTGCAAGTGACCACAGGTGCACCCAGATGTGTGGGGCAAAAGCTGTATCATAGGCCTGCCCCGTAGATGACTCATAAAAGTTTGTGATGAAGCCAAGACCTGCGAAAATCTGTTGGCGCAACTGATAGCGCACATCCGCAGTTCCAAAAAGGGTCAATGGCAAAATCAGTAACATAGCAAAAGCCACGGTCGGGAAAATTCGGAAAAACCTTCGCTCTGCAAATTTTTTAAGATTAAAGGACTGATGCCTACGATATTCTTCAAGAGCAAGAGCTGTGATGAGATAGCCCGAAAAAACAAAGAAAACATCTACTCCGATAAAGCCACCTGGCAAAAGATTGGGATAGAAATGATAGGCTAAAACAAGCGCAAGTCCTAGTACGCGAACATAACCAAAATGACGAATGTGAGGGGTGGAAATTGCGACTTCTTCTGGAATTTCCTCATCGGCCTGAATCTCAGGTAAGGGTACACTTTTTTCTTTTTTCTTTGGGCGACTTGGCCTTGCATTTTGTAGGGCTTCAAGTGGACTCAGCTTCTTTTTTGTTGTGGTCTCACGCGCACGACGTGAAAAATCTGGCGCTGGCACTTTTTCATCCTCTGGAAGCGGGATTTTTAAACGAACGGTTTTTTTCTCTGTCACTGGACAATCGCTCCATTCTTAAACTGCTCAGGATGCTTCACCCCGTCTGGCGTCGTGAGTGTTCCTTTACCATCAGCCACGCCATCTGAGAAATTACCTGTGTAACTCCAGTTCCCCGCTTTGGAGTGAAATGTTCCCAGGGCTTCAAACTTACCTTCTTTAAAATGCCCCACATAGCTATCACCATTCGTATAAGTTAGCGTCCCTTCTCCTTCGGGTTGCCCATTAAAAATCATACCTGTATAGGAATAAGTCGTCGTCTTGAGTGTTCCCTCGTGCGGAAAGCCTAAAGACAAGGCAAAAATAATGATAAAAATCACAGGCAAAATGGCATAGAGATATTTTCGGTCGGCTAAAAATTGTGCGATTGTCTCCAAAGTATCACGCATACAGGCTTATTGTACCATAAAATACCGTTTTCTCACGCATTTTTTCTTTTGATTTTACTTCTTTTTAACTCTCAAATTATGCTATAATAACAGTGTTTTGAATCTGAAAAAATTAGGCAAATGGCTCCTTTTAGCACTTGCTGTGCTCGTGATCGCTTTTTGGATACCTAAAATCCACAAGAGCATCATGACAAGCGAGTCTCAAGCCTTGGGTATATCCTCTGTCAAATCTGACAAGAAGGCGAGCAGCAAGTTGACAGAAAAAAGTTTCCAAGCAGCACTTAATAATGCCTCGTCAAATTTGACAGGGAACTTTAATCTTGAGGTTTATGATGTGTCAACCGGCAAAACCTGGACTTACACAAAAGGAAAGGGCGCGCCTTGGTTCACAGCGAGCATCATCAAGCTCAATATCCTTGCGGAATGTCTCATTGTCCAGAAATCTGACGGCTCCAACTACACGGGAAACGAAAAAGAGTGGGTTGATAACATGATTCAATATTCTGATGATGATAGTGCAACAAATCTTCTAGGCATCGTTTTGGGAAGTTACGGCGATATTGGGACAGACTTCACGCGCTTTGGCATGACAAATTCGCACGATGGTACGTCAACAAGTGGTTGGGGCTACGCGCAAGTTACTGCCCCTGACGAGATGACCTTTATTAAAAATATCTTTCTACCTTCTAAAGTGCTCACAAAAGGGCAACAAGCCTTCATGCAACAAGAAATGGAAAGTGTGACTTCAGATCAGCGCTGGGGCATCAGTAAGTTTTCTCCCACTATCAAGACAGTCGCCCTCAAAAACGGTTGGGGTATCTCAGACAATGTTGGCGGCATGGTAGTCAATACCGTGGGTAGCGTCACCTTGCAAAATGGCCACGAATACTTAATTGTTTCACTAGGAGACGGCTTCCCCGACCAGCAAACTGGCATTAACAATCAAGAAACCGTCCTTGCCGCTGCAGGCAAGCTCATCACCAGCAACTAAAAAAGAGCCTCAGGCTCTTTCTTTTTCATTACTATCGGGCGTGTCTATCTACGCCACTTGTGTCGGGCTGTCCGCTCTGATAACCCTACTAGCATCGCTGTAAGGTGCAGACCGCACCAACAGACGTCCTTCGCTACGGCGCAGACCGCACCTAGTCGAGCCGCAAAAATCGTTTTGCTTTTGCTTGCTTGGACGACTCGTCCAAGGTGGTAGATAGAGACTTGTGAAACAAGTCCTCGCCTGTGTCAAGGTTTCGGATGAAACAAGCGAAGCTTGTGTCTTCTAATGTCGCAGCCAGGCGTTTATTCACTTGGCGTATTGCGCCAAGTGCCTCTCTAAGTTGCGATTCGCCTTGCGACTTTAGTCGCTTAGAGCGAATGGACACGCTTTAGCTGGGCGAAAAAGCAGGGAGTTACCATGCGACTTGCCAGCTTTGCTAGCTTAGCGAGCATGGACAGCGCAGCGCAAAGCGCGGAGATAGAGGAAACCTATCTTTCGTCTAGCAAGGTTTCAAGCCCAACTTGCATCATATCTGTGAAGGTGGCTTGTCGTTCCTCTGAGGTCGTCTCTTCGCCTGTGACCAGCGAGTCTGAAATCGTCATAATCGCAAGCGTCGCCACCTGGTGCTTTGCCCCCAAATAATAAAGCCCTGCAGCCTCCATCTCAACTGCTTGAAAGCCCAGTTTACCAAGCGCCAGCTGATCAATATCTCCATAGAAAAGGTCTGAAGACAAAACGCCACCGACGTGTGAGGTCATGCCGAGCTTTTCAGCCGTATGGTAGGCCCTGTCTAAAAGCCCAAAATCCGCCATCATCGGCAGATCAAACTGTGGATAGTCGTTACGCACAATACTTGAAGTCGTAGCGGCTGCCTGTGCAATGACCAAGTCTCGAATTTTCACATTGGCATTGAGCGAGCCCGCAGTCCCCACCCGAATCAGCTTTTTCGCCCCATACTCTGCAATGAGCTCATGCGCGTAGATGGAGATAGATGGAATCCCCATCCCTGTCCCCATGACGGAGACTTTCTCTCCCTTGTAACTTCCCGTAAAGCCAAGCATCCCGCGGACACTGTTGAACTGCTTTGCATTCTCCAAAAAATTTTCGGCGATAAATTTCGCCCGCAAGGGATCCCCAGGAAGAAGAACGCGCTCTGCGATTTCTCCTTTTTGTGCTTCAATGTGTGGTGTTGGCATTTTTTAGTCATTGCCCGTAGGCAAGTCCTTTCTTTTTTCTTTTCATCATTATACCATACATTTCCCGCGTTTTATGCGAGTCCTACGAGGATTTATGCTATAATAGCAACATGAAAAGCTCGCGTTTTAAAAAGTGGCTACCAAATCTCAATACTCGTGTTGGACTTGTTTGGGCTTCTGTCTTTTTCATCTGGCTCAAGACGATGATTGCCTATTTCTTTGTTTTTAATCATCTGCATAGTGCAGACCTACAAGACTACCTCTTGATGATTGTCAATCCAATCGGCTTTACCGCTATTTTTATTGCTTTATCCCTGTTTATTTCGCGGACTGCTCTTTTTTATACGGCGATTGGGTTTTGGAACTTTTTTGGTACCCTTCTTGTCTATGGTAATGTCGTCTATTACCGTGAATTCGCAGATTTTCTCTCCATCAACACCCTGACAGGTGGTGCTGGAATGATGGGAAAAGGTTTTGATTACAGTGCGATTCCTGTGCAACCTCTGGATTTTATTTATTGGCTCGATATTATTATCATTGTTGTCTTATTTTTACTCAAAAAAATCAAGATTGATCAAGAGCCTTACGGTCGCAGCAAGTCATTCCGTCAGCTGACGATTGCCGTGATGATTTTCATGTTGACCTTTATGGGAGCTGATATGACTGAGCACCGTCTCGTCTCGCGTCAAGCACAGTACGATGACACCTATGTCGTACGCTATCTAGGACTTGGTCCTTGGCTTGTGACCGATGGCTGGTACACCCACGTCGCAAATGAAGCAAGAAACATGGCCTCGAAGTCCGACTTTACCAAGGTTCAGCAGTACATTGCCGCAAACCGTTACCTCGCACCAAACGTCTCTGTGTATGGGAAAGATAAAAATAAAAATCTCATTGTCATTCACCTGGAGAGTTTCCAGCAGGATTTGATTGATAAATCCATTGATGGAAAGCCTGTCACGCCATTCTTAGACTCGCTTTATCACTCCAACTCCACAATAGCATTTTCCAACTTCTTCAATCAAGTCGGCCAAGGTAAAACCTCAGATGCCGAAAATATGCTTGAAACTTCGACCTTTGGCTTACCAACGGGCTCTCTTTTCCAGTCTTTAGGCTCGACACAGACTTTCCAAGCCATGCCTGCCATCCTTAACCAAACAGAAGGCTATAGCTCTGCCGTCTTTCATGGTAATGTTGGGACCTTCTACAATCGTGTCAACGTTTATCGGAACATGGGCTATCAGAACTTCTTTGATCAGAGTTTCTGGAGCCTCAACTCTCAGGACTCAACCGCTTGGGGTCTCAAAGACAAAGATCTTTTCTATGACTCGGTTCCCTACCTTGAGCAACTTCAGCAGCCTTTTTACGTCAAGTATCTCACGGTTACGAACCATACCCCTTTTACAGGCCTCACTGAAAATGAACTCGATCCAAACTTTAAGACCGTCAACTCAGGTGATCCGATTGTAGATAATTACTTCCTGACAGCTCACTATCTGGATCAGTCTGTGGAGGAGTTCTTTAACTACCTCAAAGCCTCAGGTCTTTATAACAAGTCTATCATCGTGATTTACGGGGATCACTACGGGATTTCAGGTTCTGATGACAAGTTCTACCTTCCTTATCTCGGCCAGACGAATGTTTCCTCAGCGCCTCTTGCTTCATCAAGCAGCTCGAGTTCCTCATCAGAAGACGCAAAAGCAAGCACCGCACCAACCTGGAACGACTATGATGAGGCGATGATGCAACGTGTGCCGTTCATGATTGTCACCCCTGGCTCAACAGATGGTTATATCAACAACGAGTTTGCCGGCGAGATTGATGTCATGCCAACCCTTGAACACCTCTTAGGCATCTCCACACAAAACTACATTCAGTTTGGACAAGACCTGTTCGCAAAGGGTCGTCAGCAGTTTGTTGCCCTGCGTAACCGTGGCTTTATTACCCCGACCATCACCGAGCCAAATCCTGCGAGCAACGAGTTTTATGACACCACAACAGGTCAGCAGATTACCCCAACCGCCTCTCAAGTGGCCTATATCAATGAGATTCAGACCAAAGTCAACACCATGCTCAATATGTCTGATGCGCTCAACAGTGAGGATCTCCTGCGTTTCTATACACCAGCTGGCTTTACGCCTGTCAATGCCTCCAACTATACCTATACAGTATCGGCTACTCAAAAGCGACTCAAACAGATTGAGGATAGCCTTAAAGCCAAATCTACTTCGCTTTACTCTGAGAATCATAATGTCTCGACACAAAGTCTCTATCAATCTGATGAACCTGGCATGATTAAATCAAAATCAGCCTTAGCTATAGCCAGCTCCTCATCGAAAGGAGGCAAATGATGCAATCTGGTTATTATCAACCGCTCCATGCCTCTTTCAAGCTTGCTTGGATGTGGTGGATCAGCCTTTTCGCCTTTCAGCAGGTCCTTTTCTACGAGAATAACATGAGTTTCAACTGGTTTATTTGGATTATCACAGCGGCTGTTATTATCTATCTCTATGTATTGATTCGCCAGCGTCGCTTCTTTGCCTCCAAGCACCATCTTTACTTTACACGCGATTACAGGCTTGCGATGAGTGAATTCGCATGTGAGGAGCTTGAAAATGTGGTGATTTCAGACTTACGTTTTATGTTTGACTATGAGGGAAAAACCTATCATTATCTCATCATCGGGCAGTCCAATCGTTTTTTACAGGAACTATTAGAGGAGAATCATGTTGCCTACAGTCATACCCAACGAAAAGCTAAAAAAGAAGCCAAAAAAGCTTAAAGCCATTGCGCTTGGGCTTTTTGTCTTCATCTGGATTTTGATCAATGTCTTTGTGATTCCACAAATGCCGCATTGGTCGTTTAAGTATGTCCTAGCACTTCTTTTGGGAAATTTGTGTATCGGAATTGCGGGTGCTTATCTTTATTTTTTAGGCTACGTAGCAGCACACCTGGAAAGCTTTTCTCGTTATTATCGTCGGACTTTTTGGCTTTTGGGGCTTGCCCTTTTGGTTGTTCCTTTTTTCTTTATTTTGCATGTGCCAGATAGTGCACACAACTGGGATTTTTTCCAGCTTTACCGCAATATCACGACATTAAAGGGGGCTTCATTTAGCCATCTACCTGTCAATCAGCACTATGGTGATTTATCAGGCCTTATGTATTACTGGACCTATCCCAACCAGCAGTTTTATGCCATTCTTTTAAACCGCTTCTTTGGTCCCATGACAAATCTTTTCCCACCGATCTGGGCGATGACTTTTGTGGGGGGACTTTTGACCTCTGCGTCTGTTCTTGGTATGTCGCGCATCGTGCGGCTCCTCTCAAGTGAGAAAGTGGCAACTCTTTTTAACGTGGCTGCCTTTGGCTTTGGCCCGTTCTTTGTCTTTGGCGCACTTCTTTATACAGATACCGCAACACTACCTTTTGTTGTCTTTGGGCTCTTGTTTATGCTTTGGGCGTTGCGAAAGACAGAGTGGCAGAAACGCCTTTTGTGGTGGGGGCTTGCTCTTGTGCTTATTTTCGTAGGCTACTTGATCAAACCGACGGTTGCAATTATCCTCGTTGCAGCGCTTTTGTGGCTTGTCCTTGAAAAACGCTGGCGAGAGCTTTTACTTGTCATTCCTTTGGCACTTGTTTTATTTGTCGCTGTAGATACAGGTGGAAAAGCTGTGATTGCCTCTGAACCTGCCTTTTCACAACAAAAAAATGAGACTTATAATCTGCCCCTCTGGCACTGGGTCACGATGTCTTTTGCCCCAGATAATAAGACAGGGGGCTACAATCATGCAGTGCTCATCTACTCCATGTCTTATGAAGGCAAAGCAGCTAAAACAAAGGCTGACCAAGCGCTCCTCATAAAAAATTTACAAAAAGAGGGTGTTTCTGGCGTCTTGCTGCAGCTCTGGCGAAAGATTGTTTATACCTGGTTTAATGGCGATTTGAATGACTTCTTTTATACCTATCGTCACGCCAACCCGTTTGTGAATACCTTCTTTGACTTTACGACTTGGGAGCCCAATAAGGCCGTAGGCAATCTTCCTGGTTGGCTGTTGACACGTGCTTCGCAGATGTTTTATTGGTTCTTGATGTTACCCTTTCTTTTTTACGAGATTGGTCTTTCGCTCTGGAAAAAGCGCCACAGCGAGTGGTTTATTCTGGCGTTGTCTGTCGTTGGACTTACGGGATTTTTACTCCTTTGGGAGGCAAATTCGCGCTATCTGTATAACTTTAGTCCGGTGCTCATTGCCCTTGCTGTGATGGGACTGATAGATTTTTTATCAGGGAGGAAAAAGCATGACCTTTCTGACTAAAGCCTTACGGCGTGTTCTCATTGCCCTCTTTGGTGCTGCGACAGTCATCATGCTCGTCCAGCCTTTTAGTAATGTCGGCTTTGTAGAGCCTTTATCAGTGCTTATCTTTGCGGTGGGACTCTTTTTTGTCTTACGTTTTTGCTACCAAAAGCTCTCAGTCTGGGAAGTAAAAAGGCTGAAGCTTCTTTTGTGGGGGCTTTTTATCGTATTTATCGGCGTCCAAATCCTCTGGGTCAATCTCGCGCATCCTGAGCTTTTTGGAGACCCATGGCATGTGCAAATGCAGGCGACACGGCTTGCTCGCGGGGACACAAATTGGGACATTTGGATACGGATGTATCCGAATTTGGCACCGCTTGTAGCACTTGATCTGGCCTTTATCAAAGTATCTAGCTTTTTGCATGTGTCTTATTATGCGATTTATTTCTCCTTTAATATCCTTGTCAATACAGCGATTTGGGGGGTTGTTGCACGTTTTCTCTGGCGGAAAAAAGCTGTCCTTGGCGTAATGGCAATGGGGCTTATCCTTGTCATGCCGTATAGCAACGACTTTCTTGTTGCGGTGGGCTACTCGGATGGACTTGCAATTTTGTGCTTGGTGGCGATGGTAACTTTGTTTGATAGAGCTTTCGCACGACGGCAGGCACGTATCTGGGAAGTGGTTGTGTTTGGCATGTTGTTCGTAATTGGCTTTTTAATGCGTCCAAATGTGGTGGTTATCCTTGTTGCCTTAATCATCTTAGGGCTTATGGCTTGGGTCCGACGGAGTGAGTTTAGCTCGCTCTGGAAGACTTGTCTTCTTTTTTTGCTAGCAGGAATTGCAGGGATTGCGCTTGCGGTCGGTGCGGGAAAAGCGATTGATCAGGGGCTTCATTTTGATACGTCGCAGGGTTTGCCGACACTTCACTGGGTCTATATGGGGCTCAATGAGCGCAATGCTGGGGAATACAATGCGGTGGATCGTGACTACTCACTCTATCATAGGGGTTATCCAACGGCTAAAGCAGCCGATGAGGCAGGAATCGTAGAACGTCTCAAATCAGAAAATGTCTCTATCGTGGGGCTTTGGTTCGCTAAGTTTGCGACGCTCTGGTCAGAAGGAACCATGCAGACGACGACGGACTATCAGTATTTTAATGAGACCTATAACTGGGCTTTTGGTCCGTCTTGGTTGATTCAAAATGTGGGGGCGATTAATATCCTTCTGCAGACTTATGCGAAGGCTTTAGTTGGTGTCTTGCTCTTTGCCATTTTTTATAATGTGTGGCGTTTAAAGCGTGACTTGCTCTCGAGCTGGGGCCTAGCCCTTCTTGGTATCATGGGGGTATCGCTCTTTCATACCCTCTTGTGGGAGGTAAAACCGCGCTATCAGCTGATGACACTTGGTCTTTTAGTCATCGCAGCGGTTTGGAGTTTTGAGGGGATTTTCGCAAAAGAAAGTCAGTTTACCCTTTTTGAAAAGCGGCGAAAGGTTTTGCGGGTGGGGCTTATTGTCAGTTCGATCGTTTCTCTTGGGCTCATGGCAACTGTGATGCAGCTGCAACCCAAGCAGGCAATTGTGGTCGCAGCACAGCAGCATCCAACGGATCTCTATGGCTATGCAGCAGATGATTTGACGCTTTCGCCAGGTGAGTCGCTTTCGCAGACGGTGGTCTTGCCTGCAGCGGCTGATCATCTCAATCTCTCAACGGGGACGACGGCGAATATGACCTTACGCATAAAAAAGCTGTCGGGCACAGTGGTTCCTTTTGAACTGCCCAAAGACTGGACAAAGCCAATTAATCCGTCTTTTGGAGCGCTCGCTGAGTCAAGACCGACGCAAAATCTTGATGTCAGTCTTTCCGCGGGGACTTATCAGCTTGTTGTGACGAATACGAGTGGTAAGCGCGCAAGTATTGAAGCAGTGCTTGATACAACGACGCTTGATCTGCCTAAAAAGCAACTCATCAAGCTGCCTGACGGGCAGACGGCATCCTTTGACTATATCTTCTCCCAGACGGAAAAAGAAGTGAAATATCCAGTCCTGCTTATTGTCTTGTTTGCTTGCTTGATGCTGCTTGTGAATCTTTTGGTGGGGGTTTTGTGATGCGCTGGGGGGTGAAAATCGGGCTAGTCGTATTGGCTGCACTTGTTGTGGGCTTTTTCGTGCAAAAGGAGACTTTCTTCTATCATACGCCTGTGGCAAAGATTGTCTCGGTCTCTAATCAGCAGTCTGTGGTCACTGACGACTATGGCAACCAGGACACGCAGGTTGTGCAAAGGCTGTCGTTACAAATGCTTAATGGAAATAAGGAACATTTAACGCTAAGCAATACGGCGAATCGCTCACAAGCAACTGGGCAAGTCTATGAAAATGGGCAGTTGGTACTACTTTCTGGGGCGAATGCAGGTGCGCAGATTGTCAGTCTCAAACGCGATGGCGTGATAGTAGGTTTGGTCGTGCTATTTGTGGGGCTTTTGGGGCTATTTTTGGGGCGACGCGCATCGCTTTTTGTGGGACTTTCGTTGCTTTTGAATTTGCTTTATTTTGTGGTCGTTGTGGCCTTTACACTATCTGGAGTCTTGCCTGTCCTTGTTTTATTTGCGGTGCTTGCGGTGGTTTTTGCTGCAAGTTCACTTGTGTTTGTACTGGGGCTGACGCGACAGGCATTAGACAGTTTTGTTTCGACGCTTGTGACGACTGCGCTGACCTTTGGGCTAACTCTACTTGTACTTGCACTCACGGGAAACAATGGGGTGCATTTTGAATTCGCAAATTACGTAACGGAAAATCCAGAGGTGTTCTTTTTTGTGGGGGCACTTATTTCTGTGCTTGGTGCTATCATGGACGGTGTTTGTGATATTGTAGCGGGACTTTATGCGATGGCAAGGCAAGGTGGGGCAAGTCAGGCACAGTATTTTAAGAGTGGGCTTGCAATTGGGCGGGAGATTACGGGGACGCTGACGAATGTACTGTTTATGATTTTTTTGGCTGAGACGATGCCGATGGCGCTGCTTCTCTTAAAAAACGGGAATGATTGGAGCTATATTGCAACGATTGCAATGAATCTGGGGCTGTTGCAGACCTTGATTGCGGCGATTGGGATTGTGCTTGCAGTCCCTGTGACGGCATTCTGGGTTAGCAGGCGTTTGGGGCGTTTGGCGGCTGACGACCTTAATAAGCTCCAAGTGTCGGGACTTGAGAAGGAGGGCTTAGATGAATAGTTTAGTGCTTCTTTTTGGCATCTTGGTCGTGCTACTCCTCCTTGTGACGGGACGTCAAGGGTTGCGAAACCTGCTGGGGTTGCTGCTGAATCTGGGGCTGTTGTTTTTTTTGATGACGCTCATCAGCTGGAAAGTGAATGCGGTGCTTGCAGGAGCGGTGCTGGGCGTTTTGATGCTTGCGATTGCGATTTTTATGAGTTCGGACGATACGAAGACCACGGCGATAGCGTTTAAGGCCAGTTTGTTGGTGCTTGCGGGCGTGTTGATTTTGGCGCTTGTTGTGCAGCATCTGGGGCAGTTTCAGGGCTTTGCGGGCGAGGATAATGAGAGCCTTGAAGAATTATCGCTTGCGGTGGGCTTGAATTTTGGAGATGTTGCGATTGTGGTCATGTTGATCTCTGCTCTGGGAGCGGTTGCTGAGGCTGCGATGGCTGTGACGGCTGATTTGATGGAGCTCGTGCGGCAATCAAGTCTCGAAGACGGGCTGTCAAATTTGACAGAAACTGCTGGAGGTGAAAAATCAGATTTGACGGGTCTGTCAAAGGCAGCTGAGAGCGAGAAAATAGGCTTGACGGCTGTATCAGAGGTTGTGGCGGGCGAAAAAAAAGGCTTGTCAAATTTGACAGCTGAAGATTTGGCGCATCACAGGCGGATTGTAAGCCGTCAAATCGCGGGAACGGCCTTAAATACGTTATTTTTCACGATGCTGGGTACATCTGTGGCGTTGATTCTGTGGATGGTGCGGCTAGGCTATACACCAGCAGCACTTTTGAACTCCAAACTTTTGATGATGGATGTCGTCACAATGCTCATTGGCATGCTTGGAATTCTCCTTGTGATTTGGCTTTCGGGGCATTATGTTATAATGGAATTTGAAAACTCACAGGATGACTAATTGGCTCACGCACATTTCTAAACGTTCAATTTTGCTGATTGCAATCGCTTTTGTGAGCATTTTAATTTATTCAAAATCTTCGCCGCTTTATTTCACAAATAATTGGGTGGATCCAAACGCCTACATGACCGTGGGACGTGGGATTCTACATGGTCTTGTACCCTATCGCGACTTGTTTGAGCAAAAAGGGCCGCTTTTATATTTCATTCATGCAATCGCTGCACTTTTTGGAAATAATTTTTTTGGTGTCTTTCTCATCGAGGGTGTCCTCATGAGTGCGAATCTTCTGATTTTCTACCAACTGGCGAAATTATTTTTGAACGAGATGGCAGCTTTATTTACCACCTTTTTTCTGCCTTTTCTCTTGGTCAATTACAGCTGGTTCCAGTCGGGCGATTCGGCCGAGGAGTTCGCTGTGCCTGCGATTTTGTATGTGATCTATCTGATTTTTGCTAAAGTTGGGCGTGAGATTAGCCTAAGCGCACGCGATTTCTACGTTTTAGGACTTCTCACAGCTTATCTTTTTTGGATTAAATACACGACAACAGGTGCATTGATTGGCTTTTTCCTGTTTGTGGGGATTTACCTCCTGCTCAAGAGATCCTGGCGAGAGCTTGGGATTGCCGTGGCGACGAGCTTTATGGGGATGCTCACGCTGACGCTCCCGATTTTACTGTATTTTGCGCTAAATGATGCTCTGGAGTCGCTGTTTAACGTGTATTTTGTCTTCAACATGACTTCCTACTCAGGAGATACAAGCTTTCTCGGGCGCATGACAAACATCTGGGGCGTGTTGACCTACTATGGAAGCCTCCACCCCCTTGCCTTCGGCCTCGGGACTTTAGGCGTTGTTGTTGTTCTTATCATTGCAACGACTGGCGTCTCCAGGCTTTTCCACGTCAATCGCCTGCAAAATAAGCACCTTGCCAATAGTCTATTTCTTGTATGCTTTGTAACCACGGTGATTGGGCAATTTTACGGCGGGCGTGCCTATGGCTACTATCTTTTTGTCCTCGTCCCTTTTGCGGCTTTTGGGATGATTGGCATCGGCCTTATTGTGAGCCGTTGGACGAGCTTTACAAGTCTCAAAAAATATTATAAAATAAGCTACAGTGTCTCAATCCTTTTGGCGATTCTATTACCTCTCTCGGTCAATATCAACATCGCCTACTCGAGACTCAACCCAAACAACACTGACCGCTACGACAATGTCCCAGGAAAGCCTGCAAATGCAACCACTGAAAGCGCCCAGGATGAGTTTGCAAAGATTATTGACAAAGTGCCAAACTCAACCCTTCTCAACTACCAATGGCTTGATTGGGGCTTCTACCTTGCGGCAGATAAGATTCCAGTCACTTATTATTTTGAACAGCAAAATGTGGATTACAATGTTTACCCTCAAAATACCGATGCCCAGAATCAGTATGTGGCAGAAGGCCTTACAACCTTCGTCGTCTGTGAACAAGCACCCAATGTGCATTCGCTTCTAGCTGAGCATTACACGATGGTCGCAAGCCACACCCAGACAAGCGAAGGTGGCGTGAACACCTATTACTTATACGAATTAAAAACGATGGAGAACTCATGACAACCACCCTTTACATGGTCCTACCCTGCTACAACGAAGAGCTCGTCCTTGATGAGACGGCCAAACGCCTGTCTGTCAAATTTGACAGCCTCCTTGCAAGTGGTCAAATCTCAGATTCAAGCCGCATTTGCTTTGTCAACGACGGCTCAAAAGACGCCACTTGGGAGAAAATCGCAGCTCTGCACGCCGCGCATCCCGAGCGTTTTTCTGGGATTAACCTTTCACGCAACCGAGGCCATCAAAATGCCCTCTTGGCAGGGCTCATGACGGTCAAAGACGTCCCAGGGGTTGACGTCACCATTTCCATGGATGCAGATTTGCAAGACGACATCGAAGCGATTGACGCCATGCTGGAGAAATTCACAAGCGAGGCATGTGACGTGGTTTATGGCGTGCGGGACAATCGGGACACAGATACCGCCTTCAAACGTGGGACAGCAGGTGCCTTCTATGGCCTCATGAAGTCGCTAGGCTCTGAGTCCGTACCTAATTCCGCAGATTTTCGCCTCATGAGTAAGCGTGCCCTTGAGGGACTGTCTGAATTCCACGAGGTCAATCTTTTCCTGCGTGGTATGGTGCCACTCGTTGGCTTCAAGCACGACATCGTATACTACAAACGTGGCGAGCGCTTTGCAGGCGAGTCTAAGTACCCGCTCAAGAAAATGATTTCCTTTGCCATTGATGGCATTACGTCTATGTCTGCAACTCCGATGCGCTATATCTTCTGGGTCGGCCTCATTGCCTTCATTGGCGCAATTATCGCAGGTATCATTGTCATCATCAATCACTTCGTTGGCCACACCGCCTCTGGCTGGCCATCCCTCATGGTTCTCGTCACCGCCTTTGGTGGCCTCCAGCTCTTAGCTCTTGGCGTTATTGGCGAGTACATCGGCAAGATTTTCCTAGAAGTCAAAAACCGTCCGCGCTATATCATCCAAGATTTCCTCAATAAATAAAAGGCCTTCTGGCCTTTTTTTAATCGAAGCTCTCATCCATCTGCCCCACTTCAGCAATCAACTCCCGATACCGCTCAGGCTCGCTAAATACCCGTACTGCCTCAGTCCGAGCCACTTCGAGGATATTATAGTCATTCACCAAATCCGCGACTAAAAATTCAGGAAGCCCAGACTGTCGCGTCCCAAAGATCTCGCCGGAGCCGCGCATTTTGAGGTCTTCTTCAGCAAGGACAAAGCCATTTTGCGTCTCGCACATGATCTGCATCCGGTGCTTTCCGCTATCCGTCTTAGGATTTGCGACGAGGATACAATAAGACTTCTTCGTGCCACGTCCCACGCGCCCGCGGAGCTGGTGAAGTTGCGACAGCCCAAACCGGTCGGCGTCCATGATGACCATGACCGTCGCGTTTGGCACATCGACCCCGACCTCAATGACGGTGGTTGACACTAGCACGTCCGTTTCATGCACCTTAAACGCCGTCATGATGGCGTCCTTCTCGTCATTTTTCATCTTGCCATGAAGAAGTCCGACCTTATTTTGCGAAAAGGTCTCGGTCAATTCAGCAAATAAGGCTTCGGCATTTTTCAAATCGAGCGCTTCTGATTCTTCAATCAAAGGCGAGACAAAATAGGCCTGCGCACCGCTAGAAAGCTCGCTTTTCAGCCAATCCGTCACACTCGCCATCTGACTATGTTTGACCCAGCGCGTCGTAATGGGCTGCCTGCCCGCTGGCAATTCGTCAATAATCGACACATCCATATCTCCAAAAGCTGTAATGGCAAGGGTTCTCGGAATCGGCGTTGCCGTCATCATGAGGACGTCTGGATTTTGCCCTTTTTCACGCAGAATCTTGCGCTGATTGACCCCGAAACGGTGCTGCTCGTCGGTAATCACAAGCCCCAGGTTGTAGAAATCCACACCTTCTTGAATCAAAGCGTGCGTGCCCACGACCATGTGAAGATGCCCGCTCGCTAAGTCCGCCAAGATTTCCCGTCGTTCACTTGCTTTAAGCCCGCTGACGAGCAAACCGATATTGAGCTCCGGAAAGGTCGCTGTGAGATTGGCAAAATGCTGGCGTGCGAGGATTTCCGTGGGGACCATGAGGGCCGACTGGAAATTGGCTAACGCTGCCGTATACATGGCGAGCTCCGCCACGACCGTCTTCCCAGAGCCGACGTCTCCTTGCAGGAGCCGATTCATGTGGTAGGGAGAAGTCATATCAGCGAGAATTTCACCCAAAGCTTTCGACTGTGCCCCCGTCAGCGCAAAAGGCAATTCCGCAATTTTCGCATCCAAATCTGACTGTTCAAAAGCAATCCGCAGCCCTTCTCGTCCTGATTTTTCTTTATTTTTCAGTGCTTGGAGCTTCAGCTGGAAGAAAAAGAGTTCCTCAAACTTCACACGACGCAGCGCTTGCTTGTGTTCCTCATCATTTTCAGGAAAATGCATCGCACGTACCGCATTTTGCCGATCCATCAGTCGATATTTCTGCAAAAATTCAGCAGGCAAATTCTCGAGGAGTTGTGCTAAAGTTTCTGGCGTCATCACCTGGCGAATGAGCTTGACGAGTGCGGTTTGTTTCAAGCCTTCAGTCAGATGATAAATCGGCATGAGCCCGTCTTCGCCCGCTTGTGCCTCCCCCGAAATCAGCTTAAGACCCGTCATTTGGACTTTCTTGCTATCCCATTTCCCATAAACGCCCACTTCCTCTCCCACCACGACCTTGTCCTTTAGATAAGGCTGGTTGAAAAAAGTTACCCCAATGGCAACCTCTCCCTGCTTGATTTTAAAGGCGAGACGCGACTTGCGTGCGCCGAAATAGCCGAGATTTGGCTGTGTCGCCACAATCCCTTTGACTGTCGCAATCTCGCTATCCATGAGCTCCAGCGCCTGCCGCCCCGCAAAGTCCTCAAAACGAAAAGGAAAATAGAGCAGCAAATCCTCCACCGTAAAAATGTCCAGCTTATGGTAAAGCTCGATGGACTTTGGACCCACGCCTTTCAAGTATTGAATGTCGTCTGTGAGGTTCATAACCTTATTATAATACAAAAGACGCCCATTTGGGCGCCTGATTTTCGAGGAGCATAAAGGGCGTGTCTATCTCCGACACTTGTGTCGGGCTGTCCGCTCTGATAACCCTCCTAGCAGCGCTGTAAGGTGCAGACCGCACCAACAGTCGTCCTTCGCTCCGGCGCAGACCGCGCCAAGTCGAGCCGCAAAGACCGGTTTGCTTTTGCTTGCTTGGACGACTCGTCCAAGGTGGTAGATAGAGACTTGTAAAACAAGTCCCAGCCTGCGTCAAGGTAGC
>JAIRWF010000016.1 GCA_031253335.1 Streptococcaceae bacterium
GAGGGCTGCGAAACGGACATTCAAGCGTGGCGCAGATGACGCTTGACGCAAAGCGTCAAGGTAACAAATCAAGAAACGAAGTTTCCTCAATCGTCGGCAAGTGAATAAACAGTTCTCGGCGTTACCTTTTTGTCCAGTGCTTCAGCTACTTTTGACAAAACGGACAGCGTAGCATAGCGAAGATAGCCTTCAAAAGCAAACTGGTTTTTTTGCGGCTCGACTAGGAGCGGTCTGCGCCGTAGCGAAGGACGTCTGTTGGTGCGGTCTGCACCTTACAGCGATGCTAGTAGGGTTATGAGAGCGGACAGCCCGACACGAAGTGGCGCAGATAGACACGCCCTAGATTGAAAAAGTGGAGCTGAACGACTTGCACAAACTAGCAAGTCAGTGTGCGTGAGGTTTTTTATCTCCATTTGTTATAATGAAGTTATGACTTTTCTGCGAAAAAATGCCTTGCTGCTTTTCTTAGCATTTCTATTACCTGCAGGGGCAATGACACTTGCTTTTTTGGCCAATGGGATTTATTGGGGAGGACCGGTCACAGTCCTTGCAGGAGACGCTTACCATCAATACGTTGAGATTGCGACACTTGTGAGTCGAATCCTACACTCGGGCGGACAGCAGGGTTTTCTCTACACTTGGACGAGTGGGTTGGGGCTTAATCTTTATGCTTTTGCGAGTTATTATATGGGCAGTTTCTTTTTGCCTCTTGCGTACTTTTTTAACGCAAAGTCGATGCCTGATTTCTTATATCTCACAACGCTTTTGAAGTTTGGCTTTATTGGGCTTTCAAGCTGGATTAGCTTTTCGCAGATGTTTCGTAAAATCAATCGTTGGCTGCTTCTTGCTTTTTCAACGTCCTTTGCGTTATTGTCGTTTTTGACCTCACAAAATGAAATCCCCATGTGGCAAGATGTTTTTATCTTGATTCCTTTAATTGTGTGGGGCTTGCATCGCCTGCAAGATGAGGGAAAACGTATTCTTTATTATGTGACACTCTCCATTTTATTCATTCAGAATTATTATTTTGGTTTTATCTTGGCGATATTTTTGGTGCTTTATTTTCTAGCACGCTCGATGTGGCAAGGCTTTAAGTGGCGTAATTTTCTAAACTTTGCGGTGACGTCACTCTTGTCTGGGTTGACGTCGCTTGTCATGTTGTTACCTATGTATCTGGATCTCAAGGCGAACGGGCAAGCAATGACCACAGCACAGTCGCTTTTTACGGAGAACTCTTGGGCGCTTGATTTGGTTGCGAAAAACTTCGTGGGAAGTTACGATACAACGCAGTATCAGGCTGTCCCCATGATTTATGTTGGCCTTTTGCCGCTGATTTTTGCGACGTTATTTTTCTTTGTGAAATCTATCTGCTTACGGGTAAAGATAGCCTATGGGGTAATTCTTGCCTTTGTTGTAGCGAGCTTTTATCTGGAATGGTTGGATCTTGCTTGGCAAGGCTTTCATACCCCCAATATGTTTTTGCATCGCTATGCCTGGGTTTTTTCGTTGATGGTGATTTTGATGGCACTTGAGACTTTTACGCGTCTTAGAGAAGTAAAACTTGTCTATATTCTTTCTGTTATTGGCTTTTGGGGCGTTCTATTTCTTGTGACGTTCTTAATCGAGCATTATCACTATCTAAACGGAACATTATTAGCCATCACGCTTCTTTTCTTGGCGGCTTATGTGATTTTGCTGCTCGGTGTGAAAAAGAAATGGCTGGGAATACGGCTATTTGCTCCGATTTTAATCCTGTTTGCAGTCGTTGAGGTAGGTGTGAACACTTATTACGAGATTGCGGGGGTCAAAAATCAGTGGAATTATCCTGCGCGCAGCTACTACGAACAGGAAGCAAGTACTTTGGGGAGCCTTGCAGACAAGGTGCAAGCACTCTCCAAGACGACCTTTGTGAGGACCGACAATACCTCTCCTGATACGGCAAACGACAGCATGAAGTTTGGCTACAACGCGATTGCCCTATTTTCCAGCGTACGCAATGCGAACTCGAGCGCGGTCATGAGTCAGCTTGGCTTTGCAACGGATGGCGGCTATCTCAATCTCCGCTACCCAGGCAATACGCTGCTGATGGACTCGGTCTTTGGGGTCGGCTACAATATCAATCTTTCTCAGCCCGCGAAATTCGGCTTTGATACGATTCCAGATAGTCCAGCAGGCCTTTCCCACAATAGCTATGCGGCTTCTCTTGGGATTTTTGTGCCTGGAGGCTATCAGGATGTGCATTTTTTGACGTCGGATGCACTAACCAATCAGACTGTTTTTTTGAACGCACTCACAAAAACGGACAGGAGCTATTTTACACCATTTTACGCGCTCAAAACAACTACGAAAGCAGCGATTGTCAATAATTTGGGGCGTATCACGCTCACACAGGCGCTGGGAGCTACGGGGGATCTCTCTGTGACCTACAAAGTCGAGGTACCAGCAGGCGTGCAGGCTTATTTGCAGCTGCCAGACGTGACCTATAATAATCCGTCGGTGCATAATGTCACAGTAACGACTCCAAAGTATGTCTATACCGTCTCAACAGACAGTGCGGGGGAGTATCTCAATCTCGGCATTTTTGAAAAAGCGCAGGCGCTCACGGTAATGCTGACGTTCCCTGAGAATACGCAAGTTTCTTATGGGTCGCCCGCCTTCTGGGGCTTGAATCTGGCTACTTACACGCAAGCCATGACAGATCTTGCGCAAAACGCTGTCACGGCAAAGACATTGAAGAACGGGGCTGAGCTTACCACGGATACAACGGCTTCTGGAGACTTGTTCTTGACAATTCCTTATGATAAGGGCTGGCAGGCGACGGTGGATGGATCAAAAGTTACTGTAAAGCGGGCGCAGAGTGGCTTTATGAAGATTACCCTGCCAAAGGGCAAGCATACGGTGGTTCTTCATTTCTGGCCTGCGGGGTTGAGTGCAGGGATTGGGCTATCTCTTCTTGGTATTAGTTTGTTTGTCGTGAGTGAGTGGGGGCGAAAATGGTTCCAAACAAGACGCGCTTCGGAAAATGAGGGGATTGAAATAGCCTGAAGTATCAGTAAAATAGGGCTAAATGCGACTTCCGACTTTACAGGGAAAGGTGGGGTTTGAAAAACTTGAGCTTGCTGAATTCGGGAGATATGAAAAAGTCAAAAAGCTCTTTTTAAAAAGCCTGACTCAGTCAAGCTTTTTTGCGTGGTGTGATATGGGCGCGTGTGAGAAGTAGCGAGTTTAGGATAACTGAGACACTGGAGAGGCTCATGGCGGCGGCGGCAAGCATTGGGTTGAGCAGTCCTGTGGCTGCAAGTGGAATGCCTATAACATTGTAGAAAAAGGCCCAGAAGTAATTTTGGTGAATCTTTTGCATGGTTTTGCGGGCGACCGTGAGAAAATCTATGATTTTACTAAGCTGACCACTTGCAATCGTGACATCTCCTGCCTCCATGGCGATGTCGGATCCAGTTGCTAGTGCGATGCCTACGTCAGCACTTGCTAGGGCAATCGCATCATTGATACCATCGCCTACCATGAGGCTGTGTGGTATTGTAGCAACGACTGAGGCTTTTTCTTCAGGGAGGAGATCTGCGTGGACTGCATCAAGGCCTAGGCTGTATTGGATTTTTCTGGCAGCTATTTCATTATCCCCTGTCAGCATCACGGTTTGTATGTTTTTTTGTTTGAGCGTTGTGATGACGTCTAGGCTTTCAGATTTGACAATGCTGCTAAAGGTTGCTGTGGCAAGGAGCTGTCCTGCAACTGCAAGATAAATGGCTGTATCTTCTTTTGTCAGCGTGTCCGCCAGAGGAACATTTTTATCAGCCATGAGTTTTTCATTACCCGCATAATAAGTCGTGCCATTAATAACACCCATCACGCCCCGACCTGCAAGCTCCTGGAAGTTCTCAACCGCAAGCAAGTCGCCGTCAAATTTGATAGAACGTGCAAGCGGATGCGTGGAACGCGCTTCAAGACTCGCTAAGACTTGAAAATCAAAATCAGTTCCTGTCAAATTTGACAAGGTAAATTCTCCCGTTGTCAGCGTCCCTGTTTTGTCAAAAAAGGCTGTCGTCACATGTGGCGCAAGTTCAAGTGCATTTGCATTTTTGATGAGCAGCCCGTGCCGCGCTGCAAGGCCTGTTCCAGAAATAATCGCCGTTGGGGTCGCAAGTCCCAAGGCACACGGACACGCAATCACAAGCACTGCAACAGCATGCATGATGGCTGAAAGAAGCACTCCTGTTGTAAACCAGGTCACGGCGAAGGTGAGCAATGCGATTGCAATAACTACTGGAACAAATATTGCAGAAATACGGTCTGCTAATTTCTGGATATTTGGCTTCGCGCTCTGCGCCTCACTCATCAGATCGACCATTTTAGCAATCGTACTCTCTGCAAGGCCATGCACCACCTGGGCCTCAATCTCCCCATCCAAATTCAGTGTTCCCTCAAAAATACTATCACCAATGGATTTGACAGCAGGCACCGACTCCCCTGTCAAATTTGACTCATCGAAATTCGCCGTTCCGCGGCTAATTTCCGCATCAAGTGGCACTCGCTCCCCAGGTAAAATTCGAATCTGCGTCTTTTCGGCCACGTCTTCAATCGGCATCTCTCCCTCAGACGTCCGCACTGTCTTCGCCCGCACGCGCATCAATCCTGTAATCGCATTCGTCGTACGCTCTTTTGCCTGATGCTCCAAGACCTTCCCCAAAAGCACCAAGGTAATAATCACCATGGCACTCTCAAAATTCACTGCATTGTGCTGCTGCAGTACCAAGCCAAAGATGATACTTGAAAAATAAGCTACCGTCGTCCCTAGCGCCACAAGCACATCCATATTGGCTGTGCCGCCTCGCAAAGCATGGTAGGCACCCACATAAAAACGAGCCCCGACCACAAATTGCACCGGTGTCGCCACAATCAACTGCAACCAAGGATTGTGAAAACTCATGAGCCAAGAGCCATCCCCTGCCCCAAACAAGCCTGCAATCATCGCCACAAGCACAGGAAGCGTCAACACCACGCTCGCAAAAAGCAGCCGTTGCTGTCTGAGGCTATAACGACGCTGCTTCTCAAGAATCGCTTCCTGATGCGCCTTATCATTGACAATCGCACCATATCCAGCAGCCACCACCCGCTCAATGATTTCATCATCCGCAGTTCCATCAGCCATCACGACTTTTGCCTTCTCAGTCGCCAGGTTGACCGTCGCAGATGTCACCGCGGGCGACTTTTCAATCGCCTTTGTGACTGTCGCCACGCAGTTTGCGCAGGTCATCCCTGTAATCACATAATTTTGCGTCCGCATAAGCCCTCTATTCTAACTCTCCCGCCCTACCAGCTGATCACTGTTTTTTTATAGTTTACATTCGTAAACACAATGGCTTCAATAAAAGTTTCTTTTTCAAGAAACCAATTCATAGCCCGCTTCGCTCACAGCTGCCTGCATGTCAACTACTGTCGCTGGCTCTTCGTATTTGACGGCTGCCTCAGACTTTTTGAGACTGACTTTTGCGGATTTCACGCCTGCGACGGACTCAAGTGCCGCACTCACATGATGCACACAGTGATCACAGGTCATTCCCTTGATTTTATAAACCGATTTTTCCATAACAATCTCTCCTTTTCTTATTTTACCACAGCAAGAAGCGCATCCTCGTGCATGTGCTTACAATCCCCGTGTCCAAACTTCGTCAAGCAGGTGCACTCAATCGACTCAAGTGTCTCTTTTGAGCTTAGCTTTTCAACAAGCCGTGAAACATCCGCTGCCGTGAGTTTTGAAGCCGTCACCATATCCTCAAGCAGCTGTACTTGCTTCGTCGCACAAACCTTATCCAAAAGCTCCTGCGTCATGCTCTGAAGGGCATCACACTCTTCAACCGTCGGCTGATAAATAAAACAGCGCCCTTCTTTCGTGGTGGTAAGCATCCCTTTTTTCACGAGCCTTCCCAAAAGCGTCTTGATTGTTGCAAGCGACCAATCCTGTCGATCCGCCACCTGCCGCACAACGTCTTCAACCTTCGCACTCCCGAGCGACCAAATCACACGCATGACTACCATTTCTGCATTTGATACATTCAGTTCCATCGCACTTCCTCTTTTCTTTTAGTTATAGTTTACACTTGTAAATCGAACTTGTCAAGCCAAAAGCCATCAAGCTTAACAAAGACTAAATCACCTCACTCCTGTCAAATTTGACAGCCTCCAAAAAGCAGCAAAAAAGCTCTGTCAAATCCGACAGAGCCTCATGTTCATTCATCATAGTAAACAGACTTGTTCTTCTTATACCACCAATGGAAGAAATGCTTCTGAATCCATGGCTGAATCCAGCGGTCAAGTCCCAACGCACGTCCTGCCCCACACATCAATGCAATCGCAACAGGAATGTACCATAGACTTACCCAGGTCAACATCCCTGTCAACGCAAACATCGCAGTGAGCCCTGCCGTCCCGGCAGATGCTAGCCAGGTAAAGGCTCCCACAAGGATTGCGAGCGCAAGTGCCAACTCAATAAAGCTCATCATCTTCTGCAAAAGCAAAGCCATATTGTAGCCCGCTTGCGTATTTGGCATGATAAGCTTCATCATTGCCTGCATCCAGTGCGGCACCCCATTGGTCACAGGATTTGGTGTTGTCCCGTAGTCATAACTCAACCCATTAAAGGCATTAAAGGCAAAATGTCCCGTTGCCTTTGTCACCGTCTCATGCGCAGAAGCCCCAGCCGAAGGGTGTGCCTGCGCATAAAAGTCCGTCAACCAGCCTGAGTTCTTTGGATTGGAAATCAAGAAAGTTGAAATCTTCAACTGCCCGCCCATCCAGGACTGACTTGACTTTCCAAAGATTCCACCAATATTAAAGCCCCCAAACACCTTTGGCAATGCGTCCAAAAGCCAAATCAAGCCATAGAACAAACGCAGAGGAAAGCTCCACAACACATTTGCCAGACGTGAGAAATGCCCGCGCCCCAAGTTACGCCCATCTGGCGTATGGAAAATCTCGTTTTTTAGATAGGTAAAGAAATACCAGAGCGACTTGATGTTCCAAAAAGCATAAATCACATAAATGAAATTCTTCATGAACATCGCAAAAAAGCCAGATAAACGCACGCGATTGTAAAGATGCGCGACACCATAGCGTCCACCAATCGACACCATCGTTCCCGAGAGCTTCAGCACCATCTTGTGCTTTTCGCCCCCCTTGATATCTGCGATAATATTATTTGCTGCACAGTGTGCCGTCTGCTCAGCCGCTTCAACAACCTGTGCCTGTGGGCGTCCACCTTCTTGTTCAAACCAAGCAGAAACGTCCCCAGCTACAAAAATGCCCTGGCCTTCAAAGCCTTTGGCCTCCATGTAGTCATTCGCAACAAGTCGGCTCCCACGTTCCGACTCTGTTAGTTCATAGGCCTTGCCTTGCGTATTGCCTTGCACACCTGTCGTCCAGATCAACGTATGCGTTGGAATAACCTTGGTAACCTTCTCCTGATCTTTTCCACCCACCGAGACCGTGATATGATCTGCTGCTACCTCTGTGATGGCATGGTTGACTAGGATATGCACACCTTTTTTCTCCAAATAACGCCAAGAACGGTCTGCGAGCTTACGATCAAGCATATTGAGGATAGACGGCATCATCTCAACCACATTGAGGGTAAATTCAGCCGGATCAAGCTTCCAAGCTTTTGCCGTGACATCACGCCATTCGATGAGTTCCCCCACCATTTCAATACCCGTAAAGCCAGAGCCTGCCACAGAGAAGTTCAACATCGCCTTGCGTTTTTCGACGTCACGCTCCATTGAAGCCTGCTCTACCGTCGCTTCCAGATGACGTTTAATCCGCAGTGCATCTTCCATCGACCAGAGCGTAAAGCCATGTTCACGAACGCCAGGCACCCCAAAGTCATTGGGCTCCCCACCGATTGACACCACCAGATAGTCATAAGGATATTCCCCACTCGCCGTTTTGACGGTCTTTGCCGCCTTATCAAGCCCCGTCACTTCATCCGTCACGAGCTTTACATTTTTACGACGTCCCAAGAGTTTTCCCAAGTCATATTGCGCATTGGTAAATGGCACGCGCCCAGCAGCCACCTCATGCAGCTGCGTCATCATCGTATGATAGCTATGTCGGTCAATCAGTGTAATTTCAGCCTCGCCCTTCAACGCACTCGATAAAGTTCGCGTTGCCTTGATCCCAGCGAAACCTGCACCTATGACCACAATCTTTTTTGTCATCTTGCTCTCCAAATCAAAATTTTTTGCCTTTTCATTATAGCGCTTTCACGCCCATTTTTCAAGCTCCAGCCAAAACAAAAGCCACTTCCCAGTTTAGAAAGCAGCTTCATCATCAGGTAGTCGCATTACTTGAGCTACTGGTGACTGTGATGCGGTCAATCACCGTCCCATCTGCCGTCTCATAGACCACGACGATAGAAGGATTGAGAATACCGTATTTATTGGTCATTTGTGTCAATTCTGGCGCCAATTCTTTAGTCATCACACTCTTTTCAGCGTCCATCGCTTGTTTCATGGCACTCGCCTCATCATCTGTCACACTTGAGCCAAACTTCAAGGTATAAACCGCCGTATTATCCCCCTGCGCCGTCAGCGTGACATCCGAAATCATCCCCCCAAATCCCGATTTCATCTGCTCAATCGACGCTTGATTATCAGCCACAAATTTCTGAATGCCGCTAGAAGTCGCCTCAGAGCTAGACTGTGAGCTGCTTGGTGTCGTAAGACCATTGCTAGGCAAACCTTGCTCCCACTTTAGAAGCGCTTGATGTCCCACTGAAACATAAAGCACCAAAAACAAGACAGTCGTAACAAGCGCGACAAGGGATAAAATAAAGCCTGTAAGTGCCAGAGGCCGCTTTCGCTTGCTATTTTTCACCAGACCCACAATCCCTAAAACAAGTGCTGCAAGTCCAAACAAGAGACCAAACAGCAGTGTAAAGGCAAGTAGAATCCCAAGTCCCCCAAACACAATCGCTAAGATCCCTAGCACACGTGACTTTTCAGACTGCTTTGCAGGCTCTTCTTCAGGCAATGCCTCATTTGTTAGCTGCGCTGTCTCTAGCTCTGAGCCACTACTCTCGTTGATTCGAGAGATTTCTTCAGTTGAGTTTTCCATGCGTTTATTATAGCAAAACTTTCCGAAATCTCAAACAATCAATAGCCCTCTATCCCCTTTGCAGATGCCCCATGCTATAATAAAGCCATGGCCAAAAAAGAAAAGCTCAAAAAAACACTCGTCGATCAAATCCTCGACAAAGCTAAAATCGAACACGCCTCGCTTGCGCTTAATGCTCTGGAAAACACTCAACTTCCTGATGGCATGACGCGCGATCGTATCTACAAGACCCTTGCCCTCAATGGCGACAAGACCGGTCCCATCATCGCAATGC
The DNA here is from genome assembly GCA_031253335.1 of Streptococcaceae bacterium. Classification (GTDB taxonomy): domain Bacteria; phylum Bacillota; class Bacilli; order Lactobacillales; family Streptococcaceae; genus Lactovum. The sequence continues at coordinate 9,401 of JAIRWF010000016.1, forward strand.
TCCCACTCACCACGCACTTGAGCGAAAGAAAGCTTGCCAAAATCTCTGGCAACAAAAAAGTAAGCATGATTCCGCAAAAAGACCTGCAGAAAACCACGGGCTATATCCATGGCGCAAACAACCCTGTCGGCATTTGGCAGACGAAAAAATTCCCGATTTTTATTGACACCATCGCACTCGAGCACGGCACCATCATCTGCTCAGCCGGAGAAGTCGGACGGAGCGTCGAGGTCAGTGCGCAAGTCCTCGCAGATTTTGTACAGGCGCGTTTTGCAGACCTCAAGGAGGACGCATGAAACTCTCACAGATCCTCTTTATTGCCCTAGGTGCCGCTCTTATCGCTGTTTTATCTCCACTGAGCATTCCCTTTGGGGTCATCCCAATTACCTTACAAACCCTCGCCATAGGTCTTATTGCCACACTTTTTCGCGCACGGGAGGCTTTTTTCGCCATTTTACTCTATAGTTTCCTGGGCTTTATTGGCCTTCCCGTTTTTCAAGGCGGTGCTGCAGGCTTCACGGAGTTATTTAGTCCAAGAGGTGGTTACCTCATCTCGTTTTTACTCATCGGTACCTTAATTGCTGCACTTCTCACGCAAGTTAAGCACCGGTTAACAGCTACCCTTATCATTAATCTTGTGGGACACCTTCTCATGCTTTTAGTCGGTAGTCTTTGGATTTTAGCATTTCTAGGCATTTCCGTACCAAGTGCTTTGAGTGCAGGCTTTATTCCCTTTATCCTTCCAGAAGTGATCAAGGCTAGCTTAGCTACAGCAATCGCTCTCCCACTCAGACGTATTCTTTCCTCACGAAACGACTATTTCAAAGAGAACAGCCCCAAGCAATCCTGACGAAAGTCAGACTTTCTGCTATAATGGAGCTATGAGCGTTTTGACGAAGGTCTTTATTCTCTTGTTTCCCATCGTGACCTACCTCATCTTGTGGGGAATTTTTCGATTTTTTGGTCTCAAACGCTATACAAAGCTGCGTGTCATTGACTTATGGACACCCTTTCTTATATACGGTGCAGACCGTTTTGTAACAAGTGCCACGCAAATTTCTCTTTTTCCCTATTTTCTGCTTGCAGCAGCAGGTATGGGCATACTCCTTTTGGTCATTGCCGTTTTCATTACCAAACAATTCCAAGCAGGCCCTTATTTTAGGCGTTTTTGGCGCGCGCTGTTTTTCATGAGTACTTCGCTCTACATCTCGCTCATCATCGCTGCTTTCTTCATGCACTAACGATAACTTATAGAAATAGAAGGATTTATATGACCACACAAAATTCAGACAACAAAGTCAAACGTGGGCTCAAAACCCGCCACCTCTCCATGATTGCACTAGGTGGCACGATTGGGACAGGCCTTTTTGTAGGCTCTGGCGCGACCATCTCACAAGCAGGGCCCTTGGGTGCACTCGTTGCCTATGCAGCGATTGGTCTTATGGTGTTTTTCCTCATGACCTCACTTGGTGAAATGTCAAGCTATCTCCCCATTTCTGGAGCCTTCGGGACATTTGCGGGGCGCTACGTGGACAAGGCCTTTGGCTTTGCCATGGGTTGGAATTACTGGTTTAATGCCGCGATTACAGTGGCCGTGGAAGCTGCAACAGTCGGCGTGGTCATGAAGTACTGGCTTCCAAACATCCCCGATTGGATTTGGTCAACGATTGTCCTTGTTTTAATTCTTATCATCAATCTCGTCTCAGCACGTGCCTACGGAGAAACCGAGTTTTGGATGGCACTCATCAAAGTCATCGCCGTCATTGCCTTTATTCTCATTGGTCTCTTGACAATCTTCGGCATTTTCACTTACAAGCCTGACGTGGCGAATAATCTCTCCGCAGGCGGGCATTCTGGCTTTATCGGTGGGCTTGGCGGTATGCTTGCTGTCTTCATGATTGCAGGATTTAGTTTTCAGGGAACAGAAATCGTGGGTGTCACTGCAGGGGAGTCTGAAAACCCTGAGAAAGCAGTCCCCAAAGCGATTGGACAAGTGTTCTGGCGGATTTTACTTTTCTATTTTGTGTCAATCTTTATCATCGGTGCCTTAATTTACTATACGAACCCACATCTTTTAGGTGCAGCCAACGCTGATTTGAATAAAGCTGTATCCTGGTCGCCTTTTACCTTGGTCTTTGAAAAAGCAGGATTTGCAGCTGCGGCTTCTGTCATGAATGCAGTCATCTTAACGTCTGTCATGTCGGCTGCAAACTCATGGCTTTATGCTTCGTCGCGTATGCTTTATTCGTTATCTCGTGACGGTTATGCCCCAAAAGTCTTTGGACGGACCCGCAATGGGGAAGGCGTTCCCATGATTGCGGTCGTTGCAAGTCTCGTCATTGGTCTCATGGCGTTCGTAACGAGCCTTTTTGGTCCTCAGATCTATCTCTATCTACTTGCCGCAAGTGGACTCTCAGGCTTTCTCGCCTGGGTCGGAATAGCGCTTTCACACTTCCGCTTCCGCAGGGCTTTCGTCGCGCAAGGCCACGACCTGAAAGAATTGCCTTACCGAGCAAAATGGTTCCCAGTTGGGCCTATTTTGGCGCTCGTCATGTCGATTGCTATCATTATCGGGCAAAGTTACGGGACTGATAATTTCCACGGGAATATATTGCAATGGAAATGGCCAGCAATATTCACAACTTATATGGCCTTGCCTCTTTTTATCATCCTTTATCTAGCCTATAAGATTGTGAAACACTCAAAGCTTATCCCCCTCAAAGACGTTGACCTCAGTCGAGAACATCAGGAATAAAAAAAGAGCCTCAAGAGCTCTTTTTAGTTTAGGCGCGTTTTTCTTCCCAGGTTTCTTTGAAGAAATCAAACGTATAATGTGTCGTATCGGGAACCACTGTGATGTCCGTTCCCAGATCCTCGGGACGTCCCACACCGATGGGTAAAGCGCCTGAAGCTTTGATGGCTTGAATGCCTGCGATGGAATCTTCAAGTCCGATGGCGTCTTTTGGATCTACACCTACACCTTCTGCAGCCGCAATGAAGATATCTGGTGCAGGCTTACTCGCTGCGACTTTCGCAGGGTCGGCAATCGCATCAAAATAGTTGGTCAATTCCATCTTAGCAAGGAGAGTGGGGCCATTTTTAGAAGCGGATGCCAGGGCAATTTTGATACCATTTGCGTGGAGATCTTTCAAGAGTTGGAGAATGCCTGGATAGATGTCTTTGGGCGACACGTCTTGAATCATTTCGACATAATTGTCATTTTTTTGATCCATGAGGCGTTTAAATTCATCGTCGGAGACGGTTTTATTGCCAAGGGCAAGAATTTTGCGGAGCGAATCGTCACGCGCAACGCCTTTTAATTGCTCATTGAATTCGCGATTCACACCCTCAATGCCGATGGACTCAGCGAGTGCTTTCCAAGCACGGAAATGGTATTCAGCGGTGTCTGTAATGACGCCGTCGAGGTCGAATAAGACTGCTTTAAACATGATTAAGATGTGAGGACGACTGCTTAGAAAGTGAGCAGAACATAGCTTGCGTGTATTTACTTTGACGAAGTCAAAGCGCTATGCGTAGTTCTGTCGAACTTTCTAGGAGGGCGAACTCAATTCCTTTCTATTTTTGAACCGAGTCACAACTGTAAACTCGATTTTTTTATTTTTCTACTTTTAGTTCCAAGGCTTGGCCATGGAGGGTAATAGTGAGCGGTTCACCAGACAGAAGTTTGATTTGCGTCGTGTCGGCGACTTCAATTTGCAAGAGACGTCCACGATAATTGATACGGAAGCTGTATTTTCTCCAACCTTCAGGCAGGAAGGGAGCAAAGCTGAGTTTGCCATCCCAGGTCTTCATCTGAGCAAAGCCTTGGACAATTGCGAGCCAAGATCCTGTCATGGATGTGATATGAAGACCATCTTTCGTGTCGTTGTTGTAGTTATCGAGATCTAGGCGCGCCGTGCGTTCATACATCTCAACGGCTTTTTCAGCCATCCCAAGTTCAGCCGCTAAAATGCTGTGAATCGAAGGGCTAAGTGACGATTCATGAACGGTTAGTGGCTCGTAGAAATTGAAATTCTTACGTTTTTGCTCAATCGTGTAGCGATTGCCAAAGAGATAAATCCCCTGAAGCACGTCAGCTTGCTTGATATACGGACTACGAAGGATTTTATCCCATGACCATTTTTGGTTAAGTGGGAGGTCTTTTTCAGGATCGAGCTCAGAGACAGGCTTCAAGTCTTTGTCCATAAAGCCATCATGCTGAACGAAAATACCACGTTCTTCATCTGTTGGATAGTACATCCGGTCAATAATATCGCGCCAACGGGCGAGTTCCGATGCATCAACCCCCAAGTCTGGTCTTGGATGCTCCACAAGTGCCTGGGTTGTATATTCCAAGACCCAAGCAGCTAACGTATTGGTGTACCAGTTGTTATTGACGTTGTTCTCGTATTCGTTTGGCCCTGTGATGCCATAAATCATGTACTTGCTAGAGCGAGCTGAGAAATGCACACGGTCTGCCCAGAAACGCGCAATTTCAACGAGGACTTCGAGTCCTTCGTGCGCGAGATAATCGGTATTTCCCGTGTAATTGGTATAGTTATAAATGGCGTAAGCAATGGCTCCATTGCGGTGGAGCTCTTCAAAGGTAATTTCCCATTCGTTGTGGCACTCAATCCCATCAAAAGTCACCATGGGATACAATGCGCCTTTGAGGCCTTGCTGTTTGGCGTTGTGATGAGCACCATCCAGTTGCTTACGGCGATATTTCAAGAGGTTCAGCGTAACTTGAGGGTCTGCTAGCGATAGGTAGAGCGGCACGGCGTAAGCTTCTGTGTCCCAATAGGTTGCACCCCCATATTTTTCACCAGTAAAGCCTTTAGGGCCAATGTTCAAGCGTTCATCTTCACCGTAGTAAGTGCTAAAAAGTTGGAAGAGATTGAAGCGAATCCCTTGTTGCGCTTCGTCGGAACCTTCGATTTCCACGTCGGCAATGTCCCAGCGTTTTGCCCAAGCTTCTGATTGTTCCGTATAAAGCTCACTATAGTTTTGTTTTTGAATACGTTCACTGATGGCTTTGGCTGCTTCTGCAATCGCATCTAGTCCCTCATAGTCTCGACTCGTTGTCACGATAACACGTTTTTCAAGGGTAATTGGACTGTCTGCTTTGACATCTGCTTCAAGCTGATCCGTCACGCTTTTGTCGGTCGTGTGTTGCTTTGCAAGTTTAAAATTGCCTACATAACTTTGTTGCGCTAATACGGTAAACTGGGGAACACCAAAGGGATTTTCGATGGTTTGGGCTGCCAGTGTAGAGCCTGTTTTTTCGTTGTCCCGCAAGAGAATATTCCAAAACTGCTCATCATAATTGGCATCTTCATTGTGGACGTCACCATCAATCGTTGAGAGAACGCGTGCTTTGTGGGAAGAGCCATCTACAGACTCAAACATAAAGGCAAAGACGGCAAGTTCTTTGGTCGCAAGGCTCATGAAACGCTCTGCAGAGATGCGCACTCCCTTAAAGACGTAGGTGTAGGAGAGTAGCCCTTTTTGCATGTCTAAGGAGAGATTGAAGTCGGAAACGTTTGACGTGTAGAGGTCAACCTCCTCGTCATCAATGAATATCTGGGCTTGGGCGAAGTTAATGGCGTTGATTGCCTTACCAAAATAGTCAGGGTAGCCATTTTTCCACCAACCCACTCGCGTTTTATCTGGATACCAAACGCCTGCGATGTAGAGACCTTGGTGATGGTCCCCACTGTAAGTCTCTGAAAAGTTCCCGCGCATGCCCATGTAGCCATTGCCAATGGAAGTCAGTGATTCTTGCAGTCTGCGGTCTTCTTTTTCTATCTTGGTGGACGAAACCTGCCAAGGATCAATGTTCATGAGACGTTTGATTTGTTTTGCCATAGAAAAGTTCCTTTCGTTAAATTAGGTTAGATTTTGTAGAGAGTGTAACCTTTTGGCTCAAGTAGGGGTGGGTTGTAGAGATTTGAGATTTGGATATCTCCAGGTGCTACGCCCAGAGCATTCTCTCCCGTATTGAAGGCGGCTTTGAGGTTTCCACGACTCAGCATGAGAATCCCATTGCTATCATTTGCCACGTCGAAGCGAGGTCGTGTGGTGCTAAAGAGTTCGCCATTATTTGCAATCACTGTTGCAAATGACGCAGGGAGATCATTGGGATTTGTTTCTGAAAGCATCGTCACAAGGGCTAGCATCTGACTTTTAAGGGTTTCGTCAGTTGTTGTAAGCGAAATCAAGGCACAAGTATCTGCGGATGGTTGATGTGACGCTTTAAGTGCTTCAACGGTTGCTGAAAGGGTCGTTTCACGCTTTACAAAGAAATTGGTCAGTGTTTCTGCTAATGTTGTCATAGGTCTATTATACTTAAATTTTCAGTTGCTTGCAACTGTTTTCAGAGGCTTAAGAATTTTTTTGAAAAACGTGGAATTCCCATGGATTGAGCGTCATTTTAGTACTCATTTTCCGCTTGAGAGACGAAAGAACTGGGCTGTCAAATTTGACAAGAGCATTGGGCAGTGTCAAATGCGCTTTGGTTTCGCCAAGATTCGTCAAAATCAGAAAATCACCACGTGTATAGACAAAGGCTGTCAAATGCCGTGGAAAATAAAAGTCAATCGGCCCGTCAGAAATATCTTTTTCTTCATGGCGGAGTCTGATGAGCTCCTGATAAAGTTCTGTCAGATCTGACGAAGGTATAAACCCAGGAATTTCAGGCATCCAAGGCCTTCCGTCAGAAAATTTCTCTCCATCCGGCCAAATCATCGGTGTCCGTGAATGATCACGCGCATTTTTTGTCAGATCTGACAGGACGTCAGACGCCTTTTCACCAGTTTTGACACGTTTATCATATTGGGTAATCACTTCGTCAGAGCGCAAATCCGAACGCGACTTGAAAGGAAAATTCGTCATGCCAATCTCTTGCCCCTGGTAAATAAAGGGCGTTCCACGCAGCAGCATATACGACACCGCAAGTGCTTTCGCCGACGCAATCGACCCATCGCCAAAAGCATCAATTACGCGTGGTTGATCGTGATTTTCCAGATACAAAGCATTCCAGCCGTCCGCTTCCATATCTTTTTGCCAGCGCATGATGACCTTTTTGTAGCCATAAATATCGCCATCGCCGTTGGCCTTTCGCGCATTGTGCTCCAGCTCAAAAAGCATATTGACATAGCCGCCGTCCCCCGTCCAACGTGACGCTTTATCACTCGTCACACCCGACGCTTCGCCCACCGTCAGCGCATCGTCCGCATCAAAAATTTCCTTCAGCGAAGTCATGTAATCATCAATCCCTGCCACATTCATGAAGGGCTGCCAGGGGCCGTTGCCTTTCATACTGCGAATTTTAAAATCCCATGGTGCTTTTTGAATATGCGAAATCGCATCCAGTCGAAATCCATCAAGCCCCACTTCTTCGAGCCACCAACGCACCATTTTATATATTTCTTCACGCAGTTCAGGATTTTTCCAATTCAAATCGGGTTGCGCGGCTGCAAAGACATGAAAATAGGCTTGTTGCGTCGTTTCATCATAAGTCCAAGCAGGAATGCCAAAAAAGGACATCCAATTATTTGGCAACTTCTCAGGTGTCGCATCCGCCCAGAGGTAATAGTCCCGATACTTATTCTCCCGCGACTTGCGAGCTTCCTGAAACCAAGGATGCTGATCGCTCGTGTGATTCACAACCAAATCCGTGATCACCTTGAGCCCAAGCTTGTGTGCCTCTACGAGCAACTTTTTAAAATCATCCAGCGTCCCAAATAGGGGGTCAATATCATAAAAATCGCTGATATCATAGCCCCCATCGACCTGAGGACTCTTAAACATCGGGCAAATCCAAATAAAATCCACGCCTAGCGATTGGATATAGGGCAATTTCTCAATAATCCCTTGAATATCGCCAATTCCGTCGCCATTCGTATCCTTAAAAGACTTCGGATAAATCTGGTAGCCCACCATTTTGTGAAAATCGTTCATCTCAATACTCCGTTTTTTAGTGACTTTATCTCTGATAGCCGTTTTATAGCTTATAAACACCAATCAACGCTAATAGCAATACCAATAGTCCGAAAATCCAAGCTAGCCAAAAGTACCATTTCCGCGTTTTGTGATGACAAATTTTTCCAGCGAGGATTGCGCCGAGCCCACCCGCTATCACCGCTTCAAGTAGCAACGCCCGCTCAGAAATCCGCCAGAGCCCATGTACTGCACGCTGTTTATCGACGGTATAGCTGACAAAAACTACCACTTGCCAGATCAAAAGTGCAAGTAAGCACCAGACTTGAAACTCCCTCATGGCTTAGCCACGTGAAATCACAAAGCCCTTTGGCTTAATCGTCACGTGTTTGCCGTCAATTTTTGCGCGATTCGACAATAGAACGCCTTTCAAATCGCCATCCACTGCTTTTTTCCCCGTGTTAAAGGTCCCAATCAAGCGTTTTTTCCCGAGTTTACGCTCGAGCTGCAAAACGCCATTGCTTTCGGAGACAACGCACCAGTCCATTGTTCCATCGGCGAGTAGTTCAGCATTTTCCTTCCGGAATGCTACCAAGTCCTTGAAAAATGCATACAAGTCTTTGTCTTGCTTGTCTTCGTCCCAAATCATGGGTCGGCGACAATCTGGGTCCATACCGCCCGTCAGGCCCACTTCATCCCCGTAGTAAATACAAGGCGAGCCAGGATTGAGGTAGGTAAAGGCTTCGACTTGTTTGAACAGATTCTTGTCTTCTTTGCACTCCGTCAAAAAACGCGGTGTATCGTGCGAATCGAGACAATTAAACATGACGGTCGATGTTTCTTTGCGATAGAGCATGAGCTGGTCGTTAATCGCAGAAATCATCTGCGGCATCGAGATTTTGCGTTTGACAAAAAAGTCCGAAATCGCGCCCGTATAAGCATAATTCATAACGGCTGAGAACTCATCGCCATTGAGCCAAGGTTGCGACGAATGCCAGACTTCACCCAAGATATAGAAGTCTTTCTTCGCCGCGTCACAGGTCGTACGGAACTTTTTCCAAAATTGATGATCCACTTCGTCTGCCACATCGAGTCGCCAGGCATCAATGTCAAACTCACGAATCCAATACTCCGCAATATGCAAGAGATGCGCTTGCACCTCGGGATTTGCCGTATTGAGTTTTGGCATGTGGGGCGTAAAGGCAAAAGTGTCAAAGGTCAGATTCGTCGAATTTTCAAAATTATCCGGATCCTCATCGCCCACTACCGGCCAGCTATTCACATGGAACCAGGCCGCATACTTAGAGTGCTCTTGATTTTGGAGGACATCTTGCCAAAAAGGGCTCGTGTCACCGATATGGTTGAAAACCGCATCCAGCATGACTTTGAGGCCACGTTTGTGGGCTTCTTCCACCAAGGTCTTAAAGAGTTCTTTCGTGCCAAAATGCGGGTCAATCTCCAGATAATCCTCAGTATCGTACTTGTGATTCGTCGGGCTTTTGAAAATCGGACAGAAATAAATCCCATTGACACCCAAATCGACGAGATGATCCAGATGATCCAGCACCCCTTGCAAATCCCCACCGTAAAAATCCTGGCGATCTGGCGCTTGGTCAGACCAGTCTTTGACTTTCTCTGGATCATTTGAGGTGTCACCATTGGCAAAACGCTCTGGGAAAATCTGGTACCAGACCATATCACGCACCCAGCTTGGTGCATGATACGCATCGACCTGATGAAAATACGGCAGTCGGAAAGCGGCGTATTTGGACTTTAACAAGCTCTTTTTGTAAGGCAAAACGCCTTTATCCGTATAGACAAACTTCTTGCCTTTTTGATCTTCGACGACAAAGACATAGTCCATGCGTTTCGTCGGCACCGTGACTTCCGTCTGGTAAAAGTCAGAGGTCTCATCCGACAAGAGTTTTTTCATCTTTTTTGTCTCATAGACCCAGTAGTTGGTGCTATTCGTGTTATCAGCATTGCCGACACCTGAAGATGCCCATTTATAAGGGTCTGCATAGATTAATTTAACGGACTGGATGTCGTCTTTTGCCGTGCGCAGTCGGACGTGAACGCTTCCGTCCTTGTACAAATAACAAAATTCCGACTCGGGGCGGTGATAAAGTGCTGCAGTATTCATTTGAATCTCCTTTTGGTTGAAAAAAGACAACCTACATTTTATATGGTTGTCTTTCTGTCATGTCCACCAGATCTGCCTAACATATGTCAGGATCAGGGCACAAGGCCTTCATTGGAAAAATTATACCAGAATCTTTACTTTTTATCAAGTTTTTCTAAAATCTTTAATTCAAAATTTGCTTTATTTTGCCTTGCAATCGTATCCAGTATCAATCCTGCCATAAGGGAAAGTGCAACAGAAGCCGATCACCTGCTTTTCGAGCCAGGTCAAATTTTGCAAAGCGCTTACACTCGCTCAACTTTCTACCAGCTCAGCCGCAAACGCTTATATCATCTCTATATTTTATGCAAGCGCTTATACCACCTTCCTCTCCCCAAGCATTCTCCGCGGTACTTATAGCTTTTTTCTCGGTTGCTTTCACTCAATCCTCTCAATTTCTCATCTTCTCCTCCTATTTTCTCATCAAAATCCTATCAAAACCTTGTTTAACCTTCTCCAAAATCCTGCTAAAATGACCTCATCAAACAGAAAGCAGGAAAAAAATCATGCAAACGAAACACACAATTCAAACGGCGCAAGCGCCGCAAAACACCCACTCTGGAAAGCTTTTCTCCGCTAGCAAAGTGCCGCTCATCGGCGGACTTTTCTGGGGACTCAAGATGATTTCGACCGGGCAAGGGGAGTCGCTCTCGGACTTCTCCAGCCAGATTTTCGGGCAGGCGCATCAGACCATGGGCGATATTTTCACCGTGGGTTGGGCTTTGGCCCTCTTCGTCGTCTTTCTCCTATTCCAGCTCCGCAGCGAAAAATACCGACCGATTTTCTACTGGCTGACGGTCGCGCTTCTCGCCGTCTTTGGCACCATTGCCTCCGACGGGCTGACGTTGGCCTTTGGGCTTTCGCACCTGTGGACAACGCTCATTTTTGCAGGGGCGATGGGGATTTCCTTCCTCGTCTGGCACAAGACCACCGGCGATCTCTCCATTCACCACATCACGAGCCTCAAGGCAGAGCTCTCCTACTGGGTGACCGTCCTCTTTAGCTTCGCGTTGGGCACTGCCTGGGGCGACTGGTTCGCAGACACCAAGGGCGGCTACAATCCAGATCCCTTTGGCTTAGGGCTTGGCGTCCTTGGCACCGGGCTTATCCTCGGCGTCATTTTCCTCGCACTCCTTGCCTATCGCTACTTTGTAAAACCGCGTGAAAATTCAACGTCAGAAATCGTAACTTTCTGGCTGGCCTATATCCTCACGCGCCCAGTTGGCGCAAGCTTTGCCGACTACTTCGGCTACGACTGGCACAATGGCATTCTTGGCAACCAAGGCATGACCGCGATCTGGATTCCCCTCTTTGCCTTCGTCCTTGTCGTCACCATCGTCAAGCTCCGCAAGCAAAATTCTGAGAAAATCTCATAAATCCTCCACGAAAATCCCGTTTAACTTTTAGAATTTATTGCTAAAATAGTCCTCAACCAAATAGGAAAGAGGATTATTTTTATGGCAAACAAAACATTTTCCTGGAACAAGGTTCCCTCAATTGGCCTCTTATTTTGGCTCGCGAAGTTGATTTCGACAGGCATGGGCGAGTCGGTGTCAGATGCGTCCAACAGCATTCTAAAAGGCATTTTCGGTGGAAACGAATACGCCGGTGCAATTTTAACTTTGCTCTGGTCAGGCGCGCTCTTTGCGATTTTCCTTCACCAGCAGCGTTCGGCTGAGCGCTATCAGCCCATTGCTTATTGGGGGGCGGTCGCCATGTTGGCGATTTTCGGGACCTGTCTGGCGGACAGTACGACGGCAGAACTTGGCCTTCCGATTTTCGTCCTCGTCCTGATTGCGACAGCGCTCCTTGGACTTTGCTTCTTCTTTTGGCATCGGGCAACGGGGAATTTATCCATCCACAATATCCGCAGCCGAAAGACGGAGGGCTGGTACTGGATCACGGTCGCAGTGACCTTTGCGCTGGGCACCCTCATTGGCGACTGGATGGCCGACTACTCGGTGCTCGATCTCGGGATGGGCTACCTGAATGCGGGAATTTTCCTTGCCGTGATTTTCGCAGCCCTTCTCGCTTACCGAGCCGTCATGAAACCGCAGGACAACAGTATTTCCGAGATTTTGACTTTCTGGCTGGCTTACGTCTTGACGCGTCCCATCGGTGCAAGTTTTTCGGATTACTTCTGCTACAAATGGGATGGCGGAATCCTTGGAAACCGCGAGATGTCTGGAATTTTCTTTATCTTGTTCGCCGCAGCTTTGACCGCGCTGGTGTTGAATTTTGCCAAAGATCGCAGGCAGGCGAAACTTTTGAAAGCGCACTAAAGAGCGTATAATCGACTTATGAAAAAAATATTGATTGTGGAAGACGAAGCGGCGATTTCGAGCTATGTCGCAAAAGAATTGGGCTTCGAGGACTATGAAACAGTGGTCGCAAGCGATGGTGAGCGAGCACTTCAGCTTTTCGAGGCATCGCTCCCGGATGCGGTGCTGCTCGACTGGATGCTCCCCAAGCTCGATGGGCTGACCGTTTTGCGGCGGATGAAACGCGCGCACCCTGAGATACCGATCATTTTCCTGACGGCGCGGGACTTTGTCGGTGACAAGGTTGCCGGACTTGACGCTGGGGCTGATGATTATTTGACAAAGCCTTATGAAATCGAGGAACTGCTCGCTAGACTCCGCCTGATTTTCCGAAAATGCGCCCACACGCAGACGACTTATCAGGTGGGAAAGCTCCTCCTCGACTCGGCGGCGCATATGGCGAAGGCTGATGGGCAGGTGCTTGATTTGACCCAGCGGGAATTTGGACTGTTGCACTATTTCATGAAAAATAAAGGCCTTGCGCTCTCGCGGGCGGATATTTTGGATGAGGTCTGGGGCATGAATTTTGGAGGACAGGAAAATACGGTCGATGCTTACGTCGGCTATTTGCGCAAAAAACTTGCGAGTGCAGGGCTTTCCTATTTAATTGAGAGCGTGCGCGGGGTCGGTTATCGCCTGAAGGTTGATGAAAATGTCAATTAAGTCCAAAGTCGGGATTGCATCGACCATTACACGAAGCTTTGTCCACCTGTTTTTGGGCATTTTGGTCTTGTCGGTCGTCGTGGTGTCAAGTGTGGTTGCTTTTCAAAGCTTGCAAGCGAGGGAAGCTCAAGGTACGGCACTAATTTCCGCGGTCGGCGAGGCAGCACAGGATGGAAACATCAACTGGCGTGAGTTTGAGCTGACCGATACCGGTGATGGGAGCTGGGCGAACTTTATGCGGGTCACAAGCTCGGATGGTTCGGTCGATGAAAGCCATGGTACGACGGACTTTCTGGCAAGTCACAAGGCCCGTTTGGATCATTTTTATGTGGTCGGTGGGTCGGTTTTCTGGGAGAGCTCAAGCGTGATTCAGGGGAATAAAATCCAGCTGTGGCTCAGCTTATCGACAGTTTTACACACGTTGAAAGTCACTATTTTGGCAATTTTATTTGTCATGGCGTTGATTTTCATCGGTGGGCTCTTTTGGATTCGTAGAGCGGCGAACCGCGTTGCAAAGCCGGTAGAGGCATTTTCTGATTGGGTGGCGCACAATGACGGCAAGCCGATAAAGGCCGATTCAGATGTGTCGGAAATTGCCGTGTTGACGCAAAATTTCAATGCCTTGCTCGCACGTTTGGATGCAAAAATGGCTGCGGAGAAGCAATTTGTCTCGGATGCGTCGCATGAGCTAAGGACGCCGATTGCGGCCATTCGAGGACATGTCAGCCTGCTGAAACGCCGTGGTCGTGAGCATCCGGAGCTTCTTTGGGAGTCACTGGATTTCATTGACAGCGAAAGTCTGCGAATGAAGATTTTGACAGAAAATCTGTTGACCTTGTCACGTGAGCAGATGGCGCTGTCAAATTTGACGGAAATTCGGCTGACGGATGTCGCACAAAAAGCCGTCAAAGTAGTACAGCAGAGCCTAACACAAACTGTCAAATTTGACGAAAATCCTGAGGAAAATTTTGACGAAAAAATCAAAACCGATCCAAACGTTCTGATTCAGATTTTGTCCATTTTTCTTGAAAATGCTGGCAAATACGCCCCAGCAGACAGCGAAATTCTCGTGCACGTGGGCACTCGAGAAATCAGCGTCAACGACCGCGGCCCAGGCATTTCAGGCGTCGACAAAGTGCGAATTTTTGACCGCTTCACCCGCGTCGATCCCTCCAGAAATTCCGCCATCCCAGGTAACGGCCTAGGCCTTGCCATCTCCCGCCAACTCGCCGACAAAATTAAAGCAATCGTCTTCGTCCGCGACAATCCCGCAGGCGGCAGCAGCTTTGTTGTCAAATTTGACGAAAATAAAAATTGACGTAACCGCGTCAATTTTTTTGTAAAAACTTTTCG
>JAIRWF010000009.1 GCA_031253335.1 Streptococcaceae bacterium
CCGAGAACTGTTTATTCACTTGCCGACGATTGAGGAAACTTCGTTTCTTGATTTGTTACCTTGACGCTTTGCGTCAAGCGTCATCTGCGCCACGCTTGAATGTCCGTTTCGCAGCCCTCACTTTGCTTTGCTGGCTTAGCGAGCATGGACAGCGCGGCACAAAGCGCGGAGATAGAGGTAACCTTTACACCAAACTACAAACTAAAATCAGTCTACCAAAAGCTGATTTTTTTCTTATTTTCTGGTATAATCAATTTGTAAACAATTTCACAAAAGGAGAACTATAAATGACAGTAAAATTAGTCTTTGCCCGTCACGGCGAGTCCGAATGGAACCTAGCCAATCAATTCACTGGGTGGGCTGACGTGGATTTGTCCGAAAAAGGGACCCAACAAGCCATTGACGCCGGCAAGCTCATCAAAAAAGCAGGAATCGAGTTTGACATTGCCTTCACATCTGTTTTGACCCGTGCCATCAAGACAACGAACTACGTCTTGGAATACTCAGGTCAACTCTGGGTGCCAACGATTAAATCGTGGCGCTTGAACGAACGCCACTATGGCGGCCTCACAGGTCTTAATAAAGCCGACTCTGCCGAAAAATACGGCGACGAACAAGTCCACATCTGGCGCCGTTCGTATGATACTTTACCTCCACTCATGGACAAAAACGATCCACATTCTGCCCACAGCGACCGCCGTTATGCTGATTTGGAAGATAGCCTCATTCCAGATGCAGAGAATTTGAAGCTTACCTTGGAGCGCGCATTGCCATTCTGGGAAGACCAGATTGCGCCCGCTTTAAAAGACGGCAAGAACGTTTTTGTTGGGGCACACGGCAACTCGATTCGTGCCCTCGTGAAGCACATCGAAAAGCTTTCAGATGATGACATCATGGGCGTTGAAATTCCTAACTTCCCACCACTCGTTTATGAATTTGACGAGAAGACCTTGGAAGTCACGAAGAAGTACTACTTAGAAGAGAAATAAGACAGAACCGCCGCGAGGCGGTTTTTCCATCCGCCCTTTCCTTCTAAAAATTCCCCAAAATATGATAAAATAAAACCAATGAGCGACGAGCCAAATACACCGCGCTATCGCACGCGCGACAAAAATCCACGTCAAGGACACGCAAAAAAACCTCTTCCAGACGCAAGTAATGCCATTCGCGTCCGCTTAAATATTCTATTTGCGGTCATTTTCGCGCTTTTTCTGATTCTTTTAGGCCGTCTCTACTACATGCAGGTGATTGACAAAAAGTTTTATGCGGACAAGTTGGCTCAGTCAGGCTATCAGACGACCGTTACTGAGGAGTCCCCGCGAGGTCAGATTTTCGATGCCACAGGGCAACCTCTCGCCACAACGACCCAGACGCCAGCTGTGACCTTCACACGTACCGCACAGATTACCTCTGAGGAAATGCGATCGAGTGCACAACTGTTAGCCCCAGTTCTCAGCCAATACGTTGATACCACGACCCTAACGACTCGCGACAAAAAAGACTATTACCTCTCAGATCCTAAAAATCTCGCAGCCATTACCCTCACTGAGGCAGAGCAGTTCAATAAAAATGGCACCAAAAAAACAGCCGGCGAGATTTATGAACTCCAGGTCTCAAAAGTACCCGATAGTGCAGTTGCTAATTTCTCACAAGCCGCACTAGAAGCAACCGCTATCTATAAACAAGAAAATGCGACGTCGCTCTATAGCACGGCAGTTCTTGTCTCAGGAAATATTACACCCGCCCAGCAGGCGGAGATTGCCTCTCAAGAGTCTAAACTCCCTGGAATTGCCTTTGGAAATGCCTGGGATCACAAAGCGAATACCTCAAGCCTTTTGGCTCCTTTGATTGGTACGATTTCAACAACAAAAGCAGGACTACCCGCAGATCAGGCAGCGGCCTACCTCAAAAAAGGTTATGCGATGAATGACCGCGTCGGAACAAGCTACCTCGAGCAGCAGTACGAAAGTGTCCTCCAAGGTCAACAAACCAAAACAAAAGTCGTCGTCAACGCCAAAGGGGTCGTGACTCAGCGCCAAACGCTTCAAACAGGCAGTGCCGGAGAGAATCTCAAACTCACGATTGATAGTAAGTTTGAAGAAGGCGTCCAAAACATCCTTCAAAACGAAGTGACTAAAATGCAGCAAGAAGGCTTTGCAGAGTATAGCACAGGAGTTTATGCCGTTGTCCTCAACCCCAAGACAGGAGCAGTTCTTGCAGCTAATGGACTAGATCGTGATCCGAAAACAGGAGACACCACAGCCGATGCTGCGGCAACGGTCAATGACGCCTTTGAACCGGGTTCTACCGTCAAGCCCGCAACGATCACATCGGGCTGGCAAGCCGGTGTTCTCACAGGCAATCAAACCCTGAATGACCAAGAAATTGACATCCAGGGTTCTGCCCCTATTACTTCATGGTACACACATGGGCTGACTCCAACAAACGTCGTACAGGCCCTCGCCGTCTCATCCAACACCTATGCTATTCAGGTTGCCTTGATGTTAAATGGCACTCCCTATTCCCCTAATATGATGATTTCAGGTGATTATGCAGGTACCCTCACCAAACTCCGCAAAACATACGCACAGTATGGACTCGGTACCTCAACAGGGATTGACTTGCCCGCAGAATCTACAGGTCTCTTAACCCCAGCCTCGCAAGCACCAGGAAGCTCTATCGAGTTCGAGGCCTTTGGTCAGTATGATACCTATACTCCGATGCAGATGGCAGCTTATGCCGCGACTTTAGCTAATGCTGGGAAACGCATCGCACCACACCTTGTGGCTGGAATTTATGACGATGCAGGAGGAACTGGCCTAGGAAATCTCGTGAAAAATATTTCTCCAAAAACAGAAGACACCGTCTCCATTGACCCAGCCAATATGTCTTTGATTCAACAAGGGATGTACGACGTTGTCAACGGACCAGGACTTGGCGGCTACACCAATACAGGCTTTAACATGGCAGGCTCTGCCACAACGATAGCTGCAAAAGATGGGGAAGCCCAGGTTTATATCAATGGCGTCCAAACGACTACCAACAACGTCGTCGCCTATGCGCCTGCAAGTAACCCCCAAATTGCCGTTGCAGTTATGTGCCCCAACGTTGCCTTTATTGAAAACAAAGGCGTTGATGGTGTCTATGAGATTAACCAATTTATTACCAAAGATATTGTCAATCTGTATAGCCAAATGTACGGCTTCAAGTAATCCTTAGAAAGTGTTCTCTTATCTACCCTCAAGCCATTGCAAAACTTATTGAGAGCTTCATGAAGCTTCCAGGTATCGGCCAAAAAAATGCCACCCGCATGGCCTTTTTTGTGCTTGGCATGGGAGACCAGGAAGTCAACGATTTTGCTGCGAATCTCCTCACTGCAAAACGCGAGCTCCGTTATTGCAAGATTTGCGGGAATCTCACGGATCACGAAGACGAGATCTGTGAAATCTGCGCTGATGATACAAGAGACAAAACGCAAATCCTTGTTGTGGAGGAGCCCAAGGATGTCACAGCACTTGAGAAAGTACGGGAGTATCATGGCCTCTACCACGTCCTTCATGGAACAATTAGTCCTATGGAGGGGCGTACTCTTGATGACGTCAATATAAAAAGCCTCATGCCGCGCCTTTCAGACGAGAGCGTTCAAGAAGTCATTCTTGCAACCAATGCCACTCAGGAGGGCGAGATGACTGCTATGTATCTAGCGCGCCTGATCAAGCCCGCAGGCATTCGCGTCACGCGTCTTGCGCGTGGCTTAGCTGTCGGAGCCGATATTGAGTATGCTGATGAAGTGACTCTCTCCAAAGCCGTCGAAAATCGTCAAGAAATCTAACTTAAGAAAGTCGGACATTGTGCCGACTTTTTGCTATAATAGTCCCATGAACACAAAAACTGTAAGTGAGCTGGCAGAGCTATTCGGCGTGAGTCGTCAGGCGATGAATAACCGTGTACGTGCGTTAAGCGACTTTCAAAAAGAGACCAATGAAAAGGGATTTACAGTGGTCAATACAGCAGGCATTCGTGAGTTGGAACACATGTATGGCCGTGTGGTCACAGCTGAACAAGAAGTCGTTGAAAAGCCAAAGGTACCGCGTGAGACACCAAATGAGAGCAGATCACGTGAACTCTCAAAAGAAACAGCGAAAACGACCAAAACAGATGGCCAAGATGCTACAATTTTTGCGATGCTTTCAAACCTCATGGAAGGAAAAGATCAAGAAATTGATCGCTTAACGCATCAGCTAAACACGAAAGATCAGCAAATTACAATGCTGGGTGGACAGCTTGACATTAAAGACCGACAAATTGCAGAAAAAGATAAACAACTAGACCAACAGCAGCAACTCACAGCAGCAGCATTGGCAGACCGTGAAGAAATCTTAATAGAACTCAAAGCAGCTCAGAAACGCCCCGAGAAACGCGGTTGGTTTGGCCGCAAAAAGAAATAATTCGGCTCTCAAATTTTCTTAATATTGTGGTACAATAAAGTGTTAAAATTCCTTTTCAAGGAGATTCAAAATAATGGTAACGATTAATACAGCTTCTGGAAATGTTGAAATTGCAGATGACGTGATTGCAACAATCGTAGGGACTTCCACGACAGAAGTTTTTGGAATTGTTGGAATGACGTCAGTCAATGCCGTGCGTGACACAACACGCCAGATTTTACGTCAGGAAAATTACAGCAAAGGCGTTGTCGTCAACTCAGACAATAAAGGGACAAGTATAGATGTTTATGTGGTTGTACTTTACGGCATCAAAATTAGTGAAGTAGCCAAAAATATCCAAGAACGCGTACGTTTCAATCTTGAAAACCAACTGGGGCTTGTTGACGCGAAAGTCAATGTATTCGTGCAAAACGTGAAAGTGGAGGGCAATAACTGATGACTGCGAAAATCACAGCCAGCGTCTTTGGTGAGATGATACAGGCAGCTGCAAGCCGCCTGACATCTCAAGCCGAGTATGTCAACTCGCTCAATGTCTTCCCTGTTCCCGACGGAGACACGGGGACAAATATGTCCATGACCATTACCAACGGCGCAAAAGAGATTGCTGCAAAGCCTGTAAATAGCGTCGGTGAGATGAGTCAGATTCTCTCGAAAGGGCTCCTTATGGGTGCCCGTGGAAATTCTGGTGTTATTTTATCCCAGATTTTCAGAGGCTTTGGCCAATATGCGAAAGAATACGATGAGCTAGATGGTGTACATTTGGCCAATGCACTTCAAGCTGGCGTTGATGTTGCCTATAAAGCTGTTATGAAGCCAGTTGAAGGAACCATACTTACCGTTTCCCGAGGGGCGGCAGAGCTTGCCAACCAAAAGTCAAATACGACGGACGATGCAACTGAAGTCATGACTGCAGCCCTTGAAGGCGCAAAGCTTGCACTTGAAAAGACTCCTGATCTTCTCCCCGTCTTGAAAGAAGTCGGTGTGGTTGATTCAGGGGGTCAGGGCCTTGTCTTCATCTACGAAGGCTTCCTCCAAGCACTCAACGGCGAGTTCACACCTTCAGAGCCCGAGTCGGCACCTGCCGCGATGGACGCGATGATTCTCTCTGAGCATGAAATGGCGGGCGTCGGAAATGCCTCAACGTCTGACATCAAGTATGGCTATTGTACGGAAATCATGGTCGAGCTTGGGAAAGGCCCCACAGCCAAGTCCGACTACGATCACGATAAATTCCAAAATTACTTGGCCGAAATCGGCAATTCCCTTCTCGTCGTCGATGATGACGAAGTCGTGAAAGTCCACGTTCACACAGAAGATCCAGGTCTTGTCATGCAAGAAGGCTTGAAATACGGCCGTCTTGTCAAGGTCAAGGTGGATAATATGCGCCTCCAGAATGAAGGCGTCCAAGAAAAAGAAGCTGCGCAAGCTGCTCCCCAACCGAAGAAAGACTATGCCATTATTGCGATTGCGGCAGGAGACGGATTAGCTGAAATATTCAAGCAAATGGGCGCCACCGACGTCGTTTCAGGCGGTCAAACCATGAATCCCTCAACAAAAGACATCTCCGAAGCAATTGAAAAAGCCAATGCCGACAAGGTTATTATCTTACCGAATAACAAAAATATCTTCATGGCCGCAAAATCCGCTGCAGAGTTCGTTGATATCCCGACCGAAGTCGTTGAGACTGCAACGATTCCGCAAGGATTCACAGCACTCTTAAGCTTCAATCCTGAAGCGAGCCTCGAAGACAATAAAAACGCCATGACCGATGCTCTCGAAGACGTCAAGTCTGGCTCCGTGACCTCAGCGATTCGTGACACCACCGTTGATGGGATCGAAATCCACAAAAAAGATACGCTGGGTCAGGTGGATAATAAAATAGTCGTGTCTACCAAGAAACTGCAAGACGCTGTTCTTGAAACCTTCGACAAGATGATTGACGAGGATTCCGAAGTTGTCGCCATCTACATAGGCGAGGACGGCAAAGATAAAGAAGCCGAGAAAATTGCCAAAACGCTTGACGCAAAGTATCCCGACCTCGAAATCGAAATTCACCCTGGTGGTCAACCCGTCTATCCATATATCTTCTCGGTGGAATAATCAAAGATTAAATAGTTGCACTGAGTGTAACAAACTGCGGGAGTGCCTGTGAAACTAGCGACTTTAGTCGCATAGTTGAACTGGACATGCCCGAACAATAGCTGCCGCACAAGCGGCAATATGCGGGAGTGGCGGAATGGCAGACGCGCATGCTTCAGGTGCATGTACTCGCAAGGGTGTGAGGGTTCAAGTCCCTCCTTCCGCATAATAAAAATCGTCCAAAGGGCGATTTTTATTATGCGGAAGAAAGAAGAATTGAACCCTCCGGGGTCGCCTTTTTGCCCAGCACTTTAGCACTACTGGCAAAACGGACAATGGAGCGCAGCGAAATAAGGCCCCTCTTCCCCCTAGTAGAAAAAGAGCGAACGATTTCGCTCTTTTTCGTTTACATGGATGCGCCTATAAAAACACTCTAGTGTTATTTCTTTTACCCATCAATCCTGGGGGAAAGCCACCTTTCTAGCATTTTTTTAAGTATTTTAACAAATCGTGTGCAAGTTTCTGCACACTTTTGTCAGGGGTAAAAATCCATGTTATACTAAATGCATGAACAATCAAATAATTATTTGGGTTACCTCTAAAAACCTGCTTTTCGTCGAGCCACGCGACAGCGCTTGGCCAGGCGGCCAAGTAAATGAACGCGTCGCTGAGTTCGCCTTCAAAAGCAAAACAGTTTTTAGACACGCCCTTTGGTGAATGGACTGGACGCAGTTCACTTATGAAAAGAGGTACAACTTAATTGAAAAAATTGTCGCCATAGGTCAGTTGAAAGTAATCATACGTCTTTCAACTTTAAGAATTAGCAAAAATTGCTTAGAAAGTGTATGTTTATGAAGAAAACAATTCTAAAAATGGTGATTGCCCTTACGTTAGTTCTTGGAATTGGTGGAGTAGCAGATGTAAAAGCCCACGCTGCATACATCGGAACAACAAATGTTGTCCGAGTAGATAAGTATAAGATGGATAATAATGGAAACTACACAGTATATGTTCCAGGATCTGAAAAATGGTTAAATCCGGTTCAAGTAAACTGCCTACATGGATTTTATCTAATTTTGGCTCGTTCATGTGGTGTGGTTAGTAACCACATTGACACAGTGACTTATTATTATAGCGTTCAAACATATTGATAAAGTGGTCAAGGAACTTTCTTGGCCTCTGAAAGGAGGTTATTATGAAGACTCTAAAATTTGAGCTAAAAAAATTTCTTTCAAGTAAGAGAAATAAATACTTATTAGCTATTATTTCACTTTTGATCATTGGCTATGGGAGTTACCAAACACTTTATCAGGTGAATACTGCTAAACAATCAAATATTCAAGCTTTAGTTGAAATGGCTAGTCAGAATATACAAAATACCAAGCAATCTTTAACGACAATGGAGAGTTCACTGAAAGCCGCTACAACCACTTCTGAAAAAGACGGGCTTCTCGCCTCTGAGTCATCCTCAAAAAAAGATTTAGTAATCTATGAAAATCAGTTAAATGCCGCAAAGAAAAAAGATATCAACACTTTTTATAGATTACAAAATCAGCTAGATAAAGAAAGCATAGAGGAAGATGCCCAGAATTCTGCCATGGCAAATGCCAATGCTTCTGTTGAAAAAAGCACAGAAGCTGATATTGCATACTACAATGCTGTAGAAAATCGACATTTAAATTTTGAAGCATCCTCAACTACTCAAATGGCTGCTTTTGGAAATTTCCAACAACAATTTTTACCGCTTTTGTCAAGTGCATTGTTTGTAGTATTGTTTTCAGCGATGGTAGCTATCACGGTCTCTACTAGCTATGAAGACGGAGAACTAAAAATTTATCGCTTTTTTGGCTTTAATCTACAAAACAGCATTATTAACAAAGTAATTGCTGGTGTAATAATTAGTTTTGGCTGGTTGATCTTAGCCTCTATCATTTATTTCATCATTGTAGGTTTCGTCAATGGTTTTGGTTCTTGGAATTATCCTGCGTATCTCTTTACGCAAACAAGTAATGACCTTATTGTAAATAATCCTACAATTTCGAATGGGGTAGTTGATGCCGTTAGCATCTTATATTTGCTTCCCGTTATCCTTTTTATTGCATCTTTAGGCGCTTTGGTATCTGTCATCTCAAAACGGAGTCTAGTTGTCATTGGAGTGATTGCAATTCTGGTGTTGGGTTATTCCATGATTTCAAGCGTTCCTTGGGTGAAGCCTCTTGCCAAATTCATTCCGATGAGTTATTTTGACCCTAGAAACTTATTAAATAATCCAAGTAACCTAGCAGGCACTGCATCCATCTGGGTGGGACTTGTTTATCTCTTAGTGATAAGCATTATATTTCTAGCTGTTGCCTACGTCTTAGTGGGTCGGCAAAAATCAAGGAGAATCTAACATGCCTATACACATCAAAAATCTAAAATTGCCCGAGATTGAAGCCTTTGACTTTGAATTATTAAAAAATGGCTTATATGGTATGATTGGTCGCAATGGAATCGGGAAAAGCACATTTTTCTCAGCGCTTTCTGGAGAGTCTTCGATTTCGCAAGGTGAGATTGAGTCAGGTCGGGTGGCCTATTTACCTGATGTGGAAAGCTTTGATGGCAATCTAAATTGCGGAGATTACTTTGCCATTTTAAAGCCTGAAGAAAAAGAAAATGCAGAAAAATATGCTAAAATCCTAGGTGCTGATAAATTTGGCAAAAAACGAATCGGCAAATTTTCCCTCGGGATGAAAGAACTCTTTGCGACAGTCCTTTCTTTTTCGGTGGATTGTGAAATTCTCATTATTGATGAACTCTTTAGCGGGCTAGATGTGGCGGTAAAAGCGCGGGTCTATAAGGAACTTGCCAAAGTTGCGAAAGAAAAGATTGTTATCCTGACCTCGCATAATTTAAAAGAAATTGAGCACTTTTGCGATAAGACCTACTTGCTTTCAGAGCATGGTGTGAGTGAGGTAACGGACTTTGAAGTGGCCGCGCGTGAGATTGGCTATATGGATGTGTTTTACTAGGAGAGAACATGGTAGATATTATCAAAGAACATTACGGGGATACCTTTCAGAGGCTGCGTGAGTCAAAAGAGCTGAAACAATCTGCTTTTGAGAGCTTGGGTTTATCGCGAAGAACCATCTTGAACTTTGAAAAAGGCGAGAAAATGCTTGAGATTGATAAGCTCGATGCAGCGCTCGCAGAGATGAATACTTCACTCGCAGAGTTTGAGTATTTGGCTAATGATTTTTCATTGGACGACTATGAGGACACTTTCTTGGAGCTGGAACATGCTTACTACAATGGAAATGTCAAGGCCTTACAGGAAATTGAAGATTTTTATGGAGATAAAGATAAACAAATCGCCTTATGTGCGAAGGCAGCCTATAGTGCCCTTACTGAAAAAGAAAAAAAGCTTTTAGCAGATTACATCATGGGCGTGGATATATGGGGTTTTTATGAACTATGCATCTTGTCATTCATCGCGGAACAGCTCAGTACGAATATGTTGCAATCTATCATGAAGGATTGGATCCGCCCGACGACTGCCTACCAAAACATCTTTAAATATCGTCGCAAGATGCAGCAAGTTCTGCACCGCATTGCCGCTGAAATGTGCACACGAGGAGAGCAAGAGTTTGCGCTGAAATGCTTGGTGCAATCTCGCCGTTTACTTTTTGAAAGAGACACATTTTCCAGAACTTTGCACTATTTTGTACGTGGCTATTACCAATGGACCTTCAAGGACAAAGAAGCGGGAGACGGTATGATGAAAGAAGCCATCCATGTCTTTGAAATCACTGAGAGTAATGATTTATTGAAAACCTATCAAGACTATTATGATAAACATGTAAAAAATGATTCTTAGGGAACCATTTTTTATAACTTCAGTAAAATTTCTAATTCACTTTTTTAATTCGCTCGATACGCAGCCGCGAAGACTTTTGCAAAGTCTTCCATTTTGACTTTTCCTTGAACGACTTTAGCGCCTTCAAATTCTGCATAGGCATCAGCGTCGTTTTGCATGGCGGACATTTGCGCAAAGAGTTCTGCATTCTCAGGCGTCATGCCGACTTTCAGCATATTTTCGAGAGCGACTTCTTTGGAGATGACTTGATAGTCTGCAGAGATACCTTGTTCTGCCAAAGTATTAAGCCATTCATCAGTAGTGAAAGCGTCGGAGACGACGTAGCGAATGGTCTTACCTTGTGGGGTCTCGCTCAGTACCTGATAAGCCACTTCTGCAATATCACTTGGATCAGCGAACTGTCGCACTTTATCAGGCTGAATCAGTCCAAAAATCTTTCCCGTGGTCTTGAGATTCTGCAAATCTGCAAAAAGATTCTGATAGAAGCCGACAGGCCGGATGATGGCAAGATTGGCACCAAGTTTTTCAGCCACAGCAGTCAGGCTGTTTTCAATATGATGGTACATATACAAAGCACCAGCCTTAGGATTTTGTGCACCAACTGATGAGAGATTGACAATATTTTGAACATCTGAATTTTCCAAGGTTTGGGCAAACACCTGTGCTTGATCTTTCGCCATCTCCAGCATGGATTGTGCACTTGGCCGACCAGAAATCATGAGATACACCGTGTCCTGCCCCGCAAAAGCTTGCGTGAGAAAAGCAGCATCCTGCATCGAGCCCACCAGAGCTTTCGCACCAAGAGTTTCAATTGGTGCTTTGCCTTCTTCGCGCGACGTGATGACCGTCACCTCATGCCCATCCGCAATCAGTCGTGGCACGGTGTACTTGTTGATGTTTCCAAGGGAACCAAGACATACAATTTTCATAATGTAATAATCACCTTTCCATGTGCATGTCGCCCCGCTTGGAGATCCAGGGCTTCAAGATAATCCTCACGATCAAATTTTCCAGCGATTGGGACAATCATTTGTCCAGAAACGAGTGTTTCAAGGACAAATTGCAAGTCTTCATCTGTTGCATAGGAGCCTGTGGCACCTTGTACACCTGCTGGAGGGGTGGGCCGTGGGATGATGGAGGATACTTTATCACCTGTGACTCCTAATTCGAGTGCGACTTTTGCCGTTTCGTTGTCAAATAAATCTAAGGCAGCCGTGATGCCGAGTGGTGCGAGCCGTTCTTTCAAGCCTTCGCCGTAGGCGATAGGTTTCGCACCAAGCGAATTCACGAAGTCAAAGGATGAAGGCGAGCAAGTACCATAGACCGTTGCCCCCATTGCTTTTGCCAGCTGAACGGCATAAACGCCCACGCCGCCTCCAGCTGCAGAAATGACGACTTTATCGCCTGCTTTGACCTGCGCTTTATTAAGCGCATCAATCGCTGTGGAACCACAGACGCCAATCGTTGCTGCCACTTCATCTGAAATACCGTCTGGCGTATGGAGCATCCGATGATGAGGGTCTCGTGTTTCGGGCATGAGGATGTATTCTTGGGCCGTGCCTTCATAGGACGTTCCAAAAACACGGTCGCCAGGCTGATAGGCGGTGACGGCCTCCCCAACACTTTCTACGACACCCGCGAAGTCATAGCAGAAAGTCATTGGCAAGCTCACCCCAAAAAGCTCTGCCATCTGTGGGACGGACATGATGCCCCAGTCCATGGGGTTGAGGCTAATCGTTGTGACTTTGACAAGGACGTCGGTTGGCTTTTGAAGCTCAGGTTTTTTGATTTCGACGGGCTTCAGCACCTCTTTGTAATTGCCAAATTTGGCATATTGGATTGCTTTCATAGTTGAATTTCCTTTCAAATAAAATTATACTATAATAAATGTCAAGAATTTTGAATGAGGTTTAACATGGTAAAAATAGGTTGGATTGGGAAAGGTGTTCTGCCTTTTTTGCAAGTCCTTTAGGGCTTAGCTGAGACGGACAGCGTAGTACGAAGTGCGGAGACCCGAAGGGTCACGCCTTAGTAAATATTTTTAGAAATAAATATAAGGAGAAGTACAAAATGACAAAAATAGGTTGGATAGGCACAGGCGTGATGGGAGCTGCGCAGGCAGGTCATTTGCAAGATGCAGGACATGAACTCTATGTCTATAATCGCACGAAATCGAAAACGGATGGTCTAGTAGCAAAAGGAGCGGTGTATTGTGAGACACCAAAGACTGTGGCAGAAGCAGCAGATGTGATTTTCACGATGGTGGGCTATCCACGGGATGTGCGAGAGGTCTATTTTGAAGGGATTTTCCAGGCGGAGAATATCGCAGGGAAGATTGTTGTGGATATGACAACGTCGGAGCCGGGACTCGCAGTTGAGATTGCTAAGAAAGCTGTTGAACTCGGAGCTAGTGCCCTGGACGCGCCGGTCTCGGGTGGGGACATCGGAGCGAAGAATGGGACGCTGACCATCATGGTAGGCGGTACCCAGAAGACGTTTGATGCTGTCCTCCCCTTCTTTCAGGCGATGGGGAAGACGATTACGCTTGAAGGTAGTGCGGGGACGGGGCAACATACGAAAATGGCCAATCAAATCGGGATTGCGGGGACGATGACGGCGATGTGCGAGCTTCTCGCCTATGCGGGGGCTGCGGGGCTTGATTTTGATAAATTACTTGCGACTCTTGGCGGAGGCGGGGCTTCGACTTGGAGCTTGACGAACTATGCGCCGCGGATTCTGGCAGAGGATTATACGCCAGGTTTTTTTGTGAAGCATTTTGTAAAGGATTTGGGGATTGCGCTCACTTGTGCGAAGGAGATGGGTTTGAACCTGCCTGCGACAGCGCAAGCAAATGGCTTATATGAGAAATTGGCTTCTGAAGGCTTTGAAAATGACGGGACGCAGGCGCTGATGAAGCTGTATTGGGGCGAAGGGAAACGGCCAGAGAGGTAATCAATCAAGAAAGTTACAGCATCAATATTTCCCATTGAGAGGCGACAGCCTCTTTTTATTATGCTATACTCAGTGTGTAGAAAATTCAGTTAAGGATAATGATGAAAAAGCAAAATATTACAATTTTCCAGATGTCGGTCATGACGATTATTACGATAGCTGGGCTTCGGGGGCTTCCTGGGATGGCTATTTATGGCTGGGCGTCGATTATTCTGTATTTGATACCAGCGGTCATGTTCTTTATTCCTTCGGCATTGGTATCGGCGGAGCTTGGTGCGACCTATGATGGTGGTGTCTATCAATGGGCACGTGAGGGCCTTGGAGAGCGTTGGGGTCTAGTTGCGATTTGGATGCAATGGATTCACAACGTCGTGTGGTATCCCGCGCAGCTTGCCTTTGTTGCCTCTGCGGCGGCTTCGGTCTTTGGCCTCACGCAACTGCCAAATAGTGGTCTATATATTGCGATTGTGATTGTGGTTGTCTTCTGGTGGGCTGTGTGGTTGACGCTCAAGGGGGGGAATTTATTTGCGCGGATTGCGTCGGGAGCAGGTTTGATTGGGACTTTGATTCCAGCAGCGCTGTTATTGATATTAGGTGCAGCTTGGCTTTTAACGAAACAACACATCTCAACGACTTTGACAGGGTCGCATCTCATGCCGAATTTCACGAACTTTGCGGCGATTGCCCTGGTCGTACAAAATGTCCTCGCTTTTGCAGGCATGGAAGTTAACGCTGTCCATGCACACCAGATGGCGGATTCCAAGCGTTATACACGCGTTGTTGGCGTTGCATTTGTCGGCGCTTTGGTGATTTTTATCTTGCCAACACTCATTTTGTCCATGGTCTTGCCAAAAACAGTCAATCTTTCTGACGGTGCTGTGATTGGCTTTGAGACAATGTTCTCTAAATTTGGGATGGGCTTTATGGGCAATGTCATAGCGCTTGCGATTGTCATTGGGGCGATTGCTTCGATTATTAGCTGGATTTCTGGGCCTTCGCGTGGCTTGTTCAATGCAGCGAACGATGGTGCTTTGCCTGAGTTTTTCCGAAAGTCGAATAAAAATGGTGCGCAGCGTGGCATTCTCTTGCTGATGGGCGTGGTTGTGACTATATTGGCAAGTTTCTATGTGATCTTCCCAAGCTCCGTGTCAATGGTCTTTAGCCTATTAATCGGCATGGCGGTGGCGCTTTACGTCATGATGTATATTTTGATGTTTCTCGCAAGTATTTCTTTGCGGCGTCAGAAAAAAACAGGGAATGACGGCTATCATGCGCCCGCTCTGTATTTCATGGCAGGAATGGGAATTGTGGCTTGTCTCGCTGCGTTTTTATTGACCTTTGTTCCTTCAAGCTCTCAAGCAGGCATTCCAACTTGGCTCTATCCGATTTTGGTCGGCGGTGTGTTCTTGGTGTTGAGCGTTCCTAGCCTTATTTTGTTTGAAATGGCGAAGCGCAAGTAAAAACGGCACCCATTCTTGCTTTTTCCCAAAATTTTTGTTATACTTTTGGAGTTGAACTTTGCAGCAGCGCTCTAAGTGACCGTCAACATTGCGTCAAAGATTTATCTAGTAACCTTAGCTGATAGGCGAAATCGCAATGTACGAGCTGAAGTGCGCACTCAGTTCTTCCAATAAAATTGAAAGGACATTTATTATGTCACGTTATACTGGTCCATCATGGAAACAGTCTCGCCGTTATGGCATCTCTCTTACAGGCAGCGGGAAAGAACTCGCTCGCCGCAACTACGTCCCAGGACAACACGGTCCCAACAACCGCTCTAAGCTTTCAGAATATGGCTTGCAGCTTGCTGAGAAGCAGAAACTTCGTTTCATGTATGGGGTTACTGAGCGCCAATTCCGTAATCTTTATGTGCATGCAACGAAGATCAAAGAAGGTACTGTTGGTTTCAACTTCATGCTACTGCTTGAAAGCCGTTTGGATAACATTGTATACCGTTTAGGTCTCGCGACAACGCGTCGCCAGGCTCGTCAATTTGTCACGCACGGTCACATTTTAGTGGATGGCAAACGGGTAGATATTCCGTCAGCTCGCATCTCTGTTGGTTCAACGATCAACGTCCGTGAAAAGTCTCTCAAGGTTCCAGCTATTACTGAGGCTGTTGAGGCGGTGCGCGCACGTCCAAGCTTTGTAGAATTTGATGCTGAGAAACTTGAAGGCAAATTTGTTCGTTTGCCTGAACGCGATGAAATTAATCCAGAAATCAATGAAGCCCTCATCGTTGAATACTATAACAAACAAATGTAAGCACAAACTTCTGAAAACGCCTTTCGAGGCGTTTTTTTGTTACCTATTATGAGTAATAATTAAGAAAGATATTATAAAATAATGGCAACTACATAAAGAAAGGATAATCTTATGACACCTAAAAAGTTAAAACAACTCAAATTACGATTAAATCCTGAAAAGAAATTGCGTTTTCGGCGTTACAAAAAAGGAAAACGTTGGATGTACTCCACGATTGCAACCGTTGGAAGTTTTCTAGGGGCAGTTTCTTTCACAACGGATGCGAAAGCAGATAATCTTGAGCCTACGCTAAAAACAGTACTGACAGCTGCTTCAGGTTTGTCAACTGAAGAAGATGAAGACGACTCAGATGATTTAGGGGCGAAAAGTATGGAGACACCTGAGACAGCAGTTGAAGCTTCAGCGTTAGTAAACGAAGATCCGCGAGAAGCAGTTGAGATTGAAGCAGCAATTCCAACGAATGAAGCGATTCATTTTTCTGCAGTTTATCTCACGCAGACTGCGGGTTCGATTGATGTAGCAACAGATCCAGATGGTTCTCGCGGAACATTTAATCAGACAGTTGAAAATAATACGCTAGCCCAGACACCAACATCTATCACGGTGCCTATAACGGACACTGTTGCAAACGATGTAGTGTACAAAGCACAAGCGATTGCAAACAATACCTATGCGGCAGTAGCGACCTGGGCAGACTTTATGAATGCCTATAACAATAATGCGATTAGCTATATTGATTTGATTGGAAATGTGTCTGCAGGCTCAACCGTGTATTCAACAGCAAACGCAAGTAATAATCCTTTGACGCCACGCACAGCGAGTCTAATCATTCAAGGTAATAACAATATTTTAGATTTGGGTATAAATGTCTCTCTCTTTGTGGGAACAGCTCCCGCAGGAAGCCAGCTGACTTTGAACAATGTTCGTTTGATGCAAGAACATACACAGGGGTCAAGCTCATCAGGATCTTTACGCTCAGTTATTCAGACGCCGTATCTTCAAGCACAGCAAAATAATGGTCTCTGGATTTTTAATCTCAATAATGTGACTTATGCAGGGACGGCCTCGGCGACAACAAATGGTCAATATGGTAATCCGCCTGCGAGACTTGTGGATATGGAGGACGCTTTGGTTAATCTCTCTGGTAATATCACATGGTTCTCAGATCAAGAGCTCTTTACCCTTGGGGCTTTACACATTGCAAATGGAACGACGATTAACTATACGCAGTCACTCGGATCAGATGGAGATTCTGCGATTTATTTCATGGCTTGGGATCATAAAAATAGTCCGACAGATACGGGAGCTGCCCATGATATTCGAATTGGGGATAATACCACAATGACTTTTAATGGACGTGTCCAGGGGACGATGGACCGCTCTGTTTTCTATCAGGATTGGTTATCTATGACAGTGGGCGATAATGTGACTTGGACGCAAACGGCTTTTACCCAGTTATTTAATTCGGCATCAGATAAAAGCCTTTATGGTGGGAACAACGGAAATTTCGATACAACAAATGCCCTTTACCAAAGCAATGGTTATGGCAATCTAAACAGTAAACAAGTTGTGTTTGGGCAAAATCTGACCATGAACATCCCGTCTGTTTCTAGTTCTACAATTAATATTGCAAGTCCTTGGAATGTAACGTTTAATGCAGGCACCACTCTAAATATCAAGCAAACAAGTAACAACCCTGCTTTTAACCTCTCTAATGGTGCACAGCTTACGTTCATTTCGCCAAAGGCTCTTTCTGTGAGCATTAACAATGGGGCAGCAGGGAATAACTTTTATAATGTCTCAGGGGCAGGGACAGCCTTTAAACTCAACAACTCAAGCATTACTTACTGGAATACGGCAAATAGCAACCCTGCGACTAGTAGCATGACTTTCCAACAACTCGCCATTACAAGTAGTGGCTTAAGCATTAAAGATGCTGCGGGAAACGACCTCAATAGTGGTCTTTCAAATGCGCAGCGACTTGGTGTGAATACAAGCTCTTTTCAAACTACAGCGAATCCACCTGGAATAATTACCTTAGAATATGTGGATATTAATGGTGTTGTGATAAAAACGGTTCAGATACCACTCAGTCTTGCAAACAATAACTTTATTGGTCAGACCATCAATCTTCTATCACAAGAGTATGCTCTCTCTGAAATACCTGAGAACTATATGTGGGCGATTGGAACTCAGGTATTAGCTGCTGCGGCAGCAAATGCGCAAAGCATGGGAGATCCTACTTCAATCCTAGATAATGGAGATAGTTATGGGCAGGCCAACTATGCGATCGTTCCGCCAATGGGACAAAACTATACTTATCTTATCTATCTTTACGGATTGCCTAATCCGGGTGTCCATTATCAGTATTTGGATGTCTTAACAGGGAATGTTGTCCCAACTGGCTCACTCCAAACAGGAAAAGAAGCTTCTGGGACAAGCCTATCTCCTGCAAATTATGGGAATACGATTGACTGGACGAATAGTTACTACTCATCAACAAATGTACCGAAGGGTTACGTCTTAGCGTCAGGTGAGTTGCTAGGAGACAATCAACAACCTAATGCACTGACAGTAGGAGATGGGACTATGCTAGCGACTTTTTATGTGTATAGTCCTGAAGAAAGTGCAGCATTTTCTGAAGAAGCTTCTGAGGCAGCCTCTGAGGAGCTTTCGGACTCAGAATCTCTTGAGGTGTCTGAACATCTTTCAGAAAGTGAGTCAGAAGATCTTTCAGATTCCTTATCAGAGAGTGAATCTGACTCTGAAAGTAGTTCTGGGTCGGCCTCAGAAGCGCAATCCAACGTGATAAGTGAGTCGAGCTCAGAATCAACAAGCGACTCACTTTCTAACTCACTCTTTGAAAGTGAGCAACACTCTGCACAGGAATCTAATTCCGAAAGCAGCTCTGAATCTATGAGTGAATCGCTTTCTGAATCATTGAGTGAAGTGGAATCTGAAAATGGATCACTTTCGGATTCGGAAAGTCTTTCCCAAATGATGAGTGATTCACTCTTAGTAAGTAGTTCAGAATCAGACAGTCTCTCACTCTCGGATGAAGAAAGCGGCTCTATCTCAGAATCTATTTCCACATCGCATTTTGAAAGTCTCTCAGATTCTCTTTCAGAATCGCGAGCAGAATCTCAAAATGTTTCCGACTTAATCTCTGAAAGCGAGTTGGCTTCAGAGTCCCTGAGCCAGTCAGAAGTGCTAAGTACATCGCATTCAGAAAGTCTCTTAGAGTCTGCAAGTGAATCGCTCATGGAATCGGAAAGTCTCTCAAGCAGTGAGTCAGGATTACAATCTGAAAGTACATCAGTTTCTGATTCAGAGTCTGCATCATTATCGGAATCGCTAAGTGAACTTGAACAACTCTCAGAAAGTGGCTCGGCAAGCGAATCAGAAAGTCATTCAGTATCTGAGTATCATTCTCTATCGGATTCGCTCTCAGAGGAAGCTTCAATGAATGACTCTAACTCTTTGTTAGACTCTATCTTAACCTCTGAAAGCTTATCTGCTTCAGAAAGTAGTTTGGAGTCTCATGAACAATCTGATTTGGCGTCTGAGTCTAGCTCTTTATCAGAATCACTTAGTCAATCCATAGAAGCCTCTTTGAGTGTATCGTCTAGTCTCTCGCTCTCGGAAAGCGCTTCAGAGTCATACTCTGAGGCAGAAAGTGGGTTGCTATCTGCCTCGGAATCTATGCATGAGTCAGCTTCTGAATCACTTTCAGAATCAACAAGTTTATCAGAATTTAACTCACAACAGGAATCAAACTCGGAGTCTTCATCAGAATCGTTAAGTGAGTCGAGTTCTGAATCGGTTTCTAATCTGGAAAGTCTTTCAGTGAGCGAGTCTGACTTTGAGTCGGCTTTGCAGTCAACCTATGATTCGGAGTTGATCTCAGAAAGTGAATCAACTTCTGAATCAGTTAGTTTATCAGAGTTTCATTCGCAAGAGGAATCGAGTTCGGAATCAAGAAGTGAGTCAATGTTGAATTCATTGAGCTTGGTAGAGTCGGCATCGGTATCCGAATCCGAATCTATTAGTTTATCTCTTATGGAAAAAGAAAGTAACAGGGACTCTGAATCCTTGAGTGAGTCGGGTGAGATAAGTGAATCAGAATCTCTGAGTCTGTCTAACTCAAACGACAATCCACCATCTGAGATGGTGGTTCAATCGGAAAGTGGATCTCATTCAGAAGGGATGGATTTACCAAGTTCTGAGATGAATAGCTCATCTGAAAAGATGACTGATGGGTTGATTGCGTCAGAAGCGATGGACAGCTCAGCTCTTACGACTGAGTCCTATCTTGCAGTGCCTCATCAAGGAACGTCCGGTATGAATAGTCTTCTCCCGCTTACGGAAGATTCTGAGGAGGTTTTACCGATTTGGGGAAGTATTCCACTCATTGGCGCTTTCTTGCTCTTTCTTCGGCGACGTCGGAAAAAAGAAGAGAAAACGCTTGAAAATGAAAAGGAAGAGGAGTAAAGCCTAAAACGCCAGTTGGCGTTTTTGCTTTGTGTTATACTTGAAGGATGACAGATGAGGAATTAACGGCATGGGTCAGACGGGTATCATTGACCTACTTTGAACGCCCTTTTGAGCATGAGGCACACTGGAATTCGCGCTTACGGACAACGGGGGGGCGCTTTTTCCCGAAGGATAGGCATTTGGACTTTAATCCAAAGATGGCTGACGATACGGTTGATTTCAAGAAGATTATTTTGCATGAGCTGTGTCATTATCATCTGTATCAAGAGGGACGGGGTTATAGGCATGCGGATCAGGATTTTAAGCAACTTCTTGCACAGGTGGGAGGGTCGCGCTATGCACCAGCTGTTGAAACGCGACATCTTAATCATCTGTATCGTTGCGCGTCGTGTGCACAGGAATATCCTCGGGTACGTGCGATTAATCTTCGGAAAATGCGCTGTGGGCGCTGCGGGGGACGCTTGAAGGAAATTATGTTATAATCGAAACTATGAAAGCAACTGCAAGCCAAATTGCGCAATTGCCAAAGGTCGAGCTACATTGTCATCTGGATGGATCCTTGTCGATTGCTTGTATTCAACAGCTGGCCAATAATATGGGGGTCAGACTTGGGACGGATGAAGAAGTGAGGAGAAAAGCTCAGGCTCCTGAAAAGACGCCTAATCTATTGACATATCTAAAGTGCTTTGATTTTGTGGTACCGCTACTTCAAACAGCTCAGAACTTGAAGCTTGCGGCTTATGATGTGTGCAAACAGGCAGCAGAGGATAAGGTAAAGTACTTTGAGGTGCGGTTTGCGCCAGCGCAGCATTTAACTCTTGAACTAACACTTGAGACAGCCGTTGAAGCCGTGATTGAGGGTCTAATTCGTGCGGAGGCAGAGTTTGATGTGACGGCAAATCTTTTGGTGTGTGGCTTACGGCAATTTCCACAGGAGGAGCTTGCTCTATTGCCTGATTTATTTACGACGATTGCTGAGGATCACCTGGTAGGCTTTGACTTGGCAGGGGATGAGATGAACTATCCGCAGAAGAATTTTTATACCTTACTTAACAAGGTGCGAGATAAGGGTGTGGGGATTACGTTGCATGCGGGGGAGTGTCCGCACTGTGAGGCGAATATCGTGGACTCGGTGGAGATGGGCGCAACGCGTATCGGGCATGGCGTGATGGCAAAGGATATTCCAGCTTATTGGGAGACGTTGATTGCCAAAAAAATCGTATTGGAGATGGCGCCAACGTCTAATTTTCAGACGAATGCAATTGAGAAGTTGAGCGATTATCCGTTTAAACGGCTCTATGATGCAGGCGTGCATGTGACGCTCAATACGGATAATCGGACAGTGTCGAATACGACGTTGCAACAAGAGTATGAAAAAATTGCAGGCTGGTATGATTTTTCGGTAGCAGATTTTGCCAAAATCAATGATTATGCGATTGAAGGGGCTTTTGTGCCTGAGAGTTTCAAAGAGGTGCTCAAGGAGAACTTTGCTCGAGATTTTGCAGAGATTTAGGAGAATAGGATGGAAAATGCTAAGGCTGCAGAAGAGCTCAAGATGCGACTTGATGAAATGGCCTATGGAGAAGTAGCGGTGGTTGCACTTACAGAGCGTGGAAATTATGCTTTGGTTGATGACGAATCGTCTGTCAAATTTGACAGCAAGACAGGTGCTTCTAAAGCATTGATGGGAGGTCTGTCAGAACTTGCAGAAGGGCTTGTCAAATCTGATGAAGATCTGATCACTGTGCAGCGAGCGACTGATGGACATGCGCTGGTGGCCGAAGACTTTCGGTATTTTCTCTCAGAGCTGACAGGGAAGAACCATTTGATTTTTGTGCAATGTTTGGAGCTTGGAACGAGTGAAATTCGTGGATTTTTGCAAGCGCTTGTGGATTCTGGGAAATTGGCAGCGTCGAAAGTCTTTTTGCTGGACTTACCACAGATTGAGTACATGACTTTGCGGGATAAGATGCAAGGGATTATGAAGTTCTGATGCTCGGAGGAAGAAGCTGCAAGGATTTGTCCTCATGACGTGAAGCATTCTGGATGCGGAGGAAGAAAATAAGTACGAAAAAATGCCTTGGCGTTTTAGCGTCTTAGAGCGAATGGACATGCTTTAGCTAGGCGAAAAAGCAGGGAGTTGCCGTGTGACTTGCCAGCTTTGCTGGCTTAGCGAGCATGGACAGCGCAGCGCAAAGCGCGGAGATAGAGGAAACCTAAAAATACTTCTTAGCTTTTGACTTTGTCTACACTCTGAAAGGCCTTAGGGCCTTTTTCTGATGCTTTAATTTGCAGGGATGCCGACTTCGGGAAGCTGCGCGTTGGGGATTTGGTTCCAAGGACCAGAAAAGGCACTTTGAATGGCTTTAGTCGTTTGCGTGAAGGACGTTTTTGAGACGAGCGTGCCCCGCACAATGACGCGAATGGGTCCTTCAAGCGTGAGGCAATAAATGAGCGTAATGACAGGCTTTCCTTTCACAGGCTTTAAGACGGACAGATCTGTGTCCTGAACCTGCGTGATACTTGTGATTTTGTAGGTGAAGAGGTTTGTCTCATCAGTGGTATAGATGTCCATGCCAACAGTCGCCTTGGTAAGCGGAGAAAAAAGATAGCCTGCGGCGCCCGCGATGACGAATACATGATGGGAGGCGAGGCTGTAGTTTCCTTGCCCCATGGTCTCAGGATCAGAAACAGTCCCTGCGCCAAAGTTCATGAGGGTGTCAGTATCTCCCTTAAATATCGGGAGGTTGACACCTGTTTGTGGGATGCAAATTGCGCCTAGTACAGGATAGCGTTGCGAAGTGAGGCGTGTCCCCATCAGTTGCTTGAACGTAGGAAGGGTTGGCTCTGAAGAAGAACTTGTGCGATGCGTTTCTGGAACTTTAGGTCGTAGAATTTGCAACTTGAGATTTGGCATATGGAGTACGAAAAGTAGCCCTGCAATAATGACGAGAAGCCCAATGGTGAGGCCCGTTAAAAAGGAATGGTGCTTTTTGGGTCCCTTGCGGTGTGTGGATGGTTGTGTCATGGTGTGTTTATTTTCCTAAGCAAAATTGGCTGAAAAGCTGTGTGATGAGGGCATCTGGCGCATTGTCGCCGACAATTTCTCCGAGTGCGCGCCAGCAAGCAGTAAGATCAACTTGGACGAGATCGACTGGAAGCCCAGCCTCAAGGCCCGCATTAACGGCTGTCAAATTTGACAGCGCTTCTTCAACAAGCGCAATCTGCCTGGCATTGCTGAGGATGGCACTGTCAGATTTGACGGCTAATTTTTCGTCGAAGAACAGCTCAGAAATCTTGTCAGATAAGGCCTCAAGGCCCAAACTCTGCAAAGCTGAGATTTCCAGAGCACCATCAAGTTTGACCTGCTGCGCTAAATCGGTTTTATTGAGCAAAATAATACGTGTCAAATTTGACGAAAGCTCTAAAAGCGCCTTATCTTCATCTGTTAAATTTGACGAGGCATCCAAAACGAGCAGCACGAGGTCTGCTTCGTCAATCACTTTCTTGCTCCGCGCGACGCCAATCGCCTCGACGACATCGTCTGTTTCGCGAATCCCTGCTGTATCCATCAGTTCAAGCGGCACGCCCCCCAGATTGACGAATTCACTAATCGTATCGCGCGTCGTCCCCGCAACATCTGTGACAATCGCTTTTTCCTCGTGCAACAAGGCATTGAGTAAACTAGATTTCCCCACATTCGGCCGCCCAATAATCGCAGTTTTAAGGCCTTCACGCAGTATTTTCCCACGTTTTGCAGTGGCTAGTAAATTTTCAAGCAAAGCCTGAAACTGCGCTGTCTTTTCGCGCAAGAGCTGAGACGTCACAATCTCCACGTCATCGTACTCTGGGTAATCAATATTGACTTCAACCTCGGCGAGTGTCTCAAGAATCTCCTGACGAATCTTCCCAATAAACCGACTTAAAGAACCGTCTAGCTGCTTTACAGCAACATTTGCCGCAGCATCTGTCTTTGCCCGAATCACATCCATAACTGACTCCGCCTGCGTCAGATCAATCCGGCCGTTTAAAAAAGCCCGCTTGGTAAATTCACCAGGCTCTGCGAGACGCGCACCACAGCGCAAGAACAGCTGCAAAACCTCTTGCGTCACTGCAATTCCGCCGTGTGTATTGATTTCAACCATATTTTCACGGGTAAAAGTCTTGGGCGCCCGAAAAACACTCACCATGACCTCGTCAAGGAGCTCCTCGTGAGCGACAATGTGCCCATACGTTATCGTGTGTGAACGGACTTCTCGCAAGTCCCGCCCCTTAAAGACTTTTGCAGCAACATCAATCGCATCGGTCCCCGAGAGCCGTACAATCGAAATTGCCCCCTCACCAATAGGGGTTGAAATAGCCGCAATTGTATCCATTTCGTGAGTCAGCGTCATGCTCTTCATTATAACAAAAAAAGGCTTCCAGGGAAACCATGCGCCTATCTGTCAAAGGTATTTGACACCTTCATTCCTTGTCTTTTCTTCCAATTTCCCGTAAAATAAAACCTATAAATGAAAGGGTTTTCAAAATGAAAATATCGTTTTATTCACAATGTGTGGTCGATTTGATGTTCCCCGAGGTCGCCAAGTCGGTCATTGAAATCTTTGAACGCCTGGGGATTGAAACAGAATTCCCAGATCGCCAAGTCTGCTGTCAACAGCCCACAACGAACTCGGGTCTTGTCAAAGAGTCACTCAAAGGCGTGAAGCGCCAAATCGACGCTTTCGACGGCTGTGACTATGTCGTGGGAGATGCGGGCTCGTGCGTCGCCGCTTTAAAAGAGCTCGATCAATGGTTCGACGCCTCTGATCCTTACTATGCGAAAGCCAAAGATCTTGCAAATCGCACCTTTGAGTTCACCCAATTCCTCGTGCACGTTCTGAAAGTCAAAGACTTGGGTGCAACCTTCAACGGTGAACTCGCAACCTATCACCGCTCTTGCCACATGACGCGTCTCTTGGGCGAGCGTGAGGCACCTTTTGAACTCCTACAAAACGTGCAAAATCTGGCCTACAAAGAAATCGCTGGGATAGAGTATTGCTGCGGCTTTGGAGGAACTTTCTCCGTCAAGGCGCCTGCTATTTCTCAAATGATGGTGCAGGAAAAAGCGGACAATGCGGTGGCGACAGGTGCGGATATCCTCGTATCAGCGGACATGGGGTGCCTCATGAATATTGGCGGCAAGCTCAACCGCGACGGTCACAGCATGAAAGTCCTGCATATCGCGGAAATCTTAAATACCAACGTGGATGAGGGCCGTATGGATAAGCCTGATTTCGACCACGTCACAGAAAACATCGCGGCTCTTCACGAAAAATTAGGCGACGGCCTCGTGCGCAAGCCGTATGCGGCAACACAATACGCTGAACACCCTGAATTCACTTACAAAGGAGGCCATTGATTATGGGACTTTCAACCTCTACCTTAAAATTTGACGAACGGGTCAAAATTTCATCAAGCGATAAATTTGCTCAAGCCGCTGTGGCAAAAGCGCAAGACACCCAGATGGACAAACGCGAAGCTGCCCGTGATGAACTCGGCAACTGGCAAGAATGGCGCGATATTTCAGAGTCTATTCGTCAGCATACCTTGAAATACTTGCCTCATTACCTCACAGAGTTTTCGGATAATGTTGCTGCGCGCGGTGGGCACGTTTATTTTGCAAAGACCGCAGATGAAGCGAATGCCTACGCGAAAAAAATCATCTTAGACAAACATGCGACCAAAGTCGTGAAATCCAAATCCATGGTCACGACCGAAGTTGATATTGACCCCATGCTCCAGACGATTCCTGAGATGGATGTGCTCGAGACCGACCTCGCAGAATTTATCTTGCAAATGGCAGATTGGGATGAGCCGAGCCACATCGTTTTCCCGGCCCTCCACAAAAATCGCGACGAAATCCAGAAGATTTTCGCCAAGAAATTGGGCTATACAGGTGACAATGATCCCGTCAATCTCGCCCGTTGTGCGCGTGACACCATGCGCAAACTCTTTTTGCAGTCTGAAGTCGGCATCACAGGTTGTAACTTCGCGATTGCAAACACCGGCGACATCAATTTGTCAACCAACGAAGGCAATGCGGATTTGACCATTAGTATTCCTAAAACGCAGATTGTCCTTATGGGGATGGAGCGTATTGTACCGTCCATCAAGGAAGCCGAGATTTTGGATAACATGCTCGCGCGCTCGGCTGTGGGGCAAAAACTCACGACCTACGTGACCTTTGCAGGACAAAAAGCAGATGACGAAAGCGATGGGCCTGAAGAATTCCACGTGATTATCGTGGATAATGGCCGTAGCAATGCCTTGGGAACGGCTTTTGAGTCCGTCTTGCAATGTATCCGCTG
This sequence comes from Streptococcaceae bacterium, assembly GCA_031253335.1. GTDB lineage: Bacteria > Bacillota > Bacilli > Lactobacillales > Streptococcaceae > Lactovum. Next base: position 26,445 of record JAIRWF010000009.1, read on the forward strand.
TGGGGCTTGTCTCAACGTTTGCCCCGTGTATCGTCATATCGGTGGGCACGCTTACGGTTCGATTTACCCAGGACCTATCGGAGCGGTGTTGTCTCCAGTCCTCGGGGGTTATGAGCAATACGGCGACTTACCTTATGCATCGACCTTGTGTGGGGCTTGCACGGAGACTTGTCCCGTGAAGATTCCGCTGCACAACCTCTTGATTGAGCACCGTCGTGTCATGGAAGACGAGCTGAAACATCACCACGATGGTGCATTTGTCAACTTTGAAATGGATGCGGTCGCCATGGGGCTTGGCTCGAAAGGTCTCTTCGGAATGGCGCAAAATATGGCAGGTGTGGGCACAAAGATGCTCCCAAGCCAAAAAGAAATCACTGTGACGGGACCCATGTTCAAGTACGGTGCTGTACGTAAAGCGCCTGTTCTTGCGAAAGGCTGGACGGATGTGCGTGATTTACCAGTTGCACCGCCTGCCAAAGCACAATTTAGACACTGGTACAAAAATCGTTCGAAAGGAGGGCAGAACTAATGGCTGGATCAATTGAAGGACGCGATGCCTTCCTCAAAACCTTGACAGATAAAATTGGTGAACCCGAGTTCAAGCCTTATGAGCCAATCTCCGACTTGCCTCAACGCGAGAAAGCAAATTTATCCAAAGATGAGCTGATTGCTTTGGCCAAAGCCCAAGCCGCAACGGTTTCTGCGAATTTTGTGGAGACCACATCCGCAGAACTAAACGGCGTCATTGCAGGAATCATTGAAAAAGCGGGCGGCGGACAAGTCATGGTGCCAAGCACCGATGAATTGGACGAGTTTGGTGTGCAAGTTTCGGGGGATCCTCTTGTGACCTGGCAAAAAGGTGCCGATAAACGCGATGAAAATATCACAAATGCCCAAAACTCAAACGTTGCAGTTGCTGTAGCAAAATTTTTTCTTGCTGAATCTGCAACAGTCGTTGTGGAAACAGAAGCAGGGCAAGGCCGTTCGCTTCATTTCTTGCCGACGCATTATATTAGTGTGATTCCAGAAAGTCGCATTGTGCCACGGAGCACACAGGCGGCTGAGTATTTTGATAAAAATAAAAAACCTGGTACGACTTTGAACTTTATCTCAGGGCCTTCAAACTCTGGGGACATTGAAATGCAGCTCGTCATTGGCCTTCACGGGCCACTCGAGATTAACTATGTGGTCGTGAGAGGAATTTAGCCTCAAAAATATGCTATACTACTCCTAACAGCTAGTTAGGAGTTTTTATGTCTCAAAACGAACACATTTTAGATGATGAAGCGAAGGCCATGGCACCGTCATCCCGTATCAAGTACTTTGATATGGTGATTGACCACGGCAAAGGCGCTTTGCTCTATGATGCGGATGGCAAGGAATACATTGATTTGCTCGCCTCTGCGAGCTCTGCAAATACAGGGCATTCACACCCGCACGTGGTCGAAGCCATTCAAAAGCAAGCAGAAAAGTTGATTCATTTTACCCCAGCTTATTATGCAAATTCCACAACGTCAAGCCTTCTGCAGCGTTTGGCAGACTTGGCGCCAGGCGATTTTCCAAAAAAAGTCGCTTTGGGCAATTCGGGCTCTGATGCAAACGATGCGTTGATTAAGTATGCACGGGCTTATACGAAACGGCCTTATATCATTAGTTTCACAGGGGCTTACCACGGCTCGACCTATGGCTCTATGACGCTCTCTGGCGTTTCGCTCGGCATGGCACGGCAAATGGGACCACTTTTGCCCGACATTGTGAAGATGCCCTTTCCGGATGTCCATAAAATGCTTGACGACGAGTCCGAAGAAGACTTCTCAGAGCGCTTATTCGCACAATTTTTAGAGCCTATTGAGAATTGGCTCCCCAAAGAAGAAGTAGCATGTGTCTTGATTGAAGCGATTCAAGGAGATGGCGGGATTGTGAAAGTGCCAGATAGCTATATGCACTTGCTTTACGACTTCTGCCAGATGAACGGCATTCTCTTTGCGGTGGATGAAATCAATCAGGGCTTTGGTCGAAGCGGTAAGACTTGGGCGATTGACCATTTTGGGATTGCACCAGATCTCATGACCATCGGGAAATCTGTCGCTTCAGGCATGCCACTATCTGCTTTGATTGGGCGTGCGGAAATCATGGAGGCACTTGATGCCCCTGCGCATGTCTTCACGACCTCTGGAAATCCCGTCTGCACCGCTGCTGCACATGCGACGCTCGATGTGGTGCGTGATGAAAAGTTGGCTGAACGCTCGGCATCTCTTGGAGAGTTGGCCGAGAAATTCTTTGTGGAAGAGCAGAAAAAGCACCCTGACTTAATTACAGGGGTGCGCATGTACGGCCTTGATGGTGGCATTGATATTGCGGGTAAAGGAAAAGCTGACCAGATTATTTATCGTCTCTTTGAACTTGGTGTCATAATGATTACCCTGCGCGATACGATTTTGCGCTTCCAACCGCCGCTAGTCATCACGGAAGAGCAACTTCATGAAGCCTTTAAGCGGCTGTCTCAAGCTTTTGAGGACGTCGCTGCGGGGAAAGTTCAGATTCCGAGTCAAAATCATATAGGATGGTAAATTGAAGAGGATAATATGTAAAATGAGGCGCCTTCACGGGCGTTTTATTTGCGGGAAATTTTCAGACAATTCTTGACAAATCTTAAAAATTAAGATAGAATGAATTATTCTTTTTAGAAAAGGACTTTTTATTATGTCGTTTAATACCAAAGCAAAAGCGGATTTCTTTGAAAAACAAGATACGCAGCTGAAAAAGACACTCGGTGTGCGGGATTTCTTGGCACTTGGTGTCGGAACGATTATCTCCACGTCTATCTTTACTTTGCCAGGGGTCGTGGCAGCAGGCTATGCGGGACCAGCGGTCGTGCTATCGTTCCTCGGTGCTGCGATTGTCGCAGGACTTGTGGCTTTTGCCTATGCGGAGATGTCCACAGTCTTTCCTGTGGCAGGTTCTGCTTATTCATGGATTTCGGTCTTATTTGGCGAAGGCTGGGGCTGGATTGCAGGCTGGGCTCTGCTCGCCGAATATTTCGTCGCAGTTGCCTTTGTCGGATCAGGATTCTCGGGTGTCTTGCGTTCGTTTATTCCTTTACCGTTTAACATTTCCACACCGATTGTTGCCTATAATGCTGCTGGGCACTTGGCTCGTGGCGGGTTCGTTGATTTGGTGGCACTTCTTGTTATTGTGCTTTCGGCAGCGATTGTCTGGATGGGCGCAAAAGACGCAGGACGTGTTGCACAGGTTCTCGTTATCCTGAAAGTGGCAGCCGTGCTTGCCTTTATCTTGGTTGGTTTGACAGCGATTCATCCGTCGAACTATACGCCGTTTATCGCCCCTCATACAGCAACGACTGTCGGAGGCTGGGGCGGTATCTGGGCCGGTGTCTCAGTTATTTTCCTGGCCTATATTGGTTTTGACTCGATTGCAGCGAATTCTGCAGAAGCAAAGAATCCACAAAAGACGATGCCACGTGGGATTTTGGGTTCGCTTGTGATTGCAGTAGTTTTATTCTCAGCTGTTACGCTTGTCCTTGCTGGAATGCAACATTATACGAAGTTCGCTGGTCAACAAGCACCGATTAACTATGCTTTGTCACAAGCGGGCTACGGATGGTTGTCAACGATTGTGGGAATTATCGCAGATGCAGGGATGTTTGTTGCCTTGCTTGGTATGGTACTTGCGGGTTCTCGCTTGATTTATAGCTTTGGGCGTGATGGCATGTTGCCGCGCTTCATGGGGAATGTCAATAAAAAAGGTTTGCCCGCTAATGCCTTGATTGTGTTGACGGTTGTCACAGTCTTGATTGGGGCATTCTTACCATTTACTTTCCTTGCTCAGTTGATTTCTGCGGGGACGCTCGTGGCCTTTATGTTTGTGTCTCTCGGCATGTTTGCTATTCGTCGCCGTGAAGGCAAAGACTTGCCAGAGCCTGGCTACAAGATGCCTCTCTATCCTGTGCTTCCTGCACTGGGCTTTATTCTTTCGGCATTTGTCTTCTGGGGACTTGGTTCAGACGCGAAGATTTACTGCGGTTTGTGGTTCCTCTTTGGGCTCTTGATTTACGCACTCCGCTCAGACGTCAAGAAAGGCGACCGCACGCATGCTTCAGGTGCGGATGCTGAAGATGATATGGGCGTGATTAAAAAAGTCAATCGTAAACGCCAGAAACATACACCACAGATATAATGATATGAAGTAGCTTTGCACTTTGTGATGTGCAGAGCTTTTGAAATTTTAGGAGTTGTTCATGGAACAAAAAACAGTAGAAGTCAAAGAGCTGAAAAGCTCAATGAAGACGCGGCACGTTGTGATGATGTCACTTGGCGGTGCGATTGGGTCCGGACTCTTTGTGGGGCTTGGCTCAACCCTTGTCAACGCAGGTCCTGCAGCGATTTTGTCTTATATTTTAGCGGGGCTGACGCTCTTTGTCGTCATGTATGGCGTCGGGCGTATGGTAGTGCACCAAAAGGTTCACTCCGATGTCGGCATGTCGGGGATTATTAAGCCTTATGTCGGTGAACATTGGGGACACTTTACAGACTGGGTCTATTGGGCAACGTGGATGGCGGTGCTCATTGCGGAACAAGCTGGTGTGGCCATGGTGCTGTCTGAATTGATTCCGGGCGTGCCTTTGTGGGTCTTTTCACTCGTTGTTGCGGCGGTCGCAACGGCCATTAACTTGATTTCGGTGCGGACTTTTGCGGAGACGGAGTATTGGTTGAGTTTTATCAAGGTGGCGGTCATTGTCATTTTGATTGTCGTGGGCATTGGACTCTTACTTTTAAACAATCCAAACCTTGGCTTTCATTTGTCGGCTGCGCAAAAAGCTGCAAATGCGAGTGTCGCACCAAGCTTTGCACCAAAAGGTATTGGTGGGATTATTACCTCGCTTTTGGTGGTTATCTTTAGCTTCGGTGGCTCTGAGCTTGCTGCGGTCACGGTGGCTGAGACAGAGAACCCTGAATATGCCATTCCACGTGCGATTCGCGGGGTGCTTTTCCGGATTATTAGTTTCTATGTTGTGCCAATTTTCCTATTTGTTGAACTTTTGCCATGGAAGAATTTCACGGCGGGTGCCGAGAGCCCATTTGCCACAATATTTAAGAGGGTTGGAATTCCTTTTGCAGATAAAATTATCTTAGTCGTTATTGTTATTGCGATTTTCTCTGCAGTTAATTCAGCCATTTATGCGACGTCACGGAGTCTCTACTCACGTGTGCAACACTCAGAGTCAGGGATTGGCAAATCACTTAGTTATTTGAATAAAAATCAGGTGCCAGTGCGTGCGATTTATGTGAGTTCTGGAGTCTTGTTCTTAGGCGTTATTTTGTCAGCAGCTTTGGGAAAAGGCTTCTGGCAATTTGTCGCAAGTTCCATCAGCTTTACGATTACGATTGTTTGGTTTATCTTGCTGCTTGCGGCGATAATCATGTATATGAAGCACAAAGAGACAGGGAAGTGGTGGTTGACAGTCATAACGATTATTGTCGCCTTAGTACTTGCTGCGATTTTCATTGCACAGGTTATCACGCAGCTTAAAGGGTCTGGCTGGATGAGCTGGGGTGTGCTGGTATTTGCGGTGGTTATTTGTTTATTTAGTTACTTTAGCTATCATAAGAAAAGTTAAATACGTATAAGAAGCGGCTTGGCCGCTTTTTTTGTTATACTAAGCATATGGAAAGACAGATTGAAAAGATGTGCTGGGAGCTTGCGATGGGAGCTAGCAAGCGTTTTGAGAGATTTGCGGATGGCTGGGTGTTGCGCGTGAATGGGGTTTGGATTCATGGTTATCATTTTGGCTTGAATGATGCGGCGGCTGCGGCGATTTGTGATGATAAGGCGGCAACGAGTGAGGTACTAGGGAAAACGAAGTTGCCTGTGGTGCCGCATTGGTTTTTGTCGCGCGAGCAGATGCCAGATGTGTCGGGTTTATTGACTGAGTATGGGGCGCTTGTCGTGAAGCCTAATGAGGGGACGGGAGGTCGTGATGTGTTGCGCGTGAGCTCTGAGATTGAGTTGTCACTTGCCTTGGAAAGGCTCCTGGCGGATTATGAGAGACTTTCGGTGTCGCCTTATGTGGAGGTGGAGACGGAGTTTCGGGTGATTGTTCTGCGGGGAGAGCCGGTGTTGATCTATGCAAAAAAGCAGCCTGCTGAGGGCTGGCTCTTTAATCTGGGTCAGGGTGCGGTGCCTGAGGTGCTCTATTCGGGTGCGTCGGGGCGTGGGATTTCCTCGGGGCAGGTGGCAAAGCTTGCAGAGATTGCAGTTTCGGCATGTGCACGGTTGGGGCTTCTATTTGCGAGTGTGGATTTGGTGTTGAGCCGTGAGCAGCACGAGTTGTTGATTCTTGAGGTGAATAGCGGGGTCATGTTGGAGCATTTTAGTCGGCTGTCGGATGGAAATTATGCGCTTGCGAAGACTGTGTATCAGCTCGCACTGGGTTTATAATGTAGATTTGACAGCTGTCAAATTTGACAAAAGGTTGATTTGACGGGGTTGGCAGCATTCGTTCCCAAATTTGGGAATTTGCGTCAAGCCTGATTTTTTTCTGCTATAATGACCGTAACAAACAAAGGAGGTTTCAGATGAATTTAGAAGTTTCTCAGCTGTCATTTGCCTATGGTACGCAGCAGGTGCTTGATATTTCTTCTGTCAAATTTGACAGTGGGCATATTTATGGGATTGTTGGGCAAAATGGGGTCGGAAAGACGACATTTTTCAAGGCGTTGACAAATATCATTACCAACTATACAGGCGCTGTCAAATTTGACGAGGTGCTTGTCAAGGAAAATCCGGCTATTCTTACAAAAGTCGGCATTATGCTGGATGATATGGAGCTCTACAAAGCGCAAACAGGTCTTTTCAACCTGCGTTATTTTGGGGGCCTCAGAGGAGGCTTTGATGAGGAAAATGCGCGCAGTATGGCTGCCGCGCTCGGCATTGCAGATAGCTTGGATAAAAAGGTCTCGGGCTATTCTCTTGGGATGGGTAAAAAACTTATCCTCCTCATCTCGCTCATGAATTCGGCCGACGTCCTCATTTTTGACGAGCCTTTCCGTGGAATTGATGCGACGTCTGTGGCCTGGGTACGCGAGAAACTCTTGCAACTCAAGCAGGAAAACAAGCTCATCCTCATCTCAAGCCACGTCCAAGAAGACATTGAGTCCATCTGCGATACGGTTTATCTGCTGGATAATGGCGACTTCAAAGACAGTCTGGACTTGACAGATACTAATGCCACGATGACCTACACCGTTGCAGTCAGTGACGTGGCAGCATTTGCGGAACTTTTGAGCCAGAAAAACATCCCTGCCATGACCAAAAATAACCTTGTCAAATTTGACAGCACCTCGAAAGACTTTCAAGCTCTATTTTCAGAGGCCGTCAAATCTGATATCACCTTTGACGAAATCAAAAAGACATCTACTCTTGCCGGATTTATCAACGGAGCTACAAAAGGAGGCTACGCATGAACGCAAGCAACATCTTCAAAATGGAATTCTACAAAAACTTCCGTGACCGCGTCTGGATCATTATCACAGGGATTCTTACTGTTGCGTCCCTCCTCACAACGATTCTAGGCATCATGACAGCTACCGCATTTTCTAACAACAACCAAGCAGAATTCACGCTCTCAACAGTCCTTGTGATGCTTTTTGGCACCTTTGTCTTCTTTACCATTGTTGCCCTCTATGCCTTTAGCGTTGCCTACCCTTACCATCTGCTCTCGCAGGACTATAGCAATCGCGCGCTAGGCTTGATGATTGCAAGCGGGGTCAACCGTAGTAGTTACTACTTTATGAAGGTCCTAGCGACGATTCTTTCTACCCTTTTGGCACTTGCGATTATCCTGATTATTCCCCTGATTCTCGTACTGGGCTTTTACTTTCAGCCAGTCACCACAGCCCTCAGCCAGTTTTTCTCAGGGATTACACTCCCCCTTGCTCTTTTCTATCTCGTGAGCTACATCATCGGCCAGCTCGCAGCAGTTGCTCTCATGTTCTGGTGCGTCATCATGGCACGCGGCAAATTCTGGGCCATCTTCGTCTTTTTTGGCATCAGTATGGGGGCAGGCGTCATTACAAGCATTATTACAACCACCTTTATCGGCATTACTACCACAGCAAATAGCGCCTCCGACATCCCAACCTACGGCTCAGCAGTCATTAATATCTTGATAGGTCTTGTAGAACTCGTACTTTACGCTCTCATTGGCTTCTTCCAGATTCGCAGACAAGACCTTTAAAATCCAAGCAAAAAACCATCACTCCGATGGTTTTTGATATTTCTCAAGCACCCGCTTGATTTCATCAATATTGCCTTGTGCGGAAAACTGGAACTCCTCCACACGACGTGCAATCTTTTGCCCTGTTTTCTGTGCGATAAAGGCTTCATCTTTTACCACATCGAGCTTTCCTTTGATGTCCTCACGCTCCTCAGAAAGTCGCTTCACATAAAACCAAATATCTTTCAAGAGCCCCATTAGCCTAAAATCTCCTTTTGGATACCTTCAAGCAATGCGGGGTCTGCCATCGGTTTTTCACGGAAAAAAGTCTCCTCAACACCGGTGTCACCTTTGTAGCGTGGCACGAGATGAATGTGTGTATGAAAAACGCTTTGCCCTGCGGCCGCTTCGAGATTGCTCATGATGTTCATCCCGTCAGCGTGCATTTTGTCTTTGATGAGATTGGCAAGTTCAGGGATCTTAGCAGTTACCGTGGCGAGTTCGTCGCCTGTCATCTCAAAAATATTGCGGAAATGCTTTTTGGGCACAATCAACGTGTGACCTTTTGTCACCTGCGTCGCATCCAAAAAAGCGTACACGTCGTCGTCCTCGTAAATCTTATATGAGGGGATGTCGCCCGCGATAATTTTACAAAAAATACAGTTGTCCATGGGGCTATTATAGCACGTTCGCTCTCTCCTTTCAATTACCTTTCTCTAAAAAATAAGACTTCGACTGATGAATCTCAATAATTTTATTTCCAATCTTTAACCGCTGATTGTCTAACCAAATGAGTTGATTCTTTTGCCAATCAATTTTTGTTTCTTCTGTATCATCAATCTCATACACCGTCATGCTATTAAGAAGAGGAAGACCATTTTTATCTGTTACAACAACTGAGTAGGGCCCCAAGCCCAAACCGCCTCCATCAGCAATCTGTGCTTTTGCGACGTATTGCTTATTGGGTGATGTAGCTGTTGATAATGTGTCTTTTGTAATAAGGCCGCTAAAAATTACTGTTGCAATTCCCCATATGACTACTAGGGTAAGAATAACGCCAGAAAAAATACCCCCAATGAACCACCACTTGTTATGCTCTTTTTTCATCTCAGAACTCTCCATAATAAATAAATGTTATCACAAGAATCCCAACTATCGTGAGAATAATCCCTACAACGATTCCCCATAAATACCAAAAGCGTGCCCGGTGTTCTTTTTTCAAAATCTAACCCCTTTACTATACAAGTCCATTCCAATTCTAACCATTTTATAATCTTGAGGTTGATCAAGTCTCTTAATTGTACTGAGTGAGTAGTACTGTTCTCCAACCCTCAAAGTAATGTTTGAAAAACCCAAAATTCTGCCCATATATCCAAAATGAATATTCCCTATATCAGAAACGCTTCCTTTGTTCCCATAGACATAGTAAGTCCCTTTTAGATTAAGACTCTTGTAATGTGCTAAATCCCAAGCTCCGTTTGTTTTTTCTAAAGATTTAAAAGTATTAAGTAGATAAGTTAATCTTGCAGCAGCAAAAATTGTATTACTATCCTTCCACGTTATAGCTGGCTGGTTAAGGGGAATTTTTGGGGTTTTTTTATTTGCTACAGCATCTGCAGTAGCCTTTATTTTTGTTGCTTCTGTGATGTGACTCCTAAAAATAGCTGCAATTTGGGGTGTCGTATAATTTGCTGATTGTTTTGTTGCAGCTGAAACAGAAAGAATGCCCCATTCTCCATTATTTACTTGATTGGAATTATTAGCTGTTTCACTACTTTTTGCAGCTTCTGAGACGGAGCTATTCACAAGTTGTTGCAACAAACTGGCGATTGGTTTAGGATAGTCTTCAATAGCCACAGCTCCTTTTTCCTGTGTCTCTTTTTGGATAATAGTATTAGCAGCATTATTGGAAATAGTAGTTGCTGATTTATCAGAGATATTTGCTGCAACTTGGATTGTGACATCAGGCTGTGAACTATTATCAATCTTTTGAGTTTCCACCTGTATTTGGATAATTAATTTAGCGTCGTTTAAAGAAATGGATGAATTGTCACCAAAAACTACTTGCTCAGCTTTTACAGGAAGATAGAATAAGCTAAAAGCCATCAAAGTGGTTAGTCCGATAGCCACAGCAGCGATACTTTGCGTCCGTCCAAAGAAATGGGCCTTCTGGTTGGTTGGAAAAAGCATTAAAATCACAATCGCAACAAATAAAAGTATGGAGATAACCTCAGCAATGTCGGAATGTAATTCGGCTAATCCTAAACTTAGAGGTAATAACAACCACCACAATGGATTAATACCAGCATCTCTAAGACGGCGAATTCCCAAAGAAGCCCAACCAATAGCAGGGAGGAGAAGCCATCCAATTAACAAGGCTAAAAATAAGTAGGTCAAAAATGAGAAGCCATCCCAATCAAGTGTCAACGCAACTGCAAGCCCAGTGGAGACAAGGAAAAAAGACAATAAAAGAAGTGAAATGAGGAAATTTCCTAAATAGACCCACCAAAAGTCTCTTCGGCTTGAGCGTCCAGAAAAATTAAAATAGTTTTTGTAGAAATTTTTATAGGCTTTAATCATAAGAATTCTCCCAAATGAATTTGTTAAACATATTCACAAAAGTAGTTTAGCATTTTATGTATCAGAAATAGCAAAATCTGCTTGTGAACTTTAGAACAGACTGAAAATGTTATAATAAACGCATGACTTTATCCATAAAAAACCTCTCAGGCGGCTATTTCGGGCGGCCTGTCCTGAAAAATGTAAATTTTGAGCTCGCAGACGGCGAACTCGCGGCCTTTGTCGGGCTCAATGGTGCAGGAAAAACGACAACCATTAAGGAAATCATGGGTCTTTTGACGCCGTTTTCAGGCGAAATTCGGGTGAATGGGGTGACGCTCAAAGAAAATGCGGATGCCTACCGCAAGGCGATTGGCTACATCCCCGAGTCGCCGAGCCTTTACGACGAGCTCACGCTGGAAGAGCATATTGACCTGACTGCCCTCTCATATGACATTCCGAGCGACATTGCGCGCGCGCGCGCCCAAAAACTCCTCCAGACTTTCCGCCTCGACGACAAGCTGGACTGGTTTCCGAGCACTTTTTCAAAGGGCATGAAGCAAAAAGTCATGATTATCTGCGCTTTTCTCACGCAGCCCTCGCTCTACATCATTGACGAGCCCTTTATGGGGCTTGACCCGCTTGCGATTCACGACCTGATTGACTTGATGCAGGAGATGCGCGCAGAAGGTGCGTCGATTCTCATGAGTACGCATATTTTGGCAACGGCCGAGCAATTTGCGGATAAATTTATCGTCTTGAAAGATGGTGGGGTCGTAGCTGACGGGAATTTGGCGGCTCTACAAGCGCAATTCGGTGCGGGAAAGAGCTTAGACGATATTTATATGGAACTCGCCCGTCCAACAACCGGGAGCACAGCCCGCTCATGAATGCCATTTTCAAAAAACGTCGGGACGACTATTACACGCAAACTTTCAAGTATTTGCGCTATGTTTTTAACGACCATTTTTTGCTTTTTCTCGTGATTGCACTCGCGGCCCTCGCCGTGCAATATGCGCAATTTGTGCAGCAGCATACCTTGTCGCCACTTGAAAAAGGTTTTGTCATCCTGGTCGTGACTGGTGTTTCGCTTGCCTTTGGGCGCCTTGCCACTTTTGTTGAGGCGGCCGATGGGGTTTTTCTTCTCGCAAAAGAAGTTGAGATTCGTGCAGAACTCCGTAAAGCTGTCCGCAGATCCTTGCTTTTGCCTTCTACGGTTGGACTTGTGCTGATTGTCATCTCACAGCTCGCACTCAAGCTCCCCCTCTGGGGGCTCGTTCTCTGGTTTCTCCTTATCCTTGCATTAAAATACTTCCTACTCGCACGAAAACTCCACCGCTTTAGCCCCACAGAGAATACGCTGGATTGGCAAAACTTGATTGACTACGAAAAAGAGCGCCAAACGAGCCTTCTCAAAATATATAGTCTTTTCACAAATGTGAAAGGTCTCTCAAACCGCGCGAAACGGCGCCGTTATCTGGACTTTCTTGCGGGACATTCTCCTAAAAACGCCATGCGGCTCCTCTACTGCAGAACTTTTCTGCGCGCCGGCGATTACTTGAGCCTGACCTTGCGCCTAGGCATTCTAAGCTTTCTTTGTGTTGCCTTTATTCCCAATATTTGGGCAGCAATGCTCGCCGCGTTTATTTTGAACTATGCACTGATTTTTCAACTTGTTGCGATGGAAAATAGCTATGCGGACGTCTTGCTCGCAAGAACGTACCCTCAGCGAATGGATCTTGCGCGTCAGGAACTGTTGCGATTATTGCTTTTTATTGCCTTTGGCCTCTTTATCTTGCAATTTATAATAGTAGTTGTAACGCATATTGGAGCAGGAATGCTCCTTGCGGCTGCACTTGTGATTCCGCTTTTTGAGGGTCTTTATCTGACTTATCGCTTGCGTACAAAAAAAGCCTGAATCAGGCTTTTCATTTGCGGTTTATCCAGAGAAAGTAGAGGCGTTTAACGCCTAGTATAATGCCAAGCGGCAAGAGAAGGCCAATCGGCAGTGCAACAAAACTTGGGAACAAGGCAAGGCAGAAGGCGAGAATAAGTGGCATGAGGACGGAATAAATCCCTACATGCAGGAAAAAGCTCACTTCTCTGCGCCTTTTTTTTTCTTGAATTTTTGCGAGGTTCAGCGGACGGTATTCCCGTGCGAGTGGCTGACTTGAAACTTGCTCAGCTGCTGCAGGCGTCTCTGGATTTTGAAGTGACTGGTTTTGCGCCTGTCTGACGCTCCCTATCGACTGAAAACCCAAATCCTCATAACGTTTGGCTTCCATGCTATCCCATAATCATAACATAAATGAACATAATTTGCAAATGGAAAGGGGAATATGCTATACTAAATAGCGTGAATATACGGATTACAGCGACATGTGAGTCGTTTGAGCAGGCGCAAAAGCTATTGGAAAATGGGGTGGATTGCCTTTATTTGGGGGAGGGAGAGTTTGGCTTGCGCTTGCCGTCCGCATTTTCGCTTAATGAAATCCGTGAACTCACAGCTCTTGCGCACGTGGCTGGAAAATTCGTGACCATTGCGGTCAACGCCCTCATGCACGTGGAGAAAATGGCGAAAATCCGTGATTATCTGAGCTTTTTATCCGAAATTCTGACCCCAGAAGACCATCTTGCTGTGGGTGATGCAGGTGTGATTTACGTCTTGCAGGAGGAATTTCCGCAGCTCCATTGGATTTATGATGCTTCGACCATGGTGGCGAGTGCCCGCCAGGTCAATTTCTGGGCGAAGCAAGGCGCGTCTGGTGCCGTGTTGGCTCGTGAACTCCCCAAGCCCGAGCTTGAAGCGATGTCTCACGAGCTTGAAATCCCAGGCGAAATCTTGGTCTATGGCGCGACGGTCATTCACCAGTCGAAGCGCCCGCTCTTGCAGAATTATTTCAATTTTGCGCAGGTCGAAAACGGCAAAAAAGATCAGAAAAATTACCATTTCCTCGCTGAGCCGTCCGATGAGAACTCGCATTACAGCATTTTTGAGGATGCGCACGGCACGCACATTTTCGCAAACGACGACCTCAACATGATGACGGCCCTCCCTGAACTCCTCGCCATGGGCTATGACCATTGGAAGCTTGACGGCATTTTTACCCGTGGCGACGCTTTTGTCGAAATCGTGAAATGCTTCGTAGAAGCCCGTCAGATGTTGGAAACAGGTTCTGCCAAATTTGACGAAATCACTTTGCTTGACGAAAAGGTTCGCAAGCTCCATCCCGCGAATCGCACGCTTTCCCGTGGATTTTATGACTTAGATCCGAAGAAAATCAAATGACAAAAGTACTCGTATTAAAAGATCACTGGTTGACTTTCACGCCCGAAGATTTTGACGCCTTAAATTTTGACGGAAAATTCCAATTTTCCTACAAAAAATTTGACGAAATCAC
>JAIRWF010000038.1 GCA_031253335.1 Streptococcaceae bacterium
AAACCACCAGGCTCGACGTTGGTGACTTTGATGCCAAGGGGTGCAACTTGCTTTGCGAGGCTCTGGAAGAGGCCTTCCATGGCAAATTTGCTTGCGTGGTAGTAGGCAAATGTCGGGAATGTGGCCAGGCCGCCGATGCTGGTCACGTTCAGGATGTGGCCAGAGCGATTTTTACGCATGGTCGGGAGGACGGCGAGCGTCATGTCGTTAGCGCCCCAGAAATTGGTATCCATCATGTTGTGGACCTGGGCTTGGTCGGACTCCTCCAGGGCGCCAAAGTAGCCGTAGCCAGCGTTATTCACCAGCACGTCCACCGTGCCAAATTTCTCCAAAGTAGCTGAAACCGCTGCTGCGATCTGCTCTGCTTTTGTCACGTCGAGTGCAACTTTTAAGATGTTGTCCGCCTCAGGCAGATAGTCTAGCGCAGCGAGTTTTCGCGCTGTGGCTACGACGTTGTATTTTCCTACATTGACTAATTCCTCCGCGAGCGCTCGCCCGAAACCTGTTGATGTACCTGTGATCAGCCATGTTTTGTTTGCCATTTTATTTCCTCTTTTCTATTACTATAGTACCATTATAAACCTTCGTGTGCGCTCTAAAGCAAGTAAAAAGTTTCGCTTTGCTAAAATTTCTTATCAATCACATAAGAGCCTGCATAGGTACTTCGACAATTAAAAAAACCTGTTCGTCAGGATTTTTTCATATACACCGGCAGGCACACCCCATCGACAAAGGTTTCGATAAACTTTCTATCGAGCTTCTCGGGGTTGTTCATGATGTAATAGCGGAAGTATTCGATGGGGAAAAGCATGAGCTGCTCATCAGGCAAATGTGTGATTTCACCGCGTGAGAGGGCATTTGCGAGAATTTCCTTCATGATACGCAGATTCGTCGAGATCTGCATATCCGTGAGCTCGTCGAGATACTCAGGGTGCTGCACCCGCGTGGAATAGTAGGCAAAGAGAAAATTCTTCGGGTAACGCTTGCCGTTTTCGATGAAGCGCTCGCCCAAAAGAATCAAGTCCTCCCGCAAGGTCGAGTCAAGTGAGAATTCGAGCGCGGACAAGGGCCTACCACCATTTCGTATAACCTGGTCGCGTCCTGCCCGAAATAAGAGCAAAAACGGTGATTTCCACTGATTGTAAAGGACACTGCGCGAGGTGTGTGCTTTTTTGGCCACATTGGCAAAAGTCACGGCATCGTAGCCTTCATTCTCCAAAATTTCCAGCGTTGCCGCATAAATCGCCTGCTGCAACTCCTCGCCACGCCGACGTTTTTTATTGTTTTCCATGATCCTATTTTAACACTTTTAGATACATTTTGTATTTTATAAATCGCCTTTGATTCAAATGATTGCCTATGTTATAATTTTCCTATGGAAAATCAAGCACTAGATTTTGGGCAAACCTTTAAGAAAATTCGCCAACAAAGAGGCTTTAAGCTCGAAAATTTTGAGTATCTCGGGATTACGAAATCTGCCCTTTCCCGCTTTGAGCGGGGGACCAACTCACTCGATATTGATAGACTTTATACGGCTCTGGATGCGATGAATGTCCCGCTCTATGAGTACGAGCAGTTCTTAATTGACTTTACGCATGGGCACTTTGATGAGACCTATCAAGAAATCCGCCAGGCCTACTATGCCAAAGATACTCAGAAGCTGGAAAAATTACGAAAATCAAGCCATGATTATCATTTGAAACTGGCTATCAAGGGCTTACTTATCGAGTTTGGACTTGAGGACGACTTTACCCGAGACGAGCGGGATCATTTACTCGAATTATTTTATGAAACGGATGAGTGGGGCATTTACGAACTGTCCATCCTTTCTTGCGTATTATCCCATTTCAGTCGAAAAAGAATTACCTCCCTCCTTACGGAACTAGGCAACAGAACAATCAATTACCACCATATCCTCCATTACCGTAGGCGTGTGGTTCGTCTTTTCTTAACAGGCGCTCTGGGCTTGATCAAACTAGGAGCGAAAGACGAAAGTTATGAAGCTATCCAAAATGCGCGTGTTTTCACACATGAAGATAATTTTTACTCCCTTCAGCTGTGCTATTTTTTTGAAGGGATGTGGAAAGCAAAATTTAGAGCTGGAGACGAAGGACTTAATCAAATTCGTCAAGCACTTTCAATCTTTGAAACTTTAGGAACTGAAGAAAGAACACAGTTTTTCAGAGACATAGCCAACAGGTACTTGAAAAAAATATACTAAATTTCTCAAAAATGAGAAAGTCAATTTATTGGCTTTCTTTTTTGTTAAAATAAGGTAGAACCAAAATTTTGAAATTTAATTGAATATTTTGAGGAGGAAAATGGTCAAGAATACAGAACAAAATATATTTTGCAAATTGCAAGTGCAAGTTAGCCAGCCAAGCTCATTTCAATTGAACTCTTATAGTTGAACATTTTTCTTGGATAATGGTTCATCCAATACTCAATAGCGGCGACTTCTTCCGGAGTCGTCTTTGTTATCCCTCTAGGCAAGCGCCTGCGAATCATGCGATTATGATTTTCATTCGTCCCACGCTCATAGCTTGCATAGGCGTGTGCATAATAAACAGGACAGGTTACAGCCTCAGAGAGCCTTGCAAACTCACGTCCATTATCAGCTGTAATGGATTTGAAGGTGTAGCTCTTTTGAAGTTCAATCAAGGCTTCATTAACCGCCTGTGCTGTTTTGCCATCAATCAAGCGAATCATTTCCGTCCGATATTTTCGCTCCGTGAGTGTCAAAAGCACCTTGTTCTTGGCTCTTGTAAGAATAACCGTGTCAATCTCATAATGTCCTACCTCCGAGCGGTCGTTAATCGACTCAGGACGTTCTCAATGGATTGACCAAAAGGATGCTTCGACGCACGAGGTTTGTGTTTCTTCGTAGCCTTATATTGTGGATAGAATAGATGATGACGTTTGGCTTCTAACCAGCCCCAGTTGACCCAGTTGTAAAGGCTATTCAATGAAATGCCTTGAATTTCTTGATGAATGACTTCCAGAGCGTCCTTGTCTTCTCTCAGACGTGAGCTCACATAATGGTCAATTTCAGGCGTGAGTTTACTGAGACGAATACTGTGAGTTCTTAAGCTTTCATAATTTTCTTGAGCCTTTTGAGCAGAGTATTTCGACTTCCGCTTCAGCTGGAGTATTCCTCGATTTATCTCATTATCAATCGTCCCATGAGCCTTATTCAATAAGCGCGCAATCTCACGGTTACTTTTGCCTTCCTTGTTATGCCAGCGCTCAATATTCAGTCTGTCTTGATAAGCCAGGTGTTTGCCTTTAGTGGAAGTTGTGTTAGAATAGTCTTGCATCTGAATTTCCTTTTTATACTATTTGTTCGAACTTCTAGTATAAGAGATTCAGATGTTTTTTGCTTGTTTCGGGGTGGCTAACTTCATTTTACAATTTGCGAACTTCGTCTGGAATTTGAAAATGGTGAAACGCGTTATCTTACGACAGAACTCCGAAAGACGACTTTGGATAAGAAGCATTGGATGAAAGGGATTGTTTCAGGTGGCACCGCAAGTTGGCTGGGTGCTGAAATTGAAATCAAGTCTGATGGGTCATTGACCGTCAATGGAAAAGAAAACTATTCATCTGAGGAACTTTATACGAGGAGTAAAAAAGATTATAATGGTGCTATAAAAATGAAAGAAAAATAATGGTTTCAAATCTCGGTTAATATGCTTAATTATCATTAAGATTAGGGACTTAGGAACTTGGCTTGAAGTAGTTAGCTAGATATTTCTTAATTACAATGGTACAGAATATAACAGAGCGGTCGAAAGGCCGTTTTTGTTATAATATCTCTATGCTAGATAAAAATTTCGGCCTTGTTTTTAAAGAAATCCGTAAAAAGCGTGGCTTCAAGCTGGACAGCTTTGCGAGCGTTCCCATCTCAAAGTCAACCTTATCGCGTTTTGAGACAGGCAAGACTTCGCTTGAAGTCGATAAGTTCTATCAGGCACTTCGCTTCATGGATGTCCCCATGGCGGAGGTTGAGCAGACCTATTTAGCGGCCACTCGTGGAAGTTTTAAGGCCATTTACGATGAGCTTTACGAGGCTTACTACGAGATGGACGTAGAAAAGATTCGAGCCTTCCAGAAAGGCTTCCATGAGCCCGTCCAAAAACTCGCGATGAAATGCCTCCTTCTTGATTTTACAGCAAATGGTCAACTCACCGAAGAGGATGAGGAAACTCTGGTAGATTTCTTTGACGAGATTGAAAACTGGACGATTTATGAACTCTCTCTTTTACAATTTTCAGTCGCTCAGCTCAATGCGCGTGATATCACAAATCTTCTCAACAATTTGCATGAAGATACAAAGAAGCTTCAGACCATTCGCCAATATCGCCGCTACATCGTCCAAATCACACTCAAAGGGGCATTTGCGCTCGCCTTTCAAAACAACCTCAAAAAGGCAGAGCAAGAGCTAGACCTCGCCTTTGACATCTCTGACCCCGACGATCTCTATCTTCGTAATGAAATCGCCTTTATGCGTGGCTACCACCTCTACAAACAAGGTTTCCCGCAAAAAGGCCATGCACTAGCCAAAAAAGCCATTCAAATATTTAAAGACTTACAAAGCGATTATGCAGCTAATTATTTTGAAATGCTCGAAAAACGCTTTATGAAAGTCCAAAAATAAAAAGAAATTTGAAGTGCTGGAATCACTTGGTATGACTGAGGCAATAGATGATTTGCAGATGAAATAAGTAAAGAAAAATTCCCACATGTGGAATTTTTTTATTTTCCCAATTTTTTGATGCTAAACTAAGAGTGTCTTCAAAAAGATACAATAAATTTTAGGAGGATATTGAATGTCTATTAAGAAAATTGCAGCTGGTACAGCTGCCTCACTTACACTCTTTGGTGCACTTGGTGCACCAATTGCTAGCATATCTGCAAATGCAGCAACACGAAATGATGATTCGGTTTTAATTAATGCTGCTTCGAATGTAAAAAGCGAAAATCTCAATTTGAATAATTTAACTGACCAGCAGTTTACTCAATTGATTGTTCAAACTTATCAAGAATATAGGAGCGGTCAGCTTGATGTTGAATCTCCATATTCTCGAATCGGGCAAACAAAAGTAGCAAAAGCTATTGTTAAATTCTTAATAAAAAATAAGGGACATTTATTTGATGCCATTGAAACCATTGGAGGAAAAGAGGCTCGAAAAATTGCTGAAAAAAATGTGAGTCCAATCATGAATAGGCTAAACGGACTTTTAAAAAGAGAAGATTTGATGTTTGATACAATTAAGCAACAATTAGAGGGAGTTTTATATAGTATCGGAATTCCAAGATGGGTTGCAGCATCAGTATCAGTCGTTGTCGTGGAAGGATTGAGATGGCTGGCATGACCAATAAAAAATTACATGATACTGATTTTGACATTACCTTAATCGTTTCACTCCTCGAACGAATTTGTCATTGTTATGACATTGATAGTTGGGAACTTCCATTGATAAATAGTAATTTTAATGCTGAGAAGTATGCAAAGATCATTAATTATTTAACAGATAACAAAAAATATAATCATACGTTTATAGAGTTTCGAGAATATTTTTATAAAGTTGGAGACTTTGAAATGGAGGATATAGCTGATTTAGACGGAAGGATAGAAAACTTATTGAATGGTTTCTTGAAAGCAAATGTGCTTGAAAAATCCGTAACAAAAATACTTAATACTAAAAAGGATCTTTAATTCCATATGAAAATAAATAATATCAAAGGAAAAATAGCTTTAGGACTTGTAGGTATATTCTTCCTCTTAGGCTATCTGATTTCCCTCGATTTAGGAGTGTGGATGATTTTAGGATATGCAATGACCACCGCTATCACAGGACTTTTAATTAAGAAAGTGCGGGAGAAGTTTAACTGAAAATCATTGTTTTTAAAAGAGCTTGAAATTATCCTCAAGCTCTTTTTGCTAGAATCATAATACTAAAGCCTTATAGGGAGACAATGTCACCAAATATTTTGAAATGCTCTAAAAATGATTTATGAAGTCCAAAAATAAAAAGAAATTTGAAGTGTTGGAATCACTTGGTATGACTGAGGCAATAGATGATTTATAGTCGAAATAAACAAGGAAAAATTCCCACATTAGGAATTTTTTTATTTTCCCGATTTTTTGATGCTAAACTAAGAGTGTCTTCAAAAAGACACAATAAATTTTAGGAGGACATTGAATGTCTATTAAGAAAATCACTATTGCTACACTTGCGGGTATTGCACTCACAGGTACTGCATCCGGAGTAAGAGAATACTTCCATACCCCTATCAAAAAAGGTGACAATGCGCTCAAAGCTGTGTTGCCAGCCTCAAAGCGTATATCAGATGCTAATGCTATTACCCTTGCGGCTACTCAACCCACACAACCTATTGTTGATGGGCGAGTCAGTCAAACTTTCATCAATCGTTTCAACAATGCAATCCAATTACAAAATGGCCAGTTTGTGATTATCAAATCAAAAATTCCTGTCAATGCAACATCAGTTGAGCTAGCAACTTTGAATCAGCTTGTTACTACACAAAATCCCCAACTTCAACAGGCGCTTGCGCAAGCTCCAAAGTCAGATGTAGTGCAAAGTGGCAACTCCGTGGTTATCGGGCAAACGCCACAAGCTGCTCAGCAACAAGCACGGCAAAACCAGCTAATTACGACAGCAGTTCAGCATCATAATGGAGGAAATTATTGTCATGTCTATTGGTGGGGACTAAGAATAGGCATCTCGGGTTCAACTCTACATGCTATTGGTCGGAATAGTGGTTATAGTTCTCTCGTTGGTCTGCTAGGATTTGTTCCATATCCGCCTGTAAAAGTGGCATCATTAATACTATCAGCAGTTTTACCAGCATTAGGAACAGCAGCTTCAAATGCGCCTGGTGGTATTGTGTTTAATAGTACGCCTGGAGTTCTAACCTTTTGGGGAGCGGGGTGGCAATAATGAAAAAGAGATATTTTGTAATTGACATTATTTTAAGAGCGGCATTTCTACTTTTTGCAGGTTATCTTATAAGCCAATCGACAAGCTTTTCAAATATTGTGGGTCTTAGCATGATAGCTTTCAATATAGTAACAATGCTATTTGATGCAAACTTTCCGAGCAAAAATTCAAAATCAGATGAATAAAAAAATAAGTATCTTTGGCGTGTTATTGCCACTAGTCCTACTCTTGCTCCAAATCAGTTTTCCTAATACGCTGCTTAAATTGAAGCTAATAGTGGTAGTCATAATACTTGCGCTAGGGCTAGTACAATTATTAATCCATGTAAACTCAAATAAAAGGTATAAACATTGATTCAAGAGCGCTGGTATTTAAAAACATTTGCTGTATCTCCAGTCAGTGCTGGAGTGGTTGCATTGATTACAGCTGGAGTTGGTGGAACCGTAGGAGGGGCAGTTAGTCAGGGAATGAGAAGTGTCTATATAGGAGAATATATTCCTGGAATCAGCTTAAACCGTACAATCAAGACACCTTAATGAAGGAGCGTAGGATGCAGAAAATATCAAAAAAATTCTATTGTGCCTTCATTATTCTATTTCTTTCTCAAGGATTAATGACATATATATATCCAAAAATGATGTTTTTAAGCTCAATAATCTTTATTGCAATTACTTCAACGCTATATTTTTATTGGCACCGGGATGAACAGAAGTAGCTAATTATTTCCGATTTCAAAATACACTTATAAAAAAGTATTTACATCTCGGTCTATAAGCCGTTTTGTTATAATAGTGTCATGAACAACTCGACTTTCGGCCTTGTTTTCAAGGAACTTCGTAAAAAGAGAGGCTTCAAGCTGGATAGCTTTGAAGAAATTGGACTGACACGCTCGACTTTATCGCGCTTTGAACGAGGGGTGAATTCACTTGGTGTGGATCAATTCTACGAGGCGTTGCGCTTTATGGACATCCCTATTGCTGAGGTGGAGCAGACCTATCTTGCGAGTGGCCGCGGGAGCTTTAAAGCCATCTACGACGAGCTGTATGAAGCCTACTATACGATGGATGTTGAAAAAATCAAGTCTTTTCAGAAGTCATTTCATGAGCCTCTCCAAAAAATCGCTATGAAGTGCCTCTTACTTGATTTTACAGCGCATGGAAAGCTTACTGAAGAAGAGGAAGAGGGACTTGTAGATTTCTTTGATGCGGTTGAGGACTGGACGGTTTATGAGTTCTCTCTTTTGCAATTTTCCATTGCTCAGCTTCATGCGCGCAATATTGCAAATCTTCTTTCTCAGCTTCACGAGGATACGGCACATTTTCGGCATATCCGCCAGTATCGCCGCTATATCATTCAGATCACTCTCAAAGGAGCTTTTGCTTTAATGGTACAAGATAAACTAAAGCGAGCAGAAAAAGAGCTTGACACCGCACTTGATTTCACCGATCAAGACGACCTCTATCTCCGAAATGAGCTTTTTTTTATGCAAGGCTACCTCACTTACAAGAAAGGCTTTCCCCAAAAAGGACACCAAGAAGTTAAGCAAGCGATTCAGACTTTTGAAAATCTAGGGAGCACAAATGCCGCCAATTACTTCAAAATGCTCGAAAAACGCTTCATGAAAATCAAAAAATAATAAGAAATTTTAATCGCTAAAAGCGTTATTATTTCAGCGATTCCCGTGTTTTTTAGGGTAAAATCGCAATAAAAAATCTCAAATTTGAGATTTTTTATTTTTTGCCGTTTTTGTTGTTATACTTATCTTGTCTTCAAAGACAAATACAAAAATATGGAGTAAAATAAAGTGAGACACAAGAAACTTAAAAAAGTATTAGTGAGTTTTCTGCTTGGAATCGCAAATTGCAAGTCCAAGTTAGCCAGCCAAGCTCATCTCAAGTGAACTCTTATAGTTGAACATCTTTCTTGGATAAGTGTTAATCCAATACTCAATCGCGGCAAATCCTCAGGTGTTAGCCCATTTTTCTGTTTATCCAACCAATCTGCCGCCACATATTGAAATTCCCGTTCAGGCGCCTCCCAGTGCGCTTGAATCAACGCCCAATCTACAGGCTTCGTTTTGAGTAGATCCTTACTCACTGCCCGCCGCTCCGGGCTTTTCACGCCGAGAAATTCAAACTGATTTTTCATATAAGCTGCCATTTGCGCTGCGTTTTCAGCGTTTGCAGCATCTCGTAATTCCTTAAAAGTGTCAGTCATTTATTTTCTCACTCAAAAACTTGCCCAAAGCGTTCAAATACTGGTCATCCTCAGGAGCTCCGCCAAACCAGCCGTGTGGCGTTGCTTCGCTGACAAATAGCCGTGCGTCAACATCCGCCTCAGTGAGTTTCGCGTGTATCCGTACCGTATTCGAGAGGAATAAATCCCGCGTCCCCGAGTGCAAGAAAGTAGGAGGGAAATCCGTCATATCGCCGTACAAAGGCGAAATCAGTGGATCTTTGAGGTCATGCTCAACCGCATAAATTCGGTTGACAGCAAGCAAGGTCTCCAAAGAGTTGGCAGCCGCAAGCTTCAAGGTCGCAAAGCTATCGCCCGTCTCCGCTAAATCAAGCTCCGGCATATCGAGCACCAAAGCGCCAGGTAAAGGCAAGCCCTCCGCTTTCAGCTTCAAAACCAGCGCAGCTGCAAGATTACCGCCAGCAGACTGCCCACCCACCACGATTTTCGAGGCAGGACGGGTCTTTAGCGCTTCTTGATACAGGGCAAAAACGTCATCAAGCCCCGCTGGAAATGGACTTTCGGGTGGCATCCGGTAGTCAGGCGCCCAGACGAGGTAGCCCGTCAGGATAGCCGTCGGCTTCGCCATCGTGGCAGCCGCTTCCCCTTGCCCAAACACCAAAGCGCCCCCGTGCACGTCGATATAGAGCGGCGTCTCATCTGTCACCGTGACCTCCGAGTCATGCAGGACGTAGGTTGGCACACCCGCTATGGTTTCTAATTTTTCGTCAATCGGGAAATCAAAGTCATCGTAAAAGGCTGCAAGTGCCTGTCCTGTCATCGCTTTGAGCATGCCCCACGTCTTCGCATCATCAGGCGCTGGGTAGTCCATGTGCCGTGTAGGTTGCGACAAACGAGCCTTTGCCCGATTGCTCAAATCTTCAGGAATCGGATAAGGAAGATCATTAGGCGCTTGGAAATCAGCAAATTTGTCAGGATTTTTGTCATAAGTTTGGAAAATATTGTGTTTCATTAGAATAGCCCTTCTTTCTTTAAGCTTGCTGCAGCTTCAAGCACCGTCTCTTGAGGCATTGCTTGCTTCCAACTAAGTTCACGCTCGGCTTTTTCCGTCGTGTAATGATACTGTCGATTCATCATGGGCAGAAAATCTGAGAGTTCAGGCGTAGCCGCAACGGTTGCGTCATCCAGCACCGTATCCGTCGCTTTCGCCTCTGGATACTGTTCTTTCAAAAGCCTTGCCATCTCAGGCATGGCGATACTTTCCCCAGCTGCGAAATAGCGTTGATGGATACTGGCATCATTTTCAAGTGCCAAACGCATGAGACGCGCCAAATCGCGGACGTTCGTCGTATCAAAATCAGCATTGACCGTAAAAGGCAGCTCTCCCGTGAGGAGGCTCAAGAGAATGCTGTTCGTCGAGATGTTGTGCGTACTTGCCGCAGGACCAAGCACAGTGCCAGGAAGAATCGTCGTGAGATTCATATGGTGCGTTTTCGCAAAGTCCCAAGCAGCTTGTTCAGCTTTCAACTTCGAGAGGCGGTAGCCATCAAGTTCTGCAGGATTCGCCCAAAAATCTTCCGTTAGGAGGCCTGTTGTATCATCGTTTCCTGTCGCAGCTGCTTGTGAACTCAGGAGAATAACGCGATCGACCCCAGCAGCGTGTGCAGCTTCGAGGACATTCAGCGTGCCGTTCACCGCAGTATCAATTACATTTTCACCCCCGAGTGGCGAAGCGAGATGGAGGAGAGCATCGACACCTTTGAGGCCTCCCCCCCAGCCTTCAGCACTCGTCAAGTCAGCGCTAAATGTGCTAAAATGCTCAGGATTCCCCAAACTTTCAGCCAGCAGTGCCCCTTTCTCAGGCGTCCGCACGCTCGCACGCACCGCATAGTCCTTTTCAAGAAATTCTTGGATAGCGAAGTGGGCAATGTAGCCCGTCCCGCCAGTGATAACAACTGTTTTCATGATGATTCATACCTCCTAAATGTAACCCAGTTACTTTTTGTGAATTCATTAAAGCTTTTCCTAGAAATTTTGTCAAGAAAAAGTGACTGAGTTACCAAAAAATGTTATAATCAACTCATGAACCGAGAAGAAAAAAAGCCGCAAAGCGCGCGGAGATTATCAAAAAAAGCCTGAAGCTCTTTGAAAAGCAGGGCTACGAGGCCACAACAACCGCCGAAATTGCGGCCGCTTGCAACATCGCCAAGAAAACCCTATTTCAGTATTTCCCAACCAAATCAGACATCGTCTTTGAAAACGAAGGAGAATTGCTCGCTGAATTACTCACTTTACCCGCAGATTGGCCTGCCATCAAAGCCTATCTCGCCCGCTTCGACGGAGATAGCGGGAATCCTTTACCTGGCCTCATTTTGAATACCCCTGAGCTCTCGCTCCGCCTTTTGCAAATGTGGCGCACTTATGAAACCCAACTCGCCGAACATTTTGGTGGAGATCTATCAGCCGAAGTTCTCGCAGCCCGCCTGGTACTGGCTCTCAGATTATGCTTTGAAAACCGACGGGCGATGAAGGATGTGATGAAAGCCGTGTGATGAATAAATATTAGTCAAAATATGAAAAAAAGCACGCAATCTAACGTGTTTTTTTCATCTTATCCCCTTCCCAAAATGCCAAGCGAGGCCAAACTGTCGTCAAAATACCCAGATAGAGCACCGCACCGCCGCCCATGGGAATCACGAGGCTACCTACCACGAGACCAATCAGAAAAGAAAACGATCGCAAATTGCAAGTCCAAGTTAGCCAGCTAAGCTTATTTCAAGTGAACTCTTATAGTTGAACATTTTTCTTGGATAAGTATTAAGGCCACCTCTAAA
The DNA here is from genome assembly GCA_031253335.1 of Streptococcaceae bacterium. Classification (GTDB taxonomy): domain Bacteria; phylum Bacillota; class Bacilli; order Lactobacillales; family Streptococcaceae; genus Lactovum. The sequence goes on from JAIRWF010000038.1 coordinate 11,996, forward strand.
AACCTCCCAAATCTATCCTGAAATGTGAGATAATCATATCAGAGGAAAACATCATGAATATTTTCAAAGAAGAACATTTGCTTGAGCAGCTGAGTAAAAAAGGCGATCCACTGGAACGCTTGAACGCTGTCATTGATGGGAAGGCTTTCGGCTGGCTTTGCAAAAGGTCTGGAAAATCTCGCGTGAAGAGGCTTCTAAAGGAGGTCGCCCACGAATGGACTATGTCTTGATGTTCAAGATTTTGATCCTCCAGCGTTACAACAACCTCTCTGACGACGC
>JAIRWF010000033.1 GCA_031253335.1 Streptococcaceae bacterium
CAAAAACACCTGAATCTCTTATACTAGAAGTTCGACAAACAGTATAAAAAAGGAAGATTCAGATGCAAGACTATTCTAACACAAGCTCTACAAAAGGCAAACACCTGACCTATCAAGACAGACTGAATATTGAGCGGTGGTACAATAAAGAGGTCATCAAGCAGCCTGTCTATTATGCTCACGCCTATGCGAGCTATGAACGAGGTTCCAATGAGGATCGTAATCGCATGATTCGTAGACACTTACCAAAGGGACAACAAAGACGACTCCTGAAGAAGTCGCCGCTATCGAGTCTTGGATTAATACTTATCCAAGAAAAATGTTGAACTATAAGAGTTCACTTAAAATGAGCTTAGCTGGCTAACTTGGACTTGCAATTTGCGAATAATTTAGTGATAATTTATTGATAAAAAAGGATAGACCACCTCTAAAAATTTAGAATCAGCAGTTTTTAGAGGTGCCCTTAAACTTTCACTTCATCCTTTCACTCAAAAACTTGCCCAAAGTATTCAGATACTGGTCATCTTCTGCGCTGCCCCCAAACCAGCCATGCGGCGTCGCCTCAGAGACAAATAGTCGTGCATCCACATCTGCCTCAGAGAGTTTTGCGTGCATCCGCACTGTATTTGAGAGAAACAAATCCCGCGTTCCCGAGTGCAAAAATGTTGGTGGAAAGCCTGTCACATTACCGTACAAAGGCGAAATCAGTGGATTTTTCAAATCCTCACCCGCCGCATACATGACATTCACGTCCCGCAAAGTCTCAAGCGAATTCGCCGCTGCCACTTTGAGCGTTTCAAAGCTGTCCCCTGTCTCAGCCAAATCAAGCTCTGGCATATCGAGCACCAATACGCCAGGCAATGGCAAACCCTCAGCTTTCAGCTTCAAAACCAGCGCCGCTGCAAGATTGCCACCAGCAGACTGCCCACCCACCACGATTTTCGAGGCAGGGCGGGTCTTCAGCGCTTCTTTATACAGTGCAAACACATCATTAAGCCCTGCTGGAAATGGACTTTCGGGTGGCATCTGGTAATCTGGTGCCCAGACAAGGTAGCCTGTCATCATCGCCGTCGGCTTAGCCATCGTGGCAGCTGCTTCCCCTTGTCCAAAAATCAATGCACCTCCGTGCACATCAATGTAGAGTGGCGTTTCATCCGTCACTGTGACCTCTGAGTCATGCAATACATAGGTTGGCACACCCGCTATCGTCTCGAGTTTTTCATCAATCGGGAAATCAAAATCATCGTAAAAGGCCGTAAGCGCCTGTCCCGTCATCGTTTTCAGCATTCCCCAAGTCTTCGCGTCGCCAGGCGCAGGGTAGTCCATATGCCGCGCAGGCTGTGCAAGACGCGCTTTCGCCCGATTGCTCAGATGTTCAGGAATGGGATAAGGCAAACCCTCAGGCACTTGGAAATCAGCGAATTTCTCAGGGTTTTTGTCATAAGTTTGGAAAATATTTTGTTTCATCAGAAAAGTCCTTCTTTCTTTAAACTTGCTGCAGCTTCAAGCACCGTCTCTTCAGGCGTTGCCTGCATCCAACCGAGTTCGCGCTTGGCTTTTTCCGCCGTGTAATGGTAACTCCGTCCCATCATCGGCAGAAAATCGGCCAATTCAGGCGTAGCTTTGACTGTCGCATCATCCAGCACCGTATCCGTCACTTTCGCTTCTGGATACTCACCTTTCAAAAGCCTTGCCATCTCAGGCATGGCGATACTCTCCCCAGCTGCAAAATAGCGTTGATTGATACTGGCGTCATTTTCAAGTGCCAAACGCATGAGACATGCTAGGTCGCGGACGTTCGTCGTGTCGAAATCAGCATTGACCGTAAAAGGTAGCTCGCCCGTGAGAAGGCTCAGGAGAATGCTGTTCGTTGAGATGTTGTGCGCACTTGCCGCAGAACCCAAGACCGTACCTGGCAAAATGGTCGTAAGCATGAGCCCATGTGATTCTGCGAAATCCCAGGCGACTTTTTCTGCTTTCAACTTCGAGAGACGATAACCATCCAGATCTGCGGGATTTGCCCAGAAATCTTCAGTCACCAGGCCAGACGTAGTGCGGTTTCCAGTGCTAGCGGCTTCAGAGCTCAGGAGAATGATGCGTGAAACGCCAGAATTTGCTGCCGCATCAAGGACGTTCAAGGTACCGGTTACCGCCGTGTCAATCACATTTTCTCCCCCAAGCGGCGAAGCGAGATGCAGGAGAGCGTCTGCGTCAGCAAGACCATCTCCCCAACCTTCAGTACTCGTCAAATCAGCGCAAAAAGTACTAAAATGCTCAGGATTCCCAAGACTTTTGGTCAACTGTGCCCCTTTTTTAGGAGTGCGCACGCTCGCACGTACCTCATAGTCCTTTTCAAGAAATTCTTGGATAGCGAAGTGGGCAATGTAGCCCGTCCCGCCAGTGATAACAATAGTTTTCACGATGATTCACTCTTTCTAAATGTAACCCAGTTACTTTTTTATAAATTCATTATAGCTTTTCCTAGAGTTTTTGTCAAGAAAAAGTGACTGAGTTACCAAAAAATGTTATAATCAACTCATGAACCGAGAAGAAAAAAAAGCCGCAAAGCGCGCGGAGATTATCAAAAAAAGCCTGAAGCTCTTTGAAAAGCAAGGCTACGAGGCAACAACAACCGCCGAAATTGCGGCCGCTTGCAACATCGCCAAGAAAACCCTATTTCAGTATTTCCCAACCAAATCGGACATCGTCTTTGAAAACGAAGGAGAATTGCTCGCTGAATTACTCACTTTACCCGCAGATTGGCCTGCCATCAAAGCCCATCTCGCCCGCTTCGACGGAGATAGCGGGAATCCTTTACCCAGCCTCATTTTGAATACCCCTGAGCTCACGCTCCGCCTTTTGCAAATGTGGCGGACCTATGAAACCCAGATTGCAGAGCATTTCGGAAGTGATTTAGTTGCAGAAGTCCTCGCAGCCCGCGTGGTACTTGCTCTACGCCTCTGCTTTGAAAACCGACGGGCGATGAAAGACGTGATTGAAGTCGTCTGAGGATAAGTATCATTCAAGTACGCATCATCAGCGGATAGAGAAGTTGAAAAACTTTACCTTAAAAATAGCAATTAAACCAAAAAAGTTATTCTTGCAATCAAGAATAACTTCTGTTATAATTGAGTTGTTCTTGAAAGGAGAAAAATGTTTCAAAGAGAGGCTTTCAACCAATTACTCAAACACGTAGATAATGAATTTGTCAAAATTATCACAGGCGTTCGGCGCTCTGGTAAATCGTATCTGTTACTGCTCCTAAACGATTATTTACTTGCTCAAAAAAAGCAAGTCCTTTATATCAATTTCGAGGCGATTGAATTTTTGAATATCAATACTGCTGATGTGCTGATGACCTATATTCAAGCGCACGTCAAATTAGATGAGAAAGTCTATTTTTTATTTGACGAGATTCAACTTGTGAAAGATTGGGAACGAGTCGTTAATGGCCTTCGCGTGAGCTATAACGCGGATATATATATGACAGGCTCAAATGCGCAAATGTTATCTGGCCAACTCTCGACGCTGCTGAGTGGACGATATGTGACCTTGGAAGTTTTCCCGCTTTCCTATTTGGAATTTTTGAATTTCAAGGGCGCTACGACTTCCACGCCGACTTTGTGGCGAGAGTATCGGGGATTTGGAGCATTTCCTGCACTGCCCTCTATATCAGATGAGACTGTAAAAAGCACAGTGCTGGATGGGATTTTTGATACGATTTTACTCAAAGATGTGGCGATGAATCAAAACATCAAGAATACAGAGCTGTTGCGACGAGTCGCGCTTTATCTTTTTGATGTAGCTGGGAATCCTGTATCCTCAAAGAAAATCACGGATAGTATCAATGATGAGCTTCGTAGAAAGAATGAATCTATCTCTGCATCAACGATTACAGGGATTTTAGATGCATTGACGAATGCTTATATTTTCTATAAAGCGCAACGCTATGATATTCGTGGCAAGGAACGCCTTAAAACGCTATCCAAGTACTATCCTGTCGATACGGGGCTCAGAAATCAGGCACTTGGACGACGAGATCTAAATCGAGGCAGTCAACTTGAAACTATTGTTTATCTTGAACTATTGAGGCGCGGCTATCAAGTTTTTGTTGGAAAGTACAATGATAAGGAGATTGACTTTGTTGCGCAGCGGATGAATGAGACACTCTATGTACAGGTGGCTCTTGAAATTCCAGAAGGCTCGACGCGAGAAACGGATGATCTGCTGCACTTGCCGGATAATTACGAAAAAATATTAATTTTGGATACGATGCCTGATAGTGCAGAAATTGACGGGGTGAAAGTAGTTAATGTTGTTGAGTGGTTGCTAGATAAAAGGTAACCGAGCAGCAAGTTCCCACCCCCTTATTCCTCCCCCGCCCGCCGACTAATCCGCTTGAAATAGCTTGCCAGCACACGATTTGTGAAATTCGGAAAGCTCCGTGCAATCACGACATTGGCACGATCCTCAAAACTATTGAAATAGCGCCGCTTGACAGTTTTATCCGTCGCAGCGCAATAGAAAACCTGCGCGAGATCTTTAGAAGTCGCCTTCGCATTGACCGCACCACCTTTAAGGAGCTGTGAGACATCGTTCGCCAGCTCCTGATAAGGCGAATCCACCTTCAAATTCGCTGCGATATGGTCAATCGTGACCTGCCCCCAGCTGGATTGCGTCCCGCCAGGCTGGACAATCGCACTCCGAATGCCGAAAGCTTTCACCTCCATGTCGAGCGAATCCGACCAAGCCTGCAGCGCCGCCTTCGTCGCATGATGGGCAACACCAGCTGCGTCAAGTCACAAGCACCAAAGAAATTGACTTCATGTTGATTTAAAATAAGAAAATATTACGCAAATTGTAAAATGAAGTTAGTCACCCCGAGCCCAGCAAAAACACCTGAATCTCTTATACTAGAAGTTCGACAAACAGTATAAAAAAGGAAGATTCAGATGCAAGACTATTCTAACACAAGCTCTACAAAAGGCAAACACC
>JAIRWF010000040.1 GCA_031253335.1 Streptococcaceae bacterium
AATTTCCGTCAAATCTGACAGCAAACAAAAACTTCAAACATTTATTACCTTTCTATACGAGCATTACACCGGTGTTCACACCCGCGCTCAGAAGTTTCTTGAAAGCCTTCGAGGTTTTCTAACACTCGAGGGCAACTAGGCGATTGACAGCAAAAAGCGCTCAGTGGAGCGCTTTTCACGACACCTGTAAACCCGACTGTCAACCAAGTTGACAGCTTTTGATTACCTTTATAGGTTACCTCTATCTCCGCGCTTTGCGCTGCGCTGTCCATACTCGCTAAACCAGCAAAGCTGGCAAGTCGCATGACAACTCCCTGCTTTTCGTCTAGCCACGCGACAGCGCTTGCTTGACGCAACGCGTCAAGGTAGCAAATCAAGAAACGAAGTTTCCTCATTCGTCGCCAAGTAAATGAACGCACAGCTAGAGTTAGCCTTTAAAAGCAACTCGGTTTTTGCGGCTCGACTAGGTGCGGTCTGCGCCTTAGCGAAGGACGTCTGTTGGTGCGGTCTGCACCTTACAGCGATGCTAGTAGGGTTATCAGAGCGGACAGCCCGACACGAAGCGGCGTAGATAGACACGCCCTTTATTAATAGTTCAACCCTAAAAGTATAACACAAAAAGCGCTTTTGCGCTTTATTTAATCCTTAAAAAGCCCGTGAAAGCGCTTTTAGTAGCCTGCAAAAACCTGCTTTCTCGTCTAACTATGCCACTACGCTCGGCACATGCGCCGAGTGAATGAACGTGTGGCTAGGTTAGCCTTTAAAAGCAAAGCGGTTTTTGAACACGCCGGTTTTTTTATTGCTCTTTTACTTTGCCAGCCCATTTATTGAGCCCATCTTTTAAGAGATAAACGTCGCTAAAACCTGCTTTTTTGAGTTGCAAAGCGACTTTGACAGGGCGGGAACCCTGGGCACGGGCAGGCCCATTGCCGTAGATGAGGACAGGTTTATCTTTACGAATGGCACTGAGACTTTGGGCAATCTGCGAAGAAGGGAGATTTCTGGCGCCCAAAATGTGCTTTACGCGGAATTCATTGGACTCGCGGATGTCGATAATTTGGCCATTTTGTGATTTTTCAAGAAAATCACGATTTTCGAGGACTTTGGCACCCGACCGCCTCAGATTAATACGAGGCCACAAAAAGACCAGAATCAAGATAATGACTAAAACAGCATCTAACCACAGAATCATTTGTTTCTCTCCAATACTAAGCTGGCTGCGCCAACAATACCCGCGTCATTCCCTAGGGTTGCGAGTTTAATTTTGGTAGTTTTCTTAACAGTTGGGAAGGTGAATTGCAAGAAGTATTTCTCAACACGTGCACGCAAGAATTCACCAGCCGCAGAGACACCACCGCCGATGACGATGGAGTCAGGATTGAGTGTATTTCCGAGATTCCCACAAGCAAGACCTAGATAAAAGCTGACTTTATCTACAACGCTCAAGGCAAAAGTATCGCCTGCTTCTGCAGCGACAAAAATATCTTTTGAGGTTACTTGCTCGCCATCGTCAATTTGCTGATGAATGGCGGAATTGCCTTCCCATTCTTCGGCGAGCTGACGTGCAACACGGACAACCCCAGTGGCTGAAGCAACGGTCTCCAAACAGCCTTTGGACCCGCAGGTACACTCAAAGCCGTTTTCTGGTACGACGACGATGTGGCCGATTTCGCCACCCGCATTGGAAACGCCGTGGATGAGCTGCCCACCAGCGATAATTCCCCCGCCGACGCCTGTCCCTAGCGTGACAAAGACGACATCCGGTTGATTTTCTCCCGCACCCATCCAACGTTCGCCCAGGGCTGCGACATTCGCGTCGTTGTCAATAAAGAATGGGAGACCCGTCGCAGCTGAGATTTCTTTGCCAACTTCGACAGTCGTTTTCCAGTTGAGGTTGTAGGCGCCCGTCACAGAGCCTGTCTCGAGGTTGACAGAGCCTGGTGAGCCCATGCCAATACCGACAAAGTCTGCCAAATCAAGCTTGTAGAGCTCGACGCGGTGGAGGATTGAGGCGATGATGTCAGGGACGATGTGGCTGCCATCATCCAAAATGTTCGTCTCAATCGCCCATTGGTCTTGGATTTCGCCTGCGGTTGTCAAAATCCCGAATTTTACGGTCGTGCCACCTAGGTCAATTCCGATAATTTTAGTTGCTGCCATGTACTCTTTCAAGCCTTTCTTCTTTTTTTAAGATCATGCTGGCAGTGAGATAATCGTGGTCATCGTCAGCTAGAATACCTTTTTCATGGAGATTTTTGATTTCTTGCGCCATGAGGTAGATGGCGTCCAAGCGATTCGGCATGAGGTTGATGTAGCCGAATTGTTTGAGCCATTCTTGAACATCGTAGAGGGTATGCATAGCTTTATTATAGCAAAAAATAGTGTGCTTAGCCTCGGCGTAAGAGGGTCTTTAAGAATCGGGTGAAGGCGTATTTTGCAGGGTTGATTGTGAGCGTGAATCGGCCAATTTTTTCTTCGACATAGCCTCTAAAGCCTGTCTTAAAGCGAAGAACGCCGTCTGTCCCATCAAAGTGGCCTGAGATGCCTAAAAAGTTATAGCGTGTGATGCCGCGTGCAAGACTTCGGCGCATGATTTCAGTCTGGATGAGATAGGGCGAATAAAACTTTCGGTAATTGTCGAGGGTCCCGGAAAAGAGATAGACAGTCTCGCGAGGATTGTAGATAAAAAGCCCGCCAGAAAGGAGTGCGGTTCCTGAGAAGTCCGATGCTTCTTCGAGGCGCTTTTGATGAGCTTCTTGCTGCTGGGCAAGTTTAGCACGTTGCTTTTTTTTCTTCGCACTATCCGTTTTGTCTATCTCTGATTGAAGGGCGTCAATCTCTGATTGAAGGCTATCAATCTCTGATTGAAGCTCTTTTTTATAGGCGTCAAAATCTATCTCTGCGACGAGAAAGTCTGCTTTCTCCCCAAAATTTCTGTAAAATTGTTGATAGTAGGCGAGATTTTTATCCTCAAAGTCATGATATTCTGCAGCGGCTTCGGTTAATTCTTTAAATTGCGCAAGCTCGTCATAAGCAAGACGACGGACTTGAATGCCGAATTTACCAGCTTTTTTGTAAGAATACTGGGCTTCTTTTGCGTAAGAGCTGACTAAATCAGCCTCTGTCAAATTTGATAGGTCTTTCACGTACCAATAGCGAGGAGTTCCGTAAGGATAGTCCTTGTAAAAGCCCAGATGGTGCAAGCCTGCAGCTGTCAGATTTGACAACAGGACTGTATCAGGTGTCGAAGTGGGTTGTCCCGAATCATCCAGGATTTGATAGGTCCAGTTGGGCTCAATTTCCGCATAAATCACTTGCTGCTTACGTGCGAAATCCTTGAGTTGAGTAAAAAAGGCTGTCAGCACTTCGGGGCGCGTATCAAGTCCTACGGGACCACCTGTGATTTCAAGCTTTTGCCCAAAGCGAATGGGAAGGAGAAAAACGAGACTGGCAAGTGTCAAGCTGTCGTTCTCAAAGAGGCCTAAGTAATAACCTTTTGCGCCGCGTTCTTCACGGAAAGCCTTCATTTCTGGCGTTTGTAGATAGTTGAAATTTGCTTGCCTTTTGGCAAAATCAAGAAAAACAGCCGCCTCAATCTCTTTTAGCTGCAAGGTCATGCCTGCCCCCGAAACCAGAAAGTTTGACGCGTACCAAGCAAAGCTCCCGTCCCAAGGAAGGCGAATAGGATAAATTCGACCTCAAAAAAGAAAAGCAAAATAGCGCAAATCGTGCTCAGTGCGGAAAAAACGCCTGTCAAATTTGACAAAAGAGTAAACGCTTCACTTGCTAGCGTCAAAATCCCAAAAACGAGCAAATTAACAAAGATTCCCGAATTTGTCATGCCCAAATCACGCAATCTGCGGGAAAGCAGGGCAAGTGTTGGCAGCAAAAGACCAAGTTCGACGAGGCCTACAATAACTTCTGCCACGCCAAGCCCTGCTCCTTCTAAAGCCACCTCTGCAATGAGTGCAACAAGTCCTGCAAACAGCGTAACAACGACTCCTAAGAGGAATAAAAAGAGCGCGCTCCACCAGAAACCAGCTCGCGTCGTTGTTCCTGAAAAATCAACATAGCCCCGCCAAAAATCCGCTATCGCCCGCCCAAAGCCGACTTTCTCTCCAGATTCATTTATTTTTGCCATCTGAGCTCCTAAACCTTTTCAACTGTTTTAATTTCACGGCTTCCAAATAAGCACATCACAAGAAGTATCAAGCCATAGACCGCGGCAAGCATCGTAAGAAAGCCTGGAAGCGGTAGAAAGGCTGCCAATGCCCAAATGACATAGACCGCAATTAACCCGTAAGCAAGTCCAGGCGCGAATGCAGCATCTCGAAGGCGTCGCGCGGTCAGGTTCATCACGGGCCACAAGATGGCAAGGCTCCACAAAGTCCCAATAATCACCACTATCAAAAGCGGCAAAGGCATGTGTTGCGCGATAGACGTCGCGGCATCCGTTGCCTGTTTCGTGTATTCCGTCGTTCCTGGCTTTGCCGTAATCATGGGCTGCGTAAAATGTGCCTGCAGAGCTGTTTGTACAAGCACAATCACAAGGCGCACGACATTATTGACTAAAAAAGAAAACCAATAATCCTTACGCACCGTTCGCCCGTCGAAGACGGTTCTATTTTTCCAAAAATCTTGATAAGCTTTTAGCATTATTTTATTATACCTTATTTTCCTTGTCTCTGCAGAGTTTGCTGACTCTACTAGTCGCCAACTAAGCGTAATTCTAGCCACTTCCCTTATGTATGAAAACGCGTCCTAGTTTTTGCTCAAGAGAAGCTTTGCTTGTGCCCGCGCTTCTTGGGTGACTTTATCGCCCGCAAGCATTTTCGCCACTTCTTCGACGCGTGCCGCAGCATTGAGACGCGTGACAGTTGACGTTGTCACATCGCCCGCAACGGCCTTTTCAATTCCATACTGCACGTCCGCAATCGCCACCACCTGTGGCAAATGGCTAATCGCAAGCACCTGACCAGACTTTGCAATCTTATAAATCTTCTCAGCAATCGCCTGAGCCACGCGCCCCGAGACGCCTGTATCCACCTCATCAAAGACGATTGCCGTCTTATTTTCGTGCCGGGCAAAAGAAGACTTGATGGCGAGCATCAAACGCGACAATTCACCGCCCGACGCCGTTTTCGCCAAAGGCTTAAAGCCTTCGCCAGGGTTGGTTTGGATATAGAACTCCACACTCTCATTGCCGTGCGCGGAAAACTTTGCCGCCGTGAAACGCACTTCAAAGTCTGCTTTTTCCATATAGAGATCAGCGAGTTCCCGCTTGATATCAGCTTCAAGCGTTTTGGCGAGTTCGTGCCGACTGGCATTTAGGGCATCTGCGGCATGCAAAAGCTCACTCTGCTTTTCCTTCACAGCGTTTGACAAACTCTCCAGATCATTTTCTGAGCCTGTCAAATTTGACAACTCTCGTGAAATGCCCTCATAGTAGGCCATCACATCTGACAAGTCAGGGCCGTACTTCTTCTTGAGCATGCCAAGCATTCCTAGACGCTCCTCGATGGCTGTCAATTCCGACGGATTGAACTCCAGGTCTTCTGCAGCTTTTGACAGTTCTTCTGCCACATCCTCAAGGCTATAAAAAGCATCTTCTACCCGTTTTGACAACTCCTCATAGTCCTTGTCAAATTTGACAAGTCCCAAAAGTGCATCACTCGCGGTTCTGACAGACACAAGTCCCCCGACTTCGTTCGCCTCATCCCCCTCAAGCGCAAAATAAGCCCGATTCAAATCATCTGCAATCTCCTTGGCATGCACCAACTTCTCACGTCGCTCGTTAAGTCCCGCATCCCTCTCCAGATCAATCTCTGCCGTTTCAATCTCATCCACCTGAAATTGCAAAATCTCAATCCGCTGCGCAAACTCCGTCGCATTCTTCTGCCGCTGCACTAGCTCCCCGCGCAAATTCCGATAGTCTTCAAAAATCGCCTGGTAAGCTGCACGCACCTGTTCAAACTCTGCATCGCCAAACTCATCTAACATCGCTAAATGACGTTTCGCATTCATCAGCTCCTGGTTATCATGCTGTCCATGAATGTCAATCAAGAACTCCCCAATCTCCCGCAAAGCAGCAAGCGTCACCAACTGCCCATTGACTCGACAGACAGAGCGCGTCGAGCCATCTCCAGATAAAAGGACTTCCCGACGCAAGATCAACTCCTGCGTAGCCTCTAACCCATAACTTTCCAATACCCGCGCAAGTTCTTTCGACGCTGAGCGAAAAAGCCCTTCAATCTCAGCCTTTTCAGCCCCATGCCGAATAAAATCTCCTGAAGCACGCCCCCCAAGAAGCAGCATCATCGCATCAATGATAATCGACTTCCCCGCCCCTGTCTCTCCCGTGAGAATCGTCATTCCCGCTTCAAAAGTCAAAGAAACCTCTTGAATAATAGCAAAATTTTTAATCGAAATCTCTTCAAGCATCCTAGCCAAGCTCCTTAAACACTTGCTTTGCAGCCTCTTTAGACTTCAAAATCATGAGTACACAGTCATCATCAGCTAAGAGTGCAAAAATATCCCCCACATACTGCAAAGCCAAATAATTCTTCAAGGACATCGCTGTCCCAGGTGCGACATTCAGCCGTAGCATCTCCCCTTGGCACATTTTACTTCGGATGGCAGCAAGTGGATTCGACGTCGGAACCGACTGATTCGGCAACAGATAGCGAAAACGCCCATTGCCTGCCTGAAGCTTCACAAGCCCCAACTCTTTAATATCCCGCGAGATGGTCGCCTGCGTAATCGTCACCCCTTGCCGCTCAAAAAAAGCAACCAAGTCGTTTTGTGTTGCGATTTCTAGCTTTTCGACTGCCTGCTTCAGCAAGTCCAAACGCTCACTTTTTCTCACCCAAACTCTCCTTCTCGGCAGATAGCACCGCGTCTATAGCCACGCTCTTAGCGTATCTTGCAACTTCTTCTTTTTTGAGCTGAACCAAAAATTCCACATTGCCAGCTCCTCCCTTGATTGGACTAAAGGTTAATCCTAGCACCGAAAAGCCTGTCTCAATAGCCATCTGAAGGGTTGTCTCAAGAACTTTTCGGTGTACCTTTTCATCTTTAATTATACCATTTTTCCCCACATCTTCACGCCCTGCCTCAAATTGCGGCTTGATTAGCGCAACCACTTCTCCTCTATCTGCTAGTATCGCATGCAAGACAGGCAATATCAATGAAAGCGAGATAAAACTCACATCAATCGTTGCAAAATGAGGAACCTCAGGAAAATCCTCAGGCACGGCTTTACGAAAATTAAACTGCTCCATAACAACCACCCGCGCATCTTGCCTGATTTTCCAAGCGAGTTGATTGGTCCCAACATCAAGAGCATAAACCAACTTTGCCCCATTTTGCAGCATCACATCCGTAAAACCACCCGTTGACGCCCCAATATCAAGACACACTTTCTCCCCTATAGTTATGTTAAATACGTCTAAGGCCTTTTCTAGCTTTAGGCCCCCACGCGACACATAGCGCAGTTTCTCTCCTTTGAGACGCAGCTCAAGATCCGCTTCAATCTTTTGTCCAGGCTTATCAAAACGCTCCCCTGAGCGCGCAGCCACCACAAGCCCTTCCATCACGCCTCGTTTTGCCTGCTCCCGTGTCTCAAAAAGACCCTGATTGACCGCTAAAACATCGACTCGCTCTTTCATAGTGTCAATCCCTGTATCATTTCAACGACTTTCCCTTTAACGCCAAGCTCAGAAAGCCTCCTTATTGCATCTGTTAAACCCTCAGACAATGCAGCTTTCGCCCCTTCAAGCCCTAACAGCGCAACATAGGTCGATTTCTCTTCCAAGACGTCTTTACCAGGCGTTTTCCCAAGTGATGCAAAGTCCGCTGTCACATCCAATATATCATCCCGAATCTGAAAAGCCAGCCCCACCATTTCGCCCACGGTACGCAACTTTTCAATTTCACTATCTGCTTTTCCTGCCACAATCCCTGCAGCCACAAAGGGAAAAGTTAACATCTTCCCCGTTTTAAGCGCATGGAGTTCTTGAAGCTCTGAGCGCGTGAGCACTTTTCCTTCTGAGGTCATATCGAGCATTTGCCCTGCGACCATCCCGCGTGAACCACTCGCTAAAGCGAGCTCCCGCACAAGTGCCACAATCCTATCAGCAGGCAGCTCCAGCTCAGAAAGGAGCAAATACGGATCTAAAAACAAGGCATCCCCTGCTAAGATAGCCGTTGCCTCATCAAACGCCTTATGATTCGTGAGTTGTCCTCGCCTATAATCATCATCATCCATAGCAGGCAAGTCATCATGGATGAGCGATCCCGTATGAATCAGCTCTACCGTAGCCGCCAACTGATAGTGCGCATCGTTTACTGTTACGCCAAAAGCCTCCAATAAATGCAACAAAAAAAGCGGCCGCAAACGTTTCCCACCTGCAAGCAAGGAATAACACACTGCCTCACGCAAACGTAACGGCACGATCGTCTCATAAAAACCTAGCATCTCCCCGTTAAGCCGCTCTATATCAATTGTCATCTTCTTTCTATTGTATCAAAAAAAGCCCTCTCTGTCTGTGATTGATTGCGCTTGTGACAACAAAAAAATGCTAGTTGCCTAGCATTTCTTCAGTTATTCAAACACAAACTGGTTATTATACAATTCCGCATGCCCGCAAGGCTTGTGTCTTCAGCCACTTAGCGAGTCGGGAATTGCCTTATAAATCTACCCAATAGCAAGTAACTTAGTCTCCGTTATTCAAACACAAACTGGTTATTATAGAGCTCTGCATAGAAACCATTTTGTGCGACTAATTCGCGGTGATTGCCTTGTTCAATGATGCGGCCGTCACGCAGGACGAGGATTAAATCCGCATTCAAAATTGTCTTCAGACGGTGGGCAATGACAAAGCTCGTGCGTCCCGCAATGGCAGCTTCCATGGCCCATTGGATTTGTTGTTCCGTCACGGTATCCACATTTGACGTCGCTTCATCAAGAATCAAGAGTTCAGGATTCGTCAAAATTGTCCGCGCAATAGAAATCTGCTGTTTTTGCCCGACAGAGAAGACAGACTCGTCATCTGTCACGTGCGTCTCGTATTTCTCTGGCAAGCTGTCGATAAACTCGTGAATATGCGTCGTCTTCGCCACCGTGATAATGTCTTCCATCGATGCATCAGGTTTTCCAAACTTGATATTATCCGCAATCGTGCCGTCAAACAACGTTGATTCCTGCAAGACAATCCCAACTTTCGAGCGCAGACTATCCAGATCAAACTCGCGAATGTCCGTCCCATCAAACTTAATAGCGCCCGCATCTACATCATAGAAACGGTTCATCAAGTTCATAACAGTCGTCTTGCCTGATCCAGTCGGTCCAACCAAGGCAATCATATGCCCCTTGCGTACATCAATCGTGACATCGTGCAAGACTTGTTTACCAGGGAGGTAACCAAAATCGACGTGGTCAATCAACACTTCATTTTCAAGCTTTTCAAATTTCTTCCCGTTTTCAGGCCGAATTTCCTCTGGCTCGTCAAACATGACGTTGAGACGCGTGGCACCTGTAATCGCAAGTTGCAACTGGCCAAAGTTCGATGATACCTGCATAATCGGATTGTAATAGGTCTGGACATACTGCACAAAGGCAACCAAGAGCCCGAGACCTGTTGCCAATCCAGCAGCACCCGCAAAACGAGAATTATTCAAGACATAAGCCGTCCCACCAAAGATGACAATGGCGATTGACAAGAGCTGAAAACCGTTCATGAGTGGGAAAATCATCCCAGACCAAGCCTGCGCCGCAAAAGTACGTTTTTTGACTTTGACATTGTGCTCCAAGAAGCCATTAATACTGTCTTCCTGTAGGCCCTCGACGATAATCTCTTTTTGCCCCGAAATCTTTTCATCCATATAGGCATTGAGCTGAGAGACTTCTTCTTGCTGCTTGTCGGTTGATTTCTTCGCTTGGCGAATAATAATGACCGAGCACAAAATGGCAACTGGCGATACCGCCACAACTAGGAGCGCAAACGTCACATCCTTATTGAAAATCTGAATCAAAACGCCGATAAACAAGGCCACGTTAGTCACAACACTGACTAATGCCTGATTGAGCGTATTTTGGATATTATCCAGGTCTGACGTAAAGCGAGCAAGAATATCCCCGTCTTGATGGCGGTCAAAATAGCTAATGGTGAGGCGTTCAAGTTTACCAAAGAGGCCTTTACGCATGCGGTTAGTCGAATGTGCCACAATCCGTGAGAACAACAAGGTATAAATCAGCATCGAAAGCCCTGTGGCGAGATAAACCAAGAGGAGTTGCCACATGCCCGTCATGAATGTCCCAAGACTCGCCGCCTTAGAAAAAGCGACACTGTGCAGTTCATTAATCGTCGTCCCTTTTGGCAAGTGCGCCGTAAAGCTTGCAGGGACATTGCTATTCGTCAATTCCTTCGCTGTCAAATGGGCACCCTTAGCCAGCTCTTGCAACTGCGCAATGGTCTGCCCATGTAAGCTTGCTTTCACCGCCTCAGGCACATTTTGATCAGTCAGCTGGCTCGCATTCATATGCAGGGCTTGCGCAATTTGATTGAGTCCATCTTGCGCTTGTGTGCCATATTTCTGCAAATTATCCGCAATCGCTTGCAAGCCCTTTAAAGCTTCGCCTGCGTGTTGGTGCGTGAAATAAGACGTCACATATTTCGCCAAATTCGTCACTGCATCCCCTAGAAGAGTTGGCGCGATGACTTGCAAATAAGTCGCCGCGATGACAAAGACCGCAATGACAATGAAGCTGACTTTATATTTCTTCAGATAGAGATAGAAGAATCGAATCGCACGGGAGGTGTCGCCCTTTTGGCGCACTGGTTTTTGTTTTGTATTTTCCATAATCAATTAGGTTTCAAACGCCAGTCGTTGGTGTTGCTGCTTAGCCAACCGCTTTGGACTACGTCCAAAGTCAATAAACAATTGTCTTCGCTACAAACCAACGACTAGCAGGCGTTTTTCACACCTTTAATCCTCCTGTGCTTTCTGTGTTTCGTAAATATGCTGATACACTTCATTACCAGCGACGAGCTCATGGTGGGTACCTTCACCCACGAGTTTCCCTTCATCGAGCACCAAAATCTTATCCGCATGTACGACGGATGAAATCTTCTGCGCAATGATAATCGTTGTCGTGCCGTGAAGTTCTTTATTCAAGGCTTCCTGCACGAGCTTTTCAGAGTGTGCATCAAGGGCTGAGGTTGAATCGTCCAAAATCAAGACATTTGGATTTTTCACGACCCCACGGGTAATCGACAAGCGTTGCTTTTGCCCACCCGAGAAGTTATTTCCACGTTCTTCGACTTCCGCATCGTACTCACCGTCTTTTGTCGCGATGAATTCAGCAGCTTGTGCAATTTGCGCGGCACGCGACATTTCAGACTCGGTCGCATCGGGTTTCCCTTGCTTGATATTGCCTGCAATCGTCCCACTAAAGAGGATCGCTTTTTGCAGGACAATCGAGATATTTTTCTTCAGCGTCCCACGAGAAACGGTCTTCAAGTCTTTCCCGCCAACGGAGACGATCCCTTCTGTCGGGTCAAACAAGCGCGGAATAAGCTGTGCGAGTGTTGATTTTCCAGCCCCCGTCGCGCCGACAATCCCCACCATCTGGCCAGGCGTAATGTCAAAGCTAATATCTTTCAAAGTTGGATTTTCATCATTTGGATAGCTAAAGGACACGTGGTCAAACTTCACAGAGCCTGAGAGGACCTCATCTTGTGCCTTCTCATCAAAAGTCATGGCAGGCTCCGCCTTTAAGACTTCATTGATACGACCGATAGAGACCATCCCACGTGAGGCAAACATGGAAATCATCCCACCCATGATGATGGCAAACATAATCATACCCATATAGGTCATGAAGGTCGCAATCCCGCCGAGGCTCTTTGTCGCCACACTTGTTGAGGTCGTGACAAAAGTCGAGACGAAGTAAATCGCAAACCAAATCGCACCCTGCGCAATGATCGTAAATAAAGGAATCATCGCAGAAAAGAGCTTACCGACTGCCCAGTTGTGATCATAGAGCTCATCGGACGTCGCATCAAATTCCTTGGTCTGATTTTCTTCTTGAACAAAGGACTTCACGACACGGGCCCCACGAAGATTTTGTTTTGCAATGCCATTGATACGGTCCATGAGGCGCTGAAAAGCCATAAAGTGAGGCCCCATCCGTCCCATAAGGACGGCCGTGACAGCAAGTATCAAAACGAGCAAGACGACCGTAATCCACCAAAGGCGTGGCATGGTCGTAATAGAGAGAATAATCCCCCCGATGAGGAGCACCGGAATACGCATGAGAATCTGGAAGGTCATCATCATGAGGTTCTGCACCTGCGTAACGTCGTTTGTCATGCGGACAACGAGGTTTCCTGCATTAAATTTCTCGACATCTTCATACGAAAAGGTATTAATTTTCTTATAGGTCCGCTCACGCACGTCGGCACCGATTTCCTGGGCGAGACGCGCTGCGCTCAGGGTTGAGATTATCGCAAAGAGCACCCCAATTGCTGCGACAATCAAGATTTCCACGCCATGCGGCGCAATTTTCACGCCCATCTCATGCCTGGAATAGCTCGTGTTAGACATGATCGTCAAGATGGATTTCATGATCTGCGGCTGATAGAGCTGCACCCCTGCGTAAATAAAAGTCGCAAGGATGGAGCTAATCGCTAATAATTTGTGGCGAAATATCGCTTTTCCTATCATAAATAAAGATGTGAGTGCAACAGATCTAGTCTGAATACACTCAATTCCTTTCTAATAATAACGTTTTTAATCTCTAAACTTCCCGGAGCGAATTTTCACCGTCCAGGTATCTACCTTTCGCCAGGAGTCAATCGCCAGCTTCATATTGGCTTTACCACGTGTGGTTAAGCGGAAATACTTGCGCCTGCCTCCTTGCGTCTCGTCACCCCAGTAAGACTCAATAATCCCATCTTTTTCAAGGCGTTTAAACAAGGTGTAAACGGTCGCTTCTGACACTTCAAACTCGCCATCTGTGACTGCTTTGATTTCTTTCAAGATTCCATAGACATAATTATCCCCCTGCTCCAATATATTGAGCAACAAGACATTCGCCTGAGCCCTTAGCATTTCCTTGGGTATCTCTGCGATGCTCCTCACCTCCTTTGCTTGATGTGACAGAGAATAGTGTAACACAAATTACTTTGTTTTGCATAGTAGAGGATTTTCCCTAAGACAACGTTATTGTAAACCTTTTTAAGTGTACGCGTCTCATCCTTGAAGCTGATTTTTCTTGCTTTATTTATTTGTGAAAAAATTTATAAACTTATTAAGCTTTATTTATAAAATTGTGGTATAATGTATTTACTCCTAAATAATGAGATAGAAATATCTCAGAGGCTTAGGCCTCAACTTTTTCATAATTACTCCTAACGCGAAAGGCACAACCATTGATTGTGCCTTTTGTGCTGCTTTTATAAGCTCTTGTGACTTGACGTAGCACAAACATCCTGCTATAATAGGTCTATCGGATAAGTAAATTTGCTTCTTTTTCAGAAAGTCTGCGGTCGCTGCAAGCAGATATGGATGCCGATTGAAATTCTACCGAGATAATTTTTTAAAGATGTTAATTAAGTGCAGCTTTGTGCTGAATGCGGATGGAACCGTGGCTTCTGTCACTCCGCGCTCATCAATGGCTGCTTTTTTGTAGCCAGAAAAAATAGAGTCAGGGCCATACTTGATTCAAAAATAGAAAGGAATTGAGTTCGTCCTCGTTAAAACTCGATTCAAAATTAGAAAGGATTTGAGTGCCTTGCTCCTTGCCAGCCTTGTCACTGCTCCACGCACCACTTGGACTAATCCAAGTCAATAAATGGTGCATGTCACTGTGAAAGTCTGCCAGAACAGTCGCTCACACATCATTAATCATGTTAGACATTAAAAAAATTCGTGCCGACTTCGACACCATCGCTGCACAGCTTGAAACACGCGGTGCGAAAAAAGAACAACTCGCTGAGTTAAAAGAGCTCGACGAAAAACGTCGCGCACTTATCGTGAAATCTGAAGAGCTCAAGGCACAACGCAACACCGTTTCCGAGGAAATTGCGCAAAAAAAGCGCAACAAAGAAAATGCCGATGACAAAATTGCTGCTATGGGCAAGGTCTCTGCGGACATTAAAACACTAGATGCCGAGCTTTCCGAAATCGAAGAAAAAGCGCAATACATCATCGTGCGTTTACCCAATCTACCACACGAAGGGGTGCCAGTGGGTGAAGACGAAGAGCAAAATATCGAAGTCCGTCGTTGGGGGGATGTGCCAAAATTCACGTTTGAGCCGAAAGCGCACTGGGACATCGGCGAAGATCTAGGGATTCTCGATTGGGAGCGTGGCGCGAAAGTCACAGGTTCTCGTTTTCTCTTCTACAAAGGGGCTGGTGCTCGCTTAGAACGTGCCATTTACAATTTTATGCTCGACGAGCACGCCAAAGAGGGCTATACCGAAATTATCCCGCCATACATGGTCAATCAAGACTCTATGTTTGGCACGGGCCAATATCCGAAGTTCAAAGAAGATACCTTTGAATTAACCGATGAGCGAGGCTTTGTTCTCATTCCAACCGCCGAAGTCCCTTTGACTAATTACTTCCGCGACGAGATTTTGGATGAAAAAGATTTACCGATTTACTTCACGGCGATGTCACCAAGTTTCCGCTCCGAAGCGGGATCTGCAGGTCGTGACACGCGTGGATTGATTCGCTTGCATCAATTTCACAAGGTCGAAATGGTCAAGTTCTCAAAGCCTGAAGACAGCTACGACGAACTTGAGAAGATGACTGCTAATGCTGAAAACATTTTACAAAAGTTGGGTCTAGCTTATCGCGTCATCACGCTATCCACTGGCGATATGGGCTTCTCCGCTGCGATGACGCATGACCTTGAAGTCTGGATTCCTGCACAAAATACTTATCGTGAGATTTCTTCATGCTCCAACTGTGAGGATTTCCAAGCCCGCCGTGCCCAAATCCGCTACCGCGACGCTGACGGTAAAGTCAAACTCGTCCACACTCTGAACGGCTCAGGGCTTGCAGTGGGGCGTACTGTTGCGGCTATCCTTGAAAATTACCAAAACGAAGATGGCTCGGTGACGATTCCTGAAGTCTTGCGGCCATATATGGGAGGTCTTGAGAAAATCGAAAAATAAAAAGGAGAGCGCAGGCTCTCCTCTTTGTAAAGTCAATCTGTAAACAAGTTATTTTGTTTACACTCTTATTTTATCAAATCCTTTGTCCTGGCAAAATGATATGCGAAAGGGCTTCCACATGGAAGCCCCTTTTTAGGTTACCTCTATCTCCGCGCTTTGCGCTACGCTGTCCATGCTCGCTAAGCCAGCAAAGCTGGCAAGTCGCATGCCAACTCCCTGCTTTTTCGTCTAGCTAAAGCATGTCCATTCACTCTAAGACGCTAAAGCGCCTTAGCGAAGGACGTCTGTTGGTGCGGTCTGCACCTTACAGCGCTGCTCGTAGGGTTATCAAAGCGGACAGCCCGACACGAAGTAACGGAGATAGACATGCCCTTTATTTACTTACATCATGCCCATGCCACCCATACCTGGATCCATTGCTGGAGCAGCAGGCGTCTTTGGCTCTGGTTTATCTGCCACAACAGCTTCGGTTGTCAAAATCAAGGCAGCTACTGAACTTGCATTTTGAAGGGCGCTACGCGTCACTTTAACTGGGTCAATAATTCCAGATTTGACCATATCTACCCACTCGCCGGTTGCAGCATTAAAGCCTTCACCAGCTTTGCGAGCCTTCAATTCATTCACAATAACGCTGCCTTCGTAGCCTGCGTTTTCTGCAATCGTGCGCACAGGTTCCTCTAAGGCGCGGCGGACGATGTTAATACCTGTTAATTCATCACCTTCAGCTTTGAGGCTGTCCAATTCATTTAGGACATTGACGAGTGCGGTACCGCCACCAGCAACGATGCCTTCTTCAACAGCGGCACGCGTGGCATTCAAAGCATCTTCGACTTTGAGCTTCATCTCTTTGATTTCGGTCTCTGTGGCTGCACCGACTTTGATAACAGCCACGCCACCAGCAAGTTTCGCCAAACGCTCTTGGAGTTTTTCCTTATCAAAGTCAGACGTTGTTGTCTCAATCTGTGCTTTGATTGTTGCAACGCGTTGCGCAATCGTTTCTTTGTCGCCTGCGCCCTCAACGATGGTCGTGTGTTCTTTATCTATCGTGACTTTTGAAGCAGAGCCCAAAGACTCAATGGTGGCGTCTTTTAGCTCAAGACCAAGTTCTTCAGTGATGACTGTACCGTGTGTCAAGATGGCAAGATCTTGGAGTTGCTCTTTACGACGATCTCCAAAGCCTGGCGCCTTCACAGCAACGACGTTGAATGTCCCGCGGATTTTATTTAATACAAGGGTTGGAAGCGCTTCGCCATCCACGTCGTCAGCCACAATGAGAAGTGCGCGTCCTGCTTTCACAACACTCTCTAAGAGCGGCAAAATATCCTGGATATTTGAAATCTTCTTATCTGTGATGAGGATATACGGGTTATCCAGCTCTGCAACCATCTTTTCCGTATCTGTAACCATGTACTGGCTAAGATAACCGCGGTCAAACTGCATGCCTTCCACGACATCAAGCTCTGTCTGCATGCCTTTGGACTCTTCAATAGTAATGACACCGTCATTGCCGACTTTCTCCATGGCGTCAGAGATGTATTCTCCGACTTTTTCAGAACGCGCAGAAACAGTTGCGACTTGCGCAATAGCTTCCTTGCCTGTAACTGGTGTAGAAAGTTTAGCCAAGGCTTCAACAGCTTTTTGTGAAGCAAGCTCAATCCCACGACGAATCCCAATGGGGTTGGCACCTGCTGTCACGTTCTTCAAGCCTTCACGAACAATAGCCTGTGTGAGGACTGTTGCTGTGGTTGTACCGTCACCTGCGACATCATTCGTTTTAGAAGCAGCTTCTGTGACGAGCTTGGCGCCCATATTTTCATAATGGTCTTCGAGCTCAATCTCTTTGGCAATCGTGACACCATCGTTGGTAATCAAGGGAGAACCATAAGACTTCTCTAAAACGACGTTGCGGCCTTTTGGCCCAAGAGTTGTCTTGACGGTATCTGCCAAGATGTCGATACCTTTGACCATGGCGGTGCGGGCATCTGAACTAAATTTAATTTCTTTACTCATAATAATTGACTATCTCCCTTCTTAAAGAATTGCAAGAATATCAGACTCTTTGGTAATCAAGAGCTCTTCGCCATCGACTTTGACTTTGTCACCACCGTACTTGCTAAAGAGAACTTGGTCGCCAACTTTGACTTCAAGAGCGATTTTTTGACCATCTTTGGTGGTCTTACCAGTTCCTACGGCTACGATTTCGCCGACTTGTGGTTTTTCCTGAGCGTTTGAGCTGAGCAAAATGCCACCTGCTGATTTCTCTTCTTCTTCTTTGACGCGTATCACAACGCGATCTGCTAAGGGTTTTAACATGATAGAAATAACCTCCACTATATTTTTCTTAGATTAGCACTCAGGTGTGTCGAGTGCTAATCCACAAAAATGATTATAGCGCAAAGGTCAAAAATAGTCAAGGATTTTTGTTCAAAAATGAGATTTAAAATGGAAGTTCCTCAGCTGCGAGTACTGGCGTATCTACCTCCCCTTGAACAGCTAAAGCTTCGCGTCTAGCTACAGTTGTGCGAGATTCAAGCATTTGAAAATTATCCGCAATCACTTCTGTACGATAATGTCGCACTTGATCTTTTCCTTCATAGCTATAGGCATGAAGTTGCCCGTTGATTGAAATGAGCATTCCTTTTTTGCCATAGGCACCTAAGGTCTCGGCGAGTTTTCCCCAAAAGATTACTGTCACAAAGTCCGCCTCGTGCTCACCTTCTGAGTTTTTGTAACGACGATTGACAGCAAGTGTCGTTCTACAATAGTTTCGGTCCTTGGGTGTTTTTGCAAGCTCCGGTGCGCCAACCAGACGGCCGATTAGTTGTACATTGTTCATCATCATGAACCTCCAAATTTTATTTGAGATTTTTCTCTCACTGTATTATTCGCAAAAAAAATGGATTTGTTACAAAAAATGATTTTTTTTTTGCTGGAAAATGAAAAAATCCTGCTGATGTAGGATTTTTAGCTAAGGAGTGCTGCCATTTCGTGTGGAAGTGGACTTTCTAGGCTGATGTGCGTGCCACGGATGGGGTTGTCAAATTTGACAGCGTGGCAGTGCAAGGCTTGGCGGGGCAAAAGGTCGTGACCCCCCCCATATAGGTCATCTCCAATGAGCGGATAGCCTAAATGTGCGAAATGCACACGAATTTGATGGGTTCGCCCGGTATGAAGGCTGACGTCAAGCAGTCTGAGGTCATTTTTGACGAGGAGAGTTTCATAACTTGTATGTGCTTCTTTTGTCTCAAATAGACCATCAAATCGAACGCGTCGCTTGACAAGGCTTGTCTCGTCACGTCCAATCGGAAAATCAATCTCGCCTGAAGCCGGAAACGCTTTGTCAAATTTGACAAGGGCAAAATAGCGTTTGGATAAGGTACTCTTAGCTGGACCATTGTTTAAGAGGGCATGTGCATAGCGGTGTTTGGCAAAAAGCATGAGGCCAGACGTATCCCTGTCAAGTCGCGTGATGATATGAACGGTCTGATTCGCTTCTCTCCTCGCTTGTACATAACCTGCGACATAGTTAGACATGGAGCCTGTGGGCTTTTCTCGTCCTGTGATGCTAGGAATCCCCGCAGGTTTTTCCACAACGAGATAGTCCTCGTCTTCATAAACAATCTCAAGCGGCATCTGCTCTGCAAGTAACTCGGGATTCGCCCTTTCATCAGGCACCAAGATTGTCACCTCATCTCCCACAGAAAGGCGATAAATGGCATTTTGCGGCTCGCCATTCACGAGAATCTCGCCCCCGTCAAATTTGACAGTCGCAAGGAGCCCCTTTGACACCCCATGTAGAGCCAAGAGGCGCTTGACCATGCGGCCTTCAAAGTCATTAACAAACGAAAAGCGCATCAATCCGTGATATCTCCAATAAATGAATCCCGAACGCGCTCCCAAAAGCTCGTGTGTCCACAATTTGCGAAGGCAATCGTTGCGCCATCCAAACGATAGCTAATTTGCGAAATATCTGAATAATTGAACTCCAGCTGATCAATCGTCAGCACATAATCGTCTGCAGGCTCAGGACACAACACAACACGATCTTTTTGGCTCACAATCATTGAGGCACCAAGCGTCCGAAAGACAATGTTATTGAGACTGGCAATCTCTGCGACCTGCATGGCAGCGACACTTGGATGCATCACAGCCCCGCCGATGGATTTATTATAGGCCGTCGAGCCCGTCGGCGTAGAGACAGATAAGCCATCCCCACGAAATTTTTCAAATAACAAGTCCGAAATCTTCACATCCGCAACGAGCGTATAGGCGCGACGCCTGATGGTTGACTCATTGAGCGCATAATGCTTGGTGACAGAACCATTTTGGCACGTCACTTCGACTTGAAGCAAGGGATAATGCCAGGCCTCTTGAGCATTTTCAGACTGCAAGGCAGCCACAAGTCCTGTCAAATCTGACGCTAAGAAATCCGTATAGAAACCAAGATGCCCCGTGTGTACCCCTACAAAACGTACCTTGTCTAAACTCTCCTCATAGTCATGCATCGCACGTAGCAAGGTTCCATCCCCTCCTACCGTAACTACAATTTCAGGATTCTCCTGCGTCAAATCAAAACCAGCCGCACGTAAAAGCCCTGTCAAATTTGACAATACTTCTTGCGACTCCTTTGACGCATTCGCGACAACCGCAATTCGCTTAGACATCCGTATCTTCCTCCAACTCGTCCATTCCCAAATCAAAATCCGTCTCAGGCCAATTTCCCTGCGCATTGAGCGTTCCTTCAAAAAGCTGCTGCGCTTCCTGAATTTCCTCACGAATGGCCGACATCTCGTTATCAAGCGCATAGGCCATCTCAGCCGCACGCGACAAGCGCTTCCGCACATCTCCCGGAATGTCCCCTCGGTGCTTGTAGTTCAGCGAATGCTCAATCGTCGCCCAGAAATTCATCGCCAAGGTCCGAATCTGAATCTCCGCTAAGACGTGGTGCGGTCCCGCAATCGTATCAATCGTGTAACTCACGATGACATGGTAACTTCGATAGCCAGACTCTTTTTGATTTCTGATATAATCACGCTCTTCAAGAACCTGAAAATCCGAGCGCTTACGAATCAAGGCCAGAACATCATAAATATCTTCTACAAACTGCACCATCACGCGAATCCCCGCAATATCTTCCATCTCGCCCAGATGCGCCTCGTCGTAGCCACGCTTTAAAGCCTTCGCCACGATAGAGTCTCGTCTTTTCACGCGCCCCGTCACAAATTCAATCGGCGAATACTGATTTTTCTTCAAAAATTGCTTTCTCACCCCGCGCAGCTTAATTTTCAGCTCCCCAACCGTCTGCACATAGGGATCTAAAAACTCTTCCCACTCTTGCTTATTCATTCTAAACGCCTTTTTCCCGTCTATTTATGCTATAATTTTACCACAATGTCCGAGAATTTAGAAATCGAGTTTAAGACACTCTTGTCCATGCCCGAGTACGAGCGCCTTTTACGTCTCTTCTCCCATGTAAAGCCCATCCGGCAAACAAACTTTTACTTTGATACGCCAGAGCTTTCACTTAGAGAACAGCGCCTTGCCCTGCGCATCCGTTGCTTTAAAAACGCTGCCGAGATGACGCTCAAAGTCCCTCAGGACATCGGAAACATGGAGCACAACATCGCCTTGGCCTTGGATGAAGCAGAGCGCCTCATTGCACAAAATGCCATCACTGACTGTTGCGAAGATATCACAGAAATCACAGATATTTTGAATGAAGCTAACCTTGACGTGTCTGCGATTGGCTGTATTGGGTCTCTTACCACCACACGCCGTGAATGCCACACCTCTATCGGCCTCGAAGCTCTTGACGCCAATGAGTATCTGGGCACAAGCGACTACGAATTTGAGCTTGAAGTCGATGAAGAAAGCCGTGGCCACCTTGACTTTGAAGCCTTCCTCAAAAAAAACGATATCGAATTCCGCTACGCCAGAAGTAAGGTGGTTCGCTTCCTAGATACCCTTCGTCACCGCAAAAAATAACCCCCGCAAGGAGGTTTTTTCTTTAGTCAGACCACAGGCTCGCCCAACTCATCTTTGAGCGCTGCATTCGTCTCTACAAAAGCACTCCCAAAGTCAGTTGACAAGGTATCTAGCACACTTTCTTGAATATCCAGCACGAACTTCTCTTTTTGAAGCATCTCACGCACCGCCTCAAGCTTATCCGCATCCACATAAAGACAACTGTAATTATGCTTTTTACTGTTAAAAATGACTTCACCATATTTCGAGAGGAACCTTGCATTACGTGCACTCTTGTAAAACACATAAAGCGCCCGTCGATCCTTTATTTCAAACGAATCCGAGTCGTCACGCATTTCGTCTATGGCCATGTTTTGACTCTCCTTTCCCGTCTAGCCCCAGTGGCAGGGCATCATCCACACGTATATCCTTAGAAATCGCCGATGCTATCTCCTTTGTCAAATTTGACAAACGCCTTTGTAAGTCGTTTTCAGCTAACTTCAACCCATAAACCGTCGGATGCACATTGATTTCTTTGGCAAGTGCACGCAGGTCTTCCCGATAGGGCAAATAAGCCCTATTTTCGTCAAGTCTCGCAATCTTCTCAGCAATTTCTGCATCTCTGTCAAATTTGACAGCTGCTTCTTGATAGGTTTTCGCTTCATCAGACGCAAGTATTTCAGCCACCACAGCCTCAATCAGCGCATCAATCGCAAGCAAATCCTCATCCACGTGTAACATCAACATATTATAGCAAATTCTTGTGCTTTTCGTCAAAAAAAGTTATAATATTAACTAGTTTATTTCAACGTTTTCCCTGCAGTTAAAAATTTTCTGAAAATTTTGCAACTTCTAGTGAAAACACATCTTTACATCTATTTGGAGAACTTATGGAAAACAACGAAAAAATCAACGATCACACATCCATTGCGGGCTTAACGGGTGATGCTCCTACTGTCCAACGTGGCCTCAAGAACCGCCACATTCAGCTCATTGCGATTGCGGGGACGATTGGAACGGGGCTCTTCTTGGGCGCTGGAAAAACCATCAATGCCACAGGCCCTTCTATTCTCATCGCCTACATCGCGATTGGGATCGTCATGTTCCTCTTCTTGCGCACGATTGGTGAAATGCTTTTTGTCGATCCGACCCAGCACAGTTTCCTCAATTTCATCACGAAATACTTGGGCGACCGCACGGGTTACTTTGCGCAATGGTCTTATTGGCTCCTCTTAGTCTTCGTCTGTATCGCAGAATTAACCGCCATCGGCGAATACATTCAATTTTGGCTACCGATGGTGCCGCTTTGGCTGATTGAAATCGTCATGCTCGCCGCACTCTTTGGACTCAACACGCTGAACGCGAAATTCTTTGGCGAGACAGAGTTCTGGTTTGCGATTATCAAGGTCGTTGCGATTCTATCTATGATTGCCGTTGCCATTATCCTTGTCGTCGTGCATTATGGCTATACGGATCAAGTCACTCATAGCGCAGCACACGTCTCGCTTGGCAACTTCTTTAGCAACTTTAGTTTCTTCCCGAAAGGCTTCATGGCCTACTTTGGGGCTTTGCAGATGGTTATGTTTGCCTTTACGTCCATGGAATTTATCGGGATGACCGCCGCAGAGACTGCGGAGCCACGCAAGACTCTGCCAAAAGCCATCAACCAAATTCCGGTTCGTATTTTGATTTTCTACGTCGGTGCTCTTTTGGCCATTATGGTTATCTTCCCTTGGCAACATATCCCTGCAGATAAATCCCCATTTGTTATGGTCTTCCAGCTCATCGGGATTAAATGGGCCGCAGCCCTTGTCAACTTTGTCGTCTTGACTTCTGCTGGTTCTGCCCTCAACAGCTCACTTTTCTCTGCCACACGTAACATGTATTCCCTTGCGAGCCAACACCCATCCGCATTTACGGATCGTTTCACGAAATTGTCCAAGAATCATATTCCCATTAACGCGCTCTGGTTTGTTGGAATTTTGACCTTGCTTTCTCCAGTTCTTTCACTCTTGCAGGGAATTCCTTGGATTGGGAATGCCTTCAACTTCGCCTCAGCATGTACCACGAACCTCTTTCTTATCGTCTATCTCTTGACGCTCATTACTTATTGGCGCTTTAAGAAGTCAAACGATGTCGATCCGAATGGTTTCAAGCTCCCTGGCTACAAGGTCTTTGTGCCAATCACCATGACTGTCTTCATTATTGTCTTCATAAGCCTCTTCTTTAACGAATCTACGCTTTGGCCTGCGATTGGGGCAGTCGTTTGGACGATTATCTTTGGACTCATTTTGTTTGTCAATCATGTCCGTGACATCAACAAACGTCTGAGCGTTTTGGAGAATAAATAAGATGGAAGCAAAAACAAAAGAAATTTTCCCTGAACAGGAAACGCAGCGCGGCCTGAAAAACCGCCACGTCCAGCTGATTGCGATTGCAGGAACGATTGGCACGGGGCTTTTCCTGGGGGCCGGAAAATCCATCCACTTTGGTGGTCCCTCAATTCTTCTTGTCTATCTCATCATTGGCGCTTTCATGTTTGTCCTCTTACGTGCGATTGGTGAAATGCTCTACAACGACACGGAGCAACACAGCTTTCTGAATTTTATGGCCCGCTACATTGGCCCCAAAACTGGTTATTTCGGGCAATGGAGCTACTGGCTTGTGGTAATCTTCATGGCCATGAGCGAATTAACCGCCGTCGGCGTCTATATCCAGCTCTGGCTACCACATGTCCCGACGGTCATTACAGAAACCGTGATTCTAGTACTTCTTTTTGGTCTCAATACGCTGAATGCAAAGTTCTTTGGCGAGACTGAATTCTGGTTTGGGATGATTAAGATTGCCGCCATCGTCGGGATGATTGTGACTGCTGTCATCATGCTCTTTGGAAATTTCCACTATTCAACATCGAGTGTCACAGGGGCAGCACAATTAAGCAACCTCTTCGGCGCACGTTTTAGCAACGGTTGGGGGAATTTCTTTGCGAGCTTCCAGATGATTATGTTTGCCTTTGTCGGGATGGAATTTATCGGGATGACCGCGGCAGAAACGGACAATCCACAACCTACTTTGAAAAAAGCGATTAACCAAATCCCTGTACGGATTATGCTTTTCTACATTGGCGCTCTCTTAGCCATTATGCTGATTGTCCCTTGGGATAAGATTCAGCCAGGAAAATCCCCCTTTGTCATGGTCTTTGAACTTGTCGGCGTCAAATGGGCTGCAAACTTGATTAACTTTGTCGTCATTACATCCGCTGCCTCAGCGTTGAACTCTTGTCTTTTCTCAACGACTCGCAATCTCTATGCCCTTTCAAATATTCACAAAGATAAGATTATGACGCCTTTTACAAAGCTATCAAAAAGAGGCATTCCATTGAACGCCCTGATTTTCACAGCGATTTTGGTTTTCTTAACGCCTTTTATCTCCATGATTCCAGGGGTT
The DNA here is from genome assembly GCA_031253335.1 of Streptococcaceae bacterium. Lineage (GTDB taxonomy): Bacteria > Bacillota > Bacilli > Lactobacillales > Streptococcaceae > Lactovum. Next base: position 24,597 of record JAIRWF010000040.1, read on the forward strand.
TCAGATGGTTTTACCTTTGTGACGTCTGTTGCGACGAACCTCTTTCTGGTCGTCTATATTATGACTTTGTGGACCTTCCTCAAGTTCCGCAAATCAAAAGAATTCAACCCAGAAGGCTTTACCTTACCAGGTGGAAAGATCTTAGCACCCGTTGCGATTATTGGTTTCTTGTTGATTTTCCTCTCGCTCTTCTTCTATTCAGATACGCGTATTCCAGCAATTGGGACGGTGGTCTGGATTATCGTCTTTGGACTCATCAGTCATTTTAGAAAGCCAAAAGAAAATTAAACCCTGAGCAAAAAATCTCAACCACTTGATTGAGATTTTTTTGTTTGCTTATTTCCCCAAACCTTCATTCAGATAGTTTTGTTCTTTCCTCAAGCTAAAGGGGTGGGTCATCTTGCCATACAGAGAGGTTTCCGTTATTCACCTCAGTTTGATTACACTTTCTAAGGCCCTATTACCAGCTTTGATTATTTCTCAGCCGTCTCGCCCTTGATTTTATCTGGATTTTCCCGCAAATCGCCTTTAGCAAGCATGCTAGCAAGCGCGTCTTGCCAGAGGGGGATTTCAAAGCCAGTCGCTTTGGTCTTGTCGAGAGCCATCGTCGAGTTAAACGGACGTTTGGCCACTTGTTTGAAGCCTGAGCTGTCAACGGGTTGGACATCCACGTCCGTATTTTTCAAGATTTCTTTGGCAAAATCGTACCAAGTCACGTCTTCGCCTGGCTTGGCGTCATTTGTGAGATGATAGAAGCCGTAGGCTTGCTTCGTGTCAACCAGATAGGTCATGAATTCAGCGAGTGTGCGGGTCCAAGTTGGGCGCCCGTGCTGGTCATTGACCACGGTCAGCGTCGGATGCGTCTCAGCGAGCTTTTGCATGGTGAAGACAAAGTTTGGCCCGTAGTTGCCGAAAACCCAAGCGGTGCGCACAATGTAGAAATTCGCGCCAGAATTCGCCACCGCATCTTCGCCGAGGGACTTCGTGCGGCCGTACTCTGACTCAGCGCCCTTTGGATCGTCGACCTGTCGCTCTTCACCGATGCCGATTTCGCCCCCGAAGACGTAGTCCGTCGAGATATAGACGAGCGTTGCACCCACACGGGCCGCTGCTTCTGCGAGATTTTCAGAGCCCGTCACGTTAATCTTGTAGCCGAGTTCTTTCCCTTCGCCCTCTTCCTTGTCAACTGCTGTGTAAGCCGCGCAATGATAGACGAGCGTTGGCTTGTGGGCATCAAAATAGCTATCCACCGCCGCTTTGTCCGTGATATCAAGCTCTTTGACGTCCGTCGCCGTGTAAGCGGCACCGCGTTCGTCGAGTAAATGCCGTAATTCTGTGCCGAGTTGGCCGTTACCACCTGTGATTAAGATCATGGTTTTCTCCTAAATATTAATAAAAGAGCCATCGCTCGATAGCTCAATTTTATCATATTTCTAGTCAATTGGAAACCAAATTTTTTTGTTTGCTAATTGCAAACTGTCAGTCATTAAGTGCCTCTAATAATTCATCCTCTGTGTAGCCAAAAGTGTAGTCTTCGTCTCGTCCGTTAGATTCCCAAATTAATGCTGCGTCATACACATCTAGCCTTTCTTCATCGTCATCGTCATCATCATCATCGTCACCATCAAACATATAAGGATCAATAATATTCGCTTCTGACACATCGTTATCAAAGCCACACTCAGTACATTCCCAACTTCCTGTGCTACAAGAAAATCCATTTTGAACATTCAAGTTAGCGCCACAACCATCACAAGTCCAATCACAATCAAGGTCGTTTATAGAGTGACCTCCCAAAAGATTACTAAAAAGTCCCAAAAGATTACTAAAAAGACCCATTGTTCCCTCATTTTTTCTAAAAAAAACAAAAAATAAATGATTAACGTTCGTTAGGATAAGAACGCGTCTCAACAGTCCGATTTTTATATGTGGTCTTTGAGGCTTTAAACGTATTTCCAGATTTCCCATCCGTTATACTTGCCTTTTGAATTCGTTTGTCATTTTTTGTCTCCTCAGAAAGAGTCATTTTATCCCCGTTTTCTCTGGGAGTTTTATTGCCTCCAGTGATTAAATCAAAAAATCCCATTTTAGTCCTCCAATATTCTCAATGATTGTTTCTCTTGACGAAGTCAAGAGAAAACGCTGTACTGTAAGTATAGCGCTTTGAAAAATTATGTAAAATGAAGTTCTTAATCTAAATAAATTCCACACGGAGCTCTTTTCCCGTGCCGTGCGCGATTTGCGCCAAGGTGGAAAGCTTGACGTCCACACTTCCGGATTCGATTCGACCAATCGTTGACTGGGGTTTTCCAATTAATTTTGCAAGTTCATCTTGCGTAAGTCCAAGGCTCTCGCGGAGTTTTAAAACTTCAAGTGCAGCATCGAGCTTTTCTTGCTCAATGACAAACATCTTGGCAAGTTCGGGCTGTTCAGCAATTCGCGAAGCAATACGGTCTTTCACTTTACTCATTTTCATCCTCCTTCAATTTTTCCTCTCTTAGCTTTTTGCCTTTGGCAATCTCATTTTTAGGCGTTCTCTGCGTTTTCTTAGTAAAGCCGTGTGTGATCCAATAGTGATTGTCCTGAAGCTGAAAATAAATCCCACGTTGAATATTTGAACCAAATTTTGAGCGAATTTCATAGAGATTTGTGTCTAATTTCTTAATCCACTCTAGCCTTTGCGCGACCTTCAAACCTTTATCTTCAATATTCTCAATGATTTTCAAGAGTTTAACCTCGTCATCATCAGGCAGACCGTCCAGGAACGAGTCAAACTTGTCTCCCCAGTCAAATTCAGGATTCTTCATAGATTCATTATAGCATGAATGCTATTAAAAATCAAGAGGTGCATCTAAAAAAGCCGACTATTTCGTCAGCTTCTCTGTTTGCTTTGTTAGTTTATTAAATATCTTGCTTTTCATTTTTCTTATCCATAAATAAATTCAGATCATTTTTATCTTCAGCATAAGTCAACATCGCATTGACATCATTTGCAATCGAGTTCATTTTCCCCCGCTCAAAAAAGGGTACAAAGAGCACCTCTGACTTCCCAGAATCTCTTTCAAAGATTAATCGCGTTAAAATTCCCGCCAAAAACAGATATACCCCAATAAGAAGCAAAATGAGACCTCCAAGAAAATTACTTTTAAATAGACTTAGCCCGATAATGGCAAAAATAATTCCAACAATGATGCTCTCCATTTTAAGCGACGTGCTAACTTGTGCACCACTTACATGCGCTGCTGGCATATTTTGATTATTGTGCCCAATTGGGATAAGGCCTAAAAATACATTTTGCGTATCCATCTTTACAAACCTTGAATCTACTGATACAGACCCTTTGAGCCACTGTGAAATCAAGCCAAGTTTAAATTCCGTTACTTTTGCCATAAATATTCTCCATTTTTTTCTTATTAGCATTTCTCTTGACGAAGTCAAGAGAAAACGCTGTACTGTAAGTATAGCGTTTTGAAAAATTATGTAAAATAAAGTGTTTTATTCTTCTATCACCTTCAGGCTCGTAAAACTGACTTTTGGTTGCTGCTCATTCAGCCGCCTTGAACTTTGTTCAAAGTTAATAAACGACTGACTTTGCTACAACAAAAGTCAAAGTATTTTACTCCGCACCTATCACCTTCTGCGTCTTGGCATACTTTGCCTCGACGGCTGCTTTTTCGGCTTTCCACCAGGATTCGTTTTCGCGGTACCAGTCGATGGTGGCTTGGAGACCGCTTTCAAAGTCGGTGTGCTTTGGCGTCCAGCCGAGTTCTTCGCGTAGTTTGGTGTTGTCGATGGCGTAGCGCTTGTCATGAGCGTCGCCGCGAGGGTCGATGACACGGTCGTAGTCAGTCGCGTTTTTACCCATTTTCACGAGGAGGTCTTCGAGAACGGTTTTATTATCCTTTTCGCCATTGGCGCCGATAAGGTAGGTCTCGCCGATGCGTCCCTTAGTCAAAATTGCCCAAACGCCGGAGCTGTGGTCCTCGGTGTGAATCCAGTCGCGCACATTTTTGCCGTCGCCGTAGAGCTTAGGCGTGATGCCGGAGAGGACGTTCGTGATTTGGCGGGGAATGAACTTCTCGATGTGCTGGAAGGGGCCGTAGTTGTTTGAGCAGTTGGAAATGGTCGCTTTGAGGCCGAAACTGCGCACCCAAGCCCGCACGATGAGGTCAGAGGCTGCTTTGGTGGAGCTGTATGGGCT
>JAIRWF010000004.1 GCA_031253335.1 Streptococcaceae bacterium
ATCATGGATCATAAAGTATTAAAACCATTTCCTGCGGATTTCCTCTGGGGGTCTGCTTCTGCGGCCTATCAGGTCGAAGGCGCGCCGTTTGAAGATGGCAAGGAAGCAAGTGTCTGGGATAATTTTGTACGGATTCCTGGAAAGACCTTTAAGGGGACAAATGGCGACATCGCGGTCGATCATTACCATCGCTACAAGGAAGATGTCAAGCTCATGGCGGAGCTCGGGCTCAAGAGTTATCGGTTCTCGATTGCGTGGACGCGGATTTTCCCTAAAGGACGCGGCGAGGTGAATGCTGCGGGGCTAAAATTCTACGAGGATTTGATTGATGAGTTGATTGCAAATCATATCGAGCCTGTCGTGACGCTTTATCACTGGGATTTGCCACAAGCCTTGCAGGATGAGTATGGGGGCTGGGAGTCGCGCGAGATCATTCCGGACTTTGTGAACTACGCGGAGACGCTCTTTAAGCACTTTGCGGGGAAGGTTCATTATTGGGTGTCGCTCAATGAGCAAAATATCTTTACGCACATGGGCTGGGAAATTGCGACACATCCACCTGGAAAGACAGACAGCAAGCTCTTTTACAAGGTCAATCACATTGCAAATTTGGCGAATGCGGCGGTGATTAATAAATTCCACGAGTTGAATTTGCCAGGAGGCAAGATCGGACCAAGCTTTGCCTATACGCCACAGTATAGCATTGATAGCAATCCTTTGAATGTCCTTGCGGCGGAGAATGCGGAGGATCTGGGTGCGCATTTCTGGATGGATATGTATATCTACGGCGTTTATCCAAAGGCTGCGATGACCTGGCTTAAGGAGCAAGGGATTGCGCCTGAGTTTGAGGAAGGTGACGCGGAGCTTTTGAAGTCAGCTCATCCAGACTTTTTGGGGCTGAATTTCTATCAGACGGCGACGAATGCATGGAATCCGCTCGATGGGGGCGTATCGAATAAAGATGCTTATCAGATGAATACGACGGGCAAAAAAGGCTCAGCGAAGGCCTCGGGGGTTCCCGGACTTCAGCAGACGGTGGTCAATCCGTTTGTCGAGACGACGGATTGGGACTGGACCATCGATCCTGAAGGCTTGCGCATTGCGTTGCGGCGGATTGAGTCGCGCTACCGGATTCCTGTGATGATCACGGAAAATGGGCTTGGCGCGTATGACAAGGTTGAAGACGGCAAGATTCATGATTCGTATCGGATTGATTTCCTTGCGGCGCACGTGAAGGCCATTCGTGAGGCGATTTCAGATGGGTGTGATGTCATTGGTTACCAGACGTGGTCATATACGGATTTGCTCTCGTGGCTCAATGGCTATCAGAAGCGCTACGGCTTTGTCTATGTGGATCAGGATGAGACCATGGAAGGTAGCTTGACGCGGATTCCGAAAGATTCGTATTATTGGTATAAGGACGTGATTGCAAAAAATGGGGAGATTTAAAAAACGGAGGGATGCCTCCGTTTTTAGTTGATGCGGCGCTCAAGAAAGCGTATAGCTAAGGGAAACCAGCTTGCTGTGTCTGGTTCTAACTCAAAGTTAGAAGGCGCTGAGCTTCTAGTGGCAAGAGATAAACCATGGGGACCATTTTCAAAGAGATGAGCCTCGAAGGAAATACCTGCTGCAGCAAGAGCTTCGCAAAAACGCAGCGAGTTGATAACAGGAACGCCATCGTCAGCGACGGTATGCCAGATAAAAGTTTCAGGCGTTTGTGAGTTGACTTTTTCGTGGCTGGCATAGTCTGCGACTTGTCCGAGGTCAAACTTGAAAAAGTCAAGCGAGGCAGGCCAACCCAGCCTGAAATCGGTCACGGCGTAAGACAGCAAGAGCCCAGCTGGCCTCGGGCCTCCGATCTCCTGCCAGCTTGTCGCATACCAGCTGGCAAGGTGCCCACCTGCTGAGAGACCTAGAAGAAAGACCTTCTCGGGGTTTATGGCCCAGTCTTTAGCGTGGCTCTGGACGAGTAAAAAGGTGGCTTTTAGCTCTGCCAAGCAATCGGCAAGGAAGTTTTTTCGAGAGGTCCCATAGTCTGAGAGTTTTGAAGAGACGGTGTAATCCAAAACGAAAGCCTGATAGCCCTGTGAGAGAAAGGCTAAGGCTAAAGGCTCGGATTCGCGACGTGAGACGTGCTCGTAGCCACCACCAGGGCAGATGATGACAGCGGGCATGGGTTTGCCGTCTTCGCGTGGATTTTCTCGGACGTAGCTTGTGACCCAAGCTGTTTGTGAGAGGTTAAAACGTTCTGTTTTCATGTCTAGTGACGCGTTGATTTGCGATTGGCAAGTTTTTTGTTGGTGTCAAGCCACTCATCGTAACGCTTTGCCGGATCGACCTTGACGACCTTGAAGGTGATAAGGCCGCTTGCGACTGCTGCAAGAGCTGCAGATGCGCCTGCAATAAAGCCCGTCGTGAAATTTTTTGGAATTTTAATCATGTGTGCCTCCTATAGGGTTTGATACCTTCATTATAGCACGTGGGGGTTAAAAGAGGCTGATAAAAAAGAGTAAAAATAAATTGAAAAAGTACTCCTATGGAGCGCTTTTTTCTTAAGGCGCCAGGGCTTTGCCCTTCTGGCTTTTAATCAAAAAGCACTCCAAGGAGCACTTTTTTCTTAAGGCGCCAGGGCTTTGTCCTTCTGGCTTTTAATCAAAAAGCACTCCAAGGAGCACTTTTTTCTTAAGGCGCCAGCGCTTTAAGCGCTGGGCTTTCTTCGCAAAATCTACGATTTTACTAAGGCGCCAGGGCTTTGCCCTTCTGGCTTTTAATCAAAAAGCACTCCAAGGAGCACTTTTTTCTTAAGGCGCCAGCGGGATTTGAACCCGCGATTAGGCTTTTGCAGAGCCATGTGTTACCACTTCACTATGGCGCCAGGATAAGATGTGGGTGTTCGCGCTCATAAGCTGCGCAATGCAGGATTGTAAAGAGTTTGAGTGCTCGTTTGCAACTCTTATATTATATCAAAAAAATGGTAAAATAGTGGGATGAATGTGCAAGAAGAAATCAAGGATTTGGTGGAGCGGCTCAATCAGTATGCCTATGAATACTACACCGAAGACAATCCGTCAGTGGAGGATGCGGAGTATGACAGGCTTTATGCGCGCTTAGAGTCTTTGGAAAAGGAACATCCTGACTTGGTGCGGGGGGATTCGCCAACGCAGAAGACGGGGGGCGTGATTTTATCTGGTTTTGAGAAGTTTCAGCATCCCTATAATCTCTACTCGCTTGCGGATGTGTTTTCGCGCGAAGAATTGGCGGAGTGGGAAGAGCGCGTAAGAAGGACGATTCCAAATCCAGAATATATTTGTGAGTTGAAGATTGATGGTTTTTCATTATCCTTATACTACGAGGCGGGACGGCTTGTGACGGCGGCGACGCGGGGGGACGGGTCTGTCGGGGAGAATGTCACGGAAAATATCAAGCAAATCAAGGATGTGCCACAGGTGCTCTCTGAGGCGGTTGATATTGTGGTACGGGGCGAGGCGTATATGCCGCGGGCGAGCTTTGATAAGCTCAATATTGAACGAGAACTTGAGGGCTTGCCTGCTTTTGCGAATCCCAGAAATGCAGCGGCGGGTACGGTGCGGCAGTTGGACACGTCGGTGGTGGCAAAGCGTGGTCTTGCGACCTTTCTCTATCAGGAGGCGGGGCCTTCAACGCATGGGACGCAAGAGGAAGTGCTGGAGTACTTTGAGAAGCTTGGGTTTGTGGTTAATCAAGAGCGTGTTTTTGCGCGCTCGATGACGGAAATTTGGGCTTTTGTGGAGCGTGTAACGGCGCTGCGAGAGCGTTTGCCATATGATATTGATGGAGTGGTGGTGAAGGTCAACGGTCTTTCTGAGCAGGAAGAACTTGGCTTTACCGTGAAGTACCCGCGTTGGGCGATTGCTTATAAATTTCCACCTGATCTCGCTGAGACGGAAGTTTTGAGCGTGGATTGGACGGTGGGTCGGACGGGCGTCGTGACGCCGACGGCCAATATGACGCCTGTAACCTTGGCTCAGACGACGGTTGCACGGGCGACCTTGCACAATGTCGATTATATCGCGGAAAAAGATGTGCGAGTGGGCGACACCGTTGTGATTTATAAGGCGGGGGATATTATTCCTGCGGTGCAGCGCGTGTTGCTTGAAAAGCGGCCTAAAGGAAGTGCGCCTTTGCCAATTCCTGAGGTCTGTCCTGAGTGTGGGACGCCGCTTGTGCATTTGGAGGATGAGGTGGCGCTGCGTTGTGTAAATCCGCTTTGTCCTGCGATGCAGCGTGAGAAATTGATTCATTTTGCGAGTCGGGATGCGATGAATATCATGGGCCTTGGGCCTTCGGTGGTGTCAGCACTCTTTGAAAGTCATGTGATAAGGGATGTGGCGGATTTATATACACTCTCAGAAGGCGATCTGATGGGGCTTGAGAAAGTGGGGCAGAAGTCAGCGGAGAAGTTGCTCGCGTCGATTGATTCGTCTCGGGAAAATTCGGTAGAACGTTTACTTTTTGGACTGGGAATTCGGCATGTGGGGGCGAAGGCAGCACGGATTTTGGCTGAGCATTTTGGAAATCTGGAGCGTCTTGCGACTAGCTCGGAGTCTGAGATTGCTGAGATTCCAGGAGTGGGGCGTGTTTTGGCGCAGTCGATTGTGGATTATTTTGCAACGGATGGTGCGCGGGCTTTGATGACGGAACTTTCCTTGTCAGGCGTGAACTTTGACTATTTGGGTGGGTCTGTCAAATCTGACAGCCCTGTTTCGGGCAAAACGGTGGTCTTGACGGGGACGTTGTCAAATTTGACAAGGTCTGAGGCACGTGAGATTCTGGAAAAACTTGGTGCGACGGTGACGGGCTCGGTATCACGCAAGACGGATTTTGTAGTGGCAGGGGCTGAAGCCGGCTCAAAACTTACGAAAGCGCAAGAGCTAGGCGTTGAAGTCTGGTCAGAAGCTGACCTAGAAAGGCTACGAGAAGTATGATGCGGGCGCGATTGATTTACAATCCGATAAGTGGGCAAGAACTCATGAAACGCGCGATTGCGGATGTTCTGGATCATTTGGAAGGTTTTGGCTATGAGACGAGCGCATTTGCAACGACGGCAGATGAAAACTCGGCTAAAGAAGAAGCTATGCGCGTTTGTCAGTCTGGGGACTATGATCTCATAGTTGCAGCAGGGGGCGACGGCACAATCAACGCGGTGGTTAATGGGATGGTAGGATTTTCACATTTGACAAAGCTTGCAATTATTCCGATGGGAACGACGAATGATTTTGCAAGGGCGCTCAAGATTCCTCGAAATGAGCCGCTGGCAGCGATTGATATCGTTGGGAAAAAGCAGCTCTTGGCGGTGGATGTGGGTCGTATGACGCGTGAGACAGATGATGAGAAGACTTATTTCATTAACATCGCTGCAACAGGCGCCCTTTCAGAGCTGACCTATAGTGTGCCGTCGAATCTCAAGACGACTTTTGGCTATCTCGCCTATCTGGCCAAGGGTGTAGAGCTCCTGCCGCGCGTGAAGAAAGTGCCTGTACGGATTGAACATGATAATGGGGTGTTTGAAGGCGAGGCGTCCATGATCTTCGTCGCCTTGACGAATTCAGTTGGCGGTTTTGAGAGGATTGCGCCCGACGCGAAGCTGGATGATGGCCTCTTTAGTGTGTTTCTTGTGAAGACGGATAATTTGTTTGAGATTCTGGCGCTGCTTGCAATGGTGGCTCAAGGGACGGGAAAACACTTGATAGATGTGAATACAGAGTATATCAGAAGCCGAAGTCTCACGATTGAACCGCTTTCTACGACTCAGATGCTTGTCAATCTCGATGGGGAGTACGGTGGGGAGGCTCCTGTCAAATTTGACAACCTCAAAGGCGCGATTGATATTTTTGTCAATTTGGATGAAATTGATGATGACAACTATATCGGTGACGATGAGGATGCTGCAAACGCCTCTGTGGCACAGAAATTTGCTGAAGAAGTCACGAAAATCGAGGGCACACAGCACTAAATTGCCTCTGCCGCATCAATTTGAAGTATAGGGCGTGTCTAAATACCGTTTTGCTTATGAAGACTAACGCCGAGAGCCGTTTATGCACTTGACGCATGCGTCAAGCAGCTCTCGAAGTTAGACGAAAAAGCAGGTTTTTAGAGGTAACCTATAGTTCCCATGTGATTTTAGGTTTTGGTATGATTGCAAAATGTGATGCGAAGGCAGAAACGCCTTGATGTCTGTCAAATTTGACAGACTTTTTTCTTACCCTCTAGCTCTGAAAAATTGACCCAAAAATGGTAAAATGAGTGCAATGAACATTTCCCAGCTCTTTAATAATGACTTCTGGCAACGCATCGGAGCCGCAAATAGCAGTCCTTGGCATATTTTCGTTTCAGTGCTTGACATTGTGATTGTCGCATTCATCATTTACCGCGCCATCCGCTTTGTATCAGGGACGCGGCTGATGATTCTGGTGCGGGGCGTCATCCTTTTTATTGTGGTGGATCTCATCGCAGGATTCATCGGCCTCAAAGCCCTTCAATGGCTCTTAAATCAGGTCCTGACCTATGGCGTAATTGCGCTCATCATTATTTTCCAGCCCGAGATTCGCACTGCACTTGAGCGAATGGGCAGATCCACCACCTTGTTTTCTCCCAAAAGCGTAAAAACCTCGGTGGATAAGCAAATTGAGGCTTATGAAAAATCTTTCGCTTACATGTCTCGCCGTAAAATCGGTGCTCTGATTGCGATTGAACGGACGCAAACGCTTGAGGAATACGCAGCCACGGGGATTAGACTTGATGCAGACATCACGAGTGAGCTCATCATCAACATCTTCATCCCGAACACCCCGCTCCACGATGGTGCCGTCATCGTGCAACAGAATAAGATTGCCGTGACCTCAGCCTATTTGCCGCTTACCGAGAAAACAGGTATCTCCAAACAGTTCGGCACTAGACACCGTGCGGCAATTGGTCTCTCGGAAGTCTCAGATGCCTTGGTGCTAGTCGTTTCCGAAGAGACAGGTGGCATTTCCGTCGCTTACAATAAAGAATTTTTTGCAGACATATCACCAGAACGTTTTCATGAATTGCTTGTACAGCATTTGACAGAGCCTGATGCGCCCGCAGCTCGCAATTTGCCTGCCTTGTCAAATTTGACAGCCCTCTTTAGGAAGAAGGGCAACTAATGCTTTCAAAAATTCTAAATGCCCGCATTACCATGCTGATTGCGAGCTTGATTCTGGCCTTCATTCTCTATGTCAATGCGACCTCAACCAGTGTCCAAAACGCCGGCACCGCAACAGGCGGCCAAGTCTATTCCGCAACCCTCAAGAATCTTCCCGTAAACCTCAGCTACAACAGCAATGAATACTTCATTACAGGCTACACCAGCTCTGCGACTGTCTATCTCACAAGCTATAACCAGATTAAGCTCAACCAGCAAACCACATCTGATATGCGCACATTCAGCTTATCTGCGAATCTAACAGACCTTGGTGTAGGCACGCATCGCGTCCCAATCAAAATTAATAACCTCCCCACCGCCTTGAATGCACAGGTCTCTCCGACTGAGATGTCCGTAACCATTGAGCATAAAACCACAGCAACGATGACAATTAGTGCTGTGGTCAACAGCAGCCTAATTCCTGCAGGCTACAAGGTCACAAGTACCACGACGAGTCCGCAAAGCGTGACGGTGACGGCTGGGACAAACTCCATTAAAAATATTGCCCGCATTGAGGCAGTCCTTCCGACCAGCGCAGACCTGCACGACGATTTTACCGGCACTGTCAACCTCATTGCGGTCAATAAAAACGGAGACATCGTCCCTGCAATTCTCTCCAAATCAAGCGTCACTCTAACCATCAAAGTTGACAAGACTTCAAGCTCTTCATGAGCCCTGTCATATTTGACAACCCTCATAGTTAGCACCAAAACAGTTCTGTCAAATTTGACAAACACAAGAAAATCAACAAAAAGGAATTTTTTTCACATGGGAAAGTATTTTGGAACAGATGGCGTCCGCGGCGAGGCTAATGTCGGCCTCAAACCAGAGATGGCCTTTAAACTTGGTCGATTCGGAGGCTACATTCTCAGTCAACACTCCGCAAATGGCGAGCAACCCAAGGTCTATGTTGCCCGTGACACCCGTATTTCAGGCCAGATGCTTGCCACAAGCCTCATCTCAGGACTACTCTCAGTGGGTATCGAAGTTTACGATCTTGGTGTCATCGCAACCCCAGGCCTTGCCTACCTCGTCAAGAAAGACCAAGCTTCAGCAGGTGTCATGATTACCGCAAGCCACAACCCCGCGCTTGACAATGGAATCAAGTTCTTTGGTGGCGACGGTTTCAAACTTGAAGACGCCCAAGAACTTGAGATTGAAGCTCTGATTGATGCACCAGAAGACACCCTTGCGCGCCCATCAGCCGAAGGCCTTGGCGTTCTTCACAGTTATGGCGAAGCTCGCAACAAATACACTAAGTTCCTCACAAGCACAGCAGATGGTGATTTCAGCGGTTTCAAAGTCGTTCTCGACACCGCAAATGGTGCCACAAGCACCACCGCAGGAGGCGTCTTTTTGGATCTTAAGGCCGACGTGACCGTCATTGGCGACACGCCAAATGGCCTCAACATCAATGACCACATTGGTTCTACCCATCCAGAGGCTCTTGCAGCCAAAGTCAAAGAACTTGGTGCCAATATTGGCCTCGCCTTTGATGGGGATGGCGACCGCCTGATTGCCGTTGACGAGACTGGCACCGTCATTGATGGCGACCGCGTCATGTACATCTTAGGCACTTACCTTGCCAAAGCCGGTCGTCTCGCACAAAACACTGTCGTGACCACCGTCATGAGTAACTTGGGCTTTCATAAAGCCCTCGAAAAAGCAGGCCTCAAAAGCGCTATTACCGCCGTTGGCGATCGTTACGTCGTCGAAGAAATGAAAAAATCTGGCTACGTCTTTGGTGGCGAGCAATCAGGCCACATGATACTCCTAGATTACAGCCCTACGGGCGACGGCCAGCTCTCTGGCGTCCAGCTCCTCAAAGTCCTCCGAGAGACAGGCAAATCTCTTTCAGAACTTGCCGCAGCAGTGACGATATATCCCCAAAAACTGGTCAATGTTCGCCTCGCAAGTCTTGCTTCCAAAGACACCTGGCAGGATAATACTGCAATTACCAGCAAAATCAAAGAAATGGAAGACGAGCTCGGCGAAGATGGTCGTATTCTTGTACGCCCTTCAGGAACAGAGCCGCTCTTACGTGTGATGGCTGAAGCACCCACACAAGTCGAAGTCGATGCCGTCGTGGATGCGATTGTCGAGGTCGTCGAACGTGAGATAGGCGCCCACTGACATGACCGAGATTGCCGATAGCGTCTATCCAAAAGCAGCAAATCCCATGATGCGCCGCCCCGTCGTAGCACCTCCCCTCGTGGATTTCATGCGAGACAGGCAAAGAGCACTCACAGGAGAGACCAAAGCCCTCCAAGACTTTGCAAATGCCCACAATATCCCTGTGATTCCGCATGAGACAGTTGCTTTTTTCCGGGTCCTCTTAGCGAGTCTCAAGCCCCAAAACATCCTTGAGATTGGCACCGCAATCGGCTTTTCAACACGTCTTATGGCAGAGATCTGCCCTGATGCTCAAATCACAACCCTTGAGCGCTACGAAGAAATGCTAAACTATGCACGCCCAAATCTCGCAGCATACAAAGAACAAATCACGCTCCTTGAAGGAGACGCGAAAGACATTCTCCCAACTCTTCCTGAAGCCAGTTATGACTTTGTTTTTATGGACTCCGCAAAGACCCAGTACGTAAGGTTTCTTCCTGAGCTCTTGCGCCTGATGACGCAGGACGCTCTCCTTGTGATAGACGACGTTTTTCAAGCGGGCGACGTCCTGAAAAGACCAGAAGACCTCCCACGCCGCGAACGCAATATCGTCAAAGGCCTAAACAAGCTTTTTGACGCCACACTCGACGTCCCAGAGCTCACCACAAGCCTTCTTCCCTTAGGAGACGGCCTTCTCCTTATCCGTAAAGCGACATAGGCCTTATCGAGCACAGCCTACTTTTCACATTTACCGTATCATTCCTCAATTTGTGAAAAATCTGGTATAATTAACCCTAGAAAAAAAGAAGGAGTTCAAATCATTGAAATTATCAAAGAAACTCGCCATACTTGCAGCAACAGTGTTTGCAGCAATCGGACTCGCAGGTTGTGTGAAGACAAGCCCCAACACAGCGATTATCACCATGAAAGGCCATCAGATTACCGTCACAGACTTCTATAATGAAGCCAAGACATTCCCAAGCCTACCTGCCTCAAACCTCTTGCAAAACGCAACCTTTAGCTATATCTTTGAAAAAGAATTCGGCAAGCAAGTCTCAAGCGCAGACGTCGAAAACAAATTCAACAGTATGGCAGCACAATACGGTGGCAGCTCGACCTTTAGCTCACAGCTCCAGCAGCAAGGCTACACGACAACAAGCTACAAGGCGCAGCTTCGCCTCCAACTCCTTCAGCAAAAAGCCATTGATAAGCAGATTCAGGCAACACAGTTCACTGAGGCCAACCTCAAGACTGCTTGGGAAACTTACCACCCAGAAGTTGACACCTATATCGCTTCCTCAACCAATCAATCCGATGCCCAAAAAGCACATGACCTTGCAACTAATAGCTCTGACGAGTTTATCTCCCAGGCCAAGGACAACAACCTCGAGCAAAAGTTTGATTCCTCAAATACCACCATTCCAAGCCAAGTCATGACAGCAGCCTTTGCCTTGAAAAACGGTCAAGCCTCAGACATCATCTCTGTACAAGGCTCAAATGGAGCAACGACCTACTACGTCGTTTACATGATTAATAACCCAGGTAAAGGAACAGACATGAGCAAATACACCAAACAGCTCAAAGCCTACATCCAGAGCCAAAAAGAAAATGACTCAACCTATGTGGCAAGTGTGATGAAGACCTACCTGACAAAATACAACGTCATCGTTAAAGAACAAACCTTCAGTGGCATCTTCCAAAACTACACAGGACTCACAAACTAAACCATACTGACTTTCCAGAAAGCGGCCGGTGTTGCAAGACTGCAGTCAATAGTGCATAACAAATTAAATAAAATTCTAAAAGACGAAAAATTTCGTGAAGAGTGGTGGTACCGCGCGCAAGCGCCCGCTCAATCGAGATTTTTCGTTTTTTCAAAAGGAAAAACCATGAAACAAATGACCTCCGCGGAAATCCGCGACACCTTCCTCAATTTCTTTGCCTCAAAAGGCTCACAAATCATGCCTCCCCAGTCTCTTGTACCGGTCAACGACCCAACACTTCTCTGGATAAATTCTGGCGTTGCGACCATGAAAAAATACTTCGACGGCTCAGTAACTCCTGAAAACCGCCGTATGACAAGTGCCCAGAAATCCATCCGCACAAACGATATTGAAAATGTCGGACGTACAGCACGTCACCACACCATGTTTGAGATGTTGGGGAATTTTTCAATTGGCGATTATTTCCGTACCGAGGCGATTGCTTACGCTTGGGAGATGTTGACATCGCCTGATTATTTTGACTTTCCCGCTGACAAGCTCTATGTAACCTACTATCCTGACGACAAAGATACCTACAATCGCTGGATTGAAGTGGGTCTTGCAGAAGACCACCTCGTGCCGATTGAAGACAATTTCTGGGAAATCGGAGCTGGCCCCTCAGGTCCTGATACAGAGATTTTCTTTGATCGTGGCGAAACCTTCGACCCAGAGCATATCGGCCTCAAACTCCTTGCTGATGACATCGAAAACGACCGCTATATCGAGATTTATAACGTCGTCCTCTCCCAATTCAACGCCGACCCAAGCGTTCCCCGCTCCGAGTATAAAGAACTTCCTCAGAAAAACATTGATACGGGCATGGGACTTGAGCGCATGACCTGCATCATCCAAGGCGGCAAGACAAACTTTGACACCGATCTTTTCCTTCCCATCATCCATGAGATTGAAAAGCTCTCAGGTAAGACCTACGACCCTGATGGCGACAACATGTCCTTCAAAGTTATCGCCGATCACATTCGCGCCCTTTCTTTCGCAATCGTAGATGGCGCACTCCCAGGAAATGAAGGCCGTGGCTACGTCCTCCGTCGCCTCTTACGTCGCGCAGTCATGCACGGTAAACGCTTAGGCATCGAAGGCAAATTCCTCTCAAAACTCGTCCCTGTGGTCGGAAAGATCATGGAAAGCTACTATCCTGAAGTCGCAGCGAAAGCCGACTATGCCCAAAAAATCATCGATCGCGAGGAAGAAAGCTTCGGTCGCACGATTGATGCAGGCCAAAAGCTCTTAGACGAAAAATTAGCGCAGTTGAAACCCGGAGAAACCCTCTCAGGAAAGGATATTTTCCAGCTCTATGACACCTATGGCTATCCTGTTGAATTAACCGAAGAGCTTGCCGAAGACGCTGGTTTCCAGATTGACCACGCAGGCTTTGAAGCTGAAATGAAAGCTCAGCAAGAACGTGCCCGTGCAAATGCCGTCAAAGGTGGCTCCATGGGCAAGCAATCGGAAACCTTATCCAAACTCACAGAGCCGTCTATTTTCCTCTACGACGCTACAACAGCTGAGGCCAAACTCACCGCGATTGTCCAAGACGACACACGTGTCGAGATGGCAGCTGGAGAAGCGCTTCTTGTCTTTGACAAAACGCCGTTTTATGCTGAAATGGGTGGACAAGTCGCAGATCATGGGGTCATCAAAGATGTAAATGGCACGATTGTAGCTACCGTGACCGACGTTCAACACGCACCAAACGGCCAAAATCTCCATACCGTTGAGACACAAGCTGAGCTCAAAGTCGGCGAGACTTATATGCTTGCCATTGATACCGTCCGCCGTGACGCAGTCATGAAAAACCATACAGCAACGCACCTCTTACACGCAGCTTTACATCACGTGGTTGGTGATCATGCCCTTCAAGCAGGGTCACTCAACGAAACAGATTTCTTGCGCTTTGACTTCAACCATTTCCAACCCGTAACACCAGATGAGATTGAAAAAATCGAGCACATTGTCAATGAAAAAATCTGGGAAAATATTGTCGTTGAGACTCGCACAGATTATACGGTTGAGCAGGCGAAAGCGATGGGAGCGCCCGCTCTCTTTGGTGAGAAATACACGGGTCAACTCCGTACCGTTATCATTGGAAACGAGCGTCCACTGCCATTTAGCGTGGAGCTCTGTGGTGGCACGCACGTGAAATCAACTGGCGAAATCGGCCTCTTCAAGATTATCCACGAAGAAGGCATTGGCTCAGGTGTCCGCCGCATCACAGCTCTTACCTCAAAAGCTGCTTTTGCTTATCTGGACAACATCCGCAAGGAGATGGAGACGATCGCAGAAAACGTGAAAGCACAAGGTGATGCAGCAAGTACGCGTGCCAAAGTCGTGACTCTGGTCGAAGATTTGAAGCAAGCTCAGAAAGACAACCAAGAACTTTCAGGCAAACTTGCCGCCTCCCAGTCTGATGAAATCTTCGCCCATGTTGAGACTGCAGCCTCAGGCACGACTTATATCGCGTCAGAAGTTTCTGTCCCTGATGCCAACAGCCTCAAGCAACTCGCCGACCTCTGGAAGCAGAAAAAATCGTCTGACGTCCTTGTCCTCGTCACAAAACTCTCTGAAGGCAAAGTCAGCCTCCTTGTTGCAAGCTCTTCATCAGATCATAAAGCAGGCGACCTCGTCAAAGTACTCGCTCCAGCCATTGACGGACGAGGTGGCGGAAAGCCAGACCTTGCCATGGCGGGCGGGACGAAACAAGCAGGAATTGCAGAACTTCTCAACCAAGTGCCACAAACACTCGCAAATGCTTGACAACAAAATAGAAAATGTACTAAGAATTAACCTAGATTGAGCGAGAAAAAGTTACTGCTTTTCTCGCTTTTTGTTGTGATTTTTATATCGTTTGTTACAATGAGGCTTGCTCCCGCGATTCCCATGCACAAAGCCAGCTTTCCCTTTTTCTTTATAGCGCGCAATTAGCCGATTCACCTGCCTGATAGAGAGATTTAGGCTCACGCAGAGCCTCGCTTTGTTCTGAAGCTTTTTCTCCACGAAATCCTTAAT
>JAIRWF010000018.1 GCA_031253335.1 Streptococcaceae bacterium
AGCGCATGACTGGGAAGCTACTGTCGCAAGTTCGAGTCTTGCAGCCGAAGCTAGTAAAGAAGAATCGCGTAGTAGCGATTCTTTTATTCTCCGTCTGCAGAAGAATAGTGCAGCTGGAGCTAGTAAAGAAGAATCGCATAGTAGCGATTCTTTTATTCTTCGTCTGCAGAAGAATAATGCAGCTGGAGCTAAAAATGGAAAGCGCCGTTTGGCGCTTTTTATTTTCCCCTCTGCTGGAGAGGGCAGCGCAGACAAATAGAACAAAATCCTATGTTTGGGATTTTTTGCTGTGGCTTGCTATAATATTCTCATGAGAAAATTGGTACGACTAGCCATGCTATCTGCAATTTGTGTAGCCTTGCGGCTTGTATTGGTGGATTTTCCGAATGTGAAGCCTGTGACGGCGATTTTTTTGGCGATTGCAGTCCTCTGGAGCTTAGGAGATAGCCTTCTTGTGATGCTTGTGACGATGCTGGTGTCGGCTATTTGGCTGGGGATGAGTGTGATTGTCGTGGCACAAATTGGGGTCTATGCATTATTAATTACAATTTTCTGGGCACTGGCGCGGATGTGGGCGGTGCACTGGCAAGCTTTGTTTGCTTTTTTGCTGTGTTTTGTCTATGGCTTTGGGCTAGATGTTTTCTCAGGTTTGATTTACGGATTTGGCAAGGCTGGGTTAGTTGCTTATTGGTTGGCGGGTTTGCCTTTTGATTTGGCGCATGCGCTGAGTACGGCGGTGTGTCTGCCAGTTGTGACTTTGATCCTAAGGGAGATTGAAAAAAGAGCTCGTTGAGCTCTTTTATAAGGATTCGGCAAAATATTTGAAGAGTTCAAAGTCTTGGCTTTCGGGCTCGTGATAGGTGAGCTCAGGGTGCCACTGGACGGCTAGGAGCCGTTTTTCTTTGTTTTGGACGGCTTCGACAAGGCCATCGGCTGCCTTAGCAATAGCAGTGAGCTCAGGTGAGAGCTCTTTCACCGCTTGATGGTGGAAGGAGTTGACATAATAGGTCTCTGGAAGAAAGCTTAAGAGACTATCTGGACTAATTTTGACGCTATGGCTTGCCACATATTGTGGGGTTGGCGTTTGCATGTGCTTGACCGTGCTGTCTGTTTGCTTGATGGACTGGTAAAGGCTGCCGCCAAGTGCTACATTCATGATTTGAAGACCGCGGCAGACACCGAAAACGGCTTTATTTTTTTTTATCGCTTCGTGGATGAGGGCGATTTCAAAAGCATCGCGTGCGGGATAGACGTTATCGAGCTGGTAGTGGGGCTCTTCATGGTAAAAGCGGGGATCGACGTCTTGGCCGCCTGTGAGGAGGATTTTATCTACGAGACTAATATATTTTTCGGCGTTTTCAGGCTTGTCAATTGGCAAAATGATAACCTCGTGGCCCAACTCATGGAGGGCATTGACGAAGCCTTGACGCGTGTAGCTTACGCGGTTGAAATAGAAGGGGTCGGCGTAAACTCGTGTGAGGGCGCTGCCTGCGATGCCTATTAATGTCATGGGATGGGTTCTCCTGTCTGAGTAAATGTGTAGCTTGTTTTTAATGTGTTGTAAAAGTGATGGTGGAGTGCGCGAGGTCAATCGTAGTCGTAGCTTCGCGGTTGTCTCGGATTGTATGCTCAAAGTCTGTACTGTAGAGGAGGAGGCGAAGCATGTCGCCTTTTTCAAGCTGGTAAATCTGGGGAGTGAGCGTGAGATGGACGGCGAGCCAAGTGTCCAGCGTGATGACTTCGACATGCGTGAGTTCTGTGCGGTTTTGGAGGTTGATGAAACCTTGAGACAAAAGCTGACAGGGTTGTGTTTCGAGCGGGATTTCTGTCAAGTGCTCCAGCTGGAAGTTGCGTCCGCGATCGAGTGCTTTGGGCTCTAGGATACGGGCAGTATCTACGAGGCGCTTTTTCTCACCATAATCATAGAGTTTTGCGGAGAGGAGGCCTTTCGTATCGGTTGTTTTTAGCTTTACGTCTAGCGTGATGTCGCCTTGAATGAACAAGTCGTCGTGGAGTGGGATGTCGAGGGTGATGGCATTTGCTTGGCCTGCAATCAGGTCTTTTTTGAAGGCTTTGTAGTCCTTGCAGTAGGCTGTGAAAGTGTCTTCGGGGTAGTGATTCTCGTAGGTTGCATGGGCATCACCAAGTGGGAATGTGATGTGAGAGTGCCCTGCCCAGTCAGGAAGCATCGTAAAGGCTTCGTGTTTACCATTTTCCTGGACAATCACAGGGGGCAAATCGAGCGAGAGAGGCTTATCGAGGAGTTTTGCAGTGAAGTAGGTGTTGATGAGCTCGCTGTAGTCGAGGCTCTGCCAAGCGTTGCTGTAGATGTGGGCGCCACGATGGAGAATGGCGTGTTTCGTGACGCTTGCGGGAAGGGCATTCCAGAACTTGTATGCCTGCGTGGGGAGGACGTTCCAGTCTTGGAGTCCGTGCTCGATGAGGACGTCGCAGTGGACGTTCTTGGTTTGGGGCAGGTAATTGCGGTTCGCCCAGAATTGACTGTAGTCGCCTGTAGGTCGGTCTTCGGCTTGTGTGAGGGTTTCAAGAGCTTTTTGGTAGGTGTTATTGTCAGCAAGGAAGTCTGCGCCATCGAGGTTTCTGGAATAGGTGAGTTCGGCGAGGACGTCCAAATCTTCGCCAGGAAAGCCCCCTGGAGAGCGGACGAGGCCACCTTCGCGGTAATAATCGTACCAGGAGGAGATGCCAGACTCTGCAAGGATGACTTTGAGACCTTCGACGCCTGTCGTTGCGAGGCCATAGCTCATGGTGCCGAGGTAGGATTTGCCCGTTGTGGCGACTTTGCCTGAGGCCCAAGTTGCTTTGATTTCGTGGGTGCGTTTGGGGCTTGTGAAAGCACGGGCACGGCCGTTTAGCCAGTCAATGACGGCTTTCATAGAATAGACTTGCTGGTAGTCGCCGCTCGTTTGCATGCCTGTGGAGCCTTGGGTGCCAACGCCTGCGACGTAAACAGAGGCAAAACCGCGTGCGAGGAGGTAGTCGTTGAGCGAGGAAGTCCAGCAATGTTTGAAAGTGATTTCTGCTTGGTCGGTAAGGGAGACTGAGGATTTCGGGTAATTAAGAGGTTGGGGTAGGTTTGGCGTGACTTGAATGTCATGTGGGGACTTTTCTTTAAGAGATTCTAAGTTGTCGTGCATGCGCTTTTCATCAGCAATATCATTGGTGCCAGGATGGTAGGGCGATGCAGTCATGACAACAGGAAGCTTTTCAGATGTCTGAGGACGAAGTATCCAGACTTTCACGAGGTCGTAGTGGCCGGTGTGGAAAGTATCAACATCTGTTTCGACCCAGACGTTTTCGCGGATGAGGGAGGCGTCTGACGTATCCCAGGTGGCGAGACTCTTGTCGTTGAAGAAATGCCAGGAGTTATCGGCAAGCAATAGACCCTCACTGACCCATTTTTCAACGAGGGTCATGCCGAGTTTGCTGCGGGTGCAGAGGAGTTTGTAGAAGGCTTCACGGAGGTTTTTCGAGTTGAGCGATTTGTCAGATGTCCAGATGCCAGTCTCTTGGGCAAAAGGAAGGCTGTCAGTTGGTTGAAAGTCAAAGTTCACGACGAAGTCGAGTAGCTGTAAGCCGAGCGTGTAAAAAATGTCCCAGGTAAGCGTGCTGTCAGATTTGACAAAGTCCGTCCAACTGCTGTCAGGCGTCGCTTGCAAGCTGTCAGATCTGACAGGGGCTATATCAAGCCAGTTTGACAGTTGTGCGGCATCTGACAGGCCATCAGACGACACAAAACCTAGAGCTGTCAGCTCTGACAACATTTCCTGGTCTGATTTGTCAACGATTGCGAATTGATTGAAGTGAACTTTTTCGCTCATATAGCTTTTATTATATACAAATTCCCCGACAATTACCAGCCTACAAATTGGTGGGTTCTTCGCACCTTGCGCGCCCTTTCTTTTTTGATTTTTGCTATAATGGCTAAGTACTAAATTTTTTGAATTTGAAAGAAGGATTTTTTAATGGATTATTCCCGCCTTATCCAATACCTTTCTGAAGGTATTGGTACTGCAATCTTCGTCATTATCTTAAACCTTGTCGCTCTTCACGCACGCGAAAAGGATACCAAAAAAGCGAAAGTTGCCGTTGGTTTTGGCTATGGCGCAGGTCTTGCGATTGCAATCCTGACACTGAGTGCCATCTCTGGTCAAACGAATGGCCCTGCATTTTTCAACCCTGCCTATACGCTAGGTCTTGCTGTATCAAAGCTTTTCCCTTGGCAGCAGTCCTATGAGTTCATCATTGCGCAGGTCATCGGAGCCATCGTGGGTCAGCTTATTGTTGTCGCTTTGGGCTACACAGCTTACCGCGAGATTGATGACTCTACGAAGCTCCTCTCAACCTTTGTTGTAATCAATGACCTCGATGATCGTACCTATGCACAACGTGGTGCTGCTTGGGTCAATGGTGCCTTGACGGAGTTCATCGGGTCGTTTATCTTCTTCTTTGGCTTGACTGCGTTTAACTATACGGGTATCGGTGGCGGCACCATCTCCTACATGACCTCACAACTCCAACAGAGCGCTGAGCAAAGTGGCGGTGCTTATTCGGCGGCGCAACTGAATCTTTTGTCACGGATGTATGTTTTTGGTGTGCAGGCGGTTGACGCCTTAGCTATTGGACTTTTTGCAGGGATTCTTGTTGCAACGCTCAATGTTTCGCTGAACCCCGCGCGTGATCTTGGTCCTCGCTTCGTTCATGCCATCATCCCATCAAGTATCTTGGGCGATGCAAAAGACGACAGCCGCTGGTGGTATGCTTGGGTACCTATTATCTTGCCAATTGTTGCTGCGATTGCAGCTGTGGCGCTTTTCAAGATTATCTATCAATAAGCTTTAAGAAAGGCCTTCGGGTCTTTTTTGTTGGCCTATATGGTCATGAAAGCGAAAAAAGCAGCCGAGACTGCTTTTTGCTTTTATTTTGCTTTTTTCAGGATACCAAAGAGGAGGCCTGAGACAATAGCACCAATGATGATGAAGAGAAGGTAAATCAAGGGGTCACTCGTGAGAGCAAGGACGAAGATGCCGCCGTGTGGGGCCATGAGCTTGATGCCAGCAAGCCCTGTGAGACCGCCTGCAACGGCTGCACCAATCATAAAGCTTGGAATCGCACGGGCAGGATCACTTGCTGCAAAAGGAATGGAGCCCTCTGTAATAAAGGAGAAGCCCATCACGATGTTTGTGATACCCGCTTGGCGCTCGTCTTTATCAAATTTATTTCTAAAGAGGAGGACGGCAACGGTTGTTGCAAGGGGAGGAACCATCCCGCCTGCCATACATGCTGCCATGACGATGGAGCCACCGTGTGCGACGGTACTTGCGAGTGTGCCTGTCGCAAAGATGTAGGCGGCTTTGTTGATGGGTCCGCCTAGGTCAATTGCCATCATCCCACCAACGACAAGGCCAAGTAAGAGTGCTGAACTCCCTGAGAGGCCATTTAGGAAGCCTGAGAGGGCTTTATTGAAGTCACCCATCGGGATGTTGATGAAAAGCATGAGAAATCCTGTGATGAAGGTGCCAAGGAGCGGATAAATGAGGATTGCTTTGATGCCATCAAGAGACTTTGGTAGGCCTGCAAAGAGCTTTTTCAAAAGAAGGACAACGCCACCTGCAAGAAAACCGCCTACCAAGGCGCCGAGAAATCCTGAGGGGATGGCATTTGCAGAGAGCGAACCGATGGTTGCGCCTGCAGTGTCTAGCTTTCCAAAGGCGAGACCTGTTGAAGCCATAGATCCTGCAACGAATCCAGCAACGAGACCAGGACGGTCCGCAATCGAATTGGCAATGAAGCCTGCAAGGACGGGGAGCATGAAGCCAAAGGCGACGCCACCGATGTTTTTAAAGTAGGCGGCAAGCGGGTGATAGACGCCGAGGTTGGCAAGCTGGCTTTGAGGAACACCCATGGACTGGTCTATCAGGAAGGCCAGGGCAATGAGAATCCCACCACCGACAACGAATGGCAACATCGCAGAAACGCCACCCATGAGGTGTTTGTAGAACTTTTGGCCGAGAGACTGCGCATTCTCATCGTTTGCAGCTGGGGCTTCATCTGAGTGGAAGACTTTTGCATTGCCAGAAAGGGCTTCGTTGATGAGCTTTTCAGGTTCACGGATGGCGTGTGCCACGGGGACTTGCACCATTTGTTTGCCGTTGAAACGCGCCATCTCAACTTTTTTGTCTGCGGCCACGATGACGGCATCAGCTTTGGCAATATCTGCTGCGGTCAGTTTGTTGTCCACACCTCGGGCACCGTTGGTTTCGACTTTAATCCCAACGCCCATCTCTGTGGCTTGCTTTTTAAGGGCTTCCTCGGCCATATAGGTGTGCGCAATCCCCGTCGTGCAGGCCGTGACAGCTACGAGGTAGTGCTCCGCATTGGTGAGGGTTGCAGTTTCTGTGAGAGGTGTGCTAAAGAGGGTAGTGACTGCTTCGGGAGTGTCTGCGGCGAGGAGTTTTGCTTTGAAGCCGTCTTGTAAGAGGTATTTGGAGAGGCCTGCGAGAGCTTCAAGGTGGGAGTCATTGGCACCTTCGGGTGCTGCAATCATGAAAAAGAGCTGGACGGGTTTGTTGTCGAGGGCGGCATAATCCACGCCTGCTTTGGATTTGGCAAAGAGGACGACGGGCTCTTTCACGGCTGCATTTTTTGCGTGCGGCATGGCAATCCCGTCACCTAGGCCTGTTGAGGTCTGGGCCTCACGAGCGAGGATGTCTTTTTTGAACATGGCTGAGTCAGTGACGTAGCCGTGGCTTGCGAGGGAGGCAATCATCTCGTCGATAACAGTCTCCTTGGTTGTAGCCTTGAGGTCAAGCAGCATGACCTCGGGCTTCAATAGTTCTTTGATTTCCATTATGAAATCTCCTTTATAGTGATTTTTTCAAAACATTTGTTGATAAATTCGCGGCTGGGGAGGTCTTCGCTGAATACTTTTGCAGTGCCACAAGCGACGCCTTGTTTGAAGGCTTTGACGGGGTTGTGGGAGGTTTGCCATTCGGCAAGAAAGCCTGCCACGGTGGAGTCTCCCGCACCGACAGAGTTTTTGAGGATGCCTTTGACAGGTTCTGCAAAGTAGGCCTTACTGCCGGCATTTCCGTCATCTGCGATAAGGAGTGCCCCGTCTCCTGCCATGGAGATCATGACGTTTTGCGCACCTAGATCAAGCATTTTCCTGCCATAAGGGAGGATGCTTTCGACGCTGTCAAATTTGACAGAGAAGATTTCGCCGAGTTCTTCACGGTTGGGCTTGATGACAATCGGGTGCTGCGGCAGCGCTTCAAGGACGTCTTGGCCTTCGACGTCAATCGCAAATTGGGCGCCTTTTGCCTTGATTGTTGCGATGAGCTGCTGATAGAAGTCCGCTCCAAGCTCAGGCAGCGACTTACCCGCGAGGACTACGATGTCATCTTTTGTGAGACTGTCAAATTTGACCAAAAACTGTTGAACTTCTTTCAGTGTCAAATTAGGCCCTGCGGCATTAAACGACGTCTCGTCTGTGGCTGTCTTTGCGGTCATATTCACCCGTGTGACCTCGGAGATCTCTGTGAAATCTGATGCGACACCTTCGTGATGCAAGAAGTCTTGAATAAACTTCCCAGAAAAGCCACCCAGAAAGCCGAGCGCTACATTGGGAGTCCCAAGTCTTGTCAACATGCGGCTCTCAATGATTCCTTTTCCGCCAGGCCGCATATAAGCTGAATTTGCGCGATTAATCTCGCCCTGAACTACCTTGTCAAAGCCCATAAAATAATCCAACGCAGGGTTCAACGTCACTGTATAAATCATCTATCTTCCTCCGTAATCACTTGCACCGCTTTCGCTTCGGCAAATTTGACAAAGCTCGTTTGACCAATTTTGGACGAATCAATCACTAAATAAGCCTTGTCAGATTGCGCAATCGCAAGCGATTTGAGTGCTGCCTCATCTGAGTCGGGCGTCATCGCGCCCAATTTTTTATCAAAGGCATTTGCCCCGACAAAGGCTGTATTAAAGCGATAATTTGACAACTGCGCAAGCGCCGCTGAGCCAATCATCGCATCCGTCGTCCGCTTGACACGGCCCCCAAGGATATACACAATCAAATTCTCTGAAAGCAGGCGGGAAGCGTGTGTAACCGACGGCGTCACAATCGTCAGATGTTTGTAAGATTTGACAAGTCCCGGAATCATCGCACCCGTTGTCGTCCCAGCGTCGAGAAATAGGACATCGCCGTCCGAGATTTTTGACAAAGCTGTCGTCGCAATCAGAACCTTTTCATGAACGTTTTTGACAGATTTTTGAGAAATGGTTAATTCTTCAGAGAGGATATGCGGCAATTCTGCACCACCATGCACCCGACGCAGCTTCCCGTCAGATTCCAAATCATTCAGGTCACGCCGCAGCGTTGAGACAGAGCCCTCTGTCAAATTTGACAACTCCTCCAAATCCGCCCGCCCCTGACTCTTCAGCAAGTCAATAATTTTTTCTTTTCGCTCATTTGCTAACATGCTTGCATTATAACACCAAAATCATCCAAACCAACCATAAACTTCCATTCCACACAAAAATAAAAAGCTGTCAAATTTGACAACTCTCAAAACGATACTGTCAACTCGCTAATTGACAACACACTTTTATTTCCCGAGATAAATCAGCTTAAACAACGCAACTGCTGCAATCGCCGCAAGAATCGGCGAGATACTTGGCACCCAGGCGTACCACCATTTACTCGATCCCTTATGCTCGCCAAGGACTGACTTAGGAAGCAGTGCGTGTACCAGACGCGGCCCAAAGTCGCGTGCTGGATTTAGCCCAGGTCCAGTCGGCCCGCCAAGAGAGGCAACGAGGACTAGAACAAGAAACCCTAAGACAACACCGCCAATCGTTCCCGTAGCCGCATCTTTCACATTGACCGCCAAGGTCGTGAGCCCCATAGCCCCAAAGAAAAGCACAAAGGAACCCACGAACTCGTTTAAAAAACCATTGAGCCAAGCAGTAGGATGATTGGTATCATCGTGTTTATCAATCGCCGCAATCGTTGAGAACGTCCCCAAAATAGCATTTGGATTTTCAGTCTGCTTGTAAAAAGGCTGATAAACGGCGACGACAATGAGCTGCCCCACCATGGCCCCCAACACCTGCGCAATGATATAAGGCACGACTTGTGCCCACGGGAAGAGCCCTGAAACCGCAAGACCCAAAGTAAATGCAGGATTAATCTGTGAAGAAACTGCGCCAAGTGCCACGACAGGCAACATGACACCCAGACCATAGCCCCAAGCGATGATGAGCCAAGACTGCCCATGCGCCTTTGTCCCTTTCAACTCAACATTAGCCACCGCGCCATTCCCCAAAATGATAAGAAGTGCCGTGCCAATGAACTCCGTCACATATTTCACCAACCAAGAGTAGTCCATAATAACTCCTTTATTGTGTTGTTAATCGGCCGAATGACCGTCTAGTCCTAGTTTAGCATAAAAAAAAAAGATAGTCCAGCTTGAAGAGACTATCTAAATTCACTTACTTCACCTTACTCACGCGGTTTTCTGGACTAAATAAATCACGTAAGGCCTCAGACATTGTGGGATGCGTCATGATATGCGTCTGGAAGAAATCTGCTTTCGCCTGGAGGGCCATCACGGTAGAGACTAGATTGATGACTTCGTGTGAGTCCGACATATAAAGCGTTACCCCAAGGATTTCGCCAGTTTTACTATCCACCAGACCTTTTAGAAGCCCGCGCTCTTCGGCACGCGTCTTCGCACGGACGATGGCAGAAGCCTTCAGCGTATAGAGGTCATAGGGAATACCTTTTTCCTTTGCTTCGTTTTCGTTTAGTCCCACGCGAGAAAGGCTTGGCGTGATGTCAATGCTGTAGGGGATAATCGTTCGGTCGGCCAGTTTGCCTTTGCCCTCTCCAAAAAGCTCGTCTAGGACGACACGGGAATCATCGCTTGAGAGATAATCATGTTGCGCACCACTGCGCACATCCCCCAATGCCCAGATATGAGTCTGTGAGGTATGCAACTGCTTATCAACTACGATTGAACCGTCTTCTGCTAAGGTAACGCCCACATTTTCCAGAGTAAGATCAGAGGTAGCTGGCTTGCGACCCGTGGCAAGAAGAATCTTATCTGCTGGGTAGATGACACCCCCTGCAATAACTTGACTTTTTTGAATCTCATCAATCGCAACACCCAACCTGATGTCAATGCCAAAGGCTCTCAGATCTGCCAAGATGGCCGCAGTAATATCGCCGTCTTCTTGCGGCAGAAACTTCTCCTGCGACTCAAGGATAGTCACTCGTGAACCAAAAGTCGCAAACATACTTGCAAACTCAAGCCCAATTGGACTTGCACCAATGATGACAAGCCGCTTTGGAAGCTCCGAAAGTGAGAGCATCTCTTTGGATGTCACCACATTGGCGACTTTTTTAGCACCAGAAATAGCGGGAATCACGTACTCTGCGCCTATGTTGATAAAAATACGTTCAGCCGAGACCGACGATAGCTTCCCGTCAGGGCTAAGCAACGAGAGCGTGTGTGGCTCTTTGAAGCTTGCCTTTGCGCCTACGAGCGTGACAAGTTTCTCATCAGCTACTTCGTGATAGGTAGAGTTGTGCAAGGCTTCACGGACTTTCTCTTTGCGTTGCATTGCTTTTTCAAAAGACAAGTGCTCCCGTCCCGCTTCAATCAGTGCTTTGAATGACGTACTACCCACGTCGGGATAGGTAACGCCACGCATCTCGAGGTCTCGCTCGATGAGAAGTACCTCTTCACCATGCTGGACAAACGCTTTTGCAAGCGCCAGGCCTGCTCTGCCAAAACCAATAATGATATTTTTGTAAGTTTGTGTTTTCATGGGCTCATTATATACGATTACACATGTAAACGAAAATGATATACAGCGGTTAAGCATTGTTTCAGGATTCTTGAAAAAGAAAAGAGAAAGCGATATAATTATGAAAACGTTTCCAAAAAGGAGAATTTATGCCTAAAAAAGTCCATTTTTTCAATAAACGCACGCCTTTTGCGCTCTTGGCACTCTTCGGAGTTGGGATTAGTGCGGCGGCGGCTTTTATTATCCTCGCAGCGAAGCCTCAGCCAGCTGTAAGCCCAAAGCCTACGCAGACGACACTCATTGCAGGAACGACAAGTAAATCAGCTGCTTCACAGACCTCCGTGACAGAAACAGTTAAGTTTCAGGCGCCAAACAGTACTACACAGTATTATGTTTACTCGTGGGATGACAATGCGGCAACAGATGGGTTGAACTATGCGGGTGGTTTTACGGCCATTCCAAAAGGGCAAACGAATGGCACAGAAAGCCTTGCTCTCACAGTGTCTCCAAAGATGACGGGCTTGCACTTTTTTATCACGGATGGCAACGACTGGTCTAAAAATCCCACCAAGTTTGATGCAGATGGTGCCAATGGCGTGACTGTCTCCATGGCAGGCGGGTCTCAAACAACATTTGTCAGTCCTTCAGGCTATGGCGTGACGGTTGCTTCAAGCAATGCCGCTTCTGCAAGTGACCAATATGCAGCACTTTCGCTTGCGGATGAGTATCAAGCAGCGAAACAGGATAACTTTACAGCATTTGATAGTCAGTGGGCCTATGAGGGACAAGATCTCGGGGCAACTTATACGTCAACAGCTACGACCTATAAAGTCTGGGCACCGACAGCCACGAAAGTGACACTCATCTCCTATGGGACAAACACATCGCCTACAGCAACGCAAGTTTCATCGACCCCCATGGTGCGGGGTCTTACAGCTTCAAGCGGGAATCATGCGACAAATACGGTAGGTGTCTGGTCTTTGACGGTACCGGGAAATCAGGCAGGGGTTGTCTATCAGTATCAATTGACCTTTGCAGATGGGACGGTCAGTGACTATCCGACTGGCTCTGGGAAAGCAGCTTACGGCACCTATATTCCAGCTTCCGTGACAACGACGACACAAGATCCTTATACCATTGCAGCGACTCAAGGTGGACTGCGCTCAGTCGTGGAAAATCCAGCTAGTCTTGTCCCTACGGGCTTTAATGTGAGCGAAAAGAGTGCTGCCACTTGGCGCGTGTCTTCACCTACGCAGATGATGGTAGATGAGCTGCACGTGAGAGATTTCACGTATTCAGTGACGAGTGGCGTGGCCTCAAATCTCCGCGGGAAGTTCTTAGGCGTCGTACAACGAGGCACCACAGATCCCAATACGGGGATGGCAACAGGACTTGATTATCTCAAACAAACCGGCTTTAACTACGTGCAAATCATGCCAAGCTATGACTATGCGAGCGTGCCCGAGTCGGGAGTGGCAACGCCTGCCCAACCCAATGTTTATAACTGGGGCTACGATCCACAGAACTACAATGTGCCTGAGGGAGAGTACGCCACAAATAGCTTGAACCCTGTGACACGGATTCTCGAGATGAAAGAAATGGTGCAGGGCCTGCACAATGATGGCATGGGCGTCATTATGGATGTGGTCTATAATCACGTGTATTCGCAGTCAGACTCGAGTTTTGAAAAGACAGAGCCGGGTTATTATTTCCGAAAGACAGCTTCATCGGGCTGTGGGAATGATACAGCAAGCAACCATGAGATGTTCCAGAAGTATATTTTGGACTCTGTGAGCTATTGGGCAAAAAACTTTGATGTAGATGGTTTCCGTTTTGACTTGATGGCAAATATTGACACATCGACGATGAATAAAGTGCGTGCGACGCTTTCTGCGATTGATCCACATCTTGTGACCTATGGCGAGGGGTGGGCAATGGGTACGGACGTCCCTTATGCGCAGCAAACAGCACAAGACAATGCGAAGTCTGTCCCAGGTATTGGCTTTTTCAACGATGGGGAACGCGATAGTATCAAGCAGAACTTTGCGAGCGAAAACTTTGGGGCAGGCTCTGAGATTAATGTCGTCAAGGCTATTTTAGGCAGTGGCAGCTATGGGAATTCGCCAGCTTTGAAGAATTATTTGACACCTAGCCAATCCGTGAATTATGTGGACTGCCACGATGGTTATACATTAAATGACCAACTTTGGCTCAATAATCCGAAGGACACACAAGCGCAGCATGTTTCGCGCGTGCAATTTGCAAGCGCGGTGAGCCTCTTGGCAGATGGGATTAGTTTCCAAAATGTCGGGCAAGAATTCTTGAGAACAAAGAATGTCACAGTTGGTGGTGTGAGTACCGCAAGCATTGCGGGGAATTCCTATAATGGGGTCGTCACGCAAAATGGGACGAACTATTACCTAGGTGATGCGATGAATGCGATTAACTGGGATTTGACAAAGACGAATGCCACAACAGTTAGCTACCTGTCAAATTTGATGAAATTCAAAGCTGCTAATCCTAGCTTCTGGCCAGACAGCTACAGTACGCTCTCTAGCGAATATAGCTTCACAAATATGACTCAGGGCTCAGGCCTTATCAGCTATGAGATGAAAAATAGTAGTGGGCATTATCTTATCATCTTAAATGCAAGTGGTAAATCTGTCAAATTTGGAACAGGTGGCACTTATTATGCCTCGTCAAATTTGACAGGCGACACATTGACCCTGACAAATGATACAACACTATCCGCACAGCAGGGCAAAGCTTTAACAACAAGTTCTGTGACCTTGTCAGATTTGACAGCCACAATCATCAAGCTAAAAAACTAGAAGGAGGCCACAATGACTCAAGAAACACATTTCAGAAGTTGGAAGTCAGGTAAGTTCTGGCTTTATGGCGCAGCCCTTCTTGCCACACTGAGTGTTGGTGGCGTTGCCACTGGTATTGTTCCAATTTCAACATTCGACTTTAGCATTACTGCACAAGGAGCGACTTCCTCACCAACTGTGACGATTGAAGTCCCTGTCAATGCAATTCCGGCAGGTAATACGCCCTATATCTGGTCTTGGGGGGATGCTAATCTCAACAACGTCTATACACCCCTCACCCTAAACGCAGCAGGGACGGCCTACCAGCTGACCTTTACGCCATCCAGTATTTCAGGCCTTGGTTTTCTAGTTGGCTATTCGGTACATGATGATGCAGGTCTCACCTCCTGGGACAATGATTTTGTCAAGCTCGATCCCAACAATCAAATCAATGGTGGCCTCGATAGTGGTAGCTCTTATGTATTTTATGTTGATGCAAAAGGCAACTATACCACGCTAGTTGCACCAACGGTCACAGCCCCAACAAGCCTTCCAAAAGGCACAGTCGGAGAGAACTACGACCTCGCGACTACACCTGCTACAGTCAGCGATCCCAACAACATGGGCACGGGGACGATTAGTTCTTATAGCGTGGCAGATCCTTTAGGAACTGCGGTTTCGGTTAGCGGAACAAGCTTCACGCCAGAGACACCAGGACGTTACACAGTCACCTATACTTATGCCTACACAACGCCAGCTGGCACAACCCTCTATGCAAGCGATCAGACAACGCTACAGGTCGCTTCCCAGCATCCCAATACAATAAATCTTCCTAAAGCCCCAGACATTACGCAAGGCAAGGCAACAGACCTCTCACCTGCAACTATCGGGGTGACAACGAGCCCTGACACAACAGCAGCACTTGACATTCAGTCTGTCCTTTGGACGCCTGCAGGGAGTACGACCGCACAAGAATTGGCGGCAAATGACGATGGCACCTATACCTTCCCAACATCAGGCACCTACGCCATTACCTATGAAGACGCAACAGGTGCTACGGCTACCCTCACAGGCAATGTTGTTGCTCAACCGGCGAGCTTTACCCCTACACCAGGCGCTAGTACTACTGCTGTCGCAGGCAATCCTTTTGATACAGCTTCCCTTGTGAGCCTGACAGATCCAAACAATAGTGCCATTACCATAGCGAATGCCGTGATTACCGTCTTGGGGCCTAGCAGTTCAGCTTACTTCTCTACCGCACAGGAACTTCAAGCCACAACCCTCTTTACACCTGATGTGACGGGAACATATCGACTGACTTATAGTTACGTGGATGGGACAGGCAAGACGCAGACCTATTCGACCACCTTGACTGTCGTGCCGCAGCCTGAGATGAGCGTGACAGATAGCTTTCAAAGCACGCTCACGGTTAATGCAAATTCCGCAGGAAGCTATAATTACGATCCAGCGACACAAGGCGTGAGTGTCAAAGACCCAGCAGATAGCAAAGCACAGCCAGTCGTAGTCGTTCAAGATAGCGCAGGAACTGCGCTTATACCCTCCGCAAATGGAACATATACTCTCTCGGCAGGAAATATCTACTACACGCAGTGGTCTTATCCTAACGCCGCCCCTTACATTGAACAGACTATCATTGTCTTGGCAAATGGGCAGAGTCTCCCAACACTTGACATACCGGTCTCAACGACTACCGCACTTGAAACTTTTGTGAATCTCATTAATCTTGCAAGCCTTACAGATGGAAATGGTAAATCCGTTGATGCTGCGAGCGCTCTTGCAGACGGGACACTCACGATTAGTATGCAGGACGCATCTGGAAATACGGTGGACACAAGCAATCCGACGTCATGGTTAGCATCTGCTTTGGGTAGTTATACCCTTACCTATACTTATACGGATGCCACAACAGGCCTTACTCTTTCAAACACTCTTCAGCTCGTGGTGACGCCAAAAACACTTACTTTGACGCTGCCTGAGGACATTACGACGCAACTCACTGGAAAAGAAACCTATCTCTTTAACCCGCAAACTGCAAGCGTCACAGACTCCTCAAGCGCAACAGATAATGGCTACTTTGCGCCGATACAACTACTTGATGCCAGCGGCACTCTCATCTCGCCAGACGACTCAGGAGACTATAACTTGAGTGCAGGTGTTTATAGTGTCCTCTATAGTTATAACTACTATGATGCTGCAGGAAATGCCATGCCAGCCCTTGAAGGCGTCCAGAAAATCACAGTTTTAGCAGCTCCAGTACTCTCAGCTGGTCACAACCAAACCCTTTACCTCAAGGCAGGACAAAGTACGGTTGTCTATAGCCCAGATGTTACTGCAAGTGATGGTTCTGAAGTTACCGTCACTGTGACGACAGAAAAGGGTAAAGCCACTCAGCTCTCAAACGGCAGTTATCTACTTACAGCAGGCAGCTATCAGTTTAGCTATACAGATGCAAACACAAGTAATAGTCCTGTGAGTGAAGTGATTACAGTGAAACAAGAAAGTGCTCAAGAGACACCAAGCACGCCTTCAAGCAAACAACCAGCAAGCACATCTTCAGAAAAAACATTGCCGAAAACAGGAGATGACAAAACAAGTGTAGAAGCACTTGCGGGGATGGCGCTTCTTGCAGGCAGCGTTACTCTAGTTGCCCTACGCAAAAAGCGTTAAACAACCAAGCCTGATAAAATCAGGTTTTTTTGATATACGCCACAGTCCTGTGGACTAATCGTGGCGGATAAAATCAAGAAAAGTCGGCCATATGTGCCGACTTTTTGCTATAATCAGGGTATGGATTTACAAGCAGAAATCAAAAAACGCCGCACGTTCGCGATTATTTCTCACCCGGACGCCGGGAAAACGACGATTACGGAGCAGTTACTAAAGTTTGGTGGTGCGATTCGTGAAGCGGGGACGGTCAAGGCGAGGAAAACTGGGAATTATGCTAAGTCAGACTGGATGGACATTGAAAAAGAGCGTGGGATTTCGGTCACGTCATCCGTCATGCAGTTTGACTATGCGGGAAAGCGCGTGAATATTCTCGACACACCTGGGCACGAGGACTTCTCGGAGGACACCTATCGCACACTGATGGCGGTGGATGCGGCGGTCATGGTCATTGACAGCGCAAAGGGTATCGAAGCACAGACAAAAAAGCTCTTTCAGGTCGTGAAGCACCGCGGGATTCCTGTCTTTACTTTCATCAATAAGCTCGACCGTGATGGACGCGAGCCGCTCGATTTGCTCTCAGAACTCGAAGAAATTCTAGGGATTGACTCGGTGCCCATGAATTGGCCAATCGGGATGGGCGCAAATTTCCAAGGGCTTTATGATTTTACCAACAGCCGTGTGGAGCTTTTCAATGGTGATGAACGCTTTGTTGCAATGAGTGACGTGGCATCACACGAGATTTCCAAAAATATTTTCTATGAACAAGCGGTCGAAGATGCGGACTTACTCGCAGAAGCAGGGAATGAATTTGACGAAGAAAAAGTCCTTGCGGGACAACTCACCCCTGTCTTTTTTGGCTCGGCGTTGACGAGCTTTGGGGTGGAGACGTTCTTGGAAACGTTTGTCAAATACGCCCCAGAGCCTCAGAGCCACAAAACGGTCGAAGAGACGGTTGTGGAGCCTCTAGCACCTGATTTTTCAGGCTTTGTCTTCAAGATTCAGGCGAACATGGATCCAAAACACCGCGACCGCATTGCATTTGTACGGATTGTGTCAGGCGAGTTTGAGCGGGGGATGGGCGTGAAGCTTTTGCGCACAGGAAAAGAAGTAAAATTATCCAATGTCACGCAATTCATGGCAGAATCCCGTGAAAACGTCGAAAACGCGGTGGCAGGGGACATTATTGGCGTCTATGATACAGGGACGTACCAGGTCGGCGATACCTTGGCGACCAAACTCAAGACCGAATTTGAGCCCTTGCCGACTTTCACACCAGAGCTTTTCGTGAAAGTCCAAGCGAAGAACGTCATGAAGCAAAAATCCTTCCAAAAAGGCATTGAGCAACTCGTGCAAGAAGGCGCAATTCAGCTTTATCGCGCCACATCAACCGGCGACATTATGCTAGGTGCTGTCGGGCAACTCCAGTTTGAAGTCTTCAAAGACCGCATGGAGCGGGAATACAATGCGGAAATCATTATGACGCCGCTGGGCTCGAAGACCGTACGTTGGATCTCGGAAGAAGATGCGAATGAAAGCTCGTCAAGTTCCAGAAATATCCTGGCGCGTGATAAGTTTGATCATCCCGTTTATCTGTTTGAAAATGACTTTGCCTTGCGTTGGTTCGCGGATAAATACCCAGACGTCCAACTGAATACGGAGTTTGTTGTCTAGCGCTAGTCATAAAAAATCCTGTTATAATAAGGACGTGTCTATCTCCGCCACTTGTGTCGGGCTGTCCGCTCTGATAACCCTACTAGCATCGCTGTAAGGTGCAGACCGCACCAACAGACGTCCTTCGCTACGGCGCAGACCGCGCCAAGTCGAGCCGCAAAAACCGTTTTGCTTTTGCTCGCTTGGACGACTCGTCCAAGGTGGTAGATAAAGACTTGTGAAACAAGTCCCAGCCCGCTTCGATGTTGCAGATGAAACAAGCGAAGCTTGTGTCGCCCAAATACTCTAGCTGTCCGTTTTGTCAAAAGTAGCTGAAGCACTGGACAAAAAGGCAAGACCGAGCAACCGTTTATACACTTGACGACGATTGAGGAAACTCCGTTTCCTTATCCGCAACCTTGACACGATGTGTCAAGCGTCATCTGCGCCACGCTTGAATGTCCGTTTCGCAGCCCTCGCTTTGCTTCGGTGCGA
>JAIRWF010000031.1 GCA_031253335.1 Streptococcaceae bacterium
ACCGCTTAAGCTCCTTGGCTGTCCCTAACCCGATTCTCGGATGGACGACATTTAATCAGCCTGTGCATAGCTGAACCAAGGTATAATAAAAGCGCCTTGTCAAAGTGACAGACGCTTAGTATAGTTTTTCTGATTCTTTGTTTTCTTTTAATGTTCCTTCTGGTAACTCTATGCCCATTGTTTTTGCGTTCTTCTCTTCTACGTCAAGTTCTTTATCTAATTTGTCCTTAAGCCATTTTAATGGTTTCACAACATCAATGATTTGTTGAAAATTCATTATTTCCCTCCTAGCGATAGTACTCCTAAGATAAAGTCCATTAGGTCTGTGTCTTTCCTAATATCTTCTTGTCCAAAGAATAACTGCTCCATGCCATTAGTCAGTATTTCATAAGAATCACTGTATTTCTTCCCCATATATGGGTTTGCAAAATTATCTTTGATAGCTTTTTCATCTCCATAACTTGCGTTTCCAGTAATATCTCTTAAATACTCTTCAGGTTGTCCAGCAGTTCGTCTATTAAAGAATTGCGCCTCTAACTCAACAATCCCATCAATGTTAGACTCAACTCTGTGTGTCTGCTCATGCAACATTGTCGATAGCCGTAACGACGAGTAATCTTTAACGCTCGCGGCAATCGTTTCTATGTCTTCCCCAGTCTGCAAGTTTTTGAATGCGTTACTGTTATAAAACCCACGAGGTTTATTTTGAATCACAATAGGTTGAGAATTAAATTTATCTGTCCAGCGTGTCGGCAAATAATTATTAGCGGTTTTCAAGTCTTTTTCAAGAGCCTTGTTACTAAGCCCTCTCTGATAAGCAATATTTAATGGTGTATTTGTACCAAGTTCAATTTGTTTACTAAGCTTTTTGCTAACTGTATTTGCCAAGTTGAATTTTGCATTGTTATATTTCCTGATTTCTGCATCCCAAAGTTTTTCGTATTCATCTCTTGAAATCTCAAACCTTTTAGCTTTTCCGTTCAACTCATCTAAGTTATTATTTAGTTGCTTTAGATTGTATGTTTTATCATAAGCCTTATTCAATTCATCATCGAGAATTGATTCACGGATTTTTTTACCAGCGTCGCGTACCTTTTCTTCGTCTGTCTTAATTTTAACACTTTCTTTTAGGTTACGTACCTTCTGAGCTTCTTTATCAAGATTTCCCATAGCTTGTGTTCTGCCTTCGAGCCATTCTTTATAGCTTTGCCATTGACTCAGCGTCCCGTCATCATTTCTGATTTCAGGCGCTATGTCATCTACTATCGAGTAGGTCGTACAGCGGCAGTTGACGTCTTCTCCTGCAATGCCAAATGTGTGTGGCATCTTCGCCTTCATGCCATAGACTTCAAAGTAGCCATCCACATCCACCTTCTGCCCGTCAAGGATTCGGTGGTCGGTGCGGACTTTCATATCCCACGTCGCCGCCCATTGTTTCTGAAGCTTAATACCCTTTGCTTGTGCCTCCTCATAGCCTTTCTGAGTGGCGAGACTATTGATTCGTCCCGCCTCAGTCCGTGTGATACGCAAGGCTTGCTTGTAGTTCGCCTCAGTCTCGTTAGACACGTCACGCGCCATCTCCGCATAGCCTTTTCCCAAAAGAAAACCGCGCCCGATTGCTTCGTTGACGCGATTCGCTAGCTTGGTGCGCTGCTCATAGAGACGCTTGGATAATACTTAACTGTTATTTTACAAAGCTTAACTTTTGGTCTATCGTCTGAATCATTTCCTGTCGGACGGATTTGACGGGAATTTCGGAGATGACAGCACCTAAGAAGCCACGGACAACGAGGTGTTTGGCTTCTTCTTCGTCGAGGCCTCGAGATTGGAGATAGTAGAGGTCGTCGGGGTCAATCTGGCCAATCGAGGCAGCATGTCCCGCGGTAACGTCGTTTTCATCAATCAGGAGAATCGGGTTTGCATCGGTCCGAGCGGTGTCTGAGAGCATAAGGACTTTCGTCTTTTGCTGGGCGCCAGCGCCCTTGGCGCCTTTGATGATGTGACCAATGCCGTTAAAAGTGAGCGTGCCTTTTTCAAGCGCGACGCCGTGCTGGAGGATATGTCCGACCGACTGATTGCCATAGTTCGTCACACGGGTGTCGGCGACTTGGATTTGGCGACCTGTGCTAATGCCCACGGCTTTGATATTGCTGCGGGAATTCGTGCCTCTGAGGTCGCTGTCGAAATCGGCGATGATATTACCGTCGTTGAAAATCCCAATCGACCAATCTACCGTGGCATTTTCAGCAATACTAGCTCTGCGCGTGATGAAGGCAGTCAAATGTTCATTGAGCTCGTCAATCGCAGCATACTTGACTTCGGCACCTTCCTGCGCGATGACTTCGACGACAAAATTTCCTGTGGTTTTGTCCGTCCCGTCAGTAGTGGATTGTAGACGCTCGAGGTAGCTGAATTTGCTGTTTTTGCCTGCGATGATAAGGACGCGCTTGTTGAAAGGAATGTAGCTATCGGCGTTGTGGAAAATCTGCACCTCGATGGGCTCTGTAACCGTGACATTGTCCGGAACAATCAGGACCACGCCAGAGTTGAAGCTGGCGAGGTTGCTCGCTGTGATTTTGTCTTCGTCAGGTGAAACGACCGTCCCGAGATGCTTTTCAATCAGTTCTGGATAGTCTGTCAAAGCGTCTGCAAAGCTCGTCAAGATGACGCCTTGTTCTGCAAGCGCTTGTGGCAGTTGTTCAAAGACAGTTTGCGAGCCAATCTGGACAATCAGCGGATGGTTATCGAGCGCTGTGAAATCAGGGACCGCTTGTGAAGCCGATGTCTCACCAATCGCGGTCGATTCGAGCTTCCAGCCACGAAAATTGGCCCGCTCAATGTGCGGGAGTTCAAGTGTTTCTGCTTGCTCAAACGCATCTAAACGCTTGTTTAGTAGCCAAGCGGGCTCATCGTGTTCAATTGAAAATTTTTGAATGTCTTCTTTTGCCATGTTAATCCTTTCTGAGACTCTCGCCAAGGCCAGTGAAGTTGGTATCTAAGCTTTTGTAACCGCGTTTACCTTTGCCATCTCCCGCTAAAACAAGCGGCTGAAAATTCTCCAAGTCAACTGCGCTTTCTTCAATCAGGCGTTTTTCAATCTTGACTTGGACGATAAAATAAGCTTCACCGTCTGAATCCCTTGTAGGTGTCATTGCTATTACCTTGCCAGATTGAAGAAGTAAAGCATCATCAAGCGTTGGGACGCCGTCAATTTCAGTGATTTTAAGATGTTGCAAGCGCTCTTTTGCTGGCAAAGCGCCGCAGATGTCTGAAAGCTTTTCTTTGCCTTTCCCAAGTAGATTGAGCGAAAATGTATCACCAACTTTGAGTGCTGATGTCGTCTTGCCATTTGCGCCCATGCCCAAAACCAAAATATCACCCAGCGCAAAGCTCGAAGACATGGTTGTCGCAAAAATCGTGCCGTCCTGAGCCTTCTTCATCCCGATATAGACGGGATAGCCCAGATAAAATGCATGGTTGTTCCATTCAACTTTTGCCATCTTAGCTTCTTTCTTCAATCTGCTCAATATAGAGCACGCGTTTTGCAAACTTCAGCTCGTCCGCAACTTCCACAAAGTCGTCCTCATAGCGGATATACATGACGAGCACCCCGCCGTCCGACTTAAAATGATGAGCAATGCAATAGCTCGTCGCATGATTCCCTAGGATTTCGGTTTGCCCATTCATGTGAAAGGTCTTTGGAAAAGCAGAGAGTGCCTCAGTAATTCCTGCCTGCAAGTCTGCTGCGCTTGTGAAAGTCGTCGTCGTGCCGTCTGGCATGAGGGTCGAATTTTCAAAGTCAGGCGCAAAAAGGGCAACTTGACCCGCTGCGTCTTTTTGATCTGCCAATAAAGCCCAGCGGTTGATGAGAGAAAGTGCTTCGTCTTTGTTCATTATGCTTCTTCCTTGTAGTCAAGTCCTAGCTCCTCGGCAATTTTGGCGTAGCCTTCAACTTCAAGGCGTTTCGCGAGCTCGGCATCACCTGTTTTCACGACCTTGCCGTCCATGATGATGTGCACTACGTCAGGCGTGATGTAGTCGAGCAAACGCTGGTAGTGTGTGATAATCAGTGCACCAAATTTTTCGCCCCGCATGGCATTCACACCTTTGGAAACGACTTTCAAGGCATCAATATCAAGTCCTGAGTCGATTTCGTCGAGAATCGCAAAGACCGGCTCAATCATAAGGAGCTGCAAAATCTCATTACGCTTCTTCTCGCCGCCAGAAAAGCCTTCATTTAGATAGCGCTCCGCCATTTCTTCTTTCATGTTGAGGAGGCTCATGTTTTTGTCGAGCTTTTTGATAAAGTCCATGACGCTGATCTGATCGTCTTCGCTACGGCGCGAATTAATCGCAGCACGCAAGAATTCTGCATTGGTGATACCTGGAATTTCTGAAGGGTACTGCATGCCGAGGAAAAGACCTAGTCGCGCGCGTTCATCAACCGGCATCCCGACAACGTCTTTCCCGTCAAAAAGAATTTGCCCATCGGTCACTTCATAAGTCGGATTGCCCATAATGGCCGCCGCAAGGGTCGATTTCCCGTTTCCGTTAGGTCCCATAATCGCGTGAATCTCGTTCGTATTCACGGTCATGTTGATGCCTTTTAATATTTCCTTTTGCTCGCCGTTATCCTCGACCGAGACATGCAAGTTTTTGATTTCTAAAGTTGACATTTTCTCTCCTGTCAAAAGTTTTTTACATTTACTAGTATATCAAAAAAACGCTTAATCCGCGTTTTTTCTGTCTCGAAACAATACTGTATGATAAGTCATAAGTTCATTTTCTTAGTGCGCTAAATAGAACAGGCCAACTATTATATTTTTGTTGTAACATAATTTTTAAGCCAATCGGCCCCATAAAGTAACTAACAGTATAGGGCGTGTCTATCTACGCCACATCATGTCGGGCTGTCCGCTCTGATAACCCTATTAGCATCGCTGTAAGGTGCAGACCGCACCAACAGCCATCCTATCGCTACGGCGCTTTAGCTAGATGAAAAAGCAGGGAGTTGCCATGCGACTTGCCAGCTTTGCTGGCTTAGCGAGCATGGACAGCGCAGCGCAAAGCGCGGAGATAGAGGAAACCTATACCCAATCAAGTATCTTCCAGTTGTTCTTGTGTCTCCTCCATAAATTGTTGCTAATTCATTTTCATCAATTTCTCTAAAATTGAGACCATCAAACTTTTTAGTTCTTTTCCCATTTTAACTCCATTTATGTTTTTTATTTAAAGCGTTGCAACTCTTTATAAATAAAGGATTCTATTCAAAAAATAAAAAAACAGCTAAACTATTAGCGATTATGGAAAAAGTATTAGCGGTTTTCTTAAAGAACATTAAGATTTTTTGCGATATTTGGCAATAATGTTATTTCGATACTCAGAGTTTCCCATAAATTTAAAAATATTCATAATTGGATGTCTTCCCTTACCCCATATTCCAACTAACTCAATAAAGATTTCTAAACCAAACAATAAAGCAACTACTAAAAGTATCCCCCCTACTCGAGGAAGAACATTCAAAATAATTGATAGGGCCGCAAAAGTCGAAGCAATTCCGTAAATCACAAAGACGGCGCCACGTTGTGTGAAGCCCATTTGGAGCAAACGGTGATGAAGATGAGATTTATCCGGTAAATAGAACTTCTGGCGATTGAGCGTGCGTCGAATCGTTGCGACGACAGAGTCTGTGAGGGGAACGCCTAAAATAATGAGCGGGGTAACGGTTGCTACAGCGGTTGCATTTTTTAAGCCTTGAAGCGACAAGACCGAGAGCATGAATCCGATAAAGAGCGCTCCGGTGTCGCCTAGATAGATGACTGCTGGGTTGTAGTTATAGGGGAAAAAGCCCGCAATGGCTGCGACCAAGACAAAAATCGTAATCGGCAGAAAAACATTTGGCACAGGAAGAAAGAAATAAGAGACAATCCCCATCGTGGTGAGGCTGATGATGGAAACCCCAGAGGCCA
This sequence comes from Streptococcaceae bacterium, assembly GCA_031253335.1. Lineage (GTDB taxonomy): Bacteria > Bacillota > Bacilli > Lactobacillales > Streptococcaceae > Lactovum. The sequence continues at coordinate 5,970 of JAIRWF010000031.1, forward strand.
GACCGTCGAGACCGTCGATGATGTTAAAGGCATTGGTAATCAGCACAATCCAGACGAAGGTCACAATAAAACTCAACCAAGACGGGAACTGCAAGAAGGGTCCATGAAACGGAATTTTGAAATTGTCAAAATGCGTGTCCGTGAAAAACCAAATGACGAGAAAAGCAAGGAAGATACCAGCGATTTTGCCTAGCGGATGGAGTTCCTTGATGTCGTCAATGAGGCCTGTGATGAGGACAATTCCGCCAGCGACAACGAGCGGCAAAACGTAATTAATATAATGCAAAAGTCCCTGGGCATGGTGCCAAGGGCCAGTTGGGATGACCGTTTTAATGAGAGGTGGTAAAAACACTAACGTTGCCAACGCAAAAGCAATGAAAATTGCTAAGCCACCGGCTGAGGGCATGGGTTTGGTGTTGATGCGACGCGCGTTGGGGACGTCAACCGCGCCGATTTTACGCGCCAAGATACGTACGAGGGGAGTTAATATCAGAGTGCACACAAAAGTCACGCCAAAAATGGCGATGAATTGAAATTTGAAAGACAGGTGAATAAATTGAGTCATGCGTCCAAAAATATTATATCATAAAGCTTTAGCGCTCGAGATAAAACTCAAAACGCTCACCTACATAGCTTGAGAGGACATATTCAAAAGCTGTTTCATCGCTCAAAAAAGAGAGCTGAGACAGGGATAAAACAGCACTTCCCGTTTTCACCTCTAAGTAGCCTGCAAGTTCTGCTGTAGCGACTTTTGCAGAAATGGTCTGCTCGCTTCGCCCAATGACCTGACCTGCTTCGCGCAAGGTCGCAAAGAAATGCTCTTGAACTGCTTGTTTAGGAAATCCAGCAATGAGACTTGCTGGAATACAAGCGACTTCAAAACAAATCGGCACACCATCTGCATAGCGAATACGCTCCATCCGTACGATGGATGTACCTACATGGACGCCTAATTTTTCGGCCTCAAGGGCATTGGCCTGTGTTTGGACATAGCTAATCACGCGCGAGAGGGGTTCTTTTCCTTGACTTGTCACGATTTCCGTGAAGGAGGTCGTCCCACGCATCTGCTCACGAACGCGCTTTCCCACGACAAAGGTGCCACTTCCCACACGGCGCTCAAGAATTCCCTCATCACAAAGTGCGCCTACTGCTTGACGTAGCGTTAAGCGCGACACACCAAAACGCTCAGAAAGCTCACGCTCTCCAGGGAGCTTTCCACCCACTTTCCAAATTCCTTTTTCGACCTCGTCAATTAGTGCATCATGGATTTTTGTATAAATTGGTATAGACATTTAGCTTTATTATAGCAGATTCACGAAAAAATCGGCCAATGACCGATTTTAACTTTCTTGTTGCCAGTTTTTGGAGAGGTAAGTGCTGTTGTTAAGGTGATAGTGTGGGGTACTGTATGGCTTTGCCATATATTGCTCCATCACTTCATCAAAAGCGAGCCAGCCGACCGTACCAAAATGAATAGTATCTCCGATAAAATAAGAGGTTGAAGCGTTATTGGTAAAATCTGCAATGTGGGTAAAGCCTTGAGAGGTCAGTTGGGTCTTTATCTTTTGGGCAAAGTCTTGAAGCATCGTCTGTGAGAGGCCTGTATAGTCGTACCATTTGCCATTAACGGGTTGAATGACGAATTCCACCTCGTCGTGGTTTGCTGCAAAGGCATTAAGAAGCTGCTGAAAGTCGCTATACTCAGGGCTTTGAAGGTAACTCACGTTTTTCATCTGGCCCGCGCGTTTCTGGTAACTTTTTGAAATCTTATGCGTCCAGACAGCGTTATTGATCTGGAAGGGGTTGTTGGACGCATTTTTGGCGCCTTCTTGAATCGCAAGTTGTTGGAGTTTCGCTGGATTGTTCGTCTTAGGAAGGGCCTTTTGATATCTCGTAAGAGCTGAAATTGAGCTTTCAGAGGTCCCAATGCTTGAGAAAAAATCGTCTTCACTGCGCCAGACTTGATGAGCAAGTGTGATTTCAAGCCCGTCTAAATTCCCGATGTCTTTGCCTTTTGCGACTTTTTGAATAGCATTGGCTAAGACGTAGTCGGAGTTTAAGCTGTGTAGAGCAATGAGACGTTTGGCAAGAGCTTGAGAGGCAGGAAGTTTAGGATTGACCGACTCGAGCCAAGTATAAACTTCTCCTTTGGAGACAAAATTATCAAATAAGTCGCTGCTTAAGCCTTTGGGCGTAAACCACTGAGGGCTGATGATAAACATCAGCTTGCGGTTTTTCATGTGCGTGGCAACAGAGGTCAAGTAAAAATACTGTGCTAAAGACTGCGTTCCTGGCATACCGATGAGGTAGGGGGTATAAGGAAGATTGTATTTTGCGGCAAAGACGCTGGGATGAAAACTGTTAAACTTTTCGAGCTCAGATGAGCCCATAATCGGTAAAAATGACTTATCAGAAAGTGCTTGGTTTTTTAGACTATAGCCAACAAAGTTTTTCCGTGAGCCAGGATTCGTTGCTGCTGCGTTGAGCTGAGATTTTGTATAGTGGTGTCCAAGACTTGATGGAATCAGTAAAAGAAGACAGGCGAGGATGGCAGCCACAAAGAGTGGTAAAAAGAGTTTTAAGACCTTATGCTTTTTCATTGATTTTTTCCTGAACACGTTCTGCGATTTTGTTGGCCGTATTCCACGCTTCCCGGTCCATCTCAGATGGGGGAAGACTCACATCAAAGGTATTTTCAAGCTCCACAATAAGCATGATGGCTTTCATGGAGTCAAGGATACCCTCTTCAAAGAGATCCATGTCAAGGTTTTCACGGAATTCATCCGTACCAGCGATTTGTTCAATAACGTCAAAGACTTGTGCGTTCATTTTTTCTTCTTTCTAGTGTTTATATGGTGTTAAAAGTTGGGTAAAAGGTGAGTGCTGCTAAATTGAAGGGCGTAGTTGGGTATTCCTGAGAAAATGAGAAAGCCTACGAATACTAATTGGACGGTCACAACAATGCTCACAAGGCGGATCAGCTTTGTATCGGGGACTTTGAGTTTGCGTTTTTGCTTGAAACGCGTCCAGGTGTCATAGGCAATCATGAGTGCTGCGTGATAAAAGCCGTAAAGGATATAAAACCAGGTAAAGCCGTGCCAGAAGCCCATGAGGCCAAAGAGTGCTAGGGTTGCGAGATTGCTGATAAGAGACATGTTTTGACTAAGTTTTTTTTGCATCATGGTTTTCACTAAACGCATAAACACAAAATCACGAAACCAGTTGCAAAGGGTCATGTGCCAGCGATTCCAGAAGTCTTTGATATTTTTTGCAATAAAGGGATAGCGGAAGTTCATCGGGAGATTGTAGCCCATAATGTTTGAGACGCCGACGGCAAAGAGAGAATAGCCTGCAAAGTTGAAAAAGAGATAAAGACCATAACTATACATGGCAAAAAGCATCGTAACAAAGCTGGGATGAAGGGTGGCGTGTATTGCTGCTGGATGCAGCCAGTAAGTATCAATCAGATAGCCTATGATAAAGTTATACAAGAAACCTAAGAAAATGCGATTTAAGCCTTTGCGGACATAATCTGCATAGCCTTCGATTGTGACGGGACTTTGCAATTCTTTTTGGAAGCGTCTAAAGCGATCAATGGGACCTGAGGAAATCGTTGGGAAGAAATAGAGAAAGTAGATAAAGTCCTTGAGTGGTAAAGTTTTAATGAGGCCATCTCTGATTTCCATCAGGGTAGAGACAACTTTGAAGGTGATGTAGCTGATGCCTAGAAAGCCTAAAATGCTGTTAGGAGCACTGGGCGAGATGACGGGCCAGAGCTTGACGATAAATAAGGGAAAAATGGCGCAAAGGATAGCAAGGTAGAAAATAAGACTGTTGTTTCTTTTGGTGCGGTAGAGGCTGTAGGCTTTCGTAAGAAGTGTCATGACTAGACCCCAGCCGAGAAATGACCAAATATCTAATTTACCTGCAAAGGTAGCGTAGAGGAGCCCCACTGTCAGAAAGACCTGATAGGGCATCGCGCGTTTGCCATAGCTGCGTGCGATAATCAGAGGAATAAGGAGAAATCCTAAAACGACAAAGTAAAAAGGTGTCCCGTAGGGTTGAAAGGAAGGAAAATGAAGCATTAAGCTTGTCCTCCTTTGGGATTAAAGATGGTCTCTGAAACGGCTTTGCGGTCGATTTTTCCATTTTGGTTGAGCGGGAAATCAGCGACATAGACAAACTTTGTAGGCATCATGTAGTCCATAATGAGAGGCGCAAGACTTTCTTTGAGCTGTTTTGTAAAGTCGCGGTCAGAGAGAGTCGAATCATGCGGGGCTACCAGGACGGCGACAAGAGCTGTGACTTTATGCTCTGCGTTTTCTTGAGGGACGACGAGGGCTTTCTCAACAGTGGGAAGGCTTGTGAGGTTGGCCTCAATGTCTTGAAGCTCAATGCGAAAACCATTGAACTTGACTTGAAAGTCGATTCGCCCGTTATAGTTTAAAACGCCATCGGAATCAAAGAAGCCTGCGTCGCCCGTATGATAAGCAGGCTTTCCGTCTCGTATGAAGAAAGCTTCTGCCGTTTTTTCGGAATTTTCAAAGTAGCCAGTTGCGACGGAATCCCCTGTAATGATGATTTCTCGATCAAGAATTTCTAATGTCACACCGGGCTTTGCGCGACCGATGGGGACACGATCGTAGTGATTTAAGAGCTCAGGGGTAACTTCAATGCTTGAAATCGCACCCGTTGCCTCGGTTGGCCCATAGGTGTTATAGACTGTCGCGTTGGGAAAGGCTTTAAGAAGTTTTTCTGCGGTTTTATGCGTCAGCTCTTCCCCACAGAAGATAAATTGGCGAAGTTCAGGATGCTCGTCCTGCGTGAAACTAGGATCTAAGAGACAAATATCCACGAATGAAGGCGTCGAAATCCAGGTGTTGATGATGGTGCTATTGAGCCGCTCAAAGAGGAGTTTGAAATTTGTAGTTTCCTCACGGCTCAAAGAGACCAAGGTACCTGCTGTGGTGAGACTTGGATAAATAGAAAAGATAGACAAATCAAAGCTATAAAGCGGTTGCTCCAGAAATTGATTCTTGTCAAATTTGACAAAGGCTGTATTCATCCAATTTGTGAAGGTCGCAAGATTGTCATGGCTTACAGCAACCCCTTTGGGGACGCCCGTTGTGCCTGATGTATAGATAATATAAGTTGTGTCTTTGCCAGATACAGCAGCTCTTGTGTCGATGGTACGTCCATCAAAATCAGCACGTCTGTCAAAGTTGACAGCCACAACCTGCGGGTTGGCTGCAAACAAGGATTGATAAGACTCGTCCAACTCCGTTGTGAGCATTATCGCCGAAGGTTTTGCCGCGCCCAAAATCATCTCCGTGCGCTCAATCGGCGTGTGACTATCCACCGGAATATAGGCCCGCCCTGTCAAATTTGACGCAAGCATTGCCGCAAGGCTCAAAAAGTCATTCTTACCAAAGATTAAGACTGGCCTTTTGTTCACTTCAAGCCCTGTCAAATCTGACGCGAAACTATCCATCGCATCTAGTAAGTCCTGATAGCTGTAGCTGGCCTCTTTTTCTGCCACAGCAACACTTGTCAAATTTGACAAAGCATTCTCAAGTATGGTGTCTAATAGTTTCATCGTCATTTCCTAAAATTCGTTATAAATAAAGTGCGATCCGCCCGTCCGTGAATAACTATACAAGTAAATCAAGACCACAATCACCGCAAAATAGAAAAAAGTTTTTAGTATAAAGACAAGGGCTGGTTTTTCAGAAAACCAATTTTCCAATTTTTTAAGCATTGACTTCTCCTTCACTTTATTATAGGCAATTGTTCTACATTACTCGACAAATCTGCTCAATGTTCTGCCGAATACAAGGTCTTTTTGACAAAGTTCACCACATAGTCATTGGTCGTGTCTTTCCCATGTCGTGTCGTTGTAGGGTATAGACAGAGCGAGACCGGATTACGATTTTTTATGAGCAAAGGATAAATCGAAAAGTCATCTGCCCATGGCACCGCACTATCCGTCTGCAAAGAGCTATTCCAATCCCCCTCAAGCAGCACCACACGGATGTGTGCATTCATCCGCGAAATCCTTTGCGCAATATACTGATACATCGGCGTTATTTTCTCTGGGCCATTGGAGAGGACGTCCCCCAAGGTCTCACCAGGTTGCAGAGGCGTTTCCATATTGTACTCCCCATCAAGGGAAATAAATGTATCCACCATGGGTAACGCAAGATCCGTCCCATGATCTACCAGATAAGTCATTACACCTGTCCCTCCTGAGCTATAGCCTAGAAAGTTCATACTCTTTACCTCGTAGTGCGCCGCCAAATAGCTCACAACTGCATAGAGCGCTTTGCTATAAGTCTCTCCATTTGACGTTCCTTTCGTCATCCCAACCTTTATAATTGGATAGCGATTGTCTGCATCAATTTTCCCAGACACCGAAAGTCGCATCCCAGCCTCGGTATTGACTATGAATGTCAGTCCTTCTTTTGCAGGTACACTTGTAATTGGCAAAAGCTTTGCCATCATCTGATTGATGGGATCCACCTGCCCACTTGAGCCTGTCACATAAAGCGTTGGCGTAATGGCAAGGCGCATCACTTTTGGAGTCACTTTTTCATGCTTGGGGAGACCCAGGAGCATCCCTGCAAAAAAGACGAGACACAAGATAGCAATTCCTACAAAAATGTGAGACAAGCGCTTTCCGGTAAGTCTTTTGGATTGACGAGAGGTTCTCATAGCGTCATTATAGCATATTATTTTCCCGATTTTTCGATATTCCCAAATATGGGAACGTTTTTTTACAACTTCTCAAAAAATCAGTCCTCATATAGGAACTTCGCAATAAAGGCCTGTGCTTTCGGGTTGGATGATACCCCAACATGATAGGTATCACTCTCCGTACCTGTAAAAGTGTAGCGCGTCACTGGATTCCCATTTTTTTTGAGCAAGGGATAGATTGAAAAGGTATCCGCCCATGGCACGACGCCATCTGTACTATTCGAGTTCTTATAATTTCCCGCTAGAAGCGCTACCGCAATACCTGAGTTCATCTTATGATAGTTTTCTAGCCAATACTCATAATATTTTGTTTTAACTTTTGGTCCATCTTTTAACACCTCAGCAAGCGTTTGATTCGGCTGCGGTGTACAGGCATTAAACTGCCCATCCAGTGACACCCAGCGCCTCACAATCGTGTGTTTATTGTCCGCATTGTCATTAAGCAGGTACCTGAGATCTCCGCCCCCTCCTGCCGAAAAGCCAATCAAATTGCAATAATCCACATGATAATGCGACTTCAGATAAATCATGACTGCCTTAAGTGCGGCTTCAATCTTTATCGAGTTATTTGTTCCTTTCGTCATTCCGACTTCAATCAAGGGATAGGTCTTTCCTCGCGTCAAACGACCCGTCACGCTCAAGCTATTGTCTGTATCCACGACAATCTGAAGGCCTGGCATGGCCTTTCCTTTTGTCGCATCACGAAGACCCGAGACTAACGGGTCAATCGTTGCAATCTTCCCATCAGAGCCCGTCATAATGACCGTTGGATAAATCACCTTAGGCGGGCGCGACACATAGCTCACAAGCCCAAGCGTGAGCAAAACCAGTCCTACTAACAAGGCCGATATAATTAGTCTTCTTTTCATAGGCATAGAATACCATAAAAAAAGGCCACAAAAAAACTATTCCCAAATTTGGGAATAGTTTGAGCTTTCAAATTATTTAGACTTGATATAGTTGATGCCGTCGAATTTCGGTGCAACAGCCTTCCCCAAAAAGAGTGCCAACACGATAATCGTGACCAAATAAGGCAACATCTGAAGCAAGGTCTGAGGGACATTGCTGATAAGCGGAATATTTTTATAAACCACAGAAACCGCTGTCGTTAGCCCAAAGAGAAGACTCGCAAAGAAAGCACCAATCGGATTCCATTTCCCAAAAATCATCGCCGCAAGCGAAATGAAGCCTTGGCCTGCAATCGTCGTTACTGCAAAGTTTGCCGTGGATTGAGCGAGAATTGCTCCCCCAATGCCTCCCATGATGCCAGAGAGGATAACCCCCATGTAGCGATACCAATAGACATTGATACCTAACGTATCTGCAGCCTGTGGATGCTCTCCCACTGATCGCAGGCGCAGGCCAAAGCGTGTCTTGAAAATCACAAACCACGCAAGAATCGCAACAGCGACTGCAATAAAACTCGTGAGATAAGTCTGTGTGAAGAAAATAGGTCCAAGTATCGGTATCTTATCAAGGAGTGGCACGCTCATATAGCCTAGATTGACTGAAATATTGACATTACCCGAGTTAAAGAAGACTTCAAGGAGAAAGACCCCTAAGGCGGGGGCAATGAGATTTAAGACCGTGCCTGAGATGATGTGATCAGCTCTGAAGTTGATGGTCGCAACCGCATGTAAGAGTGAGAAAATCCCACCAATCAAGGCACCAATCACAATGGCAAGCCAAGGTGTCAAGCCACCCAAGCTTTTGGCAAAGACGAGATTAAAGACGACCGAGCTAAATGCACCTATCGTCATGATGCCCTCAAGCCCTACGTTGACAATCCCACCACGCTCGGAAAAGACCCCGCCGATTGAAGTAAAGATATATGGCGTTGAATAGAGGAAGGTTTGAACCACTAGAAAATTTAGTAAGTTAATCCCAGACATTAGAGTACCTCCTTTTGCTCACTCGCAATCGCTTTTTCTTTTGCTTCTCGCGCTTTTGGTAACAGTGTTTCAATCACAAACTTGATAGCCACAAAGAAGATAATGGCGGCCGCGACAATCTGTGCAACTTGTGTAGGGATATTGTCAAAGGACATCGCAGGAGCCCCCGTCTGCAAAATGGCAAAGAGAAAGCTTGAAAAGAGAATCCCCACTGGATTATTCTCTGCCAGAAGGGCGACAACCATGCCGTTAAAGCCGACGTCAAGCGTACTTGCCTGTTGAAAGAAATTGGGCGCTCCAGAAAGGCCCTCACCATAGGCTAAGCCTCCAAGACCCGCTAGGATCCCAGAGATAATCATGGAGACAATGATAATGCGTTTTGCAGAGATTCCCGCATAGTCTGATGCATTCGGATTCAGACCTACCGCATTGATTTCAAAGCCTAATGTCGTGCGTCGCATGAGAATAGACATGACAACGACCGCGAGTATCGCTAAAAAGATGCTGATGTTTAACGTCGAGTTTTGCGTGATTCCAGTGAGCCAGGAGACCTGGAAATTTGCAGAACCAGGAATTTGATTGGTTTGTTGCGCGGAAGTTGGATTGAGCATTGACTTTGGCAGTGAGGCTAAAATCCAGTTGGCCGTGTACATGATGACATAGTTTAGCATAATCGTCGTGATGACTTCACTCGTCCCAAGTAGTGCCCGCAAAACACCTGGAATCACGCCCATCAAAGCACCTGCTGCCATCGCAATCACAATCATCGCTGGAAACATGATGACAGCAGGCAGTTGTGGAAAGCTAAGTGCAAAGATAAAGGAAGCCACCCAGCCTGCAAGGGCTTGACCCGCCATTCCGATATTAAAGAGGCCTGCTTTCATTGTCACAGCAAAGGCCAATGCAGTAAGCATCAAAGGCCCCATGGTCTGTATCGTATTGCCGATAGCTTTCATGTTGCCTAAAGCCCCTGAAAACATATCCTCGTAGCCAAAGATTGGGTTCGTTCCAATCGCAAGCATGATGAGTGCCCCCAGTACGAAACCTGCAAGTACAGCGACAAGGGGGACTACAATTCGTTTTAGACGTGCATCCATCTTAGAGCTCTGCCTCTACTTTCTCTTCTAACTTGCCCCCGACCATGAGTATCCCAAGTTCTTGCTTAGTGGTTGCGTCTGGCGTCGTCTCGCCTGCAATCTTCCCATCATGAATGACGAGTATTCGGTCGGAAACGTTCAAGATTTCATCCAGTTCAAAGCTCACAACAAGGACGGCTTTCCCTTCATCACGTGCCTGAATCAGACGCTTATGGATATACTCAATCGCACCCACATCAAGGCCGCGTGTTGGTTGGCTGACAATCAATAAATTAGGGTTGCGATCAATCTCGCGGGCTACGATAGCTTTTTGCTGGTTCCCACCGGATAGAGAAGCCGCAGAAATCAGCTCAGAGGCGCCCCGCACATCAAACTCTGCCATGAGTTCTCTTGCGTGGCGATTGATTTCATCGTAGTTCAAGAGACCATGACGACTGTTGGGTGCCTTGTAGTAGGTTTGAAGCGCAATATTTTCGGCCACGGTCATCTGCAAAACAAGGCCATCTCTCTGGCGGTCTTCTGGAACGTGGCTTACAGCTTGCTCGGTAATTTTTCTGGGACTTTGGCCTGTAATGTCTTTGCCTTTTAAGGTCACACTCCCTGACTCGATCTTCGTAAGGCCTGTAAGCGCACGGATGAGCTCACTCTGGCCATTGCCGTCAATCCCCGCAAGGCCGACGATTTCTCCAGCTCGTACCTGCAAAGAAAGACCTTTGACGGCATCAGCGCCGCGGAATTCTTTCACGACGAGATTTTTGACATCAAGAACTACTTCTTTAGGTGCGGCTGCTTCTTTTTCCGTGACAAAGGATACCGAGTGTCCCACCATCATCTCGGCGAGCTCTTGATTGGTCTTGTTGCCCAGCTCGACCGTCTCGATAGATTTCCCACGACGAATCACCGTGATACGATCCGCAACCGCTCTGATTTCATCGAGTTTATGCGTGATAAAGAGGATAGACTTGCCTTCAGTAACCAGATTTTTCATGATGGCCATGAGTTCTGAGATCTCAGCAGGCGTAAGAACGGCCGTCGGCTCATCGAAAATCAAGATGTCAGCCCCGCGGTAGAGGGTTTTGAGAATCTCAACACGTTGTTGTTGCCCAACAGAAATGTCCCGTACGATAGCATCTGGCTGAACCGCAAGGCCGTAGCGATTTGAGAGCTCAATGATTTTTGCTCTAGCTGCCGCAATATCAAGACTTAAGCCTTTCGTCGTCTCAGAACCCAAGATGATATTTTCTGTGACACTAAAGGCATCGACTAACATAAAGTGCTGGTGAACCATCCCAATGCCTAGCTCTGCAGCCTTTGAAGGTGAGTCGATGTGCTCAAGCTTTCCAGCGACATGGACCTCTCCTTCTGTGGGCTCTAAAAGGCCTGAAAGAATATTCATGAGCGTGGACTTACCCGCACCATTTTCGCCCAGGAGCGCATGAATTTCGCCTTTTTGTAGGTCTAGGTTGATGGCGTCGTTCGCCACGAAGTCGCCAAAACGCTTGGTTACGTCAATCATTTCGATAACTTTTTCAGGCATAAGGCCTCCATATAGTATCTTTTTTCTATATTATAGCAGAAACTCTACTAGATGTAGTGTTAGAATTTCAATTTTCTTTTAAAAAAATGGAGTGCTAGGACTCCATTTTCTTGGGGCTTTTGAAAGGCTTATTTTGCAGGCACTTTAATCTTGCCATCAATAATTTTTTGCTTCGCAGTCGCAACGGCTGATTTAATGCTTGAGTCAGCGTTGTCGAGTGCTAAGTCAACACCCCCGTTGGCAAGGTTTTCATTTTCGACTTTGCCGCCAGGGAATTTACCCTGCATGTTTTCGTCTGCAATTTTCTTGACGACGTTGCCTACTTCTTTGACGGTTGAAACGAGGACGAAGTTAGATTCCTTGCCGTCTTTAGACTTATAGCTGCCAAGGTAGTTTTGATCCTGGTCAACGCCTATGACCCATACTTTGTTGGCTTCGGTACGGTTTTGGTTAAGGGCTTTTGCTTCTGCAAAGGTACCTGCACCGACACCGCCTGCACATTGGTAAACAACGTCTGCACCAGATTGGTACATAGAGGCAGAAATAGTCTGGCCTTTAGAGGCGTCTGTGTAACTATTAGCATATTGGACGTCAATCTTGATGTTTGGATTCACAGATTGTGCGCCTTTCGTGAAGCCGACTTGGAAAGCTGTGATGACGTCTGAAACCATGCCACCAATGAAGCCAATCTTACCGGTCTTTGAGGCTTTTGCTGCGGCAATCCCAGCAAGGTAAGCTGATTGCTCGTCAGCAAAACTTGCAGAGGCGACATTCTTTTGTCCCGTAATGACATCATCCACAATCACGAAGTGAAGTTTTGGATTCGCTTTTGCTGTGGCCTTTGTCGCAGGAGTAAGGTTGTAGCCGATACCAAAGAAGAGGTTATAACCTGCTGAGATAGCGGAGTTGTAATTGGTCGTGTAGTCTGAAGCTGAGTTTGACTGGAAGGCTTGGTAGTTCTCTCCTTTTGCGCCAGAGACTTTGTAATTGTGCTCGCTTGCCCAAGACTTCAAGCCGTTAAAGGCAGATTCATTGAAGCTACGGTCATTGAGTCCACCAAGGTCTGTAATGACGGCAACTTTCGTCGCATTGGCGGAGCCTGTCGTTGAACGACAGCCAGCAAAGAGCGAAACAGCAGCGAGGCCAGCAAGGGCAAGGCCTAAGATTTTAGTTTTCTTCATTTGGATGAAGGGTCCTCCTCTAAGATTTGGATTTTACAAAGGTAAAATTCAGTTGAATTTGGCTACAACGCGTATTGACAGGCTTCATTTTGCACATGATTACTGTCAATAAAACGTTTGGTAACTGTTTTTAGTATAACGAATCTCCTTTTTTTTCGCAAGAAGTTGAGGAAATCTTGGTGGAAATTTGAGAAGATTGTTCGGATTTTAAGCTTTATTTTTCTGAAAATAATGAGAAAAACGCCCGAAAGGCGTTTCATTTGAGTTTCTTTTATGAAAATGAATGGGAAAATCAGTTTATCTTAGCTGTCAAATTTGACAACTTAGTCCAAATCCGTGAAGCGATAAGGCAAAAGCTCTCCAAGCGTCATCGTCTTAGCTGTCAAATCTGACGAGAGAAGCGTCACAGACATCTCGGGCGGGCAAAATTCTGACAAGACTTGCCGACAAGCACCACAAGGGCTAATTGGATCTTTTGTCTCCCCATAAATTGTCAGAGACTTAAATTCTCTGACACCTTCGCTGATGGCTTTAAAAATCGCCGTCCGCTCTGCGCAATTCGTCAGACCAAAGCTGATATTCTCTATATTGCAGCCCGTAAAAAGCCTTCCGTCAGAAGATTCGAGCACTGCACCCACACGAAAATGCGAGTAGGGCACATAGGCGGCCTCGCTCGCTTTTTTCGCTAATGCTGCTAAATCAGTAGTTGCCACTTGCTGTCACGCCTTCCATAATCGCAACCCCCGCCGAGCAGCCAAGTCGCGACGCACCCGCTGCAATCATGGCTTCTGCTTCCTCACGGTTATGAATCCCGCCCGAGGCTTTCACGCCCATGTCAGGACCAACGGTTTCCCGCATAAGTTTGACGTCTTCGACCGTCGCACCACCCGTTGAAAAGCCAGTCGAGGTCTTGACAAAGTCTGCGCCGACTTCTTTCGCGATTTGACAGGCTTTGACCTTCTCGTCATCTGTTAAAAGGCAGGTCTCAATGATGACTTTCAAGATCTTGTCAGATTTGACAGCATTGACTGCTGCAATATCCGATTTGACAAGATCCCAGTTGCCTGATTTCACAGCGCCGACGTTTATAACCATGTCAATCTCATCAGCACCCGCTGCAATCGCAGATTGCGCTTCAACCGCTTTTACCGCTGATGTATTGGCGCCTAGAGGAAAGCCAATGACGGTACAAGTTGCAACACCTGAGCCTGCTAATTCTTTTGCGGTCAGTTCCACCCAAGTGGGGTTGATACAGACACTCGCAAAGTGGTATTTTTTCGCTTCGTCAATAATTTTCTTCACTGCCGTTTCATTGGCTTCAGGTTTTAAAATGGTGTGGTCAATGTATGTGTTAATAGCTTCAGTCATTTTTTTATTCCTTTACATTTTTTCTAAAATTGCTTTTACCAAGCGTTTGAAGTCTTCTTTCACGCGCTCCGTGGTTGCAACCACTTCGGCATGATTAAGTTCACTCTGCATCCCTGCCGCCAGATTCGTAATGCAGGATATGCCCAATACTTTCATCCCTGCATGCGCGGCTGCAATGACTTCAGGAACTGTAGACATACCAACTGCCGACGCACCTAATACACGTGCCATACGAATTTCTGCAGGCGTTTCATAGCTCGGACCAGAATTCGCCAAATAAACACCTTCTTGCAAAGTAACACCGAGCGTTTTGGCAACTTCACGCGCCAAATCTTGATAGCCTTTCGTATAAGCTTCACTCATATCTGGGAAACGGGGGCCTATTTCATCATCATTGGCGCCCATGAGCGGATTTTCTCCTATGAAGTTAATATGATCCGTAATCAGCATCAAGTCTCCCGCATGGAAAGCTTCGTTGACGCCTCCTGCAGCATTTGTCACAAGGAGTGATTCCACGCCCATTTTAGCAAAGACGCGCACGGGATAAATCACCACATCCATCGGATTGCCTTCATAGTAGTGGAAGCGTCCTTGCATGGCTAACACTTTCTTCCCTGAAAGCGTCCCATAGACAAGCTGCCCCGCATGCCCCACGACCGTCGAGACAGGAAAATGTGGAATCTCGCTATATGGCACAATCACGGTATCCGTGACTTCTTCTGCCAATTCACCTAAGCCTGAGCCTAAGATTAACGCAATATCTACGTCCCCAATCCCTTTATTTTTCAAGTAAGTCGTTGTGGCACTTAATTTTTCTTGTAATGTTAGCATGTATCCCTTTCTTAGACGAGTTTATCGAGGAAGCTCTCACCAATATCGCCTTTAGCCACCTTGAAATTCTCAGCAATCGTTGCAGAAATATCCGCAAAATGGCCGACTGGCAAGACGCCAGGATTTTGGTAAGCTTTCGAGAAAGTAATGAGCGGAATATACTCACGTGTGTGGTCTGTTCCCACGTGCGTTGGATCATTTCCGTGGTCGGCTGTAATCATGAGGACATCATCGTCGTTCATCGCTGCCATGATTTCAGGTAAACGACCATCGAGGTCTTCAATCGCTTTTGCATACCCTTCTGGATTTCTGCGGTGACCATATTTTGCATCAAAATCCACCAAATTCACAAAGAGCAAGCCTTCTTGGAATTCAGGCAAGGCCATGGCTTTCAGCATCCGATTGACACCATCCATATCGTTTTGGTTATGTCCCATGTCCTTGTTAATGCCTTGCCCATCATAAATATCATGGATTTTTCCGACTGAAATCACCGGAAAACCCGCCTCATCCAGATGGTTTAAAACAGTAGGACCAAATGGTTTCAACGCATAATCCCGGCGGTTCGCTGTCCGCTCAAAACTTCCTACTTGACCGATATAAGGTCGTGCAATGATACGGCCCAAGAGCCATTCAGAGCCCACATTGGTAATTTCACGAACGTATTCACAAATCTTATACAGCTCATCTAAAGGAATCACGTCTTCATGCGCAGCAATCTGCAAAACAGGATCAGCCGAGGTATATATAATCAACTCGCCCGTTTCCATCTGGCGTGGCCCAAAATCGTCAATGACTGCCGTCCCAGAATAAGGCTTATTTGGCTCACGCATGACTTTGCGCCCAGAGAAGTCTTCGATTTTCTTTAAGAGTTCTTCAGGAAAACCTTCTGGATACGTCGGAAACGGCGTTTTGATGTCTAGCCCCATAATCTCCCAGTGGCCCGTCATGGTATCTTTCCCGTCTGAGACTTCTTGCAGTTTTGTCACATAGCCAAGCGGTGCTTCTTCTTGTGGAATCCCACGGAGTGCTTTGGAACGTGGAATATTGCCAAGGCCTATCTTTGTAAAATTCGGCACATGGAGATCCACCGCATCCGCAATATGGCCCCAGGTATCGGCACCATCATCTGGCACTTTCCCATTAAAGAAATGGTTCGCATCAGGAGCTGCTCCGATACCCAATGAATCCATGACGATTAAATGAACACGACTAAATTTTTGATGAGACATAATTTCCTCTTTTCTTTTTCTAACCCTGATTATGCCACAGTTTCGATGGCATTTTTTTCAAAATCTTCGATTTCTTCTGAAACTTTTTCCAAATCTTCTTTGGTTCCCTCTATCTTCGCGCTTTGCGCTGCGCTGTCCATGCTCGCTAAGCAAGCATAGCTGGCAAGTCGCATGGCAACGCCCTGCTTTTCGCCCAACCACGCGACAGCGCTTGCTTGACGCAGGCTGGGACTTGTTTCACAAGTCTCTATCTACCACCTTGGACGAATCGTCCAAGCAAGAAAAAGCAAATCGGTTTTTAGACACGCCCGTTCTTTGCCATGTTTGGCCGTACCAAGAACAAGAAAACAAGGAGAGCGAGCGCCGCTATTATCGCAATGACAAACAAGACTTCACTGTAATGGTTCGCCAGTGTTTTTCCGAAAATTCCTAAATGCAGCGAATCAATGAATTTCGACGAGTAGGTAAAACCAATGGACATCGCAATGTTAATCGTCAGATTGTAGAAACCAATCGCTGTCCCGCGTTTTTCTTCGGGGGTTTTTTCAAGCCCTGCATACATGAGTGGCGCATACATCATCGCATAGGCACATGACGCCAAGATGAGCAGGCCCACAAAGAGAAAGAGGGGTGCTCCCATGAAGAGACTGGCTACAAGAGCAGAGGCAATAATCACGCCCATCGAAAGACTCACAGCCTTCACAGAGTTGAGCTTTTTAGCAATGGCGCCTGACAAGGAGCCAACCGCTGCTGCCGCGAGACAAGCGGGGATAAACATGAGGGAGACCTTGTCGAGTCCTAATTTATAGACTTCGGTCATGAGAAATGAGAAGGTATTAAGGACAAAGGAGGCTTGCACAGAGTAGATAAGGAGCGCTGCAAGGAGCGTGAAGACAAAGAGTTTATTTTTGAAGAAATCAATCGTGATGAAAGCTTTCTTGCGTTTTGAAATATAAGTTAGAAAGAGAATGACTGCGACGATAAAGAGTCCCAGGACTAACCACGAGAAATTCGTGAGATAAACCATGGCTGTGACCGCAACAGCTGCCACCAGGATAATCCCAATCACATCGACAAACTTGCTTTCACCAGTTTCTTTCGGAAGGAATTTAATCAAAAAGGGAATCAAGATGAGACTTAAGAGTGGCACGAGAAACAATGTTTCCCAAGCGAGATAAGTCGTGATAAAGCCTGCTGTGAGCGTTCCAATGACAGTCGCTAGCTGGAAACTTGCGGTAGAAAAGCCATAATATTTCTTTTGCTTCTCGGCAGGAACGTATCGGGAGACGAAGATTAAGTAGAGCGTTTCCGTGGCGCCAAGACCTGCGGCTTGAATGATACGTGCCAAAACGACAAGCTGTAGGTTGTTATGGAAAATAAAGCCAAAGAGAGAACCCACACTAATCAAGGAAATCCCTATTACAAGGAGCTTTTTGATCGAGATACTATCTGAAAGGGACGCATAAACGACAGCTCCCATCCCGATGACGAGTCCCGCAAGAGTCACTTGCCAGGAGACGGTTGAAGCCGAGACGTGGAAATACTCTACAAGCTTGGGAGAGATAATCTTAAAGGAATTATCAATCACGAGCGAGAAGACCATGAGAAACAAAATGGTGGGAACCGCTTTGCCGATTTGGACTTCTGGTTTTTGGACTTGTTGCATAAGAACCTCCTATATGTTGTAATGAAGCTATGAAAGCGTTTTCAATTTCTATAGTCTAAGTATAACGAAAAAAAGCTGAAAAAATTTTCAGCTTTAGTAATTTTACTTTGAAATTAATTTCTAATTTTCTTTGATGGTGCCTTTTTCTTCGCGGATGACATAAAGGTCCATGAGAATCCGCGCGACAAGCTCAAGAGGTAAGATACTGCCAGAATCGCGATGAATAATGTCTTTTTGGAGTAGTGAGCGATAAGCCAAAAGGTAGTAATCGCAATATTGTGCGAGAGAAGAATCCGCATCGCACAGTAAGGCGATGATTTTGGTTCCTTTTTCTTTCGCCATTTTGGCGGTTTTGAGGATAATCTCTTCTTCGCCCGTAAAGGAAACTGCAAAAAGGACATCACGCTCAGTCAAATCCTCAGCATATTCCACCATACTTTCGTAATAACGACTAATGGCAGATTTTCCTAGGCTTTGCAGCCGATGGAGGATCGCATCCCCCACAGGATAGCACGCATCACGCGCGACCATCATGATCTGCTGTGCTTGTGAGAGGGTGCGAATCATAGCGTTCAAGTTATCGGCGTCTAAGAGACCTATTGTCTTTTGCACTTCATCGAGATTTTTGAAGACGTAGTCATTGGCTTCGTTTGAGAGACCCGGAATTTTTTGCTGACTTGCTTTCTCATCTGCTTTTTGACGTTTGATCCAATTTTTGTAATCGGCATAGCCGTCAAAGCCACGTTTTTTAAGGGTCCGGATGATGGTTGCAGGTGAGACAAAAGCAAGGTCCGCCATCAATGTAATCGACGAAACTTGCACTTTGGCGTGGTGCTCCTCGAGAAAGTTCCAGGCGTACATTTCAGATTCGGATAGTTTTTGCATAGCTGGTGTCCTTATTCAATCACTTCAAGGATTTCTTGGATGGGCTCAGCTGAAGGCCCTATTTGAAGGTTTCCCAGAAATTCCTGCACATCGCTATCAGTAATCTCACGATTGCTGTACAGCGTCGCAAGCACTTCTCCTTTTACGACCTCGTCTCCGACTTTATGGGCAAGATTTATCCCTGCTTCAAAGTCAATGCTATCGGCTTTTATCGCGCGTCCCGCACCTAATTTCATCGCCAAGAGACCAATGCCCATGGCTTCCATTTGCGTGATGACACCCGCTTGTGGAGCCTTCACTTCGACTTGGTGGGCAACTTTTAGAGGCTCAAGCCAATGCGTGCTGTCTCCACCTTGCGCTCTCGTCATTGCTTCAAATTTCGCAAGCGCTTGCCCGTTGTCCAGATGATCTAAAATCTCAGGCAAGGTCTTCTTGAGCCCCGCAAGACGCAACATCATCTGCGCAAGCTCGGCGATATAATCGCGCAAGATACTAGGCTTTCCTGAGAGGACTTGGACGGCTTCGGTGATTTCATTGCGGTTGCCGATGGCAAGCCCCAGTGGTTGCGACATATCCGTGATGACAGCCATCGTCTTGCGGCCAACAGCGTTCCCTAAATCAACCATGGTGCGTGCAAGTTGACGTGCGTCTTCAATCGTCTTCATGAAAGCGCCATTTCCCACAGTGACGTCCAGCAAAATCGCATCAGCACCTGCGGCAATTTTCTTTGACATGATGGAGCTTGCAATCAAAGGAATCGTATCCACCGTCGCCGTCACGTCGCGCAGGGCATAGAGCAATTTATCGGCGGGGACGAGTTTTTCCGATTGACCAATGACAGAAAGACCAATCTCCTGCACCTGCTCAATGAACTGCTCCTCAGAAAGTTCGACCTGAAAGCCAGGAATGGACTCGAGTTTATCAATCGTGCCCCCCGTGTGACCGAGACCACGCCCTGACATTTTGGCGACGGGCACCCCGAAACTTGCCACAAGCGGTGCTAAAATCAGTGTGACCTTATCGCCCACGCCACCCGTCGAATGTTTATCGACCTTGACGCCAGGAATCGCACCCAAATCAAGCGTATCGCCCGAATGCACCATTGCCATCGTCAAGTCGGCAATTTCGCGCGTCGTCATGCTCCTAAAATACACAGCCATCGCAAAGGCTGACATCTGGTAGTCGGGGATGTCGCCCGCCACGTAGCCGTCAATCAACCATTTGATTTCGTCGGCAGATAGCACTGCCCCGTCGCGTTTTTTCGCAATAACATCAACTGCACGCATAGTCATCCTTTCACAAGCACTTGTCAAATTTGACAAGTCCTTATCCTTTTTTCACACTTCTTAAAATCCAATAACCCTTATCTTGCTTGACTTTTTCGACATTGCCAAAGACTTCTTCCAGTTTTTTGACGGCAGACGGTGCGCCTTGCTTTTTTTGAATCACGACCCAGAGGCTCCCGCCAGGCGTCAGGTGCTCAAAACTTTCTGACAAAATCCGGTGCACCACTTCTTTTCCCGCACGAATGGGCGGATTCGTCACGACGTCAGAAAATTTCTGCTCTGTTAGCGCTGACAAGCCGTCAGACATCAGAAATTCAGCAGTTGTCAAATTTGACAGACTATCAGAAATCTCGTCAAGCCTTTGCAAACTTTCTGACAAGCCGCTAGAAGTTATCGTCAGATTTGACAAGGCATTTTTCTGCGCCAAATCCAGTGCTCGTGGGTTGACATCCACCCCTGTCAAGGACAGCCCATAGCTTTTGGCAAGCGCAATTCCAATGACGCCATAGCCGCAACCCACATCGAGCAATGTCCCTTCGCCGACTGAGGGCTCAAAAGTCTCAATCAGGAGGCGACTCCCGAAATCCACACCCGACTTGCTGAAGACCCCATTATCCGTCCAAAAGCGAAAATCCTCTCCCAGCAAGCGCACGCGCAATTCCTTCGGGTCGCTTGCCAAGTCGCGATTGTCCTCAAAATACATATTGGTCTCAGCCATTTTCCTTATTGTAGCACAAAAATCACCCAAAAAAATCAGATTTCTTCACATTTTAAGCTCATTTCAAGGCATTTAGAGTTATTATAGATCTAATGAAGCACACGATTGTGCACGTATCGTATCTCTCTGAACATGCACCAGAGAGAGAGAGAGAGAGAGAGAGAGTTTTCGGCGCTGGAAATCCGGTAAGCGCTGGCTTTTTGCGTCCTCAGCCTTGACCGTCCTCCTTTTTAGAAATCTTGCCCCTCTGTCAAATCTGACAGGTCTTCCAAACCCCTTGTCAAATCTGACAGCCCAATCCCTCACCGTCACTGCCTCCTCTGGCACCTGGGGCACCGCCATAGCAGGCCTTGGAAGTCTTCTCATCCGTAAGAAAAAACGGAAAATCATCCCTTACAGCTATATCCGCAATCGAAAAATCATCTATCTCCCTGTTAAATAAAAGCTCTTCTCAATTTAGAAGAGCTTTTTATGACGCGCAAAGGCTCACGCACTGAAAGACTTCTAGCACCCAACAAGAATTTTTAGCCAATTTTTGCTATACTTATCCCCATGGACAGCGCTTTCCAAAATTACGACGCCATCTCGCGCGAGACCTGGCAAAATCTCTACAAATCAAGCTTAGCCCCGCTCACCCAAGAAGAGCTTGATGCGATTCGCTCTTTGAATGATGAAATTTCCGTGCAGGACGTCGCAGACGTCTATCTGCCCTTGATTCACCTCGTGCGCCTCTACAAGAAAAACCTCGAAGACATGAGTTTCACGAAAGGCCTCTTTCAGCAAAAAATCGTCAAAACGCCACCTCTTATTATCGGCATTTCAGGCTCCGTTGCCGTCGGCAAGTCAACGACCGCAAGACTCATGCAACTCCTTCTCTCCCGTGCCTTCAAAAATGAAACGGTCGAATTAGTGACGACAGACGGTTTTCTCTTTAGCAACGCAGAGCTTGAAAAACGCGGTCTGACTGAGCGCAAGGGCTTTCCCGAAAGCTATGACGCAGAAAAATTGCTAGATTTTCTCTATCAAATGAAGTCAGGCAATGACGTGAAAATACCTGTGTATTCTCACGCGACTTACGATATCGTCTCAGGCGAAAATCAGTCCATCGCAAGTCCCGACATCCTCATCGTCGAAGGGATTAATGTCCTCCAAAGCCCTGAAAACGACCAGATTTACATCAATGATTTCTATGATTTTACGATTTATGTGGATGCCGAGGAGAAATTGATTGAATCTTGGTTCTTGGAGCGTTTCAATTCCTTGCTCACCCTCGCGAAAAACGATCCGAATAACTTCTACTATTCCTTCACGAAATTACCCTTTGCCGAAGCTACGCAGATTGCGCACGATACTTGGGAGGGCATTAACCTCGTGAATCTCCACGACTACATCCTCCCCAGCCGCAACCGAGCTGAGGTCATTCTCCACAAAACGCAGAATCATGCGATTGATACGATTTATTTGAAAAAGTTTTAGACAGGATTTATGTAAAATGGACGAAATCATCGTTTTAGACTATGGCAGCCAGTACAACCAGCTCATCGCCCGCCGCATCCGCGAAATCGGCGTTTTTTCGGAGCTGAAATCTCACAAAATCACAGCCGACGAAATGAAGACGCTAGCACCCACAGGCATCATTCTCTCAGGCGGGCCAAACTCTGTCTATGACGACAATAGCTTTGACATTGACCCCGAGATTTTTGAGCTGGGGATTCCGATTTTAGGGATTTGCTACGGCATGCAACTCATGACCTATAAATTAGGCGGCACTGTCGAAGCCTCGACCGAGCGTGAATACGGTCAAGCGCCCCTTCATTTTGAAACGGAATCTGCCCTTTTTGCAGGGACACCTGATGGGCAAAAAGTCCTGATGTCGCACGGTGACAAAGTCACGAGCTTAGCCCCAGGCTTTGAGGTCACAGGCACTTCGCCAAATAGTCCTTATGCCGCGGTGCAAAACGTCGCACGCCAGCTTTACGGCATCCAATTCCACCCCGAAGTCCGTCATTCTGAGCACGGCTATGACATTCTTCGCAACTTTGCGCTGAACATCTGCGGAGCAGGAGGCGACTGGTCCATGGCGAATTTCATTGACCAGCAAGTCGCACAAATCCGCGAAAAAGTCGACAATAAAAAAGTTCTTTTAGGTCTTTCTGGTGGTGTCGATTCTAGCGTGGTGGGTGTGTTGCTTCACAAAGCGATTGGCGATCAACTCACCAGCATTTTCGTGGATCATGGTTTTTTGCGAAAAGGCGAAGCCCGTCAAGTCATGGAGACCCTCGGCGGCAAATTTGGCCTCAACATCATCAAGGTGGATGCCTCAAAACGCTTCTGGGACAAGCTTGAAGGCCTCTCCGATCCCGAGACGAAGCGCAAAATCATCGGCAACGAGTTTGTCTATGTTTTTGACGATGAAGCGAGAAAGCTTGACGGCATCGAATTTCTCGCGCAGGGCACCCTCTACACCGACGTCATCGAGTCAGGGACCGACACCGCGGCAACAATCAAGTCCCACCACAATGTCGGTGGCCTTCCCGAAGATATGTCCTTCCAACTCATTGAGCCGCTCAACACGCTCTTTAAAGATGAAGTCCGGGCGCTAGGCACGCAGCTCGGCATGCCCGATGAAATCGTCTGGCGCCAGCCTTTCCCAGGCCCAGGCCTTGCCATTCGCGTCTTGGGCGACTTGACCCAAGAAAAACTCGAGACCGTGCGTGAGTCGGATGCCATTCTCCGTGAAGAAATCGCGAAAGCTGGGCTCGAACGTGATGTCTGGCAATATTTCACGGTGAACACCGACGTGCGCTCCGTTGGCGTCATGGGCGACGGCCGCACTTATGATTATACGATTGCGATTCGTGCGATTACCTCAATTGACGGGATGACCGCTGATTTCGCGAAACTCCCCTGGGAAGTCCTGCAGAAAATCTCCAACCGCATCGTCAACGAAGTCCCGCACGTCAACCGCATTGTCTATGACGTGACGCCTAAGCCACCTGCGACGGTCGAGTGGCAATAATGCGTGTTCTCTAACTTTGGCGGTATGTCCCGACTCGCTAAGATGGCTAAAGCCATCAGTCTCGCGGGCATCAAGCTGTCCCGACTTGCTAAGATGGCTAAAGCCATTAGTCTCGCGGGCAACCGCATTGTGTATGACGTGACGCCTAAGCCACCTGCTACTGTCGAGTGGCAATAACCACTAAAAAAACAGGTTTCAACGACCTGTTTTAGCTTGCTTTTTTGGTCTTGCGAGGGTTGCCAACGGGTGCGGCACCGATTCCGCGGTAGCCATAGATATTGACACCACGCATGGCACGCGCGACATCACGTTTTCGTCGGGGCACAAAGGTACGTATATCGTCGTCATTGTAGCCTACGGCAAGTTGTTCTTTTTCAAAGTTGATGAGAATCCCATTTTTGAAAGCTTTAGGGTGTGCCAAAAGAAGCGTTAAAAAATTTGAGAGTTTTAAATCCACAAAGTTTTTAACGTCTCGCTTCATTTCTTGGTAAGCACGGCTATTATAGGCGATAATGTCATCAAAGCTGTCCTCACAAAGACTCAAAATTCCTTTTAGCTGGGGTAAGGTCATGCTTGCGGTAGGGAGCTCTAAAAAGTCAAGCTCTTCTTTTAAGAGCCAGCGCTTGATACGGTTTTCCGTTTGGTCCTTTTGGGTGTAGAAAAAATAAATCATAGCTGCTTTCTAATTATTTTTTGAAATAGCGCTCAAGGGTGATAATGGTTGAGAGGCCTAGCATTCTTTGTAAATCGTAAATATCTGAGCCGCTTTTTATCTGGCGCAATATAAATTGCTCTCGCAACTCACGCGCGGTATAGTGGGTGAATTTTTTGAGCTCCACATGGATGTACTGGCGAGTTTTGGAAAAAAGATCGTCTCCGTTTCGGATGAGTTTAGCGCGTACCGCGAATTTATTTTGCAGGCCTAAGGCACGTTTTTTGCCATTTGCGGAGGTAACTTCTAGGATATTGAAGCGCCAGTTGAAGTCCGACCAATGCAGGGCACAAATCTCTGAAGGCGTGAGGCCTGTTTCAAGAATCAAGGTGGCTAAGAATTGCCCAGTCGACTTGATAGGACCATAGAAGCTTGAAAGATCCAAAAGTGGTGGAAGACCTTTATTATCTGCAATGGGGTCTGCTGCTGTGAGCTGAAAATAATCGTCTAAAATCTCTTTTTGGTAAAGATAACGCAAGAACTGATTCACGGCAGATACCTTTCGTTTTTGAGCGGAAGGCGCAAACTGGCTCAACTGCTTACGATAAAGGTCAATAGCGCTTTGCGTGAGTCCGTGACTCGTCATAAAGGTGCAGAAATGTTTCAAGTCATAGGTATAGTTTGATTTGGAGTTTTCAGAGAGGGCTTTTGTCTCAAGAAAAGCGGGAATTTCTTTGGCAGCAATCATAACGCGGCCTCCAGTGTATATTGCAACTGTGGGATGGGCTGATGCGTGAGGTCTTTATAGCTAATGCGATAAATCGTGTGATTTGCGCCTGGCAAAATGTCTAAGGTTGCATACATCTTGATTTGAATCTCACCACGTGGCTGGCTTGCGCTACCGGGATTGAGAAAGAGACGATTGTCTATCAGCTCTGCAACAGGGCGATGGATATGCCCAAAAAAGACGATATTTGCGTTTAGAACCTCTGCGCGGTTAGCCAAATCGGTCAGACCATAAATATTGATTGCTTGCAGATGTCCGTGCGTCAAGAGGATTTTTTTGCCTTCCAGTGTGGTGACTTTTTCAGTTTCATAGCCTGGATCATAGTCACAATTTCCAGCGACGACTGTAATCCCTGACCAAATCGGGTCATCTGAGGGAAGCTCTGAGTCGCCGCAATGAAAAATAGGGCTTTTAGGGTAGTGAGCCTTGATGTCTGTGATAACGTCACGCTCGGTATGCGTGTCGGATAAAATTACGATTGAAGCCAATGTGGGAGTTCTTTCATGAGTTTTTGTAGGGCCTGTCCACGGTGGGACAAGCGGTTTTTCTCATCTGGAGTCAGCTCTGCTGCAGACTTTCCAGGTGTGTCATCAGGTAAAAAGAGAGGATCATAGCCAAAGCCATTGTCGCCTTGAGGGCTAAGCGCGATGGACCCATGCCAATCCGCCTCTACAACAAGACTATCTTTGCCTTTTCTACTCGCGACGAGCGTCGTATGAAAATGGGCGCATCGTTTTTCAGGCATTAGCTCGGTTGAAGCAAGTTCGTGGAGAAGTTTGGCATTATTTTCCATATCGGTCGGGTCGGGACCTGCAAAACGGTGACTCCAGACGCCTGGAAGACCTCCGAGGATGTCCACACAGAGGCCTGAATCATCCCCAATCGTAAGGCGCCCTGTCAACTCTGAGATTTTCTCTGCCTTCAGGCGTGCATTTTCCTCAAAGGTCGTACCTGTCTCTGCGATATCTGGCAAGTCTGGATAGTCAAGGAGGGTCTCTATGGTGTAATCTGTAAACAAGGCGGCAAATTCGCGGGCTTTGCCAGGGTTGCGCGTTGCAATGAGAAGGACAGGCTTAGGCGTGGTCAGTGTTAAGTCAACGTGCTTCACGGAAATAGGAGTATCAAGCCAAGCGTTGGCAATACGAGTGAAGGTCGCAGGATCCCCCGTTGTGTAAAAATCATGCCAAAGGTCATCACGCTCATGCCCATTGATTCGGAAATAATTGAGAAGAACTGAGATGTCGCGTGCGGTCTCAGCTCCTGAGTCAATGAGGGTCACGTCCTCTCCCATGGCTTGTTGGATTTGCGTGCGAAGCAAGGGATAGTGCGTACAGCCCAAGATGAGAGTATCTACTTTTCCGACAAGAGGTGAAAGTGCTTCTTCCACTGTGCGTTGTGCATCAGGCGTGTCCATATTTCCAGTCTCAACGAGTGGGACAAACGCGGGACAGGCAAGGGATGTCACGTGGACACTAGGGGATTTCGCATGAATGGTACGCACGTAGCTGCCAGAGTGAATGGTCGCTTGCGTCCCAATAACGGCCACCTCTTTGGTCTTTGTTTTTTGAATGGCAGCTGAAGAGCCTGGGAGGATAACGCCAAGGACAGGAATGTCAAGTATTTCTTTGACTTCATCAAGTGCCACGGCCGTTGCGGTATTGCAAGCCATGACAATCATCTTGACATTTTGCGCTTTGAGAAAATCGACCATTTCCCAGGTAAACTGACGAATCTCTTCATCAGGGCGCGGCCCGTAAGGTGCACGAAGAGAGTCGCCAATATAGACGATAGCTTCATTTGGGAGCTGGCGCATGAGCTCACGAACGACCGTGAGACCACCGACGCCGGAGTCTAAAAAGCCGATGGGACGGTTATCCATGTAATCCTTTCATGTAAATAAAAGAACGTTGTCAGATTTGACAGAGGATTGAAATGCATCTAAGAGTCTTGTCAGATTTGATAGGTTGTTAAAATGTAGTTTGAGAGTACTTGTCAAATTTGACAGAGAGTTGAAATGCATCTGAGAGTCTTGTCAAATCTGATAACAGCACTTTTAACACCTAAAAAAGTGTCAAAATCAAAAAACAAGCCTCGTCAAATTTGACAGCTTATTTTTTCTTGGTTTGGGCTTTGGCCGAGGCACGAATTTGCCTGAGGGTTTGCTGTACTTGAACTTCTGAGGGTTTTCTGCCCATGGAGCTCATGATCATACGGATGGCGTCCTCTGACAAAGGTGGGTTATCCGCAAATTGCTGCTTGACCTGGCGCTGGGTAAGGAAAATGCCGCCAGCGGCTCCAGCTAAGAGGGCAACGATAATCAAGATGATGGCTAATGCTAAATTCATGAGGTGACTTTCTAATGTTGATTTACATATGGTTACCTCTAAAAACCTGCTTTTTCGTCTAACTTCGAGAACCGCTTGACGCAAGACGTCAAGTGTATAAACGGTTCTCGGCGTTAGCCTTCAAAAGCAAAACGGTTTTTAGACACGCCCACATATTATAACAAATTTGAGAGCTTTTGTCAGGCTTTACAAATCAGAGTTTTTTCTCTCAACGAAAAGTGATAATGTCCTAGTTATACGAAAATAGAAAATGTCCCAAAAGGTAAAATAGGGATATGGGAAAGATTAGACTAATGGACAATGAAGACAAGAAATATCGTATGATTAAGGATTTCGTGGAGAAAAAGCTTCAGAACAAAGCGAGGCTCTGCGTGAGCCTAAATCTCTCTATCAGGCAGGTGAATCGGC
>JAIRWF010000012.1 GCA_031253335.1 Streptococcaceae bacterium
TCACTGCGCACACGGACGTCCTGCGGTCGTGAAATTTGATAATACGGACCTGCAGAAGATGTTTCGGCGGATTATGCAGAGCCACGGGTCTGCGAGAGAAAATCAGGTCTGAAGGAGGGCGTGATGTTTGAAGATGCTGAAATCAGTAAGCTGAATGACCTTGAAATGTTAGTTTTTGACTATATCATCAAAAATCCTGAGGATGTGCAGAAAATGACGATTCGAGAGTTGGCAAAAGAGGTACATACTTCTACTTCGGCTATTGTAAGGATGTCTGTAAAACTCGGCTTCTCGGGATGGGCGGAGCTGAAGTATTACCTGATTGGCAAAGAAAAAGAACATTTAACCTTTGTCAATACCTATGAGAGTATGATTTCACTCAATCTGTTTTGGAATACCTTGTCGAGTGCTGTTTTTCAAAAGAAGTTGGCTCGTGCAGTTGAGATGATTCATGCTAGTCAGTACTGCGTGTTTATGGGTCTTGGAACGTCAGAAATGCTTGGCAACTACGGGACGCGCTATTTTAATAATCTGGGAATTAATTCCTTTAGTTTTGGGGATATTTTCCGGCCAGTTACTGCACATGAATTTCAACATGTCCTTGTTTTTGTTTTGTCTGTTTCAGGAGAAACGCAAGAGGTTATCAATCGGGTTATTGACTTGCGGCAGGCGGATGCAACGATTATTTCAATCACGAATAATGAAAATTCAACTTTGTCTAAGATCTCAGAGATGAACTTTTCTTACAATATGCTGGAGGAATTATCAACTACTGAGAAGAGTGTCAAACTCACGACGCAGCTGCCAGTCCTTGCTATTCTTGAGATTTTAGCACATCGTGCGAGTCAGGGCCTCAAAATGGGGAAAGTAGAAGATTAAGTTTTGTTTCACAGGCTGAAACAAGTTTCTAAGAAATAAAATTCTCATTTTGAAGCTTGTTTTTTTTAAAAAAATTTGAGATAATGCAGAATGTAAGCGCTAACAAAAAATAAAGGAGATACAAAATGGCAGAAAAAGTTATCGCACTTGCTTGTAATGCTGGAATGTCCACGAGCTTGCTTGTTAAGAAAATGCAAGAAGCTGCAAAGGCAAAAGGTCGGGATTACGAGATTTATGCAAAAACAGCTGCAGATGTTGAAGACATGGTGGCTGGACGGGGTGCTACAAAACCAGATGTTATCTTGATTGGCCCGCAGATTGGCTATCTCAAGGCAGATCTCTCAAAGAAGACAGAACCTGCTGGTGTACCACTTGACGTCATCAATATGCAAGACTATGGCATGATGCGTGGGGATAAAGTTATCGAAGCAGCTGAAAAGCTGATGGGTGTGTAAGATGGATGATGCTAGAATGGAAGTTGTGATGGGCATCATCATGCACGCAGGAAATGCGCGAGGTCAGGCCTATCAAGCCATACAGCTTGCTAAAGAAAATAAGTTTGAGGAAGCTGAAGAGGCTCTCAAAGCTGCTCAAGCTGAACTTGTTGAAGTGCATAATGTCCAAACAGATATGCTAACAAAAGAAGCAAATGGCGAACATACAGAGATTGACCTCTATATGGTGCATGCACAAGACCATCTCATGAACGCGATTACGTTTAATGATTTGGCGAAAGAGTTTGTAGAGCTTTATAAAAAGCTTGCTCATTAAGTTTTTAATTTGAGAGTAAACTCATAAAAATCAGAAATCATTTTTGGAGAGATTTCTCCATTAGAAAAAGAAGGAGTTCTCATGAATAGTTTTTTTGAGAAAATCACGCCGCCGATTGCGAAGTTCCTGAACTTAAAAGCAATCACGGCTATTAAGAATGGGATGATGTTTCCAATTCCATTCATCATCGTTGGTTCGATTTTCCTAATCTTAGGAAATATCCCTATTCCAGCGGTTGCAACTTACTTATCCAATATTGGATTGAGCCCTATCCTCATGCAGGCTTACTCAGCGTCCTTTGGGATTATGGCTGTGTTCGCTGTATTTGGGATTGCGTATAGCTGGGTTAAAGACTCTGGCTATGAGGGCGCTTCTGCAGGGCTTTTAGCCATTATCGTTGATATCTTGCTTCAACCTTTGAATGTTGTCAACCCTGCTTCTACTGCCTTTACAGGTGCTTCTGGTAAGGCTTACACAGCAGCACAAGTAACGTCTTATTTGGATAAATTACCAAAAGACTTTCAGACCTTGATTGGCTCCCCTGTCACGGGTGTCATCAACACGACTTGGCTTGGCGGTCAAGGGATGATCTTGGCTATGATTGTGGGACTTCTTGTTGGTTTTGTTTATACGGGCTTCTTGCGTCGTAACATCACCATCAAGATGCCTGAACAGGTTCCTGAAAACGTTGCAGCTGCCTTTACAGCTTTGATTCCAGCAGCTGTTATCATCACAGGTGCAACTATCGTTTATGGGCTTTTCCAACTTGGTCATACGACTTTCGTACAATGGGTTTACACGGTTATCCAAACGCCACTGCAACACGCAACTGATGGTCCTCTTGGGGTATTTATCTGTGCTTTCTTGCCAGTGTTCATCTGGTTCTTCGGTATTCATGGTGCAGCTATTATCGGGGGTATCATGGGGCCTTTGCTTCAAGCGAATGCTGCTGATAACGCCTATGTCTTCCACTACGACCAGGCACATAGCCTTGGCTTCAAGATTGGTCAGACGGTTGATGGCCACACAGTACACGTGGTTACTCAGGCCTTCATGGATCAGTTCATCACGGTTACCGGATCTGGCTTGACGGTTGGTCTCTTGATTTTCGTCCTTGTGGGTGCAAAGTCTGTCCAGATGAAATCTTTGGGTAACTTGGAAGTTGGCCCTGCTATCTTTAATATCAACGAACCATTCCTCTTTGGTTTGCCAATCGTCTTGAACCCAATCTTGGGTGTGCCATTTGTCCTTGCACCGCTCATTTCTGGCTACTTGACTTATGCGGTTATCTCGTTTGGCATTATCCCACCATTTAACGGTGTGATTGTGCCATGGACGACGCCAGCGATTGTCTCAGGATTCCTTGTTGGTGGTTGGGAGACTGCAATTTGGCAGATTATCATCTTGGCGTTGACGGTTGTGATTTATTGGCCATTCGCCCGTCAATATGACCGTATCTTGCTCAAACAGGAACAAGAAAATGAAGAAGCTGAAAAGGGTGATGAAGCCGTCACAGCTTAATTTGTTACATTAAAAAAGGAGCAAGCCCAAGGAACTTATATTTCTTGGGTTTGTCTTTATAAGGAGAAAGTAAAATGATTATTGTAAATATTATCCCATTAGTACACGATAAGACGATTGCGTTTATGGAGCAAAATGGCTACAAGTACGTAAAAAAAATGGCGATGAAACTGTGGTTTGAACTTCCTGAAGGGGCTTCTAGTGATCTGAAAGCAGAAGCGGATAAAGCAAAGGCCCTGCTCAAAGCGGATGAAATCGGAAAACTCTATACGGTTACGACTGAGGTTGGCTAATGAAGGTTGTAAAGACCATTGCAGTGCCTTGTGATATCGCCTTTCATCGGATTTTAGAGTCTGGCTTGTATGATGTAAAAAAATATGTGGGTTATTATCCGAAAGTGAGTGAGCTGTCTGGCTTTGAATATGAGAAGAAGTTTCAAAATAAGACGTCTGGGAAAATTCGCTTTGATGAGGTGACAGAACCTAGCGTCTATGCGTTTACGAGCCTCTTGTCAAAGGGAAGTTATCAGACACGCTGGGAGTTTCGCAAGGTGAGTGAGGTGGGAACAGAAGTGACGATGACGGAATTGCCCTATGCGGAAGGGAAGTTTCAGCAAGCACAAGCCTCTTTGGTGGGCTTTCTGATGAGCCTACTCAAAAAGCGCTCGATACGGACTGTGCTTGAGAAAATTGAACAAGCTTATGAGGAGAATGCTGTAGCATCAGGTGACCTGGAGGTATAATGGCTGAGAAGCATATTTATTTGATTCGGCATGGGGAGACACTGTTTAACGTGCAGCACCGCACGCAGGGTTGGTCGGATTCGCCCCTTACGGAGAATGGCATCCGACAGGCGAAGGCAGCGGGGGAATTCATGCGGGATTTTGGCGTGAATTTTGATGCTTATTACAGCTCGACCTCGGAGCGGGCGTGCGACACGCTCGAGCTTGTGTTTCCGGGTGTGGCTTACATGCGCGTGAAGGGCTTTAAGGAGACGAATTTTGGTGCTTTTGAGGCCAATCCGCAGTATTTGGAACCGTCTGTACCGCGTCGGCGTGAGTTTTTCCGCGAGTTTGGCGGGGAAAACTGGGATGATGTCGCAGATCGTGTCAAGCAACAAATCATTGACATTTTTGAGGCGCATCCTGAGCAAGAGACGATTTTCGGCGTGAGTCATGGGGCAGCGATGAGTCATTTCATGCGGCTGATTTCACCCTTGGATCAGGCGGAGAGCTGGGACGGCTTGCACAATCTTGAGATGTTGCATTATACTTACGACCCGGACACGGGCGCAATGGCAACGGTTGAAAAAATCCGCACGCTATCAGGAGAGATTGAAAGCTGGGACGCGAAATGACGCAGACACTTTATCTGATGCGGCATGGAGAGACGCTGTTTAATCAACTGCATCAAATTCAGGGCTGGTGTGATTCTCCTTTGACGGAAAAGGGAATGGCGCAGGCGAAGATTGCGGGGGAGTGGTTTACAGCGCACAAGGTGACGCTTGATGCGGCGGCGAGTTCGACCCAAGAGCGGGCAAGTGATACACTGGAGCTTGTGGCGCCTGGCATGCCTTACGCGCGCTTAAAAGGGATCAAGGAATGGAATTTTGGTCGCTTTGAGTCGCAACCGGAGTTTTTGAATCCGGTGGTGCCTTACGGCGATTTCTTCAAGTATGCGGGAGGCGAGTCGATGGATGAAGTATCCGCGCGGATGCTTGCTACGTTGACAGCAATCATGACGGATTTTGACGGGGAAAATTTCCTTGCGGTGTCACATGGTGGTGCTATTGCTTGTTTCCTTCGGGCTATTGCAGGAGGAGATAACTCGGTCATGGAGCGTGTGCGTGGTTTTCGCAATTGCAGTATCTTGAAATTCGGAGTTGACGGCGGGAAATTTGCGCTCAAAGACATAATCAATCATGATTTTAGTGCGTTATAAAATTTGACGGAAATTTTTATCAAAGTTCGTCACTATATTTTCGTCAATTTGACGCTCCACGCCTTGCGTTGAGGTTGCGGATAGGAAATTTGACGTAAGTTTTCGTCAAATTTGACGCTTGTCCCGATTGAAGTGAGGGACAAGGTTACAGATACGAAATTTGACGAAACCGTTAAATTTCGTGTCAAACGTTTTCGTCAAATTTTGTAAAAATGGTATGACTTTTCGTCACTTTGACGAAATTAGAAAATAGGAGAATACGATGTCAGTATTACGAGATGATTTCCTCTGGGGTGGCGCGGTGGCGGCGCATCAGCTGGAAGGCGGCTGGAATGAAGGCGGGAAAGGCCCGTCGGTTGCGGATGTGATGACCGCGGGTGCCAATGGCGTCGAGCGTAAAATCACGGACGGCGTGATTGAAGGCTTGAATTACCCGAACCATGAAGCGATTGATTTTTACCATCGCTACAAAGAAGACGTAGCGCTTTTCCACGAGCTCGGCGTGAATTGCTTCCGCACGTCGATTGCGTGGACGCGGATTTTCCCAAATGGGGACGACGAACAGCCGAATGAGGCGGGCTTGCAATTTTACGATGATCTCTTTGACGAATGCTTGAAAAATGGGATTCAGCCAATCATCACGCTCAGCCACTTTGAGATGCCTTATCACCTCGTCACCGAGTACGGCGGCTTTGCGAACCGCAAGGTCATTGACTTTTTCGTCAAATTTGCCGAGACCGTCATGACGCGCTACAAGGACAAGGTCAAATACTGGATGACCTTCAATGAAATCAACAACCAGGCGAATTTCCTGCGTGATTTTGCACCATTCACGAACTCTGGGCTGAAATTCCCAGAAGGAGCGTCGGCCTTTGAACGCGAGAAACTCATGTACCAAGCGGCTCACTACGAGCTTGTGGCATCGGCCAAGACCGTTGAAATCGGCCATGCGATCAATCCGGACTTCCAGATTGGTGCCATGATTGCCATGTGCCCGATTTACCCGCAGAGCTCGCGCCCAACAGACATCATGGCAGCGCAAGTGGCCATGCAGCGCCGTTATTGGTTTAGCGACGTGCACGTGCGCGGCCATTATCCAAGCTATCTGAAGGCTTATTTCGCGCGGAAGAACTTCAGCCTTGACATCACAGACGATGATCTCGCACAACTTGCAAAAGGCACGGTCGATTACATCGGCTTTAGCTACTACATGAGCTTTGCGACGAAGGATCAGAAGCTCAACAAGCCCGACGAGACAGCCTCCATCATGCCGGGACACGGCACGCAACTTCCAAATTATGCTGACGAGGAGCTTGGCAATCCGACCTTTGACTACATCGAAGACCGCGACCTCGTGCGCAATGAATTTGTTAAAGCCTCTGAATGGGGCTGGCAGATTGACCCGCTGGGCTTGCGCTACAGCTTGAACTGGTTTGCCGAGCGCTATGACAACATCCCAACCATGATTGTCGAGAACGGCTTTGGCGCCGTGGATAAAGTTGAAGCTGACGGTCGCATTCACGACCCTTACCGCGTCGAGTACCTCAAAGCGCACATCGCCGCCATGATCGATGCAGTCAAGTACGATGGCGTCAACCTCTTGGGCTACACGCCATGGGGTTTCATCGACCTCGTCTCCGCAGGCACCGGCGAGATGAAGAAGCGCTACGGCTTCATCTACGTTGACAAGGATAACGACGGCAACGGCACGCTGAATCGCAGCAAGAAAGACAGCTTCTATTGGTACAACAAAGTCATCA
>JAIRWF010000003.1 GCA_031253335.1 Streptococcaceae bacterium
TTCCCTGTCGTATTAATATTGGGAGAGGTAGCTGCGACTGAAATTGTTCCCGTCGTTGAAACGGAGGAGTCAACTGTGACAACTGGGGCTGGGGTTGTGATAACAGGGGCTATATAAGAAGACGCATTTGAGGCTGCGCTTGAGGATGCGGGACTTGCGGTGCTTGATGAGGTTAATGCACTAGAAGCTGTATTTGAATCTGATGAACTTGGTATAGTTGAATCTGTGGAGCTAGTTGAAGTCGCAGAACTGGGGGAGCTTGCGGCTGTGGAACTTACATAAGCTGGGGTTTCCGAGGTACTTGTGGCAGTACTGGATGGAGTAGTTGTCTGAGTATTGGCAGAGACAGCCTTCGTAAAAATAGGCAAAAATGCCGCAGTTAGTGCTGTGACACCAATTAGTACCTTCTTAATTCGCGAATTTATCATTAATTTACCCCTAGACTAATCGTTTTGAGAAATTATATGACTTTGTGTAAACGCTGTCAAGAATAGTTGATGTCAAAGGAATTTGACACTAAAACATTGGCAGCTAAAAAGCGTACCAGTGTACGCTTTTTATAGTGTTGTCAACTTGGTTGACAGGAGGTTGACAGTGTGGTTTACAGCATATCAAACAAATCGAGTTGGTTGTCCTCTGCCATCCCATCCAGCACGCCCATTTCGGTGAGTTGATCAATATTGGTTTGGGTGAGCTTCGTGCGTTGTTTGAGCTCGTTCTTCGAGAGGAATTCCCCGTCTTTGCGGGCTTCGATGACAGATTGCGCCGCAGCTTCACCCAAGGCATCCATCGTCACAAAGGGTGGAATGAGGGTATCTCCGTCTATGATAAAGTCTTTCGCGTCGGAGCGGTACAAGTCAAGCTTACTAAAGTTATAACCGCGTTCGCGCATTTCATTGACAAGTTCAAGTGTTGTCTGGAGGGCGAGTTCACGTGGTGTCGCTGCATTTTCACGGGCACGAGTACGGGCTTTGATGTCTTTGATTTTTTCTTTGATCGCTGGAAGTGGTCCCGCCATGAGCTCAACGTCGTAGGCGCCTGCACGGATACTGAACCAAGCGGCATAGTAGTCCATGGGGCGGTGCACCTTGAACCAAGCAACACGCAAAGCCATCATGATATAGGCTGCAGCATGACCTTTCGGGAACATATATTTGATCTTCGCACAGGAGTCAATATACCACTGCGGCACCTTGTGCGCCTTCATCTCCTCGATGTAATGCTCGCGCTCCTCGTCGGGAATCTTCGTCCACATGCCTTTGCGGACGCGCTCCATGATGGTAAAGGCAAGTGGTTCGTCAAGCCCCGCGTGGATGAGATAGGTCATGATGTCGTCACGACAACCAATGACAGTGGATAGAGTCGCAATACCTTGTTTAATGAGGTCTTCAGCGTTGCCAGCCCAGACGTCCGTCCCGTGCGAGAGGCCTGAAATCTGCAAGAGGTCTGCAAAAGTCTTTGGTTTTGCCTCTGCAATCATATTCATCGAGGTAAAGGTTCCCATCTCAGGGACACCAAAAGTCCCCAGTTTTTGCCCAAGATTTTGCTCTTGTGAAATCCCCAAAGGCTCTGTCCCCGTGAAGAGTTTCAGGACTTCGGGGTCGCCCAGGGGAATATCTTTCGGGTCAATTCCTGAGAGGAGCTGAAGTTTACGGATCATGGTTGGGTCATCGTGCCCCAATATATCAAGCTTTAAGATATTGTCGTGAATCGCGTGAAAGTCGAGGTGTGTCGTCTGGAACTCTTTGGTCATGTCATCTGACGGATACTGGACAGGCGTAAAATCATAGACGTCCATGTAGTCTGGGATGACAATCATTCCACCTGGATGCTGGCCGGTCGTGCGTTTGACGCCTGTGGAGCCTTCAGCGAGGCGGTCTTTTTCGGCATTGCGATATATACGGCCGTAGTCACGTTCGTAGCCTAGCACGTAGCCATATGCGGTCTTATCAGCCACGGTTGCGATTGTCCCCGCACGAAAGGCGTGATCTGCACCGAAAATTTGCTTGACATCGCGGTGCGCATAGACTTGGTCCTCACCCGAGAAATTCATATCAATATCTGGCACCTTGTCGCCGTCAAAGCCTAGGAAGGTCTCAAAGGGGATGTCTTGACCTTCGCGGGTCATGTTGCCATGGTCACAGTCAGGGCAAGCTTTCTCCGGCATATCATAGCCTGAGCCATATTCACCATTTGTAAAGACTTCAAAATGTTTACACTTGGGACAAATATAGTGGGGTGCCATGGCATTGACCTCAGAAAGGCCGATGACATAAGCCACAAGAGAAGAGCCAACGGAGCCACGAGATCCCACGATGTAGCCTCGCTCATTGGAGCGACGGACCAGCTCGAGGGAAATCAGGTAAATGACGGAGAAGCCATTCCCTACAATAGAGCGGAGCTCTTTTTCAAGACGGGCATCAATGATGTCGGGAAGCGGGTCGCCATAAATCTTGTGCGCGCCTTCATAAGCGAGACGCACGATATGTTCCCCTGCACTATCGCCATTGTCGAAAGTCATGACAGGGGTGTAAAGTTCGTTGCGGACGGGCGTAATCTCTTCAAAACTGTCTGCAAGCGCTTGTGGTGCGGTAACTACAATTTCTTGCGCAAGTTCATCACCTAAAAAGCTGAAATCCTGGAGCATTTCGTCGGTCGTGCGGAAATAGGCCTCGGGAAGTGGTGCGGGTTCGTTGCTGTCGTGGTGGATCGGGCGGTTGATTTCAAGACCTGGGTTACTACGAATGATGATTTCACGGTAAATGGCGTCTTCAGGATTGATATAATGCACATCCCCTGTGGCAAGGACGGGCTTTTTCAAGTTCTTACCAATCGTGACGAGGTCTTTTAGAACATCCTCAATTTCTTTTTCATTGCGGTAGAGGTGCGTCGCAAGCTGCGGTTTCTGTAAGGCAGGAGGCTGAATCTCGATGAAATCATAGTATTCAGCGACTTTCTGGGCTTCTTCGAGGGAATGGTTGAGCACCGCGTCAAACACTTCACCTGTGGCGCAAGCAGTGCCTAAGAGAAGGCCTTCACGGTGGGCATTTAAGGTCGAACGCTTGATACGCGGGACGCCAGCGAAGGTCTCGGTATTCCCGATGGAGACAAGCTTGAAGATATTTTTGAGGCCGGTTTGATTTTGTGCATAGAGGGTCACGTGAGTCGGACGGGCTTTTTGGTAACTATCTGCGCTCACGAGGTATTTATTGAGATCGGTCAACTCGTGCATCGCCGCATGATTAATGGGTTCTTCAAGGCGGTAGGTTTTGCCTTCCTCAAGGGGTGGGCGTTTGTAGGCGTTGCGGAGTTCTTCGAGGAATATGAAAAAGAGGCGACCGGTGGCCTCGGCGTCTTGGTCAGCTAAGTGGTGGTGCTCGAGAACAACGTTGAATTTTTTCTGGAGGGGGCCCAAGCCGTGGCGCTTCATCTCAGGATAGAGATTGCGCGCGAGAGGAAGAGTGTCAATGACGGGCTGCGTGATAAGAGGCAGACCCTCGCGGGCGTAGTTCATGTTCATGAAGCCGATGTCAAAGTTGTTACCGTTGTGCGCGACAAGGATAGAGCCTTCGCAGAAAGCTTGAAACTCAGTGAGGACCTGCTTGAGTGGTTTTGAGCCCGCGACCATATCGTCGGTAATCGAAGTAAGGTCGGTCGTGAAGGTCGAAATGTGCTCACCAGGGTCGATAAATTCGTTGAAACTTGCGATGACATTGCCTTTTTCCATCTTGGACGCGGCAATTTGGATGATTTTATTAAAACGCGCGGAAAGGCCTGTGGTTTCAATGTCGAAAACGACGTAGGTCGAGTCGAAAAGATCAATCCCTGGCTGCTCGTTGAGGACAATGGGGGTGAAATCTTCGACGAGATTGGCTTCTAAGCCATAGATGATTTTGATGTTATTTTTTTTGCCAGCAGCATAAGCCTCGGGGAAGCCTTGTACAGCAGCATGGTCGGTAATTGCAATCGCTTTGTGACCGAAGGCTGCGGCTTGTTTCACGAGGTCTGTGGCGCTTGGAATGGCATCCATCTGGGACATATTTGTGTGGGCATGGAATTCGACACGTTTTTCTGTTGCCTTGTCTGTGCGGACGTGCTGCGGTGCGATTTCTGTGAGTGCTTTAATGTCAAGGCTTGGCTCGCGGTCGTATTGGCCCATAACGAGGTTGCCTTGGATGCGGAGCCATTGCCCTTTTTTGAGTTGGTCGAAAACGGCAATCTCTTGCGGTTTGGAGCCGAATTTTTGCGCCTTATAGGAAGTTGTGTAATCGCTAAACCAGAGGTCGAGGCGGTGCCATTCTTTTTTGGTCGCACGGTTGACGCCTGAGAGGTGCTCGACTTTGAATACGTAGCCTTCAAAGATAACGCCTTGCTCCTGACCTTGGACAGAATTCATGGGGGTAACGGGATGTTTTGCATCAACTTTAATCTCGCGGCCGAGCTGGATGCCGCTAGCGCTTGTGGCAGCTTTATTTTCGGACTTTGCTGATGTGGTTAGAGGTCTGTCAGATTTGACAGAAGGTTTATCTGCACTGTTATGGCTCGCTTCAAAGGCACGTTGTTCCTCGGTGGCGTGATTGAGCATTTCCTGGAGTTCAAACTCCTGCGCCGCGAAGCTTTCAGCAGTCAATGCAGCGTCCACGATGTACTGGAGCTCAAAGTCTTTAAAACCAAAGCTTTGCATGAGTTTTTCCACGACTGGGAAGTCCTTCGCCTCGAAGCGCTCGAGGTTTGGAATCTCTTGGAGCATGAGTACAGGGACGCCTTCGACGTTTTCAAACTTGAATTTCTTGAAAATGCTTGTAAATGGCCTGTCATCAAGCATTTCATTCTCAAAAATCAGCTGATAATAAGCGTTTAGAAGTTCTTCGTCAAATTTGACAGGCTTGCGCGTTGTGATAAATAGCTCTATGTCAGCAATTCCAGAAAAAGCTTCTGTTGTCAAATTTGACAGCAATACGTAGTGCTGGGCGGGAAGGAGCGTATCGAAAAGAAGCGTCATCTCCCAGCGGTGCGATACTGTATGTACGGTCACATTTGTAATCTCAGCTGTCTGAAAAAGCGCGCTCCTGCGCACTTCATCCGGCATCTTGATCTGATCCATCAAAATCTCAAACTCGTTTGCCATGTCTCATTATTATACCAAAATTTCTGGTCAGCTTGTGTCCATGACAAAAGAATTTGAAATTTTTTGAATTGCGTAAATCACGCATACTTGCAGCATTTCTGGACTCACCCGCACATAGCACCAAAGCAAGAAAAAAGCCTTCGTGAAGGCTCATTTCTCATAAACTTCTGGCTTTAAAACCCCGACGTATGGCAGGTTTCGGTAATGGTTGTCGTAGTCAAGTCCAAAGCCTACCACGAACTCATTGGGAATCGTGAAGCACTTGTAATCCGGCTCAATGTCAACCACGCGGCCTTCAGGTTTATCGAGGAGCGTCGCAATCTTGACACGTGCGCCACGCAGCTCAAGAAGGCCCTTAAGATACTTGAGCGTCCGCCCCGTATCAATAATGTCCTCCACAATCAGGACGTCGCGGTCATTGACAGGGGTATCCAGGTCCATAATCATCTTGACCTCACCCGAGGACTTCGTCCCGCCGTGGTAGGAGCTGACCGTCATGAAATCGATGTTAATGTGCGTGTCAATACGCTTGATAAGCTCCGCCATAAATGGAACAGACCCCCTCAAAATCCCCAAAAGTAGTGGATTCTTGTCTTGGTAATCTTTGGCAAGCTGCGCACCAAGCGTCACTGCAGCTTTTTGGATGTCATCCTCTGAAACGAGAACCTTCTCAATATCTTTTTCTAGCACGTTGGTGTAAAGCTGACGCACTCAGCATCAGCGGCTCCTTTCTACTTTAACCCATATATTTTTCACTATTTTAGCATTTTCGTTCAGATGACACAAATCTGAAACAATCCCCAGAGCAGGAATTGCATAAACCTCGTGATCGCATACTACAAGAGGAATTTCACGGTCTTCAAATGAAATTTTTTCATCAATGAAAATTTGTTTTACTTTTCGATGCACCCCGTGAAGCATGATTTTATCAGCACTTTCGCGCTTTCGGATTTCGTAACTTTCATCCGGTAAATTGACTGCTAAATATGCGCCATCGTTCGGATTTTCAGACAACACCACAAGTTTATCAGGCACGGGCGCCTCCCGCGTTACATAAAAGGCTTTGTCAGATTTGACAGCCCAATAACTCTTGTTGAGCATTGCTTGATGCTGCCCCGGACGTCGCAAAATCCCTAATAGCTCATCAAACTGAGCCTTTGACACTTCTACATTTGTAAATTGAGCCAGATAGTCCTGCAAAATAAAGCTCTGTAAGGCTTCCGAAGCCGTGTCAAATTTGAAAAGATTGATTCCCTTGCCAAAATACTCCCTCGTCAGATCAGAGATGACCGTAAAAGCCCGTCCCACCTCTGCTGTCAAATTTGACAGACCGCGCATCAGCTGTGGATTTTCACTTTCAAGCATTGGTAGATAGCTATTTCTTACCCGATTGCGCAATACAGTCGTCTCCGCGTTCGTCTCATCCTCAAAATACCGAGGTGCATCCAACTCCTCCTTGCGAAAATGCAACAATGGCCGGATAAGTTCTCCCGCCCCAAATGGCCTCCGAGCAGCCATGCCTGACAAATACCGCAGCCGCCTTCCCGTGATGAGTCGCATCATCAGCGTCTCTGCCTGATCGTCCGCATGATGCGCCGTCACAAGTGCTGTTGCACCAACCTCTGCCATGACTTTTTCAAAAAAAGCATATCGAAAATCCCGCCCCGAAGCCTCCGTGAAATCCCCTGTAAAATGTGCCACCTTCAAATCTGGAATCATCTCACGCAAAGCCGCTTCTTCACGATTTGCAGCCTCTCGCAAACCATAGTTTACATGCGCTGCAAAAAGTTCAGAGATACCAAGTTCGCCCTTTAGCTCAGAGAGCCAGTGCCACAAGGTCATCGAGTCCCGTCCCCCAGAAAGTGCGACGAGTACCTTCTTATGCTTTGTAAAGTAGCCTGCTACCTCACACTCCCTTAGAAACTTCTGTGCTCCCTGCGACCTCACTCTAAAGCCCCCCACACCATCTGAGAAACTCCAGTAATATCACCATCTGAGCCACCATTCGTCATGACAACCAAGACATAGGGCGTCTTCCCCCAGACAATTGCCGCATCATGATTGTAACTTCCAGCATCACCAATTTTATGTGCCACAAGGACACCCGCAGGTACCCCTGCAGCTATTTTTTCATTGTCGTAACTCGTACCAATCAAGGCGTTATAGCATGCTCCACCCTCATTGTACAATGCCAGCAGGGCGTTTGCGATCATCAGCGAACTCGCATTGCGCGCTACAGGATCATACGTTCTTCCCATTAGCTTAGAAACTGCAGAACGCTCTGCTGCATCAAACTTCCCCGCCTCATAATAAGCCAAAAGATTTGAGCCGACATTATCTGACTCCTTGGCCGTGCGGTTGATGACATCCTGCAAACTATAAAGCTTTCCATCAGCCACCTTGGGCAATGTCCCTGTCCCATCGGTCTCAAACGCCCCCCAGCTCCTCTCATTGACAGCAGGAAGATAGCGCAGCTGATCGCTGAGGCTCGCATCCCCATCATTTAGCTCCTTTTGCGTCCAATAAAGAACTGGGACCTTCGCTAAGCTTGCCGCATAAAGCTCTGTATTCATGTTTACACCTACTGTAAAGCTGCTGTCAAGCTCCTTTACAGTGATAGAAAAGCCACTGTGTCCATACTTCTCATTCAATGATTTCTGCAAAGCGAGTATCCTAGGGTCTTCCAGAGAAACATCCTTTGCAGATACCCACCCTGTGCGGCCATTATCAAAATTCACCTCATAGTAAGTCCCCCAATGCGTGTTTGCTTTTTTCAAGGTTGACAGCACTAATCCCCCACCCACCGTGCTATACACCTCTTTTTCATAAGTTGTCCAAGGGCTGTAAAGGACATTTACAGTGTGTGTTGTAAAGACTGACACTGTACTCTTTTCAGTTGTCAACGTCACGTCCGAGCCCACCAGAGTGCCTTTTGCCGAGATATAATCTCCATTTGTCAGCTCAAATGCATGATTCGAAAGTTTTTTGATAGAAAGCTGCGTTTGTGCCGAAAGTTTCCCTGCTACTTGTGAAAGAGCTGCATCCTTGTAAATGGTCACATTTTGCAAACTCACAGCGCGCTCTGGAATCACGCTCAGATACTCAGGTTTTGGCTGTTCCCTTACAATCTCACGCTTTGCTGGTGCTTTTGGTACGAAAAAAGCCGGCAACACGAGGATTACCAGCACAATTATCGCTAGCCACGGCAGTCTTCTCAGCTTTTCACGCATCGTTTCTTAACACTCAGTCCCCGCCCGCCACAACGGTGGCTGCGTCACTATCCTTTCCAACACTGCTCGGCACCGTAAAAATCTTTTCCCCGGGCAAGGCATAATGAAACTCACTACGTGCATATTTCTGGATATAATAACTATTTTGCATATTTTTAACCATCTGAGCTTCACTGGAGGCCTGATATTGCACCTGTGAGCTTTGCTGCACAGTCTTGGTATTCGTCACCTGTGCCTCTTTTAAGCTGTGAAAAGAGCTAATCAAGCCGTAAGCAGGCAAGGTCAAAACCACCACAACTGTAACCAAAATTAAGCCCAAATAACGGCGTTTTGGCGTGGCTACAGACGCTGCTTGATCTTTCAGTTGACTATTTGTGTAGTCGTTATTTAACCGCATGACACGTGGTTTTTGCACCTCAGTCGTCTCTTGGTCCATCGCCATCAATCCTTTCTTCACTCAAAATTTCATACATCCGTTCGGCCTCTTCTTTACGCGCATTCTCAGACAGCAAAAGAACTTTTGCCTCTACGATTTTATTACCAAAACGAATTCGAATCACATCATCTAACTTCAGCTGCACACCAGCCTTTGCAAGCTTTCCATTCACCTGTACGCGGCCTTTATCCACGATTTCTTTCGCAACAGGCCGCCTTTTGATGAGCCGCGACACCTTGAGAAATTTATCTAATCTCATGTGTCCATTATACCATAAGCCACTGCAAAAGAAAAACGCCTCACGCGTTACTTTCTCTGTCGTGACCTGCGGAAAATTTGCCGCGCTGCCAGATATTCTTCCTTAGCATTCGGATAGGCCTGCCGTAGCTTGTACGCCGACACCAGATAGAAGGTAATAGATAAAATATACAAAACCAGGATAAGAAGTGCTGAAACTCCTGCTACCAAAGTTGCTCACAGTGCCTGTGGATACAAAAGATGCGGGAATATCCCTACGACATTGATTGCCTAATACAGAATTGTCCCTACATGCCTTATCTCACCAACTAGCTTTGCTTTGCTAATATAACGTCCGTGTATAAAAATCGTATAGACAAGGACGCCCATCCCAAGCGAGCTGCATCTTTTAAAAATGCACCCACAATAAGCGTAAGCGCCATTAAAATAGAGCTGACAATCAGCGCCTGGCAAGTCATCTAGGCCATCCCGTCGCGGTCAAACTGTTGTCTCGGTGATAAATAGTTTTCCGTATGTCAACTATATCATGTTTCACGTGAAACATCACGTCTTATATTGCTCAGCAATTCACAAAGTATGCTATAAATATTCTTTTTTTATTTTCAAAGAAAATGTCAAAAATTTACTCATGTCTTAGCTTACTCAGTGATTAACAAAGTTTATTGCAAATATTCTCTTTTTATTTTCAAAGCAGTCCATACAAAAAAGACGATTGCCGCAATTTGTAATAAAACCATAAAAATTTCGATTGTTTCACTAAATTGATAGAAACCTGAGTACAGCAGGGATATCAATATTAAGTCAAGTAGATTAAATAAATATACTGATACTGGTGCAACAAATTTTTTATAGTTAATTTTCTTAAGTTTTACCAAACGGAAATGTACAAAAATAGTTAAAACAAAAATAACTATTCCCATCACAGAATTTTGAGCAAACTGTGCAACGATATAACCTATAACTATAAAAATTGGTAAAATCAGCGTATAAAGATATGCTTGATTAGCTATCCGACGTTCATCCATCATTGTAAATACTTTCTTCTAACTTTTTTCGCTACTTGCCTCTTTTGAAGCCTTAAGTGCAAAGTGGGATATAATATCCCGCATATAAGTAGAGTT
Source organism: Streptococcaceae bacterium (assembly GCA_031253335.1). Taxonomy (GTDB): domain Bacteria; phylum Bacillota; class Bacilli; order Lactobacillales; family Streptococcaceae; genus Lactovum. Next base: position 10,174 of record JAIRWF010000003.1, read on the forward strand.
AATACAAATGCAACAAAACTTTCTTGATCCCCTGATATCGTGTAAAAGGTTCCTTCGACGATAGCAAATACAACAAGTGCCAAAAACAAAAAATAGAAGGCATTGTTTTTAAATGCGTTTTTGCACATATACTGTAAATCTTTATTATTGAAAGTAACTTTCTCAGGTGCTGTAACAGGTACTTGAGAGCCGATCATGATATTTATAATAATAGAAATTGCAAAAGTAACACATGCTGATAATAAAATAAAAATAAAATTACCCGTACTATTTACACTCGAAAATAAAGGTTTTAACCCATAACTTGCAATCGGCCCAGCTATTCCCATATTTCCTAACCATTGATATTTTGAATTATTACTTCCATCCTCTTTTTTAGCTGGGCTAAAATAAAATTTTAAATCTCTATCAACAAAATAGTTCCTAAAGCCATCAGAGTAAAAGAATTTTAGCCCTTTCATTTTTTGGCCTTTCTAGCACTCTTCTTATCAAAGGCATTGTCATATGCTTTATCTGCTGCAGAGCTAACAAGATAACCAATTAAAAACCCAAGTATTGCACCGGCAACAATACCTCCTGGGCCTAAGGCAGCGCCAGCCTCGGCCCCTAACTCTGCATCCCCAATTCCCGCAGCTGCGGCTGCGCTTGATACAATGCTTACGCCTAATGAACCAGATTCATAACCAATATACCCGTTCATTCCACTTTTAGCCAAGGCATTTATTGGGGTATCTCCATCAGTTAGCATTTGATTATAATCAAAATATATTCCCCATGGCAATGCATCACCAGTGGCTTTAGTTAATATTCTAGTTTGAACTTCGTTTACAACACTTTCTTTAAAGCTTTGTTTTGTTATCCCGAATTCGGCTAAACTTATTTTTGGACCTGATTTTACTTCATTTTCCGCAGTCTTTATGGTACTCGGATTGCTCGTCGCTCCACCCCTAAAGTTCTGGGGACTCAAGACGGGATTGAAGGGGTCAACTGCTGGCCCATTCCACTCATGTTTGAGATTGTTGCTGTAAGCATTGATAGAATTTACGACCCGTGTCGAGTA
>JAIRWF010000014.1 GCA_031253335.1 Streptococcaceae bacterium
GCCTTAGAGCGAATGGACATGCTTTTGCTAGACGAAAAAGCAGGTTTTTAGAGGTAACCGCTAAAAGTTTTCATTTTTCCCTCCTAAATAAAAATGTAAACAGAAGATTGTTGGATTAATGTTCCAGCAATCTTTTTGTGGGGACCTGGGAAAGACGGGATTCCAAAGTTCTCTGTGAGCGAAGTAAGTCAGATTTCCTCAATTCTATAAAAGTGACAGCATCACAACTATCATTCTCAATTTTCTGTGAAACACACACTCAAGAATTCCTCTAAAAAAACGACCGCACAGGTCGTTTTCTTTTTCTCAAAACTTCAAATACCCACTGTGGTAGCAAATAGCGCCCGCAAGGTCATAGGACTTGATCTTCTCAAGAGATTCTTCAGCCTTTTCCATATTCCAAGTCATCGCAGGGTTTGACCCACGCAGAACGCCGTCTGCGACATTTGCCGCATCCCCGCAGACCATAATTTTGGCGGTTTTGAGATAGAAAGCTGCATGCCCCGGCGTATGCCCAGGCGTGAAGATGGTCTCAATTCCGCCCGCAAAGTCCAATAGTTCTCCATCTTTGAGCTGCACATCCACCGGCAGGTAGCTTGCCTCAAAGCCTTTTTGCAAGAAATCAAGACGCGGGCCCGTCGTGCCAGCAGCTAAAACTTGCGCCAGCTTTGTCGGTGTCTCCGTTCCCTCAATGAATGGTGTATCAACCTCGTGTGCATAGATTTTCGCTTGAGGTGCGCGTTTCAAAAGCTCACGCGCCCCGCCGATATGATCCACGTCCTGGTGGGTCAGGATGATGTCCGTCAAATCCTCTGCACGCTTTCCTACAGCCGAGATAGCCTCAGCGAAATATTTCCCCGAGCCAGGAATCCCCGTGTCAAAAAGCACCAAGTGCGCCTCGTCCCAAGCGAGCGTCGGATGCATCAGCATCTCCCTCTCTCCGCGTGGCACTGCCACGTCAAGCATCACTACATTTTCAGCAAGTTTCATTTTCCAATTTCCTCTCCAATTTTCATATCTCGTCCAGCTCCATTGAGGTAGGCTGCGATAGGCATCGCAGGTTTTCCAGCGGGTTGGACGGTTTTTAAGGCAATGGCGCCCGAATTGCAGGCAATCAAGAGCCTTTTTTTTGTATGTTCCAAGACCGTACCAGCAGAGCCATTTGCATTCGCCTCAAGCTCTGCTTCAAGAATCTTAAAGCGTTCCCCGTGAACAAGCGTATGTGCTACAGGCCAAGGAGATAGCCCTCGAATCTGATTGAATACGACTTCAGCAGGACGCGTCCAATCAATCACTTCTTCTTCTGGCGCAATATTCGGCGTTACGACGACCTTGGACTCGTCTTGCGGAATAGGTTTCAGCTCACCTGACAAATATTCCGGTAGATTTTCTAGCAACAAATCCCGGCCGACGACTGCGAGTTTTTCAAACATCGTGCCCGTATTGTCTTCGGAGTTGCATGGGATGCTTTTTTGCGCAATCATGTCGCCCGCGTCCATCGCACGCACCATCTCCATGAGGGTCACGCCAATTTCTCTGTGTCCCGCCATGATGGCCCGTTGAATCGGCGCACCGCCTCGTCCCCAGGGGAGGAGCGAGCCATGGACATTCACCGCAAACGCAACATTATCAAGGAGTTTCCCAGGTAAAAGCTGGCCAAAAGCAGCCGTCACAATACCTGCACCAGCTTGCCCAAGCGTAATCAACTCAGCCATTTCAGGTGAGCCACTCAATTTTTCAGGTTTCAGTACCCACAAGTCGTGCTCTGCAGCGAGTTTCCCCACAGGCGTTGCCGTCAAGACGTGCTTGCGGCCGACAGGCCGATCCGGTTGCGTCACGACCGCTTGCACGTCATAGTCGCCAGAATCCAAAACGCCTTGCAAGACAGTTGCTGAGAACTCAGGGGTTCCCATGAAAAGAATTTTTATTGTCATAGTTCTCCTTTGACGTGTTTCAAAACCAAGCTTTTTTCTAACATCGAGAGGCGCTTGACACAAGCATCAAGCAAGTGAACGCCTCTCGTTGATTAGCCTTCAAAAGCAGAGCTGGATTTGTCACAACTTTCACACAAAACTTAGCGGCTCGCTGTCAATTACAATCCGCAAGTTTTTATTTTCTTTTTCTTGTGCAAGCTCTAGCACATCGTTGAGCGCACTTTCAAGTTGCGGCTCTTCTCGATATTTAATCAAAAGTTGGTAATGAAAGAGATTATGCGTCCGCGATACCGCACGAGGCGTCGGCCCCAAAATCTGAAATTTTCCTGTGAGTTTTGCCTTGACCATGGTTAAAATCTCGTAAGCCTTCTTCACGGCGACTTCTTCGTCCTTGTGCGACACAGAAATCTGCGTCGTGAAGACATAAGGCGGATAGGCTAGGTTCTTGCGGAAGGCCATTTCCTTCGCATAAAAGCTCTCATAGTCCTGCGCAGCAGCAAGCGTAATCGCGTAATGGTCAGGATTAAAGGTTTGTATTAAGACTTCTCCCGCCTTATCAGCCCGTCCCGCGCGTCCTGCGACCTGCATGAGGAGCTCAAACGTCCGCTCAGACGCCCTGAAATCTGGTAGATTCAACCCAACGTCTGCATTCAGCACCCCCACCAAGGTCACATTCGGGAAATCGAGGCCTTTCGCAATCATTTGCGTACCTAAAAGCACATTCGCTTCGCCTGCGCCAAACTTCGCCAGGAGTTTTTCATGTGCTCCCTTTGTCCGCGTCGTATCGACATCCATGCGCAGAATCTTCGCCTCAGGCACAAGCTTCATGAGTTCTTCTTCAGCCTGCTCGGTGCCCGTCCCATAAGTCCGCAAACGCTCTTCGCCACAGTTGGGGCATTGGTGCGGTGGAACTTCTGAGTGTCCACAATAGTGACAATTCAGATGCCAGCTGCCGTTTTCCTTATGCAGGGTCAGCGAGACGTCACAATTCGGACATTTGATGACATTCCCACAATCCCGACACATGAGAAAGCTTGAATAGCCACGCTTGTTGAGCATCAGGATAACCTGCTCATTTTTTGCCAATTTCTCACGAATTTTCGCAAGCATCGCCTCAGAAAAATCGGCTGACGCGTCGTTTAAGTTGCTGCGCATATCGAGTATCTGCACACTCGGAAGGAGGGCTTCAGGATTTGCCCGTTTCGTGAGTGTCAAAAGCTCATAGACATGACGCTCCGCACGGGCTCGAGACTCTAAGCTTGGTGTGGCGGAGCCCAGGACGAGCTTCGCACCATGATAATCTGCTCGCAACTTCGCAGCATCTCGCGCATGGTAACGTGGACTTGAGTCCTGCTTGTAGCTTTGCTCGTGCTCCTCGTCAATAATAATAACGCCGATATTTTCAAGGGGTGCAAAAATGGCACTACGTGCACCCACAACGACTTTCGCTTCACCTGATCTGATCTTACGCCATTCATCATATTTTTCGCCGTCAGAAAGGCCTGAGTGCATGATGGCCACTTGCCTGCCAAAGCGGGCAATGAAGCGATTCGTCATGAGGGGGGTCAAGCTAATCTCAGGTACTAGCATGATTGCGGTCTTGCCTTGATTTAGAAAATGGCTAATGACCTGCAAATAGACTTCGGTCTTCCCAGAACCTGTGATACCTTCAAGTAACACAGGCTTTCCCGCCTGCAAAATCGCTTCATAAGCCTTTTTTTGCTCAGTATTTAAAGTTTTTGCTGTGTCTGCTACTACATACGCAAATTGCTCCTCGGTGCGAGAGAGCTCTACGTCATTGGCTGCGACAAGTTCGTTTTCAATAAAGAACTGGACAATTTCGCGCGAAAAATCCAAATTCTTGACCCGGTGCGCATCCGGCTCAGCAAGCAAGAAATCTCTAAATTCCAGACGTTTTTTGCTGCGATTGCCAAAATTAAAATCTGCAAGTGCTTGTGGAATCCCCTGAATGTAGCGCTCAGACTTGCGGTTTTCCTTGGACTTTGCGAGATAAGTCACGATGGAATTACCAGACTTGACTGCCGCCATGGCTTCACGCTTTTCGTCATCCGTCATCTTCGACCAGAGTGCTTCCGCCCCGTCTTCGCCCAGGATTGACTTGTCATAGCTCGAATTCAGGAGATTGGGCAACATGGCCTTTAAAATCGAGATTTTATAGCTAAAAACGCTGTGGCGCAATTCATCCGCAAGCCAAAGCTGCTCGCTATTTAGCACAGGCTCCGCGTCCAAGACTTCCGCAATCGGCTTAAACTTTGTCACCTCCAGCTCATCATATTTACTTGAGTCCTCAAAGCCCAACACAAAGCCCTGAATCAAACGATTGCCCTTCCCAAAAGGTACGTGCACCCGCATCCCCACTTGCACAAGCTCAGCAAGTTCCTCAGGCACCGCATAAGAAAAAGCCCTGTCCGTCTGCAAGGTTGGCAAATCCACGATGATTTGAGCGAGGTTCATCCCTCTAATTGTAACAAAAAAAGCGCCGAAACGCTTTTTAAATTCCCAATTAACAATTAATCGTCATCCACGTCAGAGGCCTCATCAGCATAGACGATGGTCCCGTCATCCTCAACATGTCCCCCATGTGCCTTTGCATCTTCTTCTTCTTGCTCACGCGCAATAAGCTCTTTGATTTTCTTTTCTTCCTCAAGCTTGTAGAGATGTAAAAGTTCTTGCTTCTCAGCCAAGGTCGCATATTTGTAAGATGGATCTGGATGAATGCTAATGCGCCCTGCAGCAATTTCTTCAAGTGCTTGAAGAGTAGGCTTCACAGACTCAAACTTATAATCAATCTTTTCTCGTTCCTCGCTTGACATCTCCCGCAATTCATGGGCACGTTTTCCTTCCAATACCACAAGCGTATATTTACTATCAATTTTCTCTAGCAAGCTATCAATCGACGGTCTTAACATCATAATAAGGTTACCTCTTCTTTCTCAAATATTTCTCGATACTTCTCTACCACGCGCTCTACACGGGTGTGCTCAGCAGCAATAATTTTTTTGACTAATTCCGCTGCTTTTTCAACTTCGTCATTCACAACAACATAGTCATAGTCCTTCATTAGACTGATTTCCTCACGTGCCTTAACCAGACGACCCTCGATTGCCTCTGCGCTATCTGTCCCGCGGCGGGTCAAGCGATCACGCAATTCACGTAAATCAGGTGGTGCGAGGAAAACAAAGACAGCATCGGGTACTTTTTCCTTGACTTGCAGTGCGCCTTGCACCTCAATCTCAAGGAAGACGTCCTTGCCCGCATCCAGCGTCTCATTGACGTACTCAAGCGGTGTCCCATAGTAATTTCCGACATACTCGGCATACTCCAGCATGAGCCCAGCACGGATTTTCTCCTCAAATTGCTCACGGGTCCGGAAGAAATAATCCTTGCCATCGACTTCGCCAGGCCGCTGTGCGCGCGTTGTCATCGAGACAGAGTAAGAAAAATCATTTTTCCCCTCAAAGATTTTCGCACGTACCGTGCCTTTTCCGACACCCGAAGGTCCCGAAAAGACGATTAATAAACCTCTATCTTTGGTCATAGTCGCATTTTAGCAGAGTTTCAAAAAATCGTCAAGTTTTTTTGACGATTTGTAATCAAATTGTAACATTTCGTGTTAATCATTTACTCCTGTGACAAGAGAGCCAAAAAGCGATTGAGCGGTTGCTAACGCGTCACCTTCTTTTCGTTCTGGGGCTGTCTGAAAATTGTCTGGTAAGTCCATTGCATCAACAGCTTGAGGTTCTTCAGGAAGCGGAACAGCATCGGCAGATGGTTCAGCAACACTTTCAGTGATGTCTGACGTTTTTCGATTGGCTACGAAACTTTCACGAAGCTTTTTCCATGCTTCATCAGAAACTGCATATGTTGTGTAATTTTGTTTGGTGATGGCTGCAAGATAGCTTTCTACTTGTTCTTTAAGATCTGCATTATCATTAAAATTTTGTGCTAATATATCACTTTCAACCGTTAAGATAACAGCATCTGGGCTTGATGCCTGCGGTGTTAGCACGCCAACAAGTGCCGCATTACGCGGAGTGGCAACTGTTTTCACGGAGTTGATCACCTCTTCCCAAGCGTTTGTTACTGCATTTTTATCCTCTCGTGTCGCATTTTTAAGGATATTAAGAAGGTCTTGGGATGAAACAGATGCGGCTGGCATTGTATTTTTTTGGGTTGCAGCTTGCTTCTCGTTAGTGGCAAGCACTTTATCAGGCTGGTTTTTAGCCTCTGGCATTGTGGCAGTCTTTGTTTGCACTTCTGCTTGTGGCATTATAGTAGCTTTTGTCTCCACGACAGGTTCAGGCATTTTTTCAGGGCGCGACTGCTTCGCAATGGGCGAAGTTTGAGACCTTACAGAATCTCCTCTTGCAGGCGCAGCTTGTTCTTCACAAAGTCGCATCGTCATCACATCTGCTGCAATCTTCGTTTGTGTGGTCTCGCGCAAAACTTTCATACTCTCAATCACCACGTCAATCATCTGATACAGATGTTCATGCGGGATTTCAGTATCTTTCGCGAGCAACATATCCCGAAAATGTCCCATTAAATCTTCCGCAAAGCGTAGCATGTTTTTGCCTTCGTCAAAGATTTTCTGCAATTCTGCAAGCGCTTGTGGCGCATCATATGCCGCAATCGCCGACACATAAGCGCTCAACGCCTCATCCGCAATCGCCCCAGTCACGAGCAGCGCTTCATTTTCCGTCAATTTCCCGTCTGCAAAAGACAAAGCCTGATCAAGAAGTGACAACGCATCCCGCATCCCGCCTTCTGCGGCCCGTGCAATGACATCAAGCGCCTTCTCCTCATACTCGACCTTCTCATCAATGAGGACGTCCGCCAAATGCTGCTTAATGTCCGCCTGCGTAATCGCCTTAAAGGCAAAGCGCTGTACCCTCGAAATAATGGTCGCAGGCACCTTTTGCAGCTCCGTCGTCGCCAAGATAAAGACCACATTGGCTGTTGGCTCTTCCAACACCTTCAAAAGCGCATTAAACGCCGACGTCGTGAGCATATGCACCTCGTCGATAATATAGACCTTGTAAGTCGCGCGAGTCGCGGCATAAGCCGACTTGTCAATGATTTCACGAATCTCATCAACCCCGTTATTACTCGCAGCGTCAAGCTCGATGATATCATCAAGATTACCGTTGTTAATGGCTTCGCAAATCTCGCAGACATTGTCGGGCTCCCCATCCTCCGGATGCAAGCAGTTAATTGCCTTCGCAAAAATTCGTGCCGCAGACGTTTTTCCCGTCCCACGCGGTCCGCTAAATAAGTAAGCATGCGAAATTGTGCCATTCACAATGGCATTTTTCAATGTCGTTGCCACAACCTCTTGACCAACCATCTCACCAAAAGTCTGACTACGATATTTCCGATAAAGTGCTTGATATGCCATTATTTCACCTCAAACCACTTAAAATCCGTCATCTCGCAGAGCACTCGCACAAACTCTTCCAGCCCCACACGATCCTCTTCATCATAA
>JAIRWF010000026.1 GCA_031253335.1 Streptococcaceae bacterium
GTTATCAGAGCGGACAGCCCGACACGAAGCGGCGTAGATAGACACGCCTATTTTTAGTTTTACGACTTTTCGGTCATGTTTTAAAGATTTTCTTTTGCACTCATGATTTGCTGAAGCAAGTCTGCGATGACGGCACGCTTGACAGGCCCCTCATCAAGATTATCTTGTTTAAGGAGTTCATTGAGCGTACGCTCGGCTGCAGCAAGCTTCGCCTCAGCCGTGTTTTTTGTAATGTCCGCCTCTGAAAAATCGTTAGATTTGAGCGTATCAATATTTTTTGGTTTTTTTGTGTCTGCCATGCGTCCTCCTTAGACTTTATTGCCAAACTGGTCGGGCGATGCCTGGAGGTCTTTGACCTTCTTTTGCAAATCAGGGTCAATCTCTGGGAGGTTAAAGCCTTGTTGACCCATTCCCTGCTGGAGCTGACCAAGTTGCCCAAGGGCTTCTGCGAGTCCTGAGAGGTTCTTCGTTAGCGACTCTTGGAGCCGCGAGAGATCTGGCATCTTGTCTAGGTTCAGATTGGGGGGCGTTTGATTAGCATTTGTTGCAGTTTGAGGCTTATCCGCTTGTCTGTTATCTGCATCCTTGGCAACTTGTTGCAAGCGTTCCAGACTCTTTTGGAGTGCGTCAAGTGCTGCCTGAGGGGATTGCTTGGGATCTTTTTCGTCTGTCATTGCGCCACCACAACCATGGACGGGCGTAAAACGCGCTCGTGCAACTGGTACCCTTTCTGTAAGACTTGTTCGATGTGCCCTGCAGGATGCTCCTCGCTTGCCTCAACCGTCTGGACGGCCATGTGGAAGTTCGGATCAAACTCTGACGAGTTGTCAATCGGCGTCACGCCTTCTTCTTTCAAGGCGTTGAGCAAACTTTCCTGCGTCATCTCAAGCCCTTTTTTCACGTCGTCGGTGAGACCTTCAACAGCGAGTGCCCGCTCCAGATTGTCAAGCGACGGCAATATTTTCGTTGCCAGGTCTTGTGAGCGATACTGGACGAGCTTGAGACGCTCGTCCTGCGCACGACGCTGCACATTTTGGAGCTCTGCGTTGACGCGGAGGTATTTATCTTCCCAGTCTGTTTCAGGCGTCTTTTCTTCCACCTCGGCATCAGCGGCCTCAACGACCTTCTCAACTGCCTCATCGTACTGTTCCTCAGCCGTTTCTTTCTTTTTATCTTTATCTTTTGCCATGCGTTGCCTTTCTATTTTTGAGTCATTTCATAGTGATTGCCATCGAGATAACGGTAGTAATCTGTGAGCTTCAGAGTCAAGACTTTCGCGACCAGGTCAATCGTCGTCATAATTTTTTGGTAGTCAAGGTCAATCGGCCCAATTAGAGCTAACGTCCCAAGCCCACGATAAGGAATCACAAATTTATGGCTGATAAGGGTCAGATTTTTCAGTGCTTTGTGATTGTCAAATTTGACAGAAGTCAAATCGTCGCCCTCTGTAGCTTGACGAATCTCTTGAGCCATAGATTTGTCATCACTGAAAAATTTATAGTGCTTCAACGCTTGCTCAGGAGCAAATTCAAAGAGCTTTGCGCGACCCGACGTCACCAGCTTATCCTCGAAAAGCCCATCAAACATGACGTCTAGCAGCTTTGCGACATCCCCTGGGGAATCAAAGTACTGACTCAAAATCTGAGGAATCTCCGTGCGCAAGCTATAGTGGATATCCAAAATCTGCTTACCTAGAAAGCGCTCGCTGATAATTTCTTTGAGACGCGCAAGGTCATTTTCCCCCATACTGCGCGGGATGATAAATTGATTCGTCCGAATCTCCCCCGTTGACAAGGTATAGATAGACATCGCCGAATGCCCATCCACCTGCGCAATTTCAAAGTGCGTCATAGCCTGCTCGCGCTGTGGTGCGTTTAGAACAAAGCTTGTCAGTCCTGTCAAATCTGACAATACCACAGATGCACGTTCTGTCAAATCTGACAGCCGATAAAAGTCCCCATCAAACGCACTCATCACTCGGAAAAGTTCTGATTGATTGATTTGATTGAGCTCTAGGACATTTTCAATATAGTACTTATAGCCCGACACACTCGGCACGCGTCCAGCAGACGTATGTGGCTTCTCAATCAAGCCCGCTTCTTCCAGCGCTTTCATCTCGTTGCGGATTGTCGCTGAAGACACACCTGCCGACTCCATTAAACTCTTTGATCCAATCGGACTACGTTCCTTCGCATAGAGCGAAATAATCAAATTCAAGATTTCTTTTTGTCGATCCGAAATCGCCATGGTTGACTCCTTTCTAACTTATTTTTAGCACTCAACATCAACGAGTGCTAATCGACAATTCATATTATAACACTTCAAAAAATTTTGTCAAGAAAAAATTAGCACTCCAATCAAAAGAGTGCTAATTTCATATTTTCCACTGTCTAAAAATACTTCTCAGAGGCCTCTATCAACAACTTCTTACTTGCTCCCGTCGCTATAGTGCCACCCGCGACTCTTGGAGGAGCTTATAACGTGTATCATAGCTGACTGTGTACTGTTGTCCCCCGTCAGATTCCGTCATCGTAAATACGACCGTCGTCTTTTTTGGCGCAAGTTCAAGCGTACTGTCTTGTCCGTCTTCCCCAGGGATCATACCCCCCAACCAACTTTGTCAAGCCTTAGCAAGCAAAAAACGCAGATTCCCCACGTTTCTACTTTTATCACTTAACTGACGTCAATGCACCAGTAGCGCAATGATGAGTCCCAACACAGCGCCCGCAATCACCTGCACTGGCGTATGACCCAAGATTTCCTTTTGATTTTTATCGAGCTTAAAGCCGATATGTTCAAGATCATCAATAATCTCGTTGATCGTCCGTGCATGGTTTCCCGCTTCCCAACGGACACCTTGCGCATCATACATGACAACGAGCGCGAGTACTGCAGCAATCGCAAAATAAGTCGAGTCAAAGCCATGCACAATTCCCGCAGAAATAGCCAAAGCCGTCACAATCGCGCTGTGCGAGCTTGGCATCCCTCCAGGATTTACAAGCCATTTGATTTCTAACCTGTGATGACGGATGAGTTCAATCAGAACTTTCAATATCTGCGCAATCGCCCAGCTCACAACCGCTGAAACCAGCACCCGATTAGTGATTAAATGCTCCAGCACCCGCATTATTTATCCCCCCGACTCCGCATGACAAAGCCAGCCTTCTTCTCGCTTGCCGTCCGTTTAGGTTTTCCAGCCGCTTTTTTCTCGACCTTGTAGCCCTTCCCACGTGAATCCCTATTATCCCGCGTGCGCCCATCTCGGTTATCCCGACGATTTCCCCCACGGTAATTCCCTGAACCTCCCCTACGATTCCCATTGCCACCTGAGCGACCAGAACCTTTCAATGCTGGCAGAGGTCTTTCCGCAGGCACATCCACTTTTTCCATTTTATCGGGATCCTTGGAGCGTGACTGCAAGAGCAAAGCAGCCAATTCTTCTGCCGAGAATTTCCCCGTCAAGGCTTTCACTTCATTGCTGAATTTTGCAGCCTCCACACCTTCAGCTAAATCGCGCTCGATGGACGCCAACGCTACGGCAACACTCGCCGCATAAGCTTCTTCTTTTGTCGGTGGCTTCATCCCGCGCATCGGGTGTTTCGTCAGCTTTTCAATCGCATCCAAATACCCAAGTTCATTATAAGACACAAAAGTCACAGATTGTCCCGACTCACCGGCACGTCCCGTCCGCCCAATACGGTGGACATAGCTTTCCTGGTCTTGCGTGATGTCATAGTTATAGACGTGCGTGACCCCTGAAATATCAAGCCCACGTGCGGCCACGTCCGTGGCAACGAGCACATCCAAATGCCCCGCCTTAAAATCGCGCAGGACCGCCAAGCGCTTTGATTGGTCCAAATCCCCGTGAATGCCTTCTGCACGATAGCCACGGAGCTTCAACCCCCGCGTAATCCCGTCAACACGGCGCTTCGTCCGTCCAAAAACAATCGCAAGTGGAGGCCGCTCCACATCCAGCAAGCGCGTCAAAATATCAAATTTCTCAAATTCCTTACATTTAATGAAATACTGGTCGATTTTATCCGCCGTCATTTCCGATTTCACCTTGACGTGCTCGGGATTTTTCATGAACTTCACGCCGATTTTCTTGATTTCATCGGGCATCGTCGCACTAAAAAGTAAAGTCTGCCGCGTTTCAGGTGTTTTTCCGATGATGAATTCAATATCGTCCAAGAAGCCCATATTAAGCATCTCATCCGCTTCATCCAAAATCAAGGTCGAAATCTGCGACAAGTCGATTGCCTTACGCTTGATCAAATCAACCAAACGTCCTGGCGTTCCGACCACAATATGTGCACCTGCCCGCAAATCCTTGATCTGTCGCTCAATCGAAGAACCCCCAAAAACAATCCGTACCTTGAGCTTCTTGGATTTTGCAAATTTGAAAAGTTCTTCCTGATTTTGCACCGCAAGTTCCCGCGTTGGCGCAATCACAAGCGCTTGCACACTTGGCGCGTGTTCATCAATTTTCTCAATCGTAGGCAAACCAAAAGCAGCGGTCTTCCCCGTCCCTGTCTGAGCTTGTCCAATCACGTCCCGCCCTGCAAGCGCAAGCGGAATCGTCTGCTCCTGAATGGGCGACGGCGCCTCATAGCCGATTTCTGTAAGCGTCGTTAAAATGCCTTCTGAGAGGCCTAATTCGTTAAATTTCATTTCTACCTATTTTCTAAAGTGTCTCAAACACCCATCGGGCAACACTTCAACCAAAAGGTAAGTTTCACCCGAGCTGCTGGCCTAAATTTCCAGCACGATTTATCCAGTATAACACAAAAAGCCTTGAAATACAAGGTTTCCTTGCTTTCTTACTATTCCAAATTAGCTAAGGCCTGTCTGGCTCTTGCTCGAGAGCAAATAACTTCCGTCGGATTGTTTCGTAAATGTCAAATCAACTGATTTATAGTTACTTGATCCCATGTTATCCCACGTTACATCCTTCGTGGTATAACTGTCAATCGTAGAATCTGAGCTTGAACTTGGTTTACCGAATTTGGCAAAAAGTGTGTCGTAACTCTCTCCACCCGCTCCTGTTGTCATCTCGCCAACTGTCAACGCATTATAATCAGCAAGTGTCCATTTGAAGCTACTATCTGCTGTTTTCTGCTCACTTGAGATGGCTGAGATGGCTGAGTTCACAGACTTCCCTGCATCAGTGACAACTTTTGAATAAAAAGCTTGCGAAACAAAGACAATAATAATGGCAATGATTGAAATTAGCGTCGCTGCAATCGAAAGGCCTTTCTTAGTTTTGCGGTTACGGATAAGCGCAATCACGCCAAGAACTAAAGCGATAAAGCCAATGGGGGCTGCAACGTTATTGATAATAGGGATCCAAGAGAGGATAAGTGCTAAAATACCAAGAACGAGAGCTGCAATCGCCAAGCCCGTTTTCTCTGAGTTGTTTTGAGATTCCATGAATAAATATCTTTCTATGACTATTTTTTAGTGGGCTTGTTTGTCAAGAACAAGCCCACTCTATGGTACCATAGAGTGATTTTAAGTATTTTGTGCGCATCAGCGAGTCAAAGCTCAATCTTTGTGTCAAAAAAAGCGCTCAAGGCGCTTATTCGCAATCATAACTTTCATCGTTTTCCTCTGCGAGCAGCTGCCTGCATTCCTCGCAAAGGCCATCTGGATCATAGACAAGGAGCACTTTCCCGCAGCGGACGCAGCTTTCATTGGTATCGTCATTCATCAGGCGGATGCCTCTTCTTTCTTGATTTGCTTACTGCGGAGCTGGCCACAAGCAGCGTCAATATCTTCCCCGTGTGCGGTACGGCTCACGACGTTCACCCCATTTTGTTTCAGAACATCAAAGAAAGCTTGAATGCGTGAGGCTTTTGACTGCTCGTATTCGATGTGCTCAGCGACTTTGTTGTAAGGAATGAGATTAACATAGGCCACACGTTTACGATCTTTGAGGAGGTCGGCGAGTTCTTGAGCGAGTTCAGGGCTATCATTGACCTCATCGAGCATGATATACTCATAAGTCACGCGACGATTTGTGATTTCCACGTATTCGTCAATGGCAGAAAAGAGCTTCTCGAGGGGTTGCGCACGATTCACGCGCATGAGACTTGTGCGAAGCTCGTTATTGGGGGCGTGGAGAGAAATCGCAAGATTGACTTGCATATCTTCGTGGGCAAAATCGAGGATTTTTTGAGGATTGAAACCACAGGTGGAAACGGTGATATGCCGCGCGCCAATGGCTAGACCCTTGTCGTCATTGATGACGTGAAGGAAGTCCATGAGATTGTCGTAATTATCAAAAGGTTCGCCGATGCCCATCACGACGACGTGCGAGACACGTTCGTCAAGACCTCGCTCGTCGAAATATTTCTGGACGAGCATGAGTTGACTCACAATTTCACCCGCCGTGACGTCACGCTCCTTGCGTAAAATCCCAGATGCACAGAAAGTACACCCCATATCGCAACCCACCTGAGTCGTTACGCAGACGCTGAGTCCATAGGGCTGACGCATGAGGACGGTTTCAATCATCATTTTATCCGGCAGCTGGAAAAGATATTTCACCGTGCCGTCTTTCGACTCTTGAAGGACGACTTGCGTCAAAGGATTCAAGACAAATTCCTCTTGCAAACGCGAAACAAGTGTTTGTGGGAGATTTGACATTTCGTCAAAACCTTGTACACGTTGGCGGTAAAGCCAGTCCCAGATTTGCTCGGTACGATATTTTTTCTCGCCCGCGGTCTCAGTGACCCAGGTGGTTAATTTTTCACGCGTCAAGCCGTAAATTGAGGGCTTGCCGATGTTGAGTTCTTTTTTAGGCATATGTTCTTTCTGGTTGAGAATGGAATTCTGACTTTTATCAGTCTTCTCTGTTTCGGATGGTAAATTTTGGCCGATTATCTGTGCGTTTTGGACGTTCTTTTTTCTCTGGACGCTTTTCGGCTCGTTTTTCAGGTCTGCGTTCTTCTTTTTTGCCGCGTTTTTTCGGATTGCCCTGCTTTTCTCCACCATCAGGGCGTTTTGTGGAGAGGGCTCGATCTATTCCGTGTCCACGTTCTTTATTATTGCGTTTACGATTGCGCTCATTACGCTGCTTGCGGTCATGTGCGCGCGCAAGTTCTGCTTCTCCCTCGACTTCCGCCTCAAAAGGCAGATCCTCCTCGCCTTCGGCCCGCTCACGTGCCAGGATAAAATAAGGCGATCCATAATTCACGTATTCTTGTAAATACTCTGACAAACGCGCAATACGCATCTCTGCAGGACTATTTTTTCGCTCATTAGCATAAAAACCTGCGATGCGCAACATGGACTTTTCATCTGCCCAATCCCCCACAATATAGTCAAAACGATCAAAATAGCCCGTATAGCGTTGTTCGAGCTTCTCTGCTTCAAAAGCTTCTTTGACATTTTGCACCAACCGAAAAGTCTTCTCTCCGATATGCACTGTCTCATCCAGCGCAACAACGTGTTCTCCGGGATACTTATTATAGTTTAGTTTACTCTCATCTATCTCTTTAGGCATGAGTTCATTATAACACAAAAGCACCACCCTCAGGCAGTGCTTCCTGTGACCCGCTTAAAGGCCGAGCTTCAAAGCAACGTCGTCAATGACGCCGTCAACCTGGTCAGGGGTTTTTACTTTCAGCGCATCAAGCGCCTCCCCCGCTTTTTCTTTGACATCATCAGGGAGATTCCCTGCGAGTCCTTCAGCCTTTTCAGCCAAATCACCTAAATCAAAATCCATATTTTAATTCCTCCTTTCTTTTTCGATGCTTCATTTTAGCATATTTTTGCTATAATCTTGATATGGTCAATCAAAAAGTACGCGGCTTTGAAGCCGTCCAAGAATACCCTGATACACCTCTTCCTGAGCGCGCAACGGCACATTCTGCTGGCTATGATCTTGCGTCTGCTGCAGAGGTGACATTCGCACCACACGAGATTAAGCTCATTCCGACGGGGCTTAAGGCCTATATGCAGCCAGGCGAGGTGCTCTATCTCTATGACCGTAGCTCGAACCCCCGTAAAAAAGGGCTCGTTCTTGCCAATAGCGTTGGTGTGATTGATGCTGACTACTATAACAATCCATCAAACGAAGGGCAGATTTATGCCCAAATGATGAATATCACAGAAAACACCGTGACAATCCCTGCAGGTGAGCGTATTGTTCAAGCTGTCTTTGCTCCCTTTCTCATCGCAGACGGAGACACAGCTTCAGGTGAACGCACCGGTGGATTTGGCAGCACTCACTAAAAGCCAACAGGCTTTTTTAATTTTCAAATTCCAAGAGATAAAGGCGCGCCTTCTCATCATCATAGATGACATAGAGATTTTTCTTGCCATCCGTGTAGTGCTTAAAAGGTAACTCTTCATAGTAAAGGGCTTTTTTATCCGAGATGTCAAACCAGCTTAGAGCGCTTGACATTGCCCAATATGCCTCTTTTGATTGAACGTGATAAGAGACGTCCTCATACTCCGGCAGCGTATAGGTCCGAAGTATCGGATCAGCCGTATCAAGAGCTCCCGTAAGTTCGTTTCCGCCTTGTTTACTCAAGAGTTTCGCGTTTTTAGGTACTGTAAACTGATAAGAAGCGTAATGCCAAGTTTCCATCAAGGGTTGATAGACTTTAATATCTGCCAAAAAGCCCAGAGCACCTACGAGGATGAATGCAAGTACCCCATAAAGTCCTTTCTTTACACTCATGCTAAAAAGCTGCATCTTCACAGCCGCCCCTACCATCGCAACGAGAAGGACTATCGGGGTAACGAGACTGGATAAGCCAAAAACTCGCAAAAAATGATCCTGAACAAGAAGGACTTGATATGCAGTTGCGTAGATACAAGTAATCAGCGAAACGATAGCAACTAAATACACGCCAACCACAAGAACTTTCGTTTTCCCTTGGATCTTGCGAATCCCATAGGTCCACAAAATGGCTTGAATGTCTTCTCTCGGAATCTTCTCACTCTTCTCAGTTTCTTGCCAGACACGAAAAGACAGGTAGTTATAGATTGCAGAGAAAACGAGAAATGAAACGAGTGAAGTGGTAAACAAAGCAGAAAATGAAGAGTCGTTTCCAATAAGAAGCCATCCAGAATAAATTGCGGCTATCACATAGCTGCTGATGATAACAGTTAAAAATCCCTTTGTACTGTACTTCGACAGGTCAGTAGGCTCTTGTTCTAGCTTTTCAAATAAGAGGTATCCTGCGATAACAAACACTAGAAAAGAAAGAACTACTCCCACACCTCCGAACGAGACGCCCTGATAGAGTAGGACAAGACTTACCAGAAAAACAAGCAACGTGATGACTAACGTGATATAGTAAGCTTTATACTTTTTGAAGCGCTGCTTCATTGTTTCCAAATATTTTTTCATTTTAAATCCTCTTTTTATTCTATCAGAAAAAAAGGGCAAAAAAAGACCATTCCCATTTTTGGGAACGGTTTTCTAAATTGGAATTTTACTTGATTTCAAAGATTTTGTCTTGTGGGAGGCGATAGCTTGCTGCCCCGTGAAACTCTGAGTTACCAAGAGTTAAGATGAGTTCAGGCCGATAGCGCTTGTCAACCTCTAGGATTTCATTCACGCGATCTGTCCGCTCGAAGCCTTGGATGAAATTCCCGTAAAGGCCATGATTATAAACAGCATACATGAAGTTTAGCGCAACAAGACCTGCATTTAGCGAAAGATATCTGGAGGTGTATTCTGCGTCATAGCCTGCAAACATCTGGGGATAGCGTTCATTGAAGCGATTAAGCATTTCCTCAGGGAGCTCATCTCCTGCTTCTGCGGCAATTTCCTTGGAGAGACTAGCGAGGTCTGTGTCACTAAAAAGCATGACGACAGCGCCCGCTTCTTCAATTTGCTTGATGTTTTGGCCTTTGACAACCTCAAGCAGAGCCTTGCGTTTTTCTTCAGACTCTAAAATCACAAAATGCCAAGATTGAATATCGTGTGCAGAGGGTGCCAGGGCAGCCGCTGAGATGATTTGCTTGACATCTACAGTCGGGATTTTTGTCCCGTCAAAGTGCTTCACCGCGTGCCGTGTTTTATTGAGTTTTACAAAGTCCATATTGCTCTCCTTTGGCTTTAGGTTACCTCTACCTCCGCGCTTTGCGCTACGCTGTCCATGCTCGCAAGCCAGCAAAGCTGGCAAGTCGCATAGCAACTCCCTGCTTTTTCGTCTAGCTAAAAGCATGTCCATTCGCTCTAAGTGACTAAAGTGTCAAGGCGAATCGCAACTTCGAGAACCGCTTGGCGCATGCGTCAAGAGCATAAACGACTGCTCGGCCTTGCCTTTTTGTCCAGTGCTTCAGTACTGTCGACAAAACGGACAGCGTAGTATAGCGAAGATAGCTTTCAAAAGCAAAACGGTTTTTGCGGCTCGACTTGCGGGCTTTGCCCGCCTAGCGAGAGCGGACAGCATAGCCGCGAAGTGGCGGAGATAGACACGCCCTAGCTTATTTAGAAGCTGCGGTTGTACCGGCTGCTGCTGGGCCACCGTCTTGTTGAGGAGCGCCGTTTGCTTCGTCTTTCTGGACTTGGGCAAGTTGGCTAGCACTCATATCTGAACGGTCAACGTTTGGACCTTTGCCAACGCCGTTACCTGTCTTAGGTCCGCCGTGATCCCCTGCTGCCGTAGTTGCTGCTGAAGTCACTCCTGCAGATGATGTTGCTGTTGAAGCTGCGCTAGAAGTCTGAGTTGTAGCAGCTGATGAAGTTGTTGTAGCTGCATTTGCAACAAGTGCGCCACCTCCGAGTACTGCGAGTGTTGATACGCCTGCGATAATAGATTTGATAGCCATGATGATTTCCTCTTTTCTTTTTTAGTGGTGACACTTAGCAACTTGGTTACCTCTTTTAGAGACGTCCTGTTTTGCCCCCAATGTCTGGAGAAATACCTAGCGGCCACTTTGATATTGAAAGAGATTATAGGTTTCTTTTGATAAAGAAAGCTTAAATTTTCATAAGTTTTCATTTGTTTTCAGAAAAGGGTTTAGGGAAAGCGCGAGAAGCATGATAAAACCAGCCTTTGGGCTGGTT
>JAIRWF010000041.1 GCA_031253335.1 Streptococcaceae bacterium
CCTATCACACTGCACATTATTATCTTGTAAGTTCTGGTGAAAAAAAATATCTGACTGAAATGGAAGATGTGGTGCATGCTTTTCACACTGGAAATATGCCAAATCTTGAAAAACAGCTCCATAGTGAATTAGAAAAAATTAAACTAGAAATGGGTTTATGATAGCCTCCGTTGGCTATTAGGTAATTAGCAAAGGCAGTCACTATCAGATCTATACTCGATAGTGACTGCTTTTGTTACTCAGTGCGAGCTCACCGAAGAAACTCTAAAAAGTTTGCTTGCTTAAATGTTTCAAAGGTTTTGATGTTCTCTGCAGTTGGATATTACGCTAATACTTATGACTAGCAAGTTTTTGGTACTTCTTTAGTCCGGCACATGAAAAAAACAGTGATTATTTCAAGTCGTCTTTAGCTAATTACTGTTATGGTTACCTCTATCTCCGCGCTTTGCGCTACGCTGTCCATGCTCGCTAAGCCAGCAAAGCTGGCCAGTCGCATGGCAACTCCCTGCTTTTTCGTCTGGCTTCGCGACAGCGATCGGCACAAGCACCGAGTAAATGAACGCACAGCTAGAGTTTTTGGGCGACACAAGCTTCGCTTGTTTCATCCGAAACCTTGACGCAGGCTGGGACTTGTTTCACAAGTCTCTATCTACCACCTTGGACGGGTCGTCCAAGCAAGCAAAAGCAAAACGGTTTTTGCGGTTCGACTTGGCGCGGTCTGCGCCGTTGCGAAGGATGGCTGTTGGTGCTTTTGCACCTTACAGCGCTGCTCGTAGGGTTATCAGAGCGGACAGCCCGATACAAAGCGGCGTAGATAGACACGCTATTATTTTATTAACGCCACAAGTCCGCTACTTTTTGCTGCACATCTTTATTTTCCAGATAATCATCATAGGTCTCGTTGACGCGGTCAATGCAGCCCTTCGCACCCAAAACGACGATATGATTGGCAATCGTTTGAATAAATTCATGGTCGTGTGACGCAAAGAGGATCGACCCCTTGAAGCTCGTCAAGCCTTCATTCAAGCTAGAAATCGACTCCAAATCCAAATGATTCGTCGGGTCATCCAAAATCAAGACATTGCGTCGCTGGAGCATCATTTTCGAGAGCATACAACGTACTTTTTCACCCCCTGAGAGGACTTTGACTTTTTTGAGCGAATCATCGCCTTTGAAAAGCATCCGTCCTAAGAAGCCACGCAGGAACGTATTGTCATCTTCTTCTTTATGCTCGACAAACTGCCTGAGCCAAGTCAAAATATCATCGTCGCTGTCAAAATCTTTCGTGTTATCTTTTGGCAAGTAGCTCTGCGAGGTCGTGACGCCCCATTTAATCTCACCTGATACCTCAAGCCCGTCGGTATCTCCAGCCACTGCACGCAATATGGCCGTCGTCTGAATATCGTTTTGACCAATGAAAGCCGTCTTATCCAGCGGATTCAGGATAAAGCTCACGCCTTCAATGACCGTTTCCCCATCTTGCTTAACTGTGAGATCTTTCACCGTGAGCAAATCATTTCCGATTTCGCGTTCTTGGTCAAACTTCACAAAAGGATACTTCCGAGACGATGGCACAATTTCCTCAATCTCAATCTTATCCAACATTTTCTTACGGGACGTCGCTTGCTTGGATTTTGAGGCATTCGCCGAGAAACGTGCGATGAAATCTTGTAATTCCTTGACTTTTTCCTCTGCCTTACGATTCGCATCCGACTGGAGTTTCAATGCAAGCTCAGAACTTTCTTTCCAGAAATCATAATTCCCTGGATAAAGCTTAATTTTCCCAAAGTCGAGGTCCGCCATATAGGTACAGACATTATTCAAGAAATGGCGGTCGTGGGAAACGACAATAACCGTATTTTCAAAGTTAATCAAAAAATCTTCCAGCCAATTTATCGCCTGAATATCCAGACCATTCGTCGGCTCGTCAAGTAAGAGAACATCGGGCTTGCCAAAAAGTGCCTTTGCGAGAAGGACTTTCACGTGTTCCCCTTCGGTCAAGGTATTCATGAGGTCATAATGGCGTGTAGCTTCAATACCCAGAGATTCCAAAAGTTGTGCCGCGTCTGTTTCTGCTTCCCAGCCCCCAAGCTCCGCAAATTCGGACTCCAAAAGCGCTGCCTGTTCGCCATCTTGCTCGGTAAAATCTTCCTTCGCATAAAGAGCATCTTTCGCATCACGTACCTCAAAAAGGCGGGCATTCCCCATCATGACGACGTCCAGCGGTGTCTGGTCTTCGTAGTCATAGTGATTCTGGCGTAGCACGGACATCCTCTCGTGTGGATCAAGCGATACCCCGCCCGTAGTCGGCTGAATCTCGCCATCCAAAATTTTCAAGAAAGTGGATTTTCCCGCGCCATTCGCCCCAATGAGCCCATAGCAATTCCCCGGCGTAAACTTAATAGTGACTTCTTTGAATAATTCCCGATCCGCAAAACGGAGGGATAAATCTGATACTGTGAGCATAGTTGTTCCTATTCTTTTAAATGTTAATTTATTTTATCATACTTATGCTATTTTTATAGGCTTTTCTTTGGTTTTCTCTTGCATTTTTTGCGAAAAAAGCTATAATAGACCCAAATCATACAGAAAGGAGCGCGCCGACGTGCTTATTCAAGAACCCGAACCCAACAGTCCGTTTCTCACGCGCTCTCACGTCTGAGCATTTTTGCTTGGATTAAAATGAGGGCGCTGTGAGCGCCCTTTTGTTTTCAGTCTTTGGCTAAACATGTAGGCCACATCATCTATGGCTACACCAAACAACTATGTTCCTTGCCTCGTCAACGGCCGTATGCACCGCCCCTCAGGTGGAGACCTCCTAGGAAATCTCGACGAGTCTCTCCAGACGGTCATTAAGCGTGACTATCCCGATGCTGAACCGGATAGTTTTATCTGCAATGAACACCAGGTTAAATTCCGTCTTGAAGTCCTCGATACGCTTTTTCATCTGGACTTAAAGAAAAACTTTGCCGTTAATGATCAGCTTAATGAGCAACTTTCTCGTGTCAACGTCGAGATTAAAGACGTTGAAGAACAGCTTGAATCCCAAGAATCATGGGGCGACCGTGCTGCCGATAAGGTCAGCGAATTTGTGGGTTCATGGGGATTCATCATTACCTACGTCTCAATTCTTGTCGTCTGGATGTTCCTCAACGTCACGAAGCTCCTGGGAGTTGCTTGGGACCCTTATCCCTTCATCCTCCTGAACCTTTTTCTCTCCATCACCGCAGCCCTTCAAGCGCCTCTTATCATGATGAGCCAGAACCGCGCAAGTGACCACGACCGTTTGACCGCAAAAAATGACTTTCAGACGAATGTCAAATCCGAAATGGGTATCTCTGCCCTTCACGAAAAGCTTGACCATCTCATGATGGACGACCAGCCATCGCAGCTCCAAATTCAAAAAATTCAGACCGAAATGCTGGGCGATATTCAAATCCTCTTGAACGAAGTCTATCAGCAAAATCAGGATATTCGCGAACGATTGGATGACGTCGAAGACACACTCGATGACATCGAAGAAAATACCACCGATGAAGATGAAGAACTTGAAAAGATCGAATCCGTTGAGTCAAGTGAAAAGGCCTCTTAAGGCCTCAGAGCGTAGACAAAGTCAAAAGCAAAGAAGTATTTTTTGTAAAACATTAATAGGAAACTGACTTTAGGTTACCTCTATCTCCGCGCTTTGCGCTGCGCTGTCCATGCTCGCTAAGCCAGCAAA
>JAIRWF010000020.1 GCA_031253335.1 Streptococcaceae bacterium
TTGAAGAGCCTTGTGGTCTTGTTTGTAATAACTATGTTCAATCTTTAGAAAAACTTCTTCGGCTTCATCATAGGCAAAATTGTTTACTAGATACTCATACTCACCTAAAGACATGTACATATAGGAAAGCGCTTTATCCAAGTCTTCAATATTGAGAAGGCGTTTCCCATTTTCAAAGTCGCCTATCTTGTTTTTATTCACACCTATAGCTTCAAAATCCCTCCGGTGAAGCTCTATCGAGTCACGAATATCTTCAAACACTTCACCGTAAGGCCGTTTTTTCATAGTTTATCTCCAAACTAAAAGTGATAAGTTTATCCTATCACTTTTGATGAGTAATTTTCTATATTATGACTTGATTCTATAAAATAAACTCCTATTTACCATAATCAAGGATATTTTTTCTGATACTCACCATTCTCGAATCACATCAAAGAATCTAAGATTGACACAGTTAATATTTTCAAAATAGTGCTTCAGCACAGTTGTATACGATCTAATCTTTTTGGCTGAAATACAATTTCAAAAGAAATCCCGAAATAACCAAAGGAATTAAGCCTGGGGCCATCATAAATAATGCCCCCCCACCAAAAAACAAATGGAAATAGTATCCTATATGGGAACCAAAGTAACCATCCCCTGGAGCCAAGGAATCAACCGACATTCCAAGTGCAAACCCACCATAGAATAACAGAATACTTATTCCTAAAAATACCAAAGCCCAATTAAGATATAGTTTTTTCATAGTTCACCTCTTAATTATATACCACAACTGGATATTCTTTGGAAGCAGTTGTACTCGTATTATAAGTTGTTGATACCAATCTTCCCCCATAGTAAGATTCCGTTTTAGTCTTCGTGGTTGTTGTAGTTCCATACATTGCAACTCGACTCGGTTTGGAATAATCTGCATTTAATGTTTCAGAATATGATGAAGTATAGCTTGTCCCCACTTCAACAGTGCCATCCTCTCCTCCCAAAGAAATTGTTAACGAATATTCTTTTGAGGCACCAATTGTATAACTACTTACTTTATGGAGTATGCTAAACTGCTTGACATATCCAATACGTTGATTGTTTTTAACTACCTTAGATACAGTTGTCGTATAGCTATATGCGTAATCAAACAATGATTTTGATACAGGTTGTATTGTAGAATTTTGGGCTAGGGAAATAGTGGCACCTCCTGTTTGGCTAGTTGTTGACGTATCGGCAAACACAGTCAATGGACTTAGTACAGTAAATAAAGCAAAAATTGTTGCTGAACTAGTGATAAATTTCTTTGTAGATCTTTTCATGTTTATACTCTTTCTAGCAGATTATCTGCAATTAAGATTTGAAAGCTGTATAACGTCTTTCAAATAAGCTAAGACGACGAGTTTTTGATTTGCACGTTAACTCCTTTCATCTTTTGGAATTGCTCCGTCGAGCTGAGTGAGATTTAAATCTTTGTTGATGAACCTAGTATAGCAAATAAAAAGAGCTAAAACGAGATTTCCCAGATTTGTGCACGAGAAATTAAAAAGCCCATAATGGTGGGCTTAAAAAGTACTCTTAATTCATCTCTTTAAGCTGAATTTCGGCAAGTTGACTTTGTTGTCACTGCTTAGGTCAACGCTTTGCCTTTGGCAAAGTGAATGAACGTCAACCTGCACTGTGAAACAAAGTCAGAACACTTGCCTACATATCCTCACGGAAACTTAGGGAATTGGTCAAAGTCGGGTTTGCGTTTTTGGTTGAAGGCGTCGCGGCCTTCTTTAGCTTCGTCGCTCGTATAAAACATGAGCGTCGCGTCGCCCGCAAATTGCTGGAGTCCCGCAAGACCATCTGTTGCCGCGTTGAAGCTGGCTTTGAGCATGCGTAGCGCCATAGGTGAGAGTTGAAGAATCTCACGGCACCAGCTGAGGGTCTCTTCTTCGAGCTTCTCAAATGGCACAACGGTATTGACAAGGCCCATGTCAAGCGCTTCTTGCGCACTGTATTGCCGGCAAAGGAACCAAATCTCACGCGCTTTTTTCTGACCGACGATTTCAGCAAGGAGTCCCGCACCGTAGCCTCCATCGAAAGAACCCACTTTCGGCCCAGTTTGGCCGAATTTCGCATTGCTTGATGCAATCGAGAGGTCGCAGACGATGTGGAGGACATGACCGCCACCAATCGCAAAGCCATTCACCATTGCAATCACGGGTTTTGGCGTGATACGAATCAAGTGCTGTAAATCCAGCACGTTGAGGCGTGGAATTTGGTCGTCACCCACGTAGCCCCCATTACCACGGACTTTCTGGTCGCCGCCCGAGCAAAAGGCTTCTTTTTCCACACCCTGACCGTGATTGGCACCTGTCAGGATAATGACGCCGACTTTACTATCATCACGCGCACGGCTAAAAGCGTCAATCAGCTCATTTACCGTGAGAGGGCGAAAGGCATTGCGTACTTCAGGGCGATTGATGGTGATTTTAGCGATTTTGCCATCGCCTGTCGTCTCGTAGAGGATGTCCGTGTAGTCTTTTTGTGAAAACCAAGTAGTCATGAGAGTATCTCCTTTAGTAAGTTATTAAATGTATGTGTTTGCTCGAAATGTGTGTTGTGTCCCGCATTTTCGATTGCGTAATGATGACTAAATTTCTGTGCTTCAAGCGAGTATTTAGCATCCAGTCCCCCAGAGATATAGAAAGTTTTCTCGGACAGCGGCTGAGTGAGCTCAGCTACTATTCCTTGAGAACTCACGCGTAAGGCCTTTGCCAATATTTTTGGATCTTGATTCAGGCGTGTTTGATAGAGTTGGGCTTGCTTCTCAGAGGAAAGATGACGTTCACTTTCAAAGATAGGAAGTTGTGTCCAATAATCTGCGAACCAAGGCTGTCCCTCTCCTTCTATTTGCGCCGCAAGTGCTAAGTCTCTTTGGTAACGTTTCTTCTTTTCCGCACCATCTGGCATAGGAAGTGCTGCAGACTCTATGATGAGCGTCCCGACTGGAAAGCGGTCCGCATAAGCCATCGCTAATCGCCCACCCATCGAGTAGCCCAGAAGTGCTGGACGAGGCTCGGGAATATTCTCATGAAGCCAAGCCAGGAAATCTTCGATACTTGTTTGAAGGTGAGGCAAAAGATCAAAAGAAACGATTTCCCAGCTGGGTATCTCAAGACCATCCCAGCTCGAGCTATCTTGCGCAAAACCATGAAGGCAGTAAAGTTTTTTTGTCATGATTCCAGGTACCTCTTGTGAATCTTCGCTGAGAGATCTTTATCGGTCTGGACTTCGTAGAGCCTGAGCCCATCGAGCTTGAGAGATTCTTCAAAATCTTGATAAGACAGAACCTTGTGATAATCAAGTCCAACTAAGTCCGATAATGCACTAAATTGCAAACCATGCGGCGTGGAGAAGAGACGCTCGAAATAGGGCTGTCCATGTTGCGCTAAATGATTGAAAATCCCGCCACCATCATTATTAAAGAGGATGATTGCGAGGGAAAGTTTTCCCATCTTCGCAAAAACTAGCGCGTTGAGGTCATGGATGAGTGCCAAATCGCCTGTTACAAGTACCGTCGGCTTTTGCGCCGCTGCAGCAACGCCTAATGCAGTGGAAATCGTCCCGTCAATCCCATTGAGTCCGCGATTTCCAAAAAGTTTCATTGATGACTTTTTACTTTTCCAAAAAAGGTCTGCGTAACGAATCGCCATGGAGTTCGCAAAGATGACTTGAGAGTCATCTGGCAGTTGTTCTTGCAAGAGTTGAAGAAATTTTCCTTCGTAAAGGTCTGTCTCGTTTTGAACTTCGTTTAGCTTCTGCCGCGTGATTTCTTGGGCCCTCTGGTAATCTTTAAGGAAAGTATCACTTGGCTTATTTCGTGCGGACTTCGGGAAATTCATCGTGAGGTAGCTGGTGTTTCCCAGTGGATTGCGGTCTTGTCCTGTCTCGTCGTAGCTTATCCATGTTCCATGAAAATCTTTTAACCAGTGATTGGCGCGTTTTGAAGTCAACGTTTGCCCAAACTGAAGGATGTTCTCAGGAAGAGGAAGTCCAGAGAAATCAAAGGCCTCATAGCTATCTATCACATTTGGATGGCCACTTTGTCTCAGATTAGATAAGGGGTCTGCGAATATCGGGGCATGGAGTGTCTCTGATAAGGCAAGGATTTTTTCGGGATAAGGAGACTGCGGACCTGCTAAAATAAGCATGTCACCCTCAAAATGAAAGGCTTCTTCTCTGACTTCCTTTGGAGATAGCTGAAAAGTGTGTCGGCCTTTTCTGAAATTCTCAACTTCTAACGAGGGGATAAGGGGTTCATCTATCGGAATGTTGACTTGTACAGGGCCTGGCGTTTCAAGTAAACTGTGCGAGTAGGCACGCTCAGCAACTTGCCTGGGGTAAGTCCAGAAATTTTCTTCTTGCGGACGAGATAATTCCTCAAAGTAGCGCGCAAACTGTCCAAAGAGTCGAATCTGATTGGTTGTCTGTGGCGCGCCTGTAAAGCGCAATTCTGCAGGCCTGTCTGAAGTCAGTAGAATTAGAGGAATATGTGCATGAGAGGCTTCCATCACTGCCGGGAGATAATGGCCTGGTGCAGAGCCACTTGTGGCGACTAAAATTGCGGGTTGCTGGCTTGTTTTTGCGAGACCAAGCGCAAAAAAGGCGGCACTTCGCTCATCAATGTTGACATAAGTTTTGAATGCTGGATGTTCTTCAAAGAGCATGGCAAGAGGTGTGGAACGCGAACCTGGAGAAATCACCGCTTGCGAGAGTCCAAGTTCGGCAAATTCATCCACCAATGCTGCAAAGTAATTACTTATTGCCATGAATAGCCCTCTCTATCGTCTGTAGCTTTAGCTCTGTTTCTTGAAATTCGGATTCTGCTTGCGATTCCGCGACTATTCCAGCACCTGCATAAGCATAGAGACGGTTTTCAGCCAGTAGTGCTGAGCGAATACCCACCCATAGCCGTCCATCTCCATGTTGATTGATAAAGCCAAGTGGTGCGCCATACATCCCACGGCTAAAGGCTTCTTCTTTTTGAAGAAGCTCTAGGGCAACTTGATTTGGCTCACCTCCCAAAGCAGGTGTCGGATGGAGAATTTTAGTCCAGTCCAGAAGGCCATGCGTCGTGTCCTCGATACTAAGTGTTTGCTTGAGGTGGGTCACGTTCGCAAGTTGCAAGGGTTCACGCTCTGAAATCTGCACGTTATCGCCAAACGTAGCCAAGCGTTGCTTAATCTCATTAGCTACAATAGATTGCTCTTTAGCATTTTTGGCATCGTTCGATAGATTTTTGCCTTGGGGGTCTTGCGCTAAATCACTGGTTCCCGCAAGGGCCATCGTTGAAATCTCGGTGCCTGACTTTTCAACCAGTAACTCTGGCGTGGCACCCAAAAAGCATTTCCCAGATTTTTCATAGGCAAAAACGGTTGTTTTAGGGTTTTGTGCAATTAGGTTTGTGAGAATCTTAGTTGGGTCAAGCTTTTCAGAGGTCTTATAGATGACCTCTCGGGCAGCAACTACTTTTACCAGCTTTGCAGCAGTTATCTCTTTCTGAATTTTGGTAACCAGGCGCTTGAAATCTGCTTCGTCGTTTGAAAGACGTTGTAAATGTACGTCGTGAGCCATTTCTGATTGAAAATCAGGAATATCTCTCGGCGTATCCGTGTAAAGATAGCGCTGTTCTCCGCTTTTCACGATGAAAAGGTGCTTAAAGGCTATCAACTCCTCAGAAAAATCCCACCAAGGAGACTTTTGATGACCATTGAAAAAGGGCCGATGGTAAAAGACATAAGGGAAGTTTGAAATATCTTCTTGAGAAAGCGCGCTCAGGCGTTCACAGGCAACTATCCACTCATTGCGCACCGTGTCGTAGAGAAATACGCGCTCATCCGTATCCGAAAATGCCGCCCAAAAGGCGAGGGGCGATGCGAGAGTTAGCGATTTCTCGTGATAAGTCGGCATGTTAATCAAATAGACGTGTATAAATAGCTGTGGTATTATTTTCTAGGGCTTTGCGATTTGGTGTCACACCAAGTCCTGCTCCGTCTGGGCGCTTGAGGTTACCTGCGCTGAATTGTATGGGTGGCGTGATTAAGTCTTCTTCAAAATAATGCGCGGAATCTGCAAAATCTCCAGGCATTGCGTTTCCAGGAAGAGCCGAAAGCTGCAAATGGAGACTCTTTGAGAGACCTGACTCGACCATGCTGCCCACCCAGAAAGGGATATTCTCCTTTTTGCAATAAGCGATAATTTCACGTGTGGCATAAAGACCGCCTAGACGACCTATTTTGAGGTTGACCCAAATAGGATTTGGCAATTCTTGCCGCAAAGTTTGCAGGTCTGAAAGCCGCAGCACACGTTCATCAAAGCATAGTGGGGTTTTAAGCTGTGCAGATAAAGGTGCGTAGTCCTGCCAAGCAACAGGTGCGAGGGCTTCTTCAATACAGGCGAGGCTTAGTTCGTCCAGAGTAAGGAGTTTTCGGTAATCGCTAAAGCTTTGATTGGCATCCACGGCGAGCTGAAGGTCAGGATAGGTATTTCGGATGGCTTTGAGGATTTTTAAGTTCGTCGTCGGACTGATTTTGAACTTGATGCGATGAATCCCTTGTTCCACAAGAATTGCCGTTTGCTTTAGGAGCTCAGCTTCAGGCATTTCGCCAAGGACGCTGCCTGCAAAGACATGCGATGCAAGGGTTTCCTGTGGGAAAAAGCTTTCAACGAGGTTCGTGCCTGCTTTTCGTGTTTTGAGGTCGAGTAATGCCATCTCAAGTGACGCTTGCGTCATGGGGAGTTTCTCTGGAAAGAGACTCGCGAGATCTTCAAGCTGATTTGACTCCCAGAGAGCTGAGATAGCAGATAAATCAAGATTTTGCAGGGTTGTCAGCGCCATCTCTTGAGTCTCAGAAGTATAAAATGGCTCTGAAAAAGCGACACATTCGCCATAGCCAGACTGTCCAGAATCATCTTGAACTTCTAATATTAAGATTTCTCGCGTGAAGAGGGTAGTTTTTGCGGTTTTGAAGGCAAACTTGAGGGGAAGGCGGACCTTTCTCAGGATGAACTTTGTAAGAGCCATTTAGAACTGCCTTTTGAGGAGCTTGTTGGTGACTTCGGTAAGGATTTTACGGCTTGTCGTGTCTGGGAGATGCGCAATATCGGATAGTGCAAGATTTGTCAAGTGTGTAGCTTCTGAAATGGCTTCGTCCAAGGCGCCACAAGACTTTACAAACTCGGCAAGTTCAATGAGTTCAGGTTTTGTAAGTGCTTGTGGGCTTTCCAAGTACTTGGAAATCACGGCAGGCTCCTTGTCACGCGCGATGAGGAGGGGTAACGTGTAGATGCCTTGTGTCACGTCCGTTAGAATCGGTTTTTCATTGACAAAATCAAGCGAGAAGTTGAGGACGTCGTCATAAATCTGAAAGGCGAGGCCGATGTGTTCGCCAATCTGGCGGGCACGAAGAACATTTTCCTCGTCGAGGCCCCCGAAATAGGCGCCTTCCTCACAGGCCAAGGACAGAAGCTCAGCGGTCTTTCCAGCGATAGCCTGCATGTACTGCTCTCGGGTACAGTCTGTCTGGTACATGAGGGCTTTTTGGGTCAGCTCGCCATTGAGGATTTTTTTCATTGAAGCGGCATTACGCGCGAGAAAAGGGGTTCCTGCCATGGTTTCAACGAGCAACTCAAAATAGACCGTGTAAATAAAGTCCCCCGCATAGACTGCCGTGTCTTTACCAAGCTGGGCTTGGACGGTAGGCTGCTTACGCCTAGTATCTGCATCATCAATGATGTCGTCATGTATGAGCGTTGCGAGGTGCAAAAGCTCAAGCGATGCTGCAATTCGCGGATCACCCGATTGGCCAGCATTTCCAAGCTGTGAAAAGAGTAAAAAGAGGGCGGGGCGGACCATTTTGCCGCCATTTTCTGCAAAATGCTTGATAGCCTCTCGTATCTCAGGGTCATCTATTTCTAAACGCGTGTCCATGATGTTTTGTACGGTTTCGAGTTGACGCATCATGTCGCGATTTTCCATCCAAAAATCAAACATACGGGCTTATTTTACCATATTCCTGCGGTTGAGAGCGTAAACAATGCCCAGAACAAGGGCACCAAATAGGACGTTGATAGCGGAGAGGCCTAGGGCGGTATTGTTTTGGCCATTTTGAACGGCAAAATAGATGCTGTTGGCAAGGGTGTCCGTACGGCCTGGGATGTAACCTGCCACCATGAGGGAGGCGCCAAACTCGCCTAAGGCACGACAAAAGGACAAGAGCAGCGTGATAATCACGATGGTTGTGCTGTTTGGCAAGAGGACATGGGTGAGAAGTTGACGTGAATTGGCACCTGCGACTTTGCCAGCGTCTGTGAGGTCAGTTGAGACGCTAGTTAACGCGCCTTTGAGGCCTTGATAGACAATAGGAAAGATGATAATCGTGGTCGCAAGAACGCTTCCTGAAAGGCTGAAGATGAAGGCAGAGTTGAAAAAGCCAAGCGGGCCATATTTTCCAAAGACTTCGAGGATGTAGAGGCCGACAACTGTTGGCGGGAGAACGAGGGGGAGGAGGAGAAATGTCTCCACAAGCCATTTGCCTGGATATTTCAAAAAAGCGCCCACGTATGCGAGCGGCAGCATGAGGATAAAGGCAATCGTGGTCGCTGCGAAGGCCACGATGAGCGAATGGAGAATCGGGATAATCATCTCAAGCTTGTAAATCCTGCTTTGGTAAAGACTTTCTGAGCCTCAGTGCTTGCAAGATAGCTGTTGAAGGCTTTCGTAGCTGATTGTGCTTTGCTATCTGCGACTACCGCCGTATAATAGCGAATAGGCTCATGGTCACTGTCTGGAATCGTAAGGAGGACCTTCACTTTAGAGCTTGTGAGAGCATCAGTCTTGTAAACAAAGCCCAAATCTGCATTGCCAGCTGCAACGTAGGAGAGGACTTGCGTCACGTCAGAGGCCTGGACGAATTTTGCTTGGAGGCTTTTCCAAAGCCCGAGCTTGGTAAGAGTTTGCTCTGCATACATGCCTGCGGGAACACTTGCAGGCTCGCCAATTGCGATTTTACTAGCACTTGTCAAATTTGACGAGAGCTGATTTGTCGAAATCGTAGTCTTGTCAGATTTGACAGGCGCAATGAGCACGAGTTGATTGCCCAAAACGGCATTAGCGGCGGTTACGTGCTTGCCCAATTTGGTGATATCGGACTGGCTGGCTAAGAAAATGCCGTCAATAGGGGCGCCAGCAGCAACCTTTTCGCGAATCGCACCTGAGCCTGCAAAATCAAAATGAATCGTCACGTCCGGGTGTGCCTTTTCGTAGGATTTTCCGAGCTGTGTGAGCGTCGTCTGCAAGCTGGCTGCGGCGCTGTAAGTAATCGTCGTTTTCTGAGTGCTTGTGGCTTGATTGCCCGAGCAAGCGCTGAGGCCAAAGAGCCCAACTAGGAGGGCGAGTGCTAAAATAAAAGCTTTAAAATTTTTCATCATAGGTTTCCTTTTTAAAATTTGGATCCACGTGGCTTGCAAAGCGCTCGTAGTCCTTTTTGAGGTGCATCAGCTGCTGATCAACTTGCAGCATTTCGTCGTCGCGCTCGAGCGTCGGTAGCTCAAGCGACAAGTCCTGGAGCTGATTCTCAAGCAGGGTGATTCGGAGGCTCAAGAGCTCCAGGGCAAGGGCCAAGGCCTGCTGCTGTTCCCAATCATTCATTTGGCACGCTCCTTGAGGAGATGGTCAATTTCGGGACGGATGATTTTGTCAATCGCGAGTTGACACGCTTTAGGAGAGCCTGGCAGGCAAAAAATCAAGCGATTACGTGAATCAAAGAAAGCCAGAGCGCGCGATGCAATCGCATGCGTGCCAATTTCCTGAAAGCTCAGCGCACGGAACAATTCGCCAAATCCTGGAATTTCAGTCACTATCAAGGATTGTACAGCCTCAAAGGTCACATCTCGCTTTGCAATGCCCGTCCCCCCATTGACAATGACGATTTCTACTGATTTGAGCGCGTCTAGGCCAACTCGAATCTCTCCAACATCGTCACGCACTAGCTTTCGAGAAATTTCTTCACTTGTCAAACCTGACAGACCCCGTGCAATCACGTCTCCAGACTCATCCGTTTCAAGTATCCGTGTGTCAGATACCGTCAGAATGCCTATTTTCATTGTTCATCCACTCCCATATCTCTGTAGGTGCTGACTCAAAGCCATAAAAGAGCACCCGCCCGTTGTGAAAAACCGTTATTTCATACTTGTCAAATTTGACAAAGCATGCAAGCCGCTTCTCATCAACTTCCCAACC
The DNA here is from genome assembly GCA_031253335.1 of Streptococcaceae bacterium. Classification (GTDB taxonomy): domain Bacteria; phylum Bacillota; class Bacilli; order Lactobacillales; family Streptococcaceae; genus Lactovum. Next base: position 10,268 of record JAIRWF010000020.1, read on the forward strand.
TTTGTCAAATCTAACAGAGCGATGTGTCACCCCTTGAAACGCCCCCCCACACACTTTCGTCAAATTTGACAGTCCCCTATCACGCCCGCAGGCTGCACAACTCCCCCGCTTATTCACGTGAAAATGCTGAATTTCCCCAGTCCAATCCGCAACTAACATCTCGTCAAATTTGACAGAGTCTTGTTCTATCAGTAGCCGCAGCACAAGTCCCGCTTCAAGTCCCGCAATAATCGGCACAATCGGCGTCACCACGCCAATTGTTTCGCAATTTGCCTCCAAATCAGCTAACTCCGGAAATGCACAAGCAAGACAAGGCAAATCCGCCACCCACGGCCGCAAAGCCATCACTTGCCCTGACGTTCCTGCAAGCGCTGCAAAGACCCAGGGAATCTTTTCCTCAAGCGCCACATCATTGATTAACTCCCGCGCGAGAAAATTATCCGTTCCATCCACCAGCACATCTGGCCACCCCAGCGCATCCAAATCCACCTTGTCAAATTTGACAGCGACCGCCGTAATCTGACAGCTCTCATCAATCGCTAAAAGCCGCTCGCGCGCCGCTTCAACCTTCAGTCTCCCCACATCTTGAGCCTCAAAAAGCGACTGCCGCTGCAAATTCGACAACTCAATCACATCATCATCGACAAGCACCAAATGCCGAACTCCCGCACGCACCAGCATCTCAGCCACGTGCGTTCCCAAAGCACCGCACCCCACTACCAAAACAGACGACTCACAAATCCGCGCCTGCGCATCCTCCCCCAGCACCCGCACCTGCCGCTCATACCGCTCAAATTCATTCATCCTCAGCTCACTACTTTCGCCCTTTATTTTACCATTTTTTCCAGCCAAAAACCCAAAGCACCTCCCTCACTTTTCCTCTATACACCGTCAGCAGCTACTAGCGACAGCTAGGCCCAAGAAAATCCACCCTCAGCGACGAGAGCAACTTTTTTGCTATAATAGCTCCATGCAAACTCTCACTTTCCCCATCCTAGCTGAGCTCGTCGAGCTCAAAGCCAAGGCCGCAAGTATCTTTCCATTCGCCTTAGGCGCCGCCTACGCCCTCTACACCTATCACCAGATCTCCCCACTCCCTCTCATCCTTTACTTCATCGCTATGTTCCTCTTCAACTGCTTCGTCGATACTTGGGACAACTGGAACGACTACCACCACGCCCTCGATACCGCAGACTACCAGCGCAACACCAACATTATCGGCCGTGAAAGCCTCTCCATTCCGCAGATTCGCGTCCTCTTGATATTTTTATTTGGAACAAGCCTCATCCTTGGCCTCATTACAGCAGCACTCGTGGGCTGGCCTGTATTCCTCTTAGGCCTCCTTTGTTATTTAGTGGGGATCTTCTATTCTTGGGGGCCAAAGCCCCTCTCAAGCCTCCCCGTGGGCGAGATAGCCTCAGGTCTCACCATGGGCTACCTCATTTTTCTCATGAGCGTCTATATCAACGCCCACACCACCTTCTCCTGGAATGCAAGCACCCTTGGCAAAACTTTCCTCGTTGCCCTCCCCAGCGTCCTTCTCATCAGCAACCTCATGCTCGCAAACAACACCTGTGATCTTGACGAAGACGAGGCCAATGCGCGCTTTACCATCGTTCACTACATCGGACGACCAAGTGCCCTCACTTGGTGGCTCTCAGCCCTCATTGCAGCCTTTACGTTGACCTGTCTTGCTGTCGCCCTCCATCTGCTCCCTGCGACTTGCCTTGCCATCCTCCTCCTCATTCCCTGGACAGTTCATCAAGCCCGCCCCTACCTCAAAAAGCAAGTCAAACGTGAAACTTTCCGCCATAGTGTCAACATCCTCATGTTCTTCCAGTTTGCACTCACACTTCTCTTTTACATCGGCCTTCTCTTACCGCACTAAAAAAGCGCTTCAAGCGCTTTTCATTCTCCCTTTACCCCCACCATCCGTCTGATTTGTGGTACCTGTTGCAAAGCAGGCAACACCAACATTAAGATGATCAACCGCGGCACAATCTCGATGAGTAATGGCAACCGCGACACCACTGCCACCTCAAACTTCATCCCATAAAGGAGCGATACCCAAAGCGAGTTAAAAAATACCGTATCAAGCCCCATCACAACAATAATAGACAGCAGCACATAAGCCCAATCAAGCAACCGCCCCACATGCAGCTTAATCCCATAGAAAAAAGCGCCATACACCGCACCAATCACCATTGCAGACAACGTAAACTGCCAATTATAACCATAATGACTAAACACAAGCGTCCCCACTACATCAACAACACCCGCCGCAATCGCTGACCAAGCAATCCCCCCAACCGCACCAATCATCGCCGCCGCAACAAATGACAGCGACACCTGCCACAAGTTCGTCCCAATCGACGTCACACGCCCCAGCACAATCTCAAGCGCCATCAACATCGCAAGCACAACCAGACGCGACAGCGTCAACTCAGGAAACTTCTTCATATCTACCTCCGTTATCGGCCAGAGCACATGCCCCAGCAAGTTTAGTAAGAGAATCTTGCGGACAACCCCACATCCGCGCCGCCCAAAAGCAACCCCCTAAGTATAACAAAAAATCCCCTCAAACATTTCACCCACCGCTTTTTCCTTTCAACCCTCAAAACATCAAAAAAGAAGCCGCAGCTTCTTTTCATGTCTTTATTCTGCAGACTTTGGCTTCGTGCGTGTACTTGAGCTCTTACTCTTAGCCCCCGTAGTCTTCTTCGCAGCCGGTTTCTTTTCAGCCGCAGCCTTCTTCTCAGCCGGTTTCTTTTCAGCCGTAGCCTTCTTCTCAGCCGTTTCTTTCTTCGCGGCAGGCTTTTTCGCTGCCCCATCGACCTTCGCTGAATCCGTCACGACCTCAACAGCCTTCTTCATCCGCACATCATGCTGAATCATGTCTTTTGGCAACATCTGAGAAACCTGTTCTTTTGGCATCCCGTACTGCTCCGCAAGATCCGAAATCTCATCTTCTACTTCTTTATCTGTAACTTCAAAGGCCTCCGCATCGGCAATCGCTTCAATCACAAGATTTGTCTTCACGCGCTTTTCTGCATCGCCCTCATACTGTTTATGAAGGTCATCCTCAGTCTGCCCCGTGAGCTGGTAGTACATCTCAGGAGAAATACCTTGCTGCTGCATCCCGCCCAAAAATTCATTCATCGCACGATGCACTTCCTCATGGAGCATCGCCTCAGGAATCTCATCAATCGTCGCGTTATCAACCGCCGCATCAATCGCAGCAGACTCCACCGCATCTTCGTACTCCGCTTTCTTTGACGCTTCAAGCTCTTTCTTATATTTCGCTTTCAGCTCATCAAGCGTCTCGACCTCGTCATCAATATCCTTAGCGAGCTCATCATCCAGCTCAGGCAATTCCTTCGCCTTGACATCATGAATATGCGTTGCAAAAACCGCATCTTTTCCTGCCAAGTCACTTGCTTGATAGTCTTTCGGGAAGGTCACTTTAACATCAATATCTTCGCCCGCACCATGCCCTACAAGCTGATCTTCAAATCCAGGGATAAACTGCCCACTACCTAGTTCAAGACTATGGTTAGTTCCCTTCCCCCCTTCAAACTCAACCCCGTCGATAGAGCCTGTAAAGTCAATCACAACCGTATCACCAGTTCCAGCCTTCCCGTCTTTCACGACGAGTTCGGCCATCCGGTCACGCGCAGCGCTAAGTCGCTCCTCAACATCTGCTGCAGAAACCTTCTGATCCACATCAACAGAGATAGAAAGATCCTTGTATTTACCTAGTTTTACCTCAGGCTTCACCGTAATCTCAGCCGTCAGCTCCCAGTCTTTCCCTTTATCCATAGACTTGACTTCAACCTGAGGCTGTGCAACAGGCTCAGCACCTGTCTCATCAAGAGCCGCACCATATGCTTCTTGCAAAACTGCATTCAAAGCATCCTGATAAAGCGCCTCTTCACCAAACATACGGTTAAACATCTCCCGCGTAATCTTGCCTTTTCTAAAGCCAGGGACAGTCACCTTTCCTTTTTGCTGATTAAACGCCTTGTCAAGCCCCTTCTTCTGCAGTTCCGCACCAATCGTAAAAGTCAATGTACCAGTAGTCTTACCAGTTTTTTCAAATTTAGCAGTCATCTATATTCCTTATCCAATAAAATAGTTACCCCCTATATTCTACATTATTTCCCCGTATTTTTCAACTCTCTTTGACCAAAAATATAATTTTCACCCTATTTTCGCAGTCACATCTTACTCTAGGGCGTGTCTATCTCCGCCACTTCGTGTCGGGCTGTCCGCAGGAGTTCCATAGCCGTGAGTATTGATTTCTTTGCCTCACATTCTTTCGATCATTATCACATTTTCTTTTACCTAGATACAATCTTCATTAGGTCAATCTTATCCTACAACGCAACAAAAAACCGCTCCTTTTAGAAAGCGGCTTTTTTACATTATCCTTTATCTGCACCAGCAGTAATCCCACTGACGTAGAAACGCTGCATGATAATAAACAAAATTGTGATTGGCACAGCCACGAGCACACACCCCGCAACAAATGGCGCAAAGTAAATAATGGAATTCCCTGTTTGTACCTGACTTATCATATTGTACAACCCATAAGGAACCGTCATATTATGACTTCCCTGACCGCCCAAGATAATCGCCGAGAAGATATAATCCACCCACGGAGCAATGAACGCCATCAATGCTGTATAGACAATGATTGGACGAGACAATGGAATGGTAATCTGCGTAAAGATTTGCCACTTATTCGCCCCATCAATCGTTGCCGCCTCATCAATCGACATTGGAATCGTATCAAAGAACCCTTTTGCGATATAAAAGGCTAGTGCAGCACCCGAGACATAAATCAAAGTCAGTCCCACAAAGTTTGTCAGCCCCATCGCTTTCAAAAGATAGTAGAAAGCAATCATCGTCATAAAGCCTGGGAACATATTAAGAACGAGGAATACTTGCAAGAATGGCTTACGCATCTTGAAACGCAAGCGTGACAAGGCATAACTCATCGCAATCGTGATAATCGTACTCAAAACTGCTGAAACAATGGACACCAGAAGCGTATTTACAAACCAAATCACAAATGGAAACTGCTGACTCGTCAATATCTCTTGATAATTATAAAACGTAAAGTAGTTGGTATGCGTGAACCAAAGATAATTCGCAAACCCAACATTATTTCTGGAGAAGCTGACCATCACGATCCAGCAAATAGGCGCAATCCAAAGCAAAGCAAGGATAACCAACAAAATATAGCGTAGAGTCGTCGAAATCGCTCGTTGTGTATGATATGATTTCATGATTAACCCTCCTTAAACGCATTCGTCCGGCGATATGCGAGTAGCGAGAAGACTGCCGAGACAATGAAAATCAAAATACCAATGACCGCAGCCATGTTGTAATTTTTTAGCTGACCCATCGAGATATTATAAAGCCAAGTGACCAGCAAGTCAGTCGATCCCGCTTGCTGTTGCCCTAATATTGGGTCAGTCGGTCCCCCACCCGTTAAGAGGTAGATGACGTTGAAGTTATTGATATTCCCGATGAATTGCTGGATCAAAGCAGGCGTCATCACAAAGAGAATCTGCGGAAAAGTAATCCGACGGAAAATCTGGAATGCTCCAGCCCCATCAATCCGTGCTGCCTCAATCTGATCTTGTGGCAAGTTTTGGATAATCGCTGTTGAGACGAGCATCGACACAGGAATACCAATCCACATATTGACGATAATCAAGGTCACACGCGCCCACATCGCATCCGTTAAGAATGGCAACGGAGAACTCACCCAGTGGAGCTGCATCAACAAGTTATTCAGTGCCCCCTGGCTAATCAAGAACTGATGAATCATAAGGAGCGACACAAACTGAGGAACTGCAAATACTGCAACAAAAATCGTCCGCCATACCGCCTTAAATTTGATGCCACGCGACTCGATCAGCATCGCAAGTAAGACCCCAAAGAAGAACGTCGTTGCCGTTGCGCACAATGCCCACACCAGTGTCCAGATAAGAACAGGGAAGAAAACACGCGCATACGGACCAGTGAGGACATTCCCAAAGTTGACAAAGCCAACCCACGAAAAGCCATTCCCCGGCCATTGGTGAGAGTTATCAAAGTTAGTAAAGGCCATCGTCATCATATAGATGATAGGCAGTACCGTAAATGCCAGTACCCCAGCAAGTGGGATAAACATTAGTGTCACATGGAATCGCTCATTGAGAAGACTCGATAAATCTTCTAGCGTTGTTGGGATTTTCTCTCCATCACGATGCAGCACATAAAGGTGCCTTACTGACCTCAAATTGACGATATAAAGCCAAACCATAAGCACGATAATAATCAACGCGAAAATCCCAAAAAGTAAGATTAACATCGAATTATCAGCCGGTGCCAACTGCATCACCCCACCAACATTTGCATAACCAGATGTTTTACGAGGCCCAAGGCTACCGAGCAATCCAATCGCACTGACGCCACTAAAAATAAACCAAATAAGAAAAATAACCTCAGCCAAGATAAAGGCCAAACCTTTTAACCACTGCTTATTTTTTAGTTGAGAGACTCCCATGAGGAAAAAGGAAATCTTCGTTGCTAAATCACCCTTTGACCAAACCTCTTTGTATGTTGCCTCAGGTGGTGTTTTTTTCGTTTTAAACATTCATATCTCCTTAAAAAAGAAAGGGGTTGAGCGAAGCCCAACCCCGTTTGAAAGAAGCATATTAGTTAGCGCTCTTTGCAATATTCGTATTAAATGTTTCCAATTGTGATGCAAATTGAGAAGCAGGAATCTTACCGTTGTAAGCACCAACGATAAGTGGGCCAGCCAAGTTCCACATATTTGCCATCTCAGGAAGAGCAGGCATCAATGTAGAGAATTTAACTTGGTTAACTGTTGCGTTAAGGACTGCTGCAGAGTTCGTCTTATCACCGATAGCTGTTGAAGCAATATCCTTCGCAGATGATTGTGCAGCTGTGTTAACAGGGATTTGACCTTGTTCTTTCCACCAAGTATTAAGCTGTGCATCTTTAGAAGTGATGTACTCAGCAAGAGCAGTTGCGGCTGCTGCTGACTTCGTTTGTGAGTTGACTGCAAATGCTTCAATACCGATGAATGACTGCATCTGAGTCTGCTTGCCGTTACCATAGTCAGTTGTTGGGTAAGTCGTAACAGCAAAGTTTGAGCCGAGTGCTTTAGAGATAGAAGCTGAATCCCAAGGACCATCAAAGTAAGCCGCTGCTTTACCAGATTGAAGATCACCAATAGCTGCGGTTGAAGCATCAAGCACACCCTTATTGCTCTTCAAGTTAGCAATCCATTGCATTACTTGTTTACCCTCAGTTGAGTTAAATGTAGAGCCCTTAAGGTCTTGACCATCAGATCCGTAAAGCTTCACGCCATTAGAGATGAAGTTAGGAACCATCGTGTATTGAGCACCATTTTGCGTATCCGTGACAGTCAATGCAAGTGTTGCCTTAGAGGTCAAATCAGAGAAAGTCTTGACATCATCAGTTGAGAGTTTAGACTTGTTGTAGAACAAAATCTTAGCTTGCTCAGCAAATGGATAGCCATACATTGTGCTACCCTGAGTCACACCCTTCACAGCTTTATCCACATCATTGCTCTTGACAAGGCTTTGTTGATCAGAAGTCAATGGCAAGATGTATTTTGCTTGAGCCATTTGACCGAGCTGGTCGTTTGGCAATTCAAAGACATCAGCGGCCTTAGAAGGGTCTTTTGAAACGTCCGTCTTAGCGTTTGATGAGCCAGTAGGTGACTGAGTGACTGTCACATGAACGTTCTTGTACTCTTTTTCAAAGTTTGCAACAAGCGGTTTAACATATTGAACCTGTGTTGTATCTACCCAAAGAGTAATGTTACCCTTGACATCTTTTGACTCTGTAGATGTCTTTTGTGAGCTGCTGTTTGATGAGCAGGCTGCGAGTGTCACACCGGCAAGTACGGCAGCACCAACAAGTGCGATTTTTTTGTAACTTTGCATGAAAATTTTTTCCTCCTTTTTTCTGAAAGCTTACAATTTACTTTTTCATTATATGAAAACGTTTGCAATTTGTCAAGTAAAAACTAAAATCTACCTAAAGCCTTGCCATTTAAGCTTTTAAGCAAAAAGAAAACTGCCCAAGGGCAGAATCCTTTTTAGTCATGTCTTAAGTTTTATCCTTTACGACGTTTCGAGAGCAAGTCATAAGCAACCGCCACGATAACGACGAGGCCTTTGATGATGGAGACAATATCAGAGCTGACACCCATGATAGAAAGTCCCATGTTGAGAACTCCCATGATCAAGGCACCGACCAACGCACCTGGGATTTTCCCGACACCACCAGCAACCGCTGCACCACCGATAAAGCAGGCCGCGATAGCATCAAGCTCATACCCTGTCCCTGCTTGCGCAGAGGCAGAGGCAAAACGTGAAAGGTCAACAACCGAGGCAATCCCAGCAAGAAGCCCCATATTCAGGAAAATCTTCATATCAACTGCTTTAGAATTAATCCCTGAAAGGATAGCTGCCTTACGATTACCACCAACTGCATAAATCTCACGTCCAAGAACCATACGATTCAGAACAAACATATAGATAGCAACAACCACACCGATGACAACCAAGATAATTGGAATACCACCAGCGCTAGAGTTCCCTGACGAAGCAAAGAGATACGTTGCATAACCAATCACCAAGATGCCAATGACGAGTTTAATTGCGAGCCAAGCAGTTGAGTCAGCCTGAAGACCTTCTTTAAGGTTATGTGCACGTTTGCGGATCTGCAGTAACGCAAAGACCACGATGGCAATTAACCCAACAACGATGGATAAACCATCGAATGGCCCCCAAAAGCCTAAAATATTAGGCAAGAAGTTAGATGAAATCGCAACAAACGGACTATTCGGGTTGACGGGAATAGATTGACCAGCAATGTGCGTGGCTAGTCCACGGAAAATCAACATCCCACCGAGCGTAGTTACAAATGCGGGCACCCCCACGAAAGCCACCCAGAAGCCCTGCCATAGACCTACAATCAAGCCGATGATAAGCATCACAATGATTGTTAAGAACCAATTCAAGTGCCAACTCTGCATGATATATGCCCCGGTCCCGCCAATAAAGGCGACAACTGAGCCGACCGAAAGGTCGATGTGTGTCCCAATGATAACAATCAGCATCCCAACTGCTAAAATCATGACATAAGCATTCTGTTGGAAAAGTGCCACAAAGTTATTCGGTTGTAAAAGTGTTCCCCCTGTTAAAAATTGGAACAACAGGACAATCACAACAAGTGCGAGATAAATCCCATATTGTCTTGCATTGGCAAAAAGATAATCTTTTATCGACTGCGGAGCTTCTGCTTCTTTTGCAGCCGTCGTTTCATTTTCAGCCATTTTATTTCCTTTCTCTCAATTCAATTTTATCAAGACTTGGCGCAAAGACACTCTCTGCATCAATCGGAGTCGTTGCCGTCATATACTTCATCAACTCTTCTTGGTTCGTCTTTTTTGCATCCAAACAAGCCGTAATCGTCCCAACATTCATCGTATAGATACGATCACAAATCCCCAGTAGCTCTGGTAGTTCTGACGAAATAACAATGACTGCAGCACCAACATCAGCTAAGTCATCAATGATTTCATAAATATCAAACTTTGCACCAACGTCAATACCACGCGTAGGCTCGTCCAATATCAAAACCCGAGGACTGGTAGATACCCATTTAGATAGAACGACCTTTTGCTGGTTCCCTCCAGAAAGGTTACCAGCAGGCATCTCAATCGTCGGCGATTTCGTTCGAAAGTCCTTGCGGAATTTTTCAGCTATCTTAACCTCGGTATCTTGATCAATCACACCATGCTTCGATAGATTACGTAAGTTCGCAAGCGATGTATTCTCGCGAATTGTCGAGATTAAGTTCAATCCATAAGTTTTTCGATCTTCTGTTGCATAAGCAACCCCAACATCAACGGCCGAACGTACATTTGGAAAATGTACTTTTTTACCATCCAGGTAAATCTTCCCAGACGCATTGACACCATACTGACGTCCAAATATAGACATCGCCGTTTCCGTGCGACCCGATCCCACAAGTCCTGCAAAACCAATGATTTCACCAGCACGAACATTAAAACTAACTCCTTTAGAAACTTGACGCGTCGTATCAATCGGATGATACATCGTCCAATTTTCAACACGGAAAAGCTCCTCACCAATCTTAGAATCGTGCTCTGGATAACGATTATTAAGAGGGCGACCCACCATATCACGAATCAGAGCATTCTCATCAAGCGGCTTCTCTTTTGTAATCTCAATATGAGAAATAGTCGTCCCATCACGGATAACTTGCACCGAGTCAGCTGAAGCTGCAATCTCATTGAGCTTGTGAGAAATAATAATCGCAGTAATGCCTTTTTCCTTGCGAAGATTATCAATGATTCCAAGCAAATGGAAACTATCCTCGTCATTCAGAGCGGCCGTTGGCTCATCCAAAATAATCAACTTAGGATCTTTTAGTAGTGCTTTCGCAATCTCGACCAGCTGTTGTTTCCCGACCCCGATATTTGAGATTAGTGTGTCAGGATCTTCATCAAGTCCTACTTGTTTTAGGACCTCAATCGCCCGACGCTTCTGCTCCGCATCGTTAACCTGGATACCACTTTTTATGGCATTGCCAAGGAACATATTATCAGCAATCGTCATATAAGGGACAAGCGCCAGTTCCTGGTGGATAATGACAATTCCCTTCGCTTCCGAATCACGGATGGTATGAAATTGGCAAACTTCACCGTTATAAACAATGTCTCCTTCATAGGTCCCATAAGGGTAGATTCCAGAGAGCACATTCATCATGGTGGATTTCCCAGCTCCATTTTCTCCGCAAATCGAGAAAATTTCACCACGTCTGACAGATAAAGTCACATCTTTTAAGGCCGTGACAGTCCCAAATTTCTTGACAATATGTTTCATTTCAAGAATAACATCTTCATTTTGTATTTCTGCCATGAATTCCTCCTTTTTAAGAATAAAGAGTGCGTGCGCACTTGAGCACACGCACTTTGAAAGGTTGATTAATTCAAACCAGCCGCACTTGCTGAGATGTAACCAGAGTCAACAAGGACAGATTTCACATTATCTTTTGTGACCATCTGAGGAGTCAACTGGATAGTAGGCACACTCTTCTTACCATTTGCAGAAGTAGAGTCTGTTTTAGGCGTCTTACCTTTTGTCACATCAGAGATGATTAATGTAACCGTAGAAGCAAGATTGACATCAGACTTATAGACGGACATATATTGCTCGCCTTTAACGATAAGAGGCACATTCTGTGTTTCACAGTCTTGACCAGTGATGACAACCTTGCTAGGATCAATTCCTGCAGCCTTAAGAGCAGAAATAACACCAAATGCCTGTGCATCGTTTGGAGCAAGGACAGCATTAAGCGTCTTGCCTCCAGTGTAGAAAGAGTTCAAGCGAGTCTGCATTTCTGTTTGAGCGGCTTGTTGAGTCCAAGGCACTGCAACTTGCTGGAAGTTCCCATCAACACCCTTCTTAGAAGGTGAAACAAGCACACCAGACTTGAAGTATGGTTCAAGTACACTCATAGCGCCCTTGAAGAACTGTGGTGCATTGTTATCCGTAGGGTCGCCGCCTAAAAGCTCGATATTGAAAGGTCCTTTAGCTCCTTTATCAAGACCAAGTTTTTGAACGATAGCTTGACCTTGAAGCTTACCAACCCCTTGAAGATTGTAAGTTGCATAATAATCCACATCAGTAGTATTCATGATTAAACGGTCATATGCAATAACAGTAGCCCCGTTCTTTTTAGCATCCGCAACGGCTGGGCCAAGGGTTGTACCATCCTGTGCGGCAATGACGATATATTTATCGCCTTTGTTTGCCATGTTCTGGACTTGTTGAGATTGTGTTGACGTTGATGAGTTTGCATACTGTACATCTGTCTTGTAACCATCTTTTTGCAAGTCCTTTACAAGGTCTGCTGCTGCAGAAGGCCAACGTTGAAGCGCCTTATCAGGCATCGAAATCCCGACCGTAATGTCCTTTGGATTACTTGAACTTCCAGATGAGCCTGAGCGACCTCCACTACAAGCCGCAAGTGCTAGAACCGCTGCTGAAGCAAGTGCCACGAGACCTACGCGTCTCGTAATTTTCTTAAGATTCATTGAATCCTCCTATTGATAAAATGTGTTTTGTATCAGAATAGACACAGTTCAATTACTAAACCTAAAGCTTACCAACTCAACTCTATTTTCTTTGTGACAGCACAATGATAGCGCTTTCAAAAAAAAAAAAAATAAGAGCTTTGCGATTTTTACTAGGAAATCATGCGCGCTGATTTTGCGAAGCTTTTCCTTGTTAAATTAGACATTATACCTAAAAAGACCAAAGCCCTAAAACTTTGATCTTTGTATTGACTCATCCACACTGCTTGAATAAAGAGCCTACTTTTACGCCTTTTCAGCATCTTCCAAGTGATGCGCGCGGTGGTGCAAGTCTGCTTCAATTTCTTCCAAAGTGCGTCCCTTGGTTTCGATAACTTTTTTCGTCGTAAACCAAATGGAGAGAAAACAGCATGCCGCATAAAGCAAGAAAATCTTCCCAGTCCCAAAGAAACTCAAGAGCGGCAAGAAGGTCAAGCTCACAATCCAGTTAGCCGCCCAGTTGACAGCTGCACCAAAGGAATTCCCAAGACCACGAATCTTGAGCGGGAAGCTTTCCCCAATCATGACCCACATGACAGGCCCCCAAGTCGCACTGAAGAAAGCAATATAGACAGTCAACGCAATAACAGCCAAGTACTTCCCAAAACCGACATGCGCATTCTCAGCTAAAATCATCCCAGTGGACATAAGAACGAGTGAAATACCCATGCCCCACGCGCCAAAATTCAACATCCAACGGCGATTGACTTTATCCATGACACGCATAGCAATATACGTCACAATGACATTGAAAATCCCAATTCCGATGTGGGCCAGAAGCGCAGCCGAAGCACCAAATCCGACACTGACGAAGATTGAAGGTGCAAAGTATAAGACAGTATTACACCCCATGACCTGCTGGAAAATAGCAAGGCCCATCGCCATAATCAAGACAGGTCGCGACATTTTACCGAAGAGTTCTTGCAAACCACCCTTTGCTTCTTCATTTGCCATGAGTTGAATATCAGCGATTTCATTGTCAATGGCCTCAGAATCATCATTGATCATGCCGAGAATCTCACGTGCACCCGCTTCATCATTGTGTCGCACGAGAAAACGTGGTGATTCTGGTAAGAATAATCCGCCAATGAAAAGCAAGGCAGCAGGTACCGTTGCGAGGCCCAACATCCAGTGCCAGTTTCCAGCAACGCCTTTGAGCAAATAATTCGAGATATATGCGAGCAAAATCCCCGTCATAATCATGAGTTGGAACATGGTAGAGACCCCACCACGAATTTTTGCAGGGGACAACTCAGACAGGTAAGTTGGTACCAAAGCAGACGCAGAACCCACAGCCATCCCTAAAATAATACGCGAGATAATCAGGAATTCAGCCGAATTTGAAAGGCCAGACCCCAAAGCACCTACAAAGAAAATACAGGCTGACAGTAAAAGCAAGCGTTTCCGTCCAAAACGGTCAGACATTGGCCCAATCACCACAGCACCAATGACAGCCCCCATAAGAACTGCAGCTGTAATCCAGCCTTCCATCCATGCCCAAGAGCTGACCTTCCAGCTTTCTTTTTCAATGAAAAGTAAAGCACCAGAAATGACGCCTGTATCGTAGCCAAAGAGCAATCCGCCCAAGGCTCCAAAGAAATAGATAAATGTCGGAGATAATTTCCGCATTTT
>JAIRWF010000034.1 GCA_031253335.1 Streptococcaceae bacterium
ATTTTCATAAAATTGACTTGGAATTATCTTGCGATAATTTCTTGTTTTGATTGAATATCTCTATCCAATCTGGTTCGTTTTGAAGTAATATTCAGTTTTCAAAGAGCTAGTGCGGTCTCCCAAATGGCAAAACCTGTCTTTGGGGGACAACTTCTATATTCTACCATATCAAAATTTCTTTGTCAAGAATAAAGTATGATTTTTTGAAGTTTTTGTGGCGTTGTTCGTGAAATAAAAAAATCCCGAAAGATTTTTCTATGGTTAATCATTTTCAGGAAGTCTGCAGAAGTTGATTCTGACAGACTTTCTAAATGATTTTGTGTTTAGACAAGCTCGATGATGGCCATAGGTGCTGCGTCTCCACGGCGCGGCTCAGTCTTCATCACGCGTGTATAGCCACCATCGCGGCTTTCATAGCGCTTTGCGAGATTGTCGAAGAGTTTTTGAAGGGCAGTTGGGAAGACCTCCTTCTCCTCGTCAAAGTTGTTGATGGCAATTTCATGGCGCACGTAAGCTGCTGCTTGACGGCGTGCATGGAGATCGCCTTTTTTGCCGAGGGTAATCATCTTTTCGACAGTACGACGCACTTCTTTTGCGCGGGCTTCCGTCGTGACAATGTATTCGTTAATGATCAGGTCTGTAGTCAAGTCACGGAGCAACGCTTTACGTTGTGCAGACTTGCGGCCTAATTTACGATTGGTCATTTTTACCTCCTTGTAAGATAGGTGTCGCTAGAGCCTTTCCACATCTGTGCTTCAAGGATGGCGATAGCCGAATTATTTATTTTTTGAGTTTAATGCCGAGCGAGGCCAATTTGTCCTTGACCTCTTCAAAGGACTTCTTGCCAAGGTTCTTGACCTTAGACAGCTCGCTGAGCTCCATGTCTGCAAGATCAGCAACAGTATTGACACCGCTACGTTTCAAGCTATTGTAGGCACGAACAGAAAGGTCAAGTTCTTCAAGGCTGCGTTCCAAGACGCGCTCAGGTTTGATTTCTTCGTGCATTGCAGCCATGTTATTGACGCGTTTTGCAGTTTCAGAAAGGTCAACGAAGAGCTCGAGATGATCCATGAGAATCTTTGAGGCATGCGAGAGTGCTTCTTCAGGCTCAATCGTACCATTTGTCGAAATCTCAAGAGTCAGCTTATCGTAGTTATCCTTGTCACCAACGCGCGCCGGCTCTACTTGATAGTTGACTTTCGTCACAGGTGAGTAGAGGGAGTCAACGGCAATCGTACCAATTGGCTGGTTCTCGCCTTTATTATCATCGGCGAGCGCATAACCGCGGCCTTTGCCAACTGTCATGCGTGCATGGAAGTCGTGGCCTTTTGCGAGCGTAAAGAGATAATGGTCTTTATTGACAATCTCAATGTCGCTATCGGTCAAGATGTCTCCAGCAGTCACTGTGGCAGGACCCGAGATGTCGATTTCAATCGTCTTTTCCTCATCGACAAAGCTCTTGATGGCAAGACCTTTGATGGCAAGGATAATCTGGACAACGTCTTCGCGGACGCCTGGTACAGTTGCAAACTCATGTTGAACGCCATCAATGTTGATAGACGTCACAGCAGCACCCGTCAGGCTTGAGAGGAGGACGCGGCGAAGGGAATTCCCAAGCGTCGTGCCATAACCTCGCTCGAGGGGTTCGATGACGAATTTGCTGTAAGTCGAATCTTCGTCAAACTTATTAATTCTAGGTGTTTCAAATTCAATCATGTAAATTCCTTCTTCTTAATTGCTATATTGATGTGTGTAAACGATATTAAGCAGTGTGGGAAGGTTATACACGACGACGTTTTGGTGGGCGAGCACCATTGTGTGGCACAGGTGTCACATCTGAGATAGCAGTGACATTGAGACCTGCAGCAGCGAGTGCGCGGATAGCAGACTCACGTCCTGGGCCAGGGCCTTTTACTGAAACAGCAACGGTCTTAACGCCTTGATCTTGAGCAGCTTTAGCAGCGGCTTCAGAGGCCATTTGAGCTGCAAAGGGTGTTGATTTTTTAGAACCTTTGAAGCCAAGTGCGCCAGCAGATGACCAGGCAAGGGCATTGCCTTCTACGTCGGTAATCATCACGATGGTGTTATTGAATGTCGAGTGAATATGGGCAACGCCAGATTCGACATTTTTCTTCACACGGCGTTTACGTGTAGTTTTTGGCATGTTCTCTCCTTTCATAGAATGGAAATTGAAATTTCTTTTGATGTGAAATTATCGGACTCACAGAAATCAAATCCTGTGCGTTGGAACTTAAACGTCTCAATGAGCGTTTTCAGTATTTTATTTCTTCTTGCCTGCGATTGCTTTCGCAGGGCCTTTACGTGTCCGTGCGTTGTTCTTTGTGTTTTGTCCGCGTGTGGGAAGTCCACGACGGTGACGCATGCCACGGTAAGAACCGATTTCCATCAAGCGTTTGATGTCCAAATTAACATCACGGCGAAGGTCGCCTTCGAGCTTGTAGCTATCAAGTTCGCGACGAATCGCATCTTCTTGATCGCTGGTTAAATCTTTCGTACGAATGTCCTCTGAGATACCGGCTTTTGCCAATACCTTCTGGGCGGTTGGGAGACCCACACCGTAAACGTAAGTAAGTGAAATCACGATACGTTTTTCGTTGGGTACATCAACTCCAGCAAAACGAGCCATAAAGTCTTTTCCTTTCTATGATTTTTGAGCAATGCCTATTAGTATAGTCATTGGTTGTGGGGGATAAACTACTAAGTGCTTTTATCCCTGGCGTTGTTTGTGTTTTGGATTGACAGGGCAAATTACCATAACACGGCCATTGCGGCGAATGACTTTGCAGTATTCGCACATTGGCTTAACAGATGGTCTAACTTTCATCACATTCCTCCTATTCGGTTAACGTTTCAGAGCGGGTTATAGATTTCCCGTTCTGTCAGGGTTCTACGGATTTAACGTTTGATTGTGCGGTATGTAATGCGGCCGCGCGTCAAATCGTATGGGCTCATCTCAACTGTGACTTGGTCTCCGGTGAGGATGCGAATGTAGTTTTTACGCATCTTGCCAGAAATAGTCGCAAGTATCTGATGGCCGTTCTCGAGCTCCACGGTAAACATGGCGTTGGGCATCGTGTCAATCACTTTGCCTTCAATCTCGATCACATCATCTTTTGCCAAATGACTCTCCTCCTGTAAAATCCCGAAAGGCGTCAAAAAACGCCTAAAAGTCGGACTGATATATTATAGCACTTCCTGTCAAATTTGACAAGCATAAACTATCAAAAAATAGGAAAAATAGTGCCATTGTTCGTAATCCGAATTTTTGTCAAATTTGACAGACTAACATTCGGAAAAAATGCAAATTTTGTCAGCCCTTATTATCGTGTTGTCAAATTTGACAAGCTTCAAATCGCGTCAAGAATACCCTTTATCTCACGCGTTGTTTCTTCAATCGAGTGCATCCCGTCAACATCATGCACGAGGCCTGCCTCTCGGTAATGCGCAAGAATTGGCGCAGATTGTTTTGTATTGATTTCAATACGGTTTGCCACTGTCTCGGGCTTGTCATCATCCCGCTGGAAGAATTCGTGCGAGCCGCAAACATCACAAGTGTCCGCAACTTTCGGCATCTTATTTGGTTTATTATAAGTTGCCCCACACTTTTTACAGATAAATCGCCCACTGATGCGCCCCACAAGGACCGACGGGTCCACGTCAATGTTGATGACAGCGTCTAACTTCATCCCGAGATCTACCAGCATCGCATCAAGCGCCTGGGCCTGCTCAATCGTCCGTGGGTAGCCATCAAGCAGCACACCATGCGCACGAATATCATCCTCGCCCAAACGATCTTTGACAATTCCATTCGTCACCTCGTCAGGGACCAGCTCGCCCTTGTCAATAAAGGACTTTGCAAGTTTTCCCATCTCTGTCCCATTTGCCATCGCGGCACGGAACATATCTCCCGTTGAAACATGCAGCACACCATAGTCGCGCACAATCGTCTCCGCCTGCGTTCCTTTGCCTGCACCAGGCAGACCCATAATCAATAAATTCATTCTCTCTCCTTTATTTTCAGCCATTTCAGCCATTTTTATATCTGTCAAATCTGACAGAAGTCCTTTTTATCCCCTGTCAAATTTGACAACCGTCAAAAAGCCTAAAATCTTGCCATAAAGCAAGATTTAATGTCTATCAAAGCCCGCCCTCACTCAATCTAGCGAGACAGGATTGTCCATGAAGCCGACGTACTGCTTCTTGAGCATGTAGCCCTCAAGCTGTTGCACACCCTGGACGGCAGTCATGATAATGATAAGAAGCGACGTCCCACCCAGCGCAACAATCGACGGTAAATCCCAGAGGTTCGAGGCAATCATTGGGATAATTGAGATCACCCCCAAAAAGAGCGACCCCACAACGGATAAGCGAATCAAAAGCCCCGAGATGTAGCGCTCCGTAGCCTTACCAGGACGCACCGATGGGATATAAGCTCCAGACTGCGTCAGCTGCTCTGCCATCTTTTCAGGATTGACCTGAACGAAGCTATAAAAGAAGGTGAAGACGATGATCAAGCCCGCATAAATCAACATCCCCGTCGTACTCTGCGTATTGATGATATTTTGCACATTTGTCAGCCAATCTGCATTGATATGTGCTTTCGAGAGAAATTGCAAGATGGTCTGCGGTGCCGATGTCAAGGTCGATGCAAAGATGACTGGAATAACTCCTGCCGGATTGACTCGCAGTGGCAAGTAAGACGTCGAAGGCGCACCTTGCGTGAGCTTCGTATATTGGATAGGCACCTTACGCTCCGCCTGTTGCACCCAGGTCGAGAAATAAATAATCACAATCGCAGCTAGCGCAATCAGTCCAATCGTAATCCAACCCTGCGTCACCATGCTTGGATCCACGTTTTCGATGAAGGTTTCATAAAGCGAATTCTTCCCCACAATCGCATTCGGAATGGACGTCACAATCCCGGCAAAGATAATCATGGACACCCCAGAGCCAAAGCCTTTATCATTAATCTGCTCACCCATCCAAGTCACAATCATCGACCCTGTCGTCAAGATGACCCCAATCAAGATATAAGTCTGCCAGTTCGGATTTGGCACAATCTGCGCATTTGAGAGGGCCTGGAAACCCGCCGTGATACCGATAGACTGACCCATCGCAAGTGCCAACGTGATGTAGCGCGTCGCTTGGTTAATCTTGCGTCGCCCGATTTCACCTTGTTTGCCCCACTCTACAAAGATAGGCAAGATATCCATCTGCAAAAGCTGCACAATGATAGATGCCGTAATGTATGGCGAAACCCCCATTGCAAACAGTGAGAAGGACTGCAAACCACCACCAGACACCGTATTAAACATATTAAGGAAAGGCAAATCCGCAAGACTCGAGAGCTTATCCACATTAACACCAGGCACCGTAATGTGCGCGCCCAGCCGGAAAACAAACAATATAAAAATCGTGAAAATCACGCGATTGCGGACTTCCTTGAGTTTAAAACCATCCCATAAGAGTTTAAAGAACATAGATGAAATAATACCTTTCGAGTCAGGCAAATAGCCAGCTCTTTATTTTAGCATTTTTTACGAGAAAAAACAAATCCCGCGCAAGGCGGGATTAACTTTTCTCAACGAAAAGTGATAATGTCCTAGTTATACGAAAATAGAAAATGTCCCAAAAGGTAAAATAGGGACATGAGAAAGATACAACTTATGGACAATGAAGAAAAGAAATACAAGATGATTAAAGACTTCGTGGATAAAAATATGACGAATAAGAATAGGCTTTGCGTGAGCCTTAACCTCTCTATCCGACAGGTTAATCGTTTAATTCTGAGTTATAAAGAAAAAGGGAAAGCTGGATTTGT
>JAIRWF010000006.1 GCA_031253335.1 Streptococcaceae bacterium
CGTAGACAAAGTCAAAAGCAAAGAAGTATTTTTTGTAAAACATTAATAGGAAACTGACTTTAGGTTACCTCTATCTCCGCGCTTTGCGCTGCGCTGTCCATGCTCGCTAAGCCAGCAAAGCTGGCAAGTCGCATGGCAACTCCCTGCTTTTTCGTCTAACATCGCCACAGCGCTCGGCACAAGCGTCGAGTGAATGCACGCACAGCTAGAGTTTTTTGGAGACACAAGCTTCGCTTGTTTCATCCGCTACCTTGACGCAGGCTGGGACTTGTTTCACAAGTCTCTATCTACCACCTTGGACGAGTCGTCCAAGCAAGCAAAAGCAAACTGGTTTTTGCGGCTCGACTTAGCGCTGTCTGCGCCGTAGCGAAGGACGTCTGTTGGTGCGGTCTGCACCTTACAGCGCTGCTAGTAGGGTTATCAGAGCGGACAGCCCGACACAAGTGGCGGAGATAGACACGCCCTTTAAAAAGTCCACGGCTACTCCATTCCTAAATTTCAAAAAACAAAGAAAAACCCTATTTTGAGTCCAAAATAGGGTTTTTCTTCAGTCTGAAAGGCCCTGAAGCCTTTTTGTTTGCGTTATTTTTGTAGTGCTGTCCACTTCCACTCGGTAAACTCAGGTATATCTACCCCGTCGTTACGTGTGACTTCAAAGTGTTTGTCAAGTGTGCGAGTTTGATTTTCAATGAAGGCTTTGACCATCGCTTCGTTACCCACGTGTGCTTCACGCAAGATGTGCGCTGCATCAATGGCTTGATGGAAGCGATCAAGTTCGCTATAGACACGCATATCATAAGTCGTGGTAATATCACCATCTTCACGATAGCCATGCGCATGAAGGCCTTGGTGACCACGTTCGTAGAAGATTGACTCAATCAAGCCTTCATAGCCATGGAAGCCAAATACGACTGGCGTGCCAGACTTGCCAAAGTAGGCTTCAAATTCTTCATCAGAAAGTTCGCGTTCTTGGTTCAAAGCGCCGTTCTTCTTTTGCAGACGCCCAAGCTCTACCACATTGACAAAGCGGAATTTCACTTCTGGGAACGCTTCGTTGATGAGGTGCAAAGCGGCAAGCGTCTCAATCGTAGGCTCTGAACCAGCTGAAGCAAAGACGAGATCCACATCTTCGCCTTTCTTCGCCGTGGAAGCCCAGTCGATCACAGCAATACCTTCTGTCGCAAGTTCTTGTGCTTCTTCAGCTGAGAACCATTGTTGACGTGGCTGTTTAGAAGCTACGATATGGTTAATCTTCTGACGATCGCTGAAGGCACGGTCAAACACGGCAAGGAGCGTATTGGCATCGGCTGGGAGGTATTGACGAATGAAGTCTGATTTCTTCTCCGACAAATGCGTCAAGAGGCCTGGATCTTGGTGGGTATAGCCGTTATGGTCTTGCTGGAAGACGGTCGAAGTCGAGATGACGTTGAGTGAAGGGTAGTCTTTACGCCATTTTTGTGCGCTTGCTTGGCGAATCCATTTGAAGTGCTGTGTGAGCATAGAATCCACCACACGGAGGAAAGATTCATAGGAAGCAAAGACACCTGTACGACCTGTCAAGGTATAGCCTTCGAGGAAGCCCTCTGCTTGGTGCTCTGAAAGTTGTGAATCAATAATACGGCCTTCTGGGGCAAGACTTTCGTCGTTGTGACCTTTAATAACCTGCATCCATTGACGATTGGTGACTTTGAACATCTCCCAGAAACGGTTGGACATCGTCTCGTCTGGACCAAAGAGGCGGAAGCGTGTTGGGTTGAGCTTCACGATTTCAGCGAAATATTTCGACAACACGTTCATATCCATGTTATCGTTCGCCTCAGGCATTAAGGTGCCGCGGTTACTTTCAGTGACTTTATTGACGAATTGCTTCCAATCAGGGAGTTTGAGGTTGGAGCCATCCACACCACCGTTGGTCACAGGGTTCGCAGCCATACGTTTGTTGCCCTTTGGTGCGAATTCTTTGAGTTCGTCCTTCAAAGTCCCATCGGCGTTGAAGAGTTCTTCAGGCTTGTAGGATTCCATCCATTCCACGAATTCAGGCAGTGTGTCCATATTGCGTGAAGACAGTGGCATTGGCACCTGGTGCGCACGGAAGCTGTGTTCGATTGGCACACCGTGACCATCGTATTTGGGACCCGACCAATCGTTGAAACGAGGACCACCCCAGCCTTTTGGCAAACGTGCGATAATGACAGGCCAAGCAGGAATTTCGCCATTTTGGTAACGGCCATTTTCACGCGCATCTTTTTGGATTTGCTGGATATCTTCGATGGCTTGGTCAAAGACCTTCGCAGCAATCTTATGATAAGCCATATAGTCGTGGATGTCTTCGTTTTCGATGAAACGAACGCTGTAGCCAAGGCCTTCGAGGAACTTGCGAATATCAACATCGCTCGTGCGCGCAAGTAGAGTAGGATTTGAAATCTTGAAGCCATTGAGGTCAAGAATTGGCAAAATTGCCCCGTCGTTTTTCGGATTAATGAATTTATTGGCATGCCAGCCGGCCATGAGAGGTCCTGTCTCGGATTCACCGTCGCCGACGACTGCAAAGGCGATTTGATCAGGTTGGTCAAGTACCGCACCTGTGGCGTGAGACAACGTATAGCCAAGCTCGCCCCCTTCATGGAGTGAACCAGGGGTTTGCGCGGTCATGTGTGAGCCAATCCCGCCAGGGAAGCTGAAGCGCTTGTAAAGACGCGCCATACCCTCGAGGTCTTGCGTGATTTCAGGATAATCTTCGGTATAGGTACCGTCAAGATAACTTGGCACAACCATAGCCTGTCCGCCGTGTCCTGGGCCGCCCAGGTAGAACATATTCAAGTCGTACTTGTTGATGAGGCGGTTGGCATGGGCATAGAGGAAAGTTTGCCCTGAAACCGTGCCCCAGTGGCCGATTGGATTTGCCTTGATATCATCGGCTTTGAGCGGTGTTTTGGTGACTGTGAAAAGCGGATTTGCCTTCAAGAAAATCATGCCTGCGCCCATATATGTCGCAGCACGCCACCATTTGTCAAGAGTCTTCAAATACTCTTCTGAATTATAATCTGTCACGAGGACCTCCAATTTTTTGATAGCTGTATTATAAAGTATTTTGTCCATTTTCTCGCCGTTTTTGTTTGGCTAGAAGGTAGGAAACTTTGCGCTTTCAAAGGTTTTTGGTCCTCAAATTTTAAGCAAGATTTTTGATTTCTCGTGCGGGATTTCCTGCAATCATGACGTTGTTGCCGAAATCTTTGGTGACGACGGCGCCCGCACCCACGATGACATTATTGCCTAGCGTGACACCCGGCAAAAGCGTCACGTTGCCCCCCAGCCAGCAGTCATTGCCAAGCGTGATTGGCGCATCGTACTGCCAGCCCTCACGGCGAAGCTCCAAGTCCGTGCTATGATTCGGCGTGTAAAAGTTCACATCAGGGCCAATGAAGCAATGCGCACCAATTGTAACTTTCCCAGCCGATAAAATCCGCAAACCAGCATTGATAAAGCTGCCATCCCCCACTGTCAAATTTGACGGATACTCTAGCCCACGAATCGGAAAATAAATCTCTGACGACACTGTCAAATTTGACACGAGCGCGTGCAAGCCTTTCTCAGCCGCATCAAAATCCGTCGTCGCCACCTGATTCAACCGTGCAATTTCTGACGATGATTTTTTGACAATTGCCTGCAACTCAGGTTCTTTCGCATATTGGTACCAATCCCCATCCGACACACGCGCTAAAATCGGCTTTTTCACCAGATCTGACAAGACATTTTTATCTAATTTTTTCATGCTCTCATTGTAACAAAAAAAGCTGTCAAATTTGACAGCCATCCACGCACATGCTACACCCACTATTCAGGTGGATTCAGTGCTTTCATACTCTTCCAATCCGTGAACTTACGCAGTTTTTTGCCATCTTTCATCCCACGACGCAACTCCGAAAGCGAATGTCCCCGCCCTTCAGACAGCGACAGCACGCGAATCACTTCCTTCACAAATGTAAGTCCCGTCCCAAGTCCAAATAATAACGGCTTATAATCCCCTTGCGCCTTGAAATACTGCGCCATATAGCCACGATTGCGCATGATATAATAGCGCGCCATATCACTCGTCGCATTGAGTTTTCGGATTTTCCCCAGATTAACATGGTTCAACGCCCGCGTCCGTGCCATCAGTGTCTCATTGATGAGAATTGGCTGTGTCACTTTACTTGCCAAATAGCCATAAACCGTATCATCCCAGTAAATAAAGAAACGCGCATCCGGAAAACCAATCTGTCGAATCAACTCCCGATGGAACACCCCACCTTCAAAACACATCGTATTGATCTTTTTATAAGTCTCACCCGCCTCAAAACCAGCCGGTGCAATCGGATTCGGAATTCCCAGATGATTTTTAAAATCATACTGCCAATAAAAATCCGTTCCATCAAAATTTTGCCGCCGTACCTGAATCGCCAACTGTCCTGCAGCTACGCCTTTTTCAAGCCATGGATAAAGCTTATTCAGTGCTTCAGGAAACACCTTCACATCATCATCCATCACCCAGATCCAGTCTGCACCCAGCTGATAAGCCGTCTCAACCCCTTTGGAAAAGCCGCCCGCACCCCCAACGTTTTCAGCCATCGGCACATAATGTACCGCGCACTCGCCAGATAAATCGCCTTCAAGCCCTTCCGTTAGCGCCTTTGTATCTTGCGAATTTTCATTATCGACTACAACAATCGCCCACGGCTTCACAACAAGTGCACGCAAAGAGTCATAGAGCACCGAAAGTAGCTCCTGCCTTTTGTAAGTCACAATTACGATGGCAACTTTTAAACCCATTGCTTCATTTTACCATATTTCAAAAAAGCCTTAGTGCACCAGCTCCAGACCATGTCGCTCAAAGTTGTAGGCCATACAAAACTGCAATAATTTTCGAAGCTTCTCCTCCTCAAAATCATAAGGCACCTGCACCGAGCCTTTCCCCATCGCAAGCGGATACGGCAAATCCTCGGGTGTCAAGCCGTCAAAGCCATAAAGCCCCAGCCAATTCTTATTAGCCATGACGAAAAAGAGCATCTGTGTCGCTTTCGTCGCACCCTTCGGATAAAATCCTGGCATCGCATAGCTCACGCGCTCCTGCACATCGGGATACAAGTCATGCACAATCCCTCGCACGAGCTGCATCCGCGCCAATTTTTCTGACGACACCTTCTTATCAGAAAAATACGCGTCAAATGATTTTGCCTTTTCCATCAGAAAGTCCCTTCTTCTACCCAGACACTAATCGACCCATCATTCACAGGAAATTCCGCACGGCCGACGTCGTTCAACACGATTTTTTCAGAGCGATGCCCAAGCACATCCACATAGGTTTTGCCTGCAAATTCTGCGCCAATCGTCATCCATTTGCTGCCACCTGTGCGGTTCGTCAAAATCACTGCAAATCCTATCTGATCTGACTTCACCGTCCAACCGATGATATCTGGATGATCAAAATAATCCACTTGTTCAAAACTTTCAAAGGATTTTCGCAATTTCAGCATCGCTTCAAGCCCTTTACCGACTGGATTTACACCCCGTGCAGGCACCCCGTACAAATCGCCGTAGAAAACAACGGGTGTCCCCGCATTGCGTAGCAAAATCAAAGCATTCGCCTGCTCTTTAAACCAGCCAGGAATCCAGCTCTGCAAAGCCTGCCCTTCCTGCGTGTCGTGATTATCCACGAAAGTCACGGCATAGTCAGGTCGCGCCGCCGCCAAAGTTCCATTGAAAATCCCACGCATATCAAAAGCGCCGTCCGACGTCGCAGCCTCATAGAGGTTAAAATGCAGGGGCACATCAAACAAATCGAGGACATTTCCTGAGCTATCGAGATACCAGAGGAGCTTACCCAAGTCGCGAGACCAGTATTCACCCACCACAAAAGGATCTTTCAACGGGTCAATCTGTTTACGCCGAGCCAAAATCCAATCCTTGAAATAGTCAAATTCAATATGTTTGACGGCATCCAGCCTGAAACCATCAATTTTCGTCGTTTCGGTGAACCATTGTCCCCATTTTTCGAGCTGTTCCACGGTCTCAGGGACATTAAAATCCAGATTCGCCCCCATGAGGTAGTCATAATTCACATTTTCAGAATCAACTTCTTTCGCCCAATCATGCCCCGCAAATTCAATAATCTCGTGATCCTTGCGGCGTTGATCATAATCCACGCCATTGAAATTCTTCGCCGACCACTGGTAGTCATTGTATTTCCCAGCACGCCCCAGAAAAGTAAACTTCGTCCAAACTTCAACTTCCACTGGACCACCTTCCTGATGCAGACGATTATTAAAATCCTCCACCTCAGCTGAGAGCACTTCCGTCCCGTCTGCCCCCATCAAGTGGTCAAACACAATGTCCGCATAGGCTTCAATTCCTACCTCGTGGAGCTTTTGAATCAAGGATAAATAATCAGTCTTTGTCCCATATTTGGTTGGTACTGTCCCCTTTTGGTCGAATTCCCCAAGATCATAAAAATCATAAATCCCATAGCCGACATCGTCCTTCCCCGACGCCGCTTTCGACGCTGGTGGCAACCAAAGTCCAGTAAAACCAAAATTAGCCAATTCCTGCGATTTCTCTGTTAAATGTTGCCAATGCCGCCCATCCGCAGGCAAATACCATTCAAAGGCTTGTAAAATCGTCCGCATATTCTCTCCTTTACCCTTTAGACAATCGTCTCCTCGTGAAAACCTTTCCCCGCCTTGTACAACTCCATCTTATGCCGCAAATGCTGATAGGCTTCAAGGCGCGACTCATAGCGAATCTCTGCATCATGTTCCCCCTCATCATGCGCCAGCTTCTCCGCTTTTGCCATGAGTGAGACCTGCAAATCCAACCACTCCGATAAATCACCTAAAAATTGTTGCTCAAAATTCATTTCTTCTCCTCCCCTAAGCGCTCAGCGCCACATCTTCTAACTGAGTTCGTGAGGCTTGAAACTCGGAAAGTAGATAAATTTTGGAACCTTTGCTTCGCAAAGAACCGCAAAATTTCCTAACTTTCTGTCGCTTCAGGGCGAGCCTCACTCACATCTTCTCAACTGAGTTCTACCTCGCAGGGGAGTCGGCAATTAGACTCGCCTGAGAGCCCTTGCTCCGCAAGGAACCTCCAGCCTCACTAAATTGCTCCTCCCCTAATCGCTCAGCGCCACATCTTCTCTTTGATATGCCCACCTTTCCCCTTCAATCTGCACGATCCCACGCTTCACAAAGCCTTCACGCTCAAAAATATGCCGCATGATGGCATTGTGTTCATGCGTGTCAATCCGAAAATCATAATAACCACGGGCGTTCATCATCTCAAAAATCCTCTCAAACAGCTCATGCGTCAAGCCTTGCCCGCGGAACTTATCCGACATCGCAAGCCTATGAATCGTCACATAGTCCAGCGAACCGTTCGACCAGTTGCCATCCGTAATTGCAGTATAGGCAGGTTCCTCCCCCGTGATAACCGCAGCATAGCCAGCCACAGCGCCATCAACATCGAGGATATAACCTTGCCGCTTCGCAATGTCCGCTTCAATATCGCTCAAAGCTGGGTACTGCCTTTGCCACTGAATCGACCCTGCCGCCTTCAAAAACGCTCTCGCCTCTTCAATCACCTCCATGATTGCCGCGGCATCCTCCGTCTGTGCTTGTTGTAATTCCATGTTTTAAGTATAACAAAAAAGCCGCTCTCAGGCGACTTTCTCTTCTTTCTTCTTCCCTTTACTCGTCAAGAACAAGGCTGGAATCGCAATAGCCACCAGCACCAAGCTGGCGATCAAGAACCCTGTCTGGTAGCCGTGCAAGGTCGCCGTATTTTTCGCAGCAGTTGCTACACTCTGCGCCGCCGCAGTGAGCTGCTCTTTCGTAGGGACCACACCAGAAGTTTTCGCTTTCGCGATGACTTCAGCAACTTTCTGCGTTGCTTGTGCCTTGAGGCTTGCCGTGTGATCTGTCATGTAGTTGGTCACCACAGCGACGACAATACTGGAAATCACCGCAGATCCAAAGCTGGAGCCAACATTTTGTACGATTCTGTTACCAGTTGAAGCTGCAGGGACGTCCTTATTGTCAATCCCCATGTAAATATCGGTCATGAGCGGCATGGTAAGACCGCCTACGCCAATCCCGCGGATAAATAGAATCACGGAAATCCAAATCATATTGGAATTTGCGCCGACAAATGCAAGTGGGAAACTCCCCAAAAAGCTGATCACAATCGAGACCAGAACCACGGGTTTCGCACCCAGTCGGTCAATCAAATTCCCAATCAAAGGCCGTGCAATCAGCATCCCCACACCTTGTGGCACCAGCCAGAGTGCAGCCTCAATCGTGCTAAAGCCACGTGTATTCTGGAAATAAAGGGGCAAGAGGAGCATGACGCCGTTGACCGCAATACCGTTTAAGAAAATCGCGATATTAGCTGCGGAAAAATTTCGCTTCGCAAAGAATTTAAGTGGAAGAACAGTATCGTGCTTTTTCACAAAATCATAGATGATATAGGCCACGAGACAAGCAAGACCTAGACTGCAGAACACCCACATCTCCTGACTTTCAAAAAAATGCTTGGCGCTAGAGCCTTTGGTAATCCCGTACATCAGCCCCGCTGAAAAGCCAGCAAGAAGCACGGTGCCAATCCAATCGAGCTTGGAATCCGGATTGAAGGGTTTGAAGTCTGGCATGAGCTTCCAGATGAGGACGAGTGCAATCGCCACAATTGGGATATTGATGTAGAAAATCCAGTGCCAGTTCCCATATTGCACGATAGCGCCCCCAATGACTGGCCCCAAGATAGGTCCTAGAATCATCGGCGTCCCCACAACTGCCATGACTTGCCCGATTTTGTCGCGCGGGGTTGAGGCCATGAGAAGACTTGTCAGGAGGAGTGTAATAACTCCCGCCGCAAAGCCCTGTATCAGGCGAAAGGCAATGAAACTCTCGACATTCCAGGCAATCCCTGAGAGAAATGAACCCACCCCAAATAGGGCGAGAAAGAGGGCGTAAAGCTTTTTCCCATTGAAGTGATTCATCAGGTAGTTGGAAATCGGCACCGCAACCGCTAAGGCCAGCACATAGCCCGTAATCGCCCACTGAATCGTATCGAGCGTCGTGTGCAGGTCCAACATGAGCTTGTTAATCGCGATATTGACCATCGTCGAGTCCAGCATCCCAGGGATCGCCCCGAAGGCCAGCACCCAGGCTGTGATCAACACCTCACGCGGCAATTTATCTTTTTGTGTTTTTTCTTTTTTAGCCATTTTAGATACCGTTTGTCTTTCTTTTAAGTACAAAACGTATTTTATCACTTCCAGGAAAGCTTGTCAAGAATAAAGTACGATTTGTATCTAAACGCCTAAATGACTTGTGATTATCAGTTGTTCCCTTTCTTACTGTCCTGTTCCTTTTTTTCTTTTACGAAATTCACTTGATGCGTGATGAGATACATGAAACTCCCTACAAAAAGTCCAAACCACACCGCATTCCAACTCGGAAGCACGTCCGGCAGAACTCCTATCAACACACCAGCATCCACTCCTGCGAGTAGTGGGAATAGCCATTTTTTATTTTTAATCATGTCCTCCTCCTTTTCTCAAAAATGTTTTCTATTTTCTCCCAAGTTATTCACTTCAAATCACGCGCTCAATTCCACTTTTTCATCCAACTTTTCCCAGACTCTCGGATTGTGCGTCGCGATGATGATTGTTTTCTTTCCATCATTGAGCGACAAAATGAGATCAATCACTTCTTGTCCATTTTTCTCATCTAGCGATGCTGTTGGCTCATCAGCGAGTATAATCGGCGGATTCTTTAAAATAATCTTGGCAATCGCCACGCGCTGTGCCTCTCCACCAGACAATGAATAGATTTTTCGCTTAATATCCAAATCTAAATTCACTTTTTGTAATGCGGCAATCATCAATTTCTTTTTATCAGATTTCCCTAATCGCTTTCCTACAAGAGCCAAGTCCAGATTTTTCTCGATTGTTTCATTATCAATTAAGCCATAATTTTGAAATAAATAGCCCACTTGATCTTTGAAGTAATTTTTTTCTGAGATTTTATCCAATGCTTTCCCATCAATCAAAATCTCCCCTGCATCATTCTTTTCGAGCTTGCCAATCATATTGAGTAAAGTTGTTTTTCCTGAGCCAGAGCTTCCTGTTAAAGCATAGGATTTTCCTTCTGAAAAAGTATAATTAAATCCACTTAAGACTACTTTCTCCTCGAAATTTTTTTGAATCTCTTTTAATTCAATCATGTTATTCTCCTTTTAATATAGTACTATTCGCCTCTTTTTCGCGGCTTACCAGATAAATAAATACTGTAGCTATTACCCCTCCAAATGCGATTGGGACGAGAACTGTACTGATGCCAAGATGTAAGACGACAACTGCTATCAGTGAAATCAACACTAGCCCCGCCGCAACTATTCCTATATAGACTTTGTGTATCGCCTCAATAGATTTTCCTGCCAGCCTCTCAATCATATATTTTCGACGATTCTGATAGAGATAAATCCGTGTTAAGAGAACAATCAAAACCAGAGAGCTCAATGAACTCACTATGATGCCTGCAACACTGAAAGTTCGCTCCCCCTGAAGTTCTCCCATGCGTCCAAGAGCTGTTGAATAACCATTTCTTAGAGATCCAATATTACTTTGTAAATGGTATTTTTCAATCAACGCCACAACTTTGTCAAGTTGTGTAACTAAAGTCTGAGGAATAAAGTTTTCATAAATATCCAAATAAAGATCTGTATTTGCAAAGGTATTTTCCCCATAGACAATAAGAAGCGGTGCTTTTGCCGACCCTTCATTCGACGTTTGATTGGGACCAAGTACTGGATAGGCGAATAAATTGGAACTCTTATAAATTGCGGAAAATTGATGTAAAGAAACTGGATGTTTAGCTCCCTTATTCCAATCATTTAATACTTTCTTCCAGGAGGAAGAAATGGCTGTCTGGTTTTTTCCTTGACTAGATGGGATTAATATGACATATTGTCCCTGTTCCAGATGACTTAGTTCCTTTTGGATATTTGCTGAAAGGGAAATAGCTGCCTTTTTCAGGAAGGCTGGATTGACATAGAGTACATTTTCATCGGAATTCGCAGAAGGTAGATAGCTCTTTGAGTTTGGTAGTGTCTGATTATCAAATTGGTTAGTTACCATGAAGGTCCCAGGAAGATTGGCAACCTCAGTCATAAACCCTTGAAAAGCTTTAGGATTGGGTTTATCCCATCCCATCTGGGTCAGGCCGTAATATTCTTTATTTTTTGACCAGATATGAACTGTTTTTTGAAGAGTTGCTGTCTGTTGATTTGTTTGATTCAGCAAAGAAAACGTAAACATAGAGGATAGGAGCGCAAAAGCTTGAAAGAACAAGACAATTCCTGATAGTAATCGTAGGGGGGCTTTTCCTTTCAACGCATCTGAAATCTTTTGTCGTCTCATCATCGTGTAAATGATAATAGAAAAGATAATTTCTAGCCCTATCAAGATCAAACCCCATACACTTATTGTAAGTGCCACCATCGAAATGATTTGTCCAAAAGTCTGATGAATCATCCCAAGATAACTTGCCGAAACGATAAACGCTAGAATAGATGTAGCCGCGACGAAAAGAACATTTCTCACAGTCCCCTCAAAAGCAAGTTGCGCTCGGCTTTTACCTGCTAGGCGTTCAACTCCAATATTTTTAAGCCTGGCAATGTATTCCGAGAAGATGATGGCGATAAAAGCAGACACAATTACAAGTATTCCTGCAGCGAGCTGTGGCTTTATGAAATTTGCAAGAAGCGTCAATAGCCAATTGTTTTGAAATACAATCGCTTCATTCCCTTTTTGATTTAGTTGATTTGCTACTGTTAGCGCATTCGCCTTTTTACCAATCAGTAAATAAACGACATCGCTTTCACTATTTTGAATCAACTTCTGATTTTTCTGCTCAATCAATCCTTCAGGGAACTCCCCTTGCCCAATCTTTGCGAAGGTATTTTCTACTTCCCCTTTTCCTCCATCCGTTGTAGCGATAATTTGTTTTGCAATTAGAAGATGTTCACTCTTAGCAATCTGCTCCAGATCAGAATTGATATTTATAGTCGATTTGTTAACAGCTATAGCTTGCTGAACACCGCCAAACATCGCGTTTTTATAGGCACCGACATACCAAATAGACAAAATGCTAACCCCAAGGAAGGAAATAATGATAAATAATTTTTTTAAAACTTTATACATGCACATTTAGGCCTTTCATTGAATAAAATAAATAATAGCGGGTAGCCAACAATGTTGGCTAATAACTTAATATCCTGACGTATTATAATATAATGAGGCCTGTCCTCCAATTAAAGGGAGAGTAATGCTTGCCTTAGACCAAGCACCAGCACGTGCATTCACGCGTTGAAAATTATTTCCATTATTTCTATCAACAACTTCCGAGCCATGATAGCGCTGTGGATGGATATAATTTGAGTGAGCATTCCCCAAGCTATAGCCGTAATCCCATGTACCCCCGGATTTTGCCACAATATCAGCTGCAGCTGACACGCCCCCAGCTAATGTTAATGCGACGGCAGCTCCTGCTGCGATTTTTTTGATAGACATTTTATATGTCCCTCCTAAATTTTAAATTTATCTTTTGAAGACAAGATAAGTATAGCAACAAAAAATAGCTAAAAATAAAAAATCTCAGATTTGAGATTTTTTATAACTATTTTTCATTCCTAAAACCTCGAAAACCACTGATATAATCACGTTTTTAGTGATTGAAATTTATTTTTTTCAATCTTCATTATAGATAAGGAAGAATAATCCAAAAGAATAAGGTTGCAACAACCATTATCGTAAACAAAAGAAAAATAATGATTTTTACCCATTTTGGACTTTCATGTTTATTTTTTTGCCCTATGTATATAGCCGGTATCAATAACAGCATGGCAAAAAGTAACGCAGAACGTTGATGATACAAGCCACTTAGGATTATACCCATTGCACTCACTATTATCAAAAAGTACATAGTAACTTTCGGTATTTTTTGAGATATATTTTTTGTTCTCATAATTATTATCTCTGATAAACACTGTACATCCGCGGCACACGATTTATATCAACGATTACTCCATGATTCGCACGCCCCTGAGAAACCAGTAAGTTTAATTTGCTTGAAACATCTGAAAACTCAGTAGCCATTAAGGTGCAAAGTCCACCTCCAGCTACACTCCCAACAGCAGTGACACCCATCGTTGCAGCTGCAGCTACTACTCCTGTAGCCGCCCATCCAGCAGTTAAATTCCAAAAATAGTTGGACTGTTTACTAAAATAATAAGCCATATTATTTGTTCCTGACTTGTTTGTCGAGTAATATCTTGTTCCCCACCAATAATTTTTATGTGCAGGCATTCCATTGCTTGCAAGACTTTTACTAATTGGTCCATTAGAATTAGCAGTTGTAGTATTAGTATTTACATTATAACTTACAGACCCATCTGATTGAAGTTGATTCCCAGGCACAGAAGTTTCAGAATTTATTTGTGCAACACCCGATGCAATCATTGTATAATAATCTGCAACAGTAAAGTTTGTTCCTGCTTGATTCAAGGACTTTAGATTTGCTTGTATATAGGCCTGAATAGATAAAGGATTAGAAATAATTAATTGATTACCTGAGACTTTAATAAAATTATTTGCGTAGGATTTTAATGCTTCCATTGCCTGGTTTGCTGCGAGATCATTTGATTGCTGCTGAGAAGAAAGGTTGCTTTGAACAGCGACATTATCTGCATTGGAAACTACAGCCTCAACGGACGGTACAATCGTCCCAAAAAGTGTGGCAGCCGTGAAAGCACTCGCCAAAAGTTGTTTCGTTTTCTTGTTCATAAAATGAACTCCTTTTCGTTTGTGTTTTGATGGTTGTCTTAAACTTGCAAGATTAGTTGACAACGTAAGTATAGCAAGCCTTTTGAACCTTGTCAATACTTTACACCTTGTAACTTTATCGAGAAAATTTAAACGAAGGCATGGGCTTTCCGAGTATTTTTCACAATCTTTTTTTACAACCTGTATCGTGATTTTTGTAAATGTTACAATGCTACTTTTCGAGTTAGTAACTAGAGCAGGTGTTTTCAGACTTTTGTTACCAAATTGTAAAACCATTGTAAACTATCTAATATTTCAGTCTTACAACTTGTAAAGAAAAAGTTTGTGAAACGGGGTAATACTGGGATTTATTTTTGAAAAACGTCCATTTTCATTACAACTTGTAAATTTTGCTATAATAACTTCATGACCAAAAATACCAAAGAAAA
Source organism: Streptococcaceae bacterium (assembly GCA_031253335.1). GTDB lineage: Bacteria > Bacillota > Bacilli > Lactobacillales > Streptococcaceae > Lactovum. The sequence goes on from JAIRWF010000006.1 coordinate 14,305, forward strand.
AATCACCAATGCCTTTCTCAACCTCGCCCAGAAGGCCCAAGGAAAGACGATTACCATTGGCGACATTTGCAAACGCGCGGGTGTGACGCGGCCCACCTTTTACCGTTACTTTGATACTCTAGATGCGCTGCTCGCAGAGCTCCGTGAGGAGCTAGACAAAGAAGTTTTTGACGTTTTGACAAGCTATTCGCCGACTGAGCAAACACACTCCTTTGAGATTATTACCGAGCAAGTCCTCCCCATCCTCTATGCCAATCGTACGAAGCTTCGGATTATTTACACGAGCTTTGTGGATCCACAATGGGTCAAATTTTTAGAAACGCGCTATGCGGAGTGGATGCGACCGTTCTTTCGCGGTAAAGAAACACTTCACGGCCTTCACAATGACTTTTTAGTTGC